>NZ_JBFUPO010000005.1:0-175447 GCF_041355295.1 Mesorhizobium sp. RCC_202
ACAGATCGAAACTTCAGCGCAATGATCTACGCTTGCGCATCCGTCATCAACTCACGCTGATTCTCAACAGGCCCTAGAGCGCTTCACCGTTTCATGGAAACGGCGAAACGCTCTAACTCTTTGTTTTTACGCAATTCCGGACGGAAAACCGATCACACTTTTCCTGGAATTGCTCTAAAGCCGCGAAATCAGGTAGCGCAAGGCTGAGCGGCTCGGCATGAAGAAATAGCCGCCGCCCTTTGTCGTGACGAATTGCGGCATGTCCTTGAGCACGGTCACCTTTTCCCATGACGGGATCGAAAACCGGCCGCCGCCGTTGCGCGCGCCGATCGTCGGATCCTTCTCGCCGACAAGGCCCTGGAACGAGCTCGACGAGACCCAAGTCTGCTGGATGAACTCATATTGGCGCTCGATGTCGGCGTTGAGGCAGATGAAGAGCAGGCCCTTCTCGGTCTTGCCGCCCCTTTCCTTCTTCTCATAGGTGCGGCCGACACGCAGGATCCGGTGGCGCTTGCCGATCCTGATCTGCGTCTCGCGGTCCTCGCCAAGCGAATCGCGTGGATTGGAGCGACGTATGTGCGAGCCGAGCGGACAGGCGTGTCCCTGCGGATCCTCCGCGCCAAGCGCGAAATCATTGTCGGCGCCCCGGCTCGGGCGGCCGTTGGGATTGCGCACCAGCGAGCTGCCGTCCTGCCAGCGCCCGAGCATCTTGGCCGCGACCCAGCGCGGCGTAATAGCGGCATCGCCGGTCTCGGCGGCGGCCTGGGCGGCAGCGTTCCTGCAATAGTCGTCGAAGAGTTCGACATGCTGCTCGAACTGGCGCACCACCATGAAAGAGCCGTTGCGGCCGAAATCGCGCGGCGGCGGCGGCTGTCCAGGCACCTGGCGGTTGCGCCGTACCTGCGAGAGGATGCCGGTGCGGTCCTGCGCCGCCGCGACCGAGGGCGAAGCCGGGTAGAAACCGTGCTCGTCGCGATAGCCGAACAGGAATTCCCCGGGGGCGATCACATGCATGGGCGCCGCGCCCCGGTTGGCGCGCGCGGTGCCTCTGACGATCGGCTGCGAGACGCCATCGACGAAGCCGAAATGCTCGTAGGCGCGAAGCCGTCCCGGCTTGCCGTGCCTTGCGCCGTCGCCGCTTTTTTTCGGCTCCTCAGCGTCCGCGCCGTCCGGCTCTCGCTTGACCATAAGCGGCAGCTCGGCAACCAAAGACATCCCCGCATCCGCCGTCTGCCGTTTCATGGCCGCGATCTCGGTATTCAGCATAGCCGGCGTTTCTGTGTAACAGACAATGACGGCATCGACCCGTTTGTCGGGCGAACCCCACTGCCATTTCGCCGGGCCGTCGGGACCGGTATCATCGAGGATGCGGCTGCGCTCCGGTGTGCCCATGCCTTGGCGGAAGGCGACCGGGAACGTGTCCAGCGGATTGTTGTCGACACCGCCTTCCAGTCCGAGCCGGTGCAGGCCGTCGGGCCCGAAGGCCACGGTCATGGCACGGCCGACTGGCACGCCGTCGCCGAAACTTGTCTTGTCGATAACGAAGTCCAACCACGCTTTGCGCTTGTTTGCCGGCAGGCTTTCCGGCACCTGGATCGCAAGCATATGCGCATGACCGAGCGCGCCGAACGGGCCAAAGAAGATCGACTGGATTTCTCCGGATTCCAGCTCTTCGAGAGGGGTGGATGGAGGGGCAGCCGGCCCGGCCGCGTCCGCTGGCCGCGCTTGCGGACGCGGCAGCGAACCGAACAGGCTAAGCCAATCGCGCGCCTCGTTGCCGGTGGCCGAGGCAATGCCGCGCCTGATTCTCGAATTGGCCCGGATGCGTATGGTGTTGAGATGCGGATAGGCGGTGTACCAGAACAACGTCGGCACCTGCTGGCGCCGCGCCCAACGCTTGAAACGGTCGCCGTCGCGCGCTCCGTCGAGGAACAGCCAGCGCGTGCGGGGGTAGCCTAGCGTATTGCTCCACACGCCGGTCAGGCCCTCGGACGCTTTGGCGATGAAATCCTCAAGATAGCTTTCCCAGCTGCCGCCGTAGTTGGAGAAGAACACCAGCCTGTCGGTGCCGGGCAAAAGCACCCAGCGGGCGAAATGAATCGTATTGATGTTGGCGAGAAAGCCCGGCCTGAACACCTTCTGCGCCGCAATCGAGATCACGTAGAAGGAAAACCTGAGCGCCAGCCGCCGCAAGATGCCGGCCTTCATGGTCGAGATCGCCGTCAGATGGTTCTGCGCGGCAAGATCCTCATGGGCGAGGATTTTTTCCAGCGCCTTCGGCTCGATCGAGGCGGTTTGTGGCTGGTCACGGTCATCGAGGCGCTGCAATGCCCACAAGGCTATAAGCGCCAGCAGCGCCACCAAAATCAGCAACCCGGCAAATGCCAGCACTAGCGAGGTTACGGCTACGGCAATGCCGGTGAGCGAAATGTTGCTTATGCCGACAGGCCGGCCGAACACCAGATGATAGGTCATAAACCAGGAGGCAGCCAGAATGACTGCCACCGTCGCGAAAACCGGCGGCACCAGCAGCGTCGTCGTCAGAGCGCGTCCAAAACTGCCGGCCGGCTTTTCCAGCAGGCTTTCAGCCGGCTCGAACGCCCAGCCGAACTGTCCCAGGCACCGGACATGCCGGCGCGCCTCGGCAAGCACGTCCGGGGCATTGCCGTTGCCGGTGCGCGGCTTCTCGGCGATCTCGCGCACGCTGTCGGCAAGCTTGGCTTCGGCGAGGATGCGGCGGACGGAATGTCCAGGCGTGCCGGCGAAAACCAATCCGGCGGTACTGCCGAAAGAGGGCGATATCGCGATGTTGTGCTTCTTGAGGAAATCTTCGAGCGCACCGCCGTCCGGCAGGCCGCAGACATCCCTGAAGATCGGCCGCAGCCGGTGACCGATGGCTTGCGCGATGGCGGCAATGACATCGTCGGCGCTGCCGTCGCCTGAAATTTCAAACACCAGCATGCCGGTCTCGAGACCCGATCTGTCGTCCTTGCCGGTGGCGGCGACGGCGAGGCTGGTGAAATGGATGGTGCCGACCTTGTCGAGCGCCTCGCGGAGCTCGCCGCCGCAGGGATTGCCGAGGTCGCCGACTTTTTCGCGCACGGCATCCAGCGGCACGGTGCGGGTGATCGGGCAGACCACCGTCACCAGGGACTGCCCGACCGTGCGACAAAGCTGCGAGCGCTCGAAATCGACCTTGAGGCTTGCCGGATAGGCACCGACATCGGCCATCTTGCCGGCCCGCCCCGGCGCACGGGTCAGCTTCGGTTTGCTGAACAGGGCACGCACGCACTCGCCGATCTGGATGCGGGCGATCTCGGCGCCGATGCACAGATGGATGCCGTAGCCGAAAACCATGTAGTCGCGATGCGGCCGCGACGTATCGAACTCGTTTGGCCTCTGCACGATCTCCGGATCGAACATCGCCGAAAGCGTCGCCGGCATCACCACGGTACCGGCCTTCACCAGCCGTTCGCGGCGCGTACCCTTGCCGATGACCGCATCGCGCGCCGTGTAGCGCCACGGCCCGATCCAGATCGGCTTGAAGCGCATGGCCTCCAAAACCGCCCGGTCGAGCTTATCGGTGTCGTTGGCAGTGATCGCCGCGTCGACGGCCTGCCTTGCATCGGAACGTGACAGGATGACATCGAGGCAGTTGCCGCCGGCAAGCACATTGGTCGGCACAAATCCGGCAACCATGCCAAGCATGATGGAATGGATGTCGGGCTTGGACAGCCGTCCTTGGTCCATGAACGCGACGAGGCGCGCCAGCGGCCGGTCATCCTGTCCTGCCTTCTCCCTGATCGTGGCGATCGAACGGTCGATGATCTTGATCAGGCGGTCGCCGGCGACAACAGCAAGCTGGCGCGTCGTGGGGCTTGCGGTCGGATCGGAAAAGAACAGCGCGCTGAGCGCGATCGACCATTCGGCGAATTCGGTTTCATCGTCGATATCGAGGCCGAAATAGTCGCGGCAGATGCGCACCGGCACGATCTTCATCAGCCCGGCGATGGCATCGAAGCCGGGGCTGGCGCGGGTCATGATGTCGCGCGAATGGCGCTCGGCGATCGGCCTGACGGTGGCCTCGACCTCCGCCGGCGGAAAAGCGCTCAGCACCGCCGACTTCATCTGCCGATAGGCGGCGCCGTCCTGCATGCCGAGGATGAAATTCGAGCCCCGCGCCAGCTCGGTCATTTCCGGCCCGTAGGGTGTCTCGAACTCGTCGCCGCGCTCCAATATGTCGCGCACGTCGGCGCCCTTGGTGACGAGCAGGAAGTTGCCGAAGCCGACATTCGGCCGGAAACGGCGCAACAGCGCAAGCAGCCAGCGCGGGTCTCCCAACAGAAAGCCGGCGATGCGCGAGGCAATGCCCTTGGAGCCGCCGAGTCGGTTGATGTCGAATGGCGGCATGTCGACAACCGGCCGCTGGGCTTTCTGAGCCGCCCTCACGGCATCGAAATATTTTAACTTGATCATGCGCGTTCGAGCCCCCCGGCTGTCCACGTTGATACAATGCCGGCATTTTCTGGCCTAGGTTTGCATTGCTCCGGCGTATGTGAATTCGTTCACAGTTATTTGTCGTCGACGGCAGAGATCATGCCGCAGACTTGGCTTTCTCGAAGTTGGCGATCAGGACATTGTTCCTCGCCGGATCGACGAACGGTATCCAGCGTATGCGTTGCTCTGAGAAATCCGGGTGCCGGGTGGCGAAAATGGCAAGCTCGCGCGCCGCCTCGTCGCGGCGGCCGCTCCTGATCAGGGCGCCTATCTTGAGGAACCTGGCATAGAAGTAACCCGGCGACAGATTGAGCGAGCGCTCGGCGACGGCGATCGCCGCCTGCCAGTCCTCGACGAAACAATAGGCGGCCGCCAGCTCACCCAGATTGTGGAAGCGGTAGAGATCGAACGGGCTCAACCGCTCGGTATCGAGGAAGAACGGTATCGCGCCGGCCGCGTCGCCAAGCAGCAGTTGCGCGCTGCCCATGGCCGAGCGCGCAAAGGCGAAGCTAGGGTTGATGTGGATTGCCTCGGCAAGGTGCTCGGCCGCCAGGGCCGGCAGGCCGCGCATGATGTCGGCCGCGCCGAGATAGGCGTGCGGCCGGGCGTCGAGGCTGTCCATCAGCAACGCCTTGCGCGCCAGCGTTTCGACCTTTTCCAGATCGTCGCTGTCGCCGAAACGCAGCCATGCACGCCAGAAATACCACCAGGCAAGCTCGTTCAGCACGGCGCTCGAATTGGGATCCTCGCGATAGGCCTTGTCGAAGAATTCAAGCGCGATTTCGGTATCGCGGCGCGTGCGCCTGTTCATGTGCCAGCGGCCGCGCCGCACCAATTGCCAGGTCTCCAGGCTTTCCCACGGCACCTGGAAGGTGCGTGCCTGCTCGGCCCGGTCGACTTCCTTGTCGAGGATCGACACGATCTCACTGCCGATCTCGTCGCGCAGGCTGAAGATGTCACGCAGGTCGCGGTCGAAGCGCTGCGACCAGACAAGACGCCCGTTCGACGTATCGGTGAGCGAGGCGTTGAGGCGGATCTGGCGGTCGTAGCGTGTCAGCGTGCCGCTGACGATGTAGCGCGCGCCGAGCGCGTTGCCGATCAACCGGGTGCCCAGGCTGTCGTCACGGAACTGGAAGCTGGACCCTTTGGCGATCACGGAAAGCCAGCGCGTGTTGGAAAGGCCATAGATGATATCTTCGGAAATGCCGTCGGCCATATAGCCGACATCGGGCTCGGCCCCCTCGCCCCGGAACGGCAGCACGGCGATCGCCGGCGGGCCTTTTGCAAACGGCTTGTAGTGGCCGGGAGCGGTCGGAACCGTCGCGAATGCCATCGCGGCGGGGGCACCATTGCCGCCGCGCCCGGCAATCAGAACATGCACCGGCAAGGCGATGTTCTTCAGGCTGAATTCGCCGAGATCGGTGAACACAGCAGCGGTCTTGTCCTTCACATGGTGCCAGGTGGTTGCCGATATGGCAACGCCGTCATGCGGCGCGAATTCCTGAAGCCGGGCGGCGATGTTGACATCGTCGCCATAGAGACGGCCCTCGCGCACGATGACGTCGCCGGTGTTGATCCCGGCGCGAAACGGCATGCGCATGTCCTCGGCGACCGAGGTGTTCAGCATCACGATCTTTTCCTGGAAATCGAAGGCGGCGCGCAAGGCCTCGATCGGATTGCCGAACTCGGCCATGATGCTGTCGCCGGCGTCGCCGAAGGTGCGCCCGCCAAACGTGCCGCAGCTGTCGGCGATGATGTCGCGCCTTTCCTCGAAGGCGGCCACGGCGAGCTCGTCGTCGATACCCATCAGCCGCGAGAATCCCACGGCATCGATTGAAATGATTGTCGCGAGCTGACGGGTATAATTCCGTTCAGCCATGGTCGAGCCCCCAGTCCCTGCTTCCAGTCCAGATCAGGCGACTTGCGCTCAAAACACTTCGCCGTTTGCCGGCGAAAATCACCGGCAGGCTCGGCGCGCCATTGCCACCCTGTAATTATCGACAATTCTAGCAGGCTCTCGCCGAAAGCTCTACCACGAAGCGCTAATATGACGAATTCGCGTTCCAACGCATGGTTAGCCATTCGTTATGTAAGGAGCCACAGTCAAGTCGCGCCGTTGCGCATTGAAATCAAAAGATTTTGCTTGTTAAACCGTAGCGAATTGGTGCGCGCTCGACAGCATCGAGACAGGCGCCCCAAGAAGCGCTATTTTTGCGTTGCGGAACCAACCTGCATGTGTGCGAGTTTTTGAGCGCATTTCATGCCAACACAAGATTGAGGGGCAGTCCATGCGCATAGTTATTTTGGCGACCGGTATAGCAGCCTTGCTTGCCGGCGGACCGGCGTTCGCGGCGGACGACCAGGCGCTGCCGCCGCAAAATGCCAAGAAGCTCTCGGAAATCATCACCAAGGTCGAGCAGCGGACCGACTTCCGTTATGTGAAGGAGGTCGATTGGGACAGCGACGGCTATACCATCACCTACTACACGACCGACAAGGCCAAGGTCGAAATCACCTACGATCCGGTGACCGGCGAGCCGAAATAACCGCCCCAGCCTGCTTCGCCATTCCGCAAGGCCGCGGTTGCGCCTAGACTGAGCCGTCGAACCCGACATGGCCCGGAGGAAATATGCGGCGCCCCAACCGAGTGTTCGCTTGGTTCGTCCCCGCGCTGGTGCTGATGGCATCCGCGCCGGCCCTGGCGGACGGCCCCTCCTTCGACTGCCGTAAGGCGCAACTGCCGACCGAGAAGGCTATCTGCGCCGACCCGCAAATGTCGGCCATCGACGCTCTGGTCACCAAGGCCTATGGCGGCTTCGCACCGGCCTTCGGCGGCGACAAGCGCAAGATCGCCAGAGGACTGGCGGCGGACCGGAACGCCTGCAAGTCCGATGCCGCCTGCATCGTCAGCGCCCAGAACAACGCGCTGCAGACATACGGCTTCGCGCCGCATTGGGTGGAAGCCTACAATGAAGGACTGATCGGCAAGAAGGCGTTGAACACAGGAGCACGCGAACCCAAAAACGCCGACCAGTCCCTGCCCGCCTCGGTTGGCCAGTGCAGCGTGACGCATATCAAAACGCTTACAACGCGGCTCGGCGATGATCCGCTGGCCACCGCCCCGCCGGAAGGCGGCAGTGCCGCTACCTTCGCCAACGGCGGATCGGCGGTTTCTTATGATCGCGATGCGGGGCTGGCGGCTTCCATGGTCGGTGATCCCGTCGTGTTGTGTCTGATGTCGATCCCGAGGGACTGCCCTGAGGGCGATCTGCGCGGCAGGGTCTATTACGGCGTCAATCTAAGATTTCAAAACGCCTGGTGGGTGCTGCCGGACACCGAGCATCTGTGCGGCGGCGCTTGACGACAATCCGGCCAACGCGAGCCTCTCGTCCTCAGCCCTTGCATCGACACACCTTTGGTGGCTGACTGCGAGGCATAATTGCGGGCACGGGGGTGCATGGCAATGGTTGGCTATGTTCTGAAGCGCATTCTGATGGTGCTCACCGGCTATCTGGTGGCGGTGCTTGTCGGGCTGATCGCGATTGTCGTGCTCTATGTCGTTCTGAGCTCGCTGCCCGGCGCGCCCGGTTATTTCGATTTGATGCAGTTCACGCCGATTGCCGTGCTGGTGGTGCCGCCGCTCGGCATGTTCGTCTATTTCCTGACGATTATTCTGACCGGCTTGCAGGCCCTTATCTTTGCACTCATCGCCGAATTCTTTTCGCTGCGCAGCTTCTGGCTGCACATGCTGTTCGGCGCCATCGCCGCGGTCGCCGGTTTCATGCTGCTCTGGTCAGGCGCGCTGGACAGTTCGGAACGTTGGCCCGACACGGCCATCATTGCTGCGGCGGGCCTGGTGGCCGGTCTGATCTACTGGTTGATCGCCGGCCGCGACGCCGGCTTCCGGCGTCCGCTTATTGATCGCTAGAGAGCAATTCCAGGAAAACAGTTGCAACTGTTTTCCTGAAATTGCGGTTTTGTGGCCAACTGCGAAATTGATAAGCCTTAGCTTGACGGCGCGCGCACCGCTTCGGTCGCGTCAAGCGCCTGCATCAGCCTTGAATCGCGATCATAGACGTCGTCGAAATACTCGACCTTGCCGGACATGTCCGGCCATGCCGTGAAGTAGGCGACGTAGACCGGGATGACACGCGTGACATTCTCGGTCGAATGGCCATGGCTCAGCTTCTCGGCGATATCGTCGACCGTGGTGTCGAGCACCGCCGCCGCCATGCCGCGCGGATCCTGCAGGCGGACGCAGCCGTGGCTCAGCGCGCGCATATCGCGGGCGAAGAACGACTTCTGCGGCGTGTCATGCATGTAGATCGCATGCTTGTTGGGGAACAGGATCTTCAATTCGCCCAAAGCATTGGCCTCGCTCGGCTGCTGGCGCACGTTGAAGGGGATGTTGGAGCCATAGGCGCCCCAATTGACCGACGACGACGGAACCTGCCTGCCGCGGGCATCCGTCACCTCATAGCCGGCGCGATCCAGGTAACCCGGATCGCTGCGCAGCCGCGGCAGCATCTCGTTGACGATGATCGACTGCGGCACGCCCCAGAATGGATGGAAATCGACCTGCTTGATCTGGTTGTAGAAGAAGGCGGTCTGGTTGGCGACCCGGCCGATGACCGCGCGGGTCTTCAGCTTCTCCTCGCCATTGTCGATGTAGCTGGCGGTGAAGGCCGGCTGGTTGATGAAGACACGTGGACTGCCGAGATCGGACGGCAGCCAGCGCAGTTCCTCGAGCGCAACCTTGACCTTCTCGATCTTGTCGGCCTTCGAAGCACCGACATACAATGCCACGGTGCGCGGGCCGATGACGCCGTCGCCCTTCATGCCGGCTTTCACCTGCACTGCCTTGATGACCGGCACCAGTTCGGGATCGTACACCTCGCTCTTGCCGAGCCTGGCAAGGACTTCGCCGTAATTGCCGCCCATCTCGTCATCGAGATTGCGCGCAATAAGCGTCAGCAGTTTCGGCAGTTCGGGGCTGCTCTCACCGGGCTTCAGCAACAGCTTCTGGTCGATGACGATTTCGTTTTCCTCGCTGGCCTCCAACGCTTCGAGCTCGACACGCAACGCCTGGTATTCGGCGTTCTGCGGATGCCGCGATTCGAGATAGGTGCGCACTTCCTGGGTATGCGCCAAGGTCTTGAGCGCACCCTCGAGGTCGAACGGCTTTGCCGGAAAATCGTAATAGGCGGTCATGCGGTTGGGCTCGACGCGGCCGCTTTGGGCGTCCTGCGCATAGCGCAGCACGCGCGCCGACAGCGCCATTTCGAAGCGGACCAATTCCTTGCTGCGCTCTTGCGGGGTGGCGGTGGTCGCAGCCGCCGGGACATCGACATTGTAGTCGGCCGGCGTCAGTCCGTAGCTCGACGCTTCGCCGAGCACCCGCACCGCATCCTGCGCGCGGGCATTGGGCGCGTTGTCGCTCACCCAGATGAAATCCGGATTGGCCGAATAGTAGGCGACCAGCGCCTTGGCGATATCCGGCTCGGCGAAAAGCTCATAGTCGCTGAGACCAGCCAGCGCGTCATGGAACGCGTTACCGGCCGCCGACCGCACATAGGCTGCGTCTTGCGCCGAAGCCGGCTGTGGCGGCGTCGCCCCGATCAACGACGTGAAGTCGACGCGCACAAGCCTGTCGGCCTTATAGGTGTTGTAGGTCGGGCTGCTGATCCTGACGCTGGGACCGCCGCTGGGCTGGACCTTTCGCGGCTTGGGCGGCGGCGGAAATTCGCCTTGCGGATTGTGCCTTATGCCGCCGCCGAAGAGCATGTCGAACAGACCTTGAGCACTCGCCGGCTGCTGGCTGAAGGTAAGTGTGGCCGCAATAGCGAGCGGCACTGCGACTTGCTTGTTGCCGAGGAATTTCATGAAACACCCGTGCCGGTTGAAACCGGTTCCCGTTCCGCGCCGCTTGACGGTCTCGCCCACCGCATGGCGGATCTAAGGCGTGACTATACCGATTCATACCGATTTCGTTAAGCTTCCATAAATTTTCGCGGCCGTGTTGCAGAACGGTTTCACATCATTGTGAGACCCGCGGCGTCGATTGCCCCGGGTCTCTCGCAGTCAAAAAACGCTTCTGGAACAATCAGGCGTTGGCGCCGCCGTCGATGGTCAGCGAGGCTCCGGTGACGAAGCGACCTTCGGAACTAGCGAGCCACGCCACCATGCCGGCGATCTCGTCGGCCTCGCCGAAACGCGGCGTCGCCATCTTCTGACGCTGGTGCTCGGCATGCGGTCCATCGGCCGGATTCATATCGGTGTCGGTGGAGCCCGGATGGACGATGTTGGCGGTGATGCCGCGCGCGCCAAGGTCGCGCGCGAGCGCCTTGGTCAACCCGATCAACGCCGCCTTGCTGGTCGCATAGGCGCTGAGACCGGGGTCCATCACGCGCTCGGCCAGATTGCTGCCGATCGAGATGATCCTGCCGCCATCCTGCATGTAGCGGGCGGCCGCCTTCGAGGCGACGAACGGCGCCCTCAGATTGACCTCCATGCTTTCATCGAAGTCGGCGAGCGATAGCGTGTCGATCGGCGCCGCACGCCAGATGCCGGCGCTGTTGACCAGGATGTCCAGCCGGCCAAATGCAGCCATTGCCTGATCGACGGCCTTTTCCAGCGCCTGGGCGTTGCGGCCATCGGCCTTGATGGCGACAGCGCGCCCGCCGCCGGCCTCGATCTCATCGACAACGGCGCGCGCCTGCCCTTCGCCATTGACGTAGGTCAAGGCGACGCTCGCGCCGTCACGCGCCAGCCGCCTGGCGACGGCGGCACCTATGCCGCGGCTGCCGCCAGTGACGAATGCGACCTTGCCGGCAAGCTGTTTTGAAGACATCGATTTCTCCTTTTCTGTAGTGATCGATACATAAATACCTGTCAGCCTTGCCTGCCGCCGTCAAGTGAATTATGTATCGATCAGCACAGAAAAGAAGCGCCATGTCAGACAGAGGTCGTCCTCGCAGTTTCGATCGAACCGCGGCCTTGCGGCAGGCGATGGAGCTGTTTTGGGCCAAGGGCTATGAGGGAACGTCAATCGCCGATCTGACTGCGGCGATGGGCATCGGTTCACCCAGCCTCTATGCCGCGTTCGGCAGCAAGGAGGCGCTGTTCCTTGAAGCGACCGAATATTACACGCAGGCCGAAGGCACCGAAATCTGGGCAGCACTCGACAAGGCGCCGACGGCTTGCAAGGCGGTCGAGAATTTCCTGCGCCAGACAGCCAGGGCCTATTCGCAGAGCGACCGCCCGCAGGGCTGCCTCATCGCGCTCGGCGCGCTGCATGAGGACTCAAGCAGCGGCGCGATCTGCGATGATTTGCGACGCCGCCGGGCGGAGAACCGGACCGCCTTGCTGCGCCGGCTCGAACGCGCCGTGGCGGAAGGCGAATTGCCGGCAGGCTTCGACAGCGGCACGGCGGCAACCTTCTACGCTACGGTCCAGCACGGCATGTCGATACAGGCGCGCGACGGCGCCTCGCGCGCCGCGCTTCTGGCCACGGTGGCCGGCGCTATGGCGGCTTGGCAGGGGCTGGCCGGAACGACGTGACAAACAGCTGGCGTTGTGCTGGAAATCCGCTCGATGCGAAAAAGCGCAGGGAGGATCGTCGATGAAAAAAGGGTATCGCCAGTTGCTCGACGAGGCCAATGCCGAGATCGAAGTCGTGTCGCCGGAGGAAGCGGCCTCGTTGCTGGAGGATGACGGCACGATCTTTGTCGACCTGCGCGATCCCCGCGAGGTCGAACGCGATGGCCAGATCCCCGGCGCCAAGCATGTCACGCGCGGCATGCTGGAATTCTGGATCGATCCGGAAAGCCCCTACCACAAGCCGTTCTTCGCTAGCGGCAAGACCTTTGTGTTCTTTTGCGCCGGTGGCTGGCGCTCGGCGCTTGCCACCAAGACCGCGCAGGACATGGGCCTGACGCCGGTCAAGCACATACTCGGCGGTTACACCGCTTGGAAAGCGGCCGGCCTGCCGGTCGAGTCGGCAAAGAAGAAGGCCGGCTGATCGGCTAAAAACCTAGTGTAAAGTCGCGTCGCGCTGCTCGGTCACGAAACCCACGGCGCGCTTGACGACGTCCTTGTCGGCCAGGATGCGGCGATGGCCAAGACCGTCGGCCCAATGCAGGCGCACATGCTCGCCAGCGCCGGCATATCGCCTGGCATGGTCGGCGTGCACTTCGCGATCGTCGGGCGCATGGATGATCAGCGTCGGTACGGATGCTGCGGCAAGCTGACGGTCGCCGGTGAATTCGCTGAGCGGCCGGCCAGACAGATGCTTCACCCGGTCCGCCATGGCGACCCGCGAGCGCGGCCCGACATTCATCATGTCGCTGAAATCGTCGAAGATCGCCGGCAGCGAGCTCGGCGCGGCGATCAGCACCAGCTTTTGCGCCGCGAGCGGCGGCATGCCCTTGACCGAGGCCGCGACGGCATTGGCGGCGATGGCGCCGCCGAACGAATGGCCGACGACGGCGGCAAACGGACCGAACCATTCGCCGGCGACCCGCGCTGCATCCACCGCATTGACCATGTTGAGATGGCGTCCGAGCGAATGGCCGTGACCCGGCAGGTCGAGCGAGACGACCTTGTAGCCGGCACCGCGAAACCCTTCGATCAGGCTGCGCATATATTCGGTGCGCGAGCGCCAGCCATGGATGACCAGCACCGTGCCGCGCGCCTCCCTGCCCGGTTCCGGCCGGAATTCATGCACCGCAACGCAATCTTTCCTGGTTTTCAGCCGGTGATGGCGCGCTTCGGCCATGAAGCCGGCGGCACGTTCCACAGCTCGGCGCTCGCCGTCGCTCAGCGATTTGGCGTTGGGTGTGCGGCAAAACAATTCGAAGGCGGCGCGGCCGCTGAGACGCGGCACGACATGCTCGGCGGCGCCAAAGACGCCGCGGATGACCTTCAATCCAAATGATGCCATATTGGCGATCCATCCATTCGTTCAAGCATGAACATAATAGTTCAAACATGAACATTAAACAAGAGCTGCCCTGGGACAACCCGCGCTTCCGCAACTGGGTTGCGGTGGCGCGCGCCTGCCATGTGCTGGAGCGCACGCTGGCTGTAAAACTCGCGCCGCTCGACCTGAAGCCCGCTCAACTCGACGTGCTGATGAACCTCTACCGACACCCCGGCATGTCGCAGCACGACCTCGCCCGCAAGCTTTTGGTCGGCCGCTCCAACATCACCATGCTGTTGCCGCAACTGGAAGCCCGCGGCCTGTTGCGGCGCGAGGGTGACGAGAAGGACAAGCGCGTGCTGCGGCTTAGTCTCACCGAAGCCGGCGAGGCTTTGCTGATGCGGGCGCTGAAGGTGCATATGGCGCTGATCGAAAAAGCGATGAGCCAGTCGACGCCGGAGCAATGCGATATGATCGGCGAGCAGATGCGCAAGATCTACGACGTGCTGAAGGACGCCTGACTTATAGGTTTGCTGAATTTGGCACGGGTGTGCCGAGATTTCGGTCAGGCCGAGTCGAAAATGGTGGCTTCCGAGAACCGGAGCGGAGCGTACTAAAGTACGTGAGGACCGGAAGCGCAGGAGGCCGGCATTTGCAGGCCGGCCTCACCGAAATATCGGTGCACCCGTCACCACATGGTTTTCTTCGCCCGTTCCGGCCATTCTCTGTCGTACGCGTCGCCATCAATATTCTTGCGGCTGGTGACCTCGAGGATCTGTCCGGGCGTCGGCAGCGACTTCGGATCGACATGCTTCGCCGAATTCCACAGCTCCGAGCGCACGATGGCGCGGGCGCACTGGAAGTAAACGGTATCGATCGCAATGACGGTCACCGACCGGGCCGGCTTGCCGTCGACGATGAACGATGCGCAAAGCTCCGGATCGGTGGTGATGTGGGCGCGGCCGTTGATGCGCAGCGTCGTGCCCGAGCCCGGAACGAGAAACAGCAGGCCGACGCGCGGATCGCGAATGATGTTCTTCAGCGAATCGGCACGGTTGTTGCCGCGCCTGTCGGGCATCATCAGCGTCTTGTCGTCCACCATGCGCACGAAGCCCGCGAGATCGCCGCGCGGCGAGCAATCCAGCCCTTCCGGTCCGCTGGTCGCCAACGCCACGAAGGGCGACGCCTCGATAAAGGCGGCGTATTCGGGAATCACATGGTCGAGTTCCTTGACGATCGAGGCCTCGCCCGGCAGGCCGTAAAGGGCTTCGAGCTGTTCGACCGATGTGATAAGCGACATTTTTCGTCCTCCGAACCTTTGCCGGCGCTACGCCAAGTCGATGACGGTTTGACGACAAATGCCAAGCTAGCGATCCCGGCTGAGCCCCTTCTCGGCAAGCTCGGCCAGATAGGCATTCCAGCGTTCGTCCTTTTCATGACCGAGCGTATGCAGGTAATTCCAGGTGAAGATGCCGGTGTCGTGGAAATCGTCGAAGGTGATGCGCACCGCATAGTTGCCGACCGGCTCGATCTTGAGGATCGCGACATTGCGCTTGCCGGGCACCGTCACGCGCTGATCCGGCGAGTGCCCCTGGACTTCGGCCGAGGGCGACGCGACGCGAAGCAATTCCGCCGGCAGTTCGAACGGCTGATGGCCGGGAAAGGTCACGGTGAGCAGCTTGCGGTCCTTCGAGACCCGCAGTTCCTTCGGCGCCGTCATGATTGATCCTGTTTCGATAGCGCCCTTCCCCTACGCTGCTTCGCGGGACGCGGGAAGGCATTTGAGGGCGGCCGACAGAGAATGTCGGTCGGGGAATGTTACCAAAGATCAAGACCTTCTATCTTGAATGCGGCATTGGATCGTATCACATAGCTGTATATAACGACGCCGCCCAAGGCCACGGAAACGCTTGATGAACATGATCGACCCATTCGGCCGCACGATCAGCTACCTGCGCGTGTCGGTCACCGACCGCTGCGATTTCCGTTGCACCTATTGCATGGCCGAAGACATGACCTTCCTGCCGAAGAAGGACCTGCTCTCGCTTGAAGAACTCGATCGGCTCTGCACCGTTTTCATCGAAAAGGGCGTCAGGAAGCTCAGGCTGACCGGCGGCGAACCGCTGGTACGCAAGAACATCATGCATCTGGTGCGTCAGCTGTCGCGGCATCTGGAGAGCGGTGCGCTGGAAGAATTGACACTGACCACCAACGGCTCGCAGCTGTCGCGCTTTGCCGCCGAGCTCGCCGATTGCGGCGTCAAGCGCATCAACGTCTCGCTCGACACGCTCGATGCCGACAAATTCCACCAGATCACCCGCTGGGGCAATCTCGGCAAGGTTATGGAAGGCATCGACGCGGCGCAGAAGGCCGGGCTGCAGATCAAGCTCAATGCGGTCGCCCTGCGCGACTTCAACGACGCCGAGATCCCCGAACTGATGCGTTGGGCGCATGGCCGCGGCATGGACCTCACCCTCATCGAGACCATGCCGATGGGCGAGATCGAGGCCGACCGCACCGATCAGTACCTGCCGCTATCGCTGCTGCGCGCCTCGCTGGAGCGTCAGTTCACGCTCGCCGACATCCCTTACAAGACCGGCGGCCCCGCTCGCTACGCCCACGTCGCCGAGACCGGCGGCAAGCTCGGCTTCATCACGCCGATGACCCACAATTTCTGCGAAAGCTGCAACCGCGTGCGGCTGACCTGCACCGGCACGCTCTATATGTGCCTCGGCCAGGAAGACGCGGCCGATCTCAGGGCGCCGCTACGCGCTTCGGAAGGCAATGAGCTGGTCGGCGCTGCCATCGACGAGGCGATCGGGCGCAAGCCCAAGGGCCATGATTTCATCATCGACCGCCGCACCAGCCGTCCTTCGGTGTCGCGGCATATGAGCGTCACCGGCGGCTGATTTTTCCATTGATTGGTTGGTGATTACTTTTGGTCATCGCCCGAATGGGCGGGTGACATTCTTGCGGTCTCACACCGGTCATCCACGGCCACGTCAATCCCTTCGGCCGTTTCGACCTCGACCTGGTCTCTTTATTAATCTGTCGCAAAAGCTAATTTCACTTGGGATTTTGCCATAGGATGCATCGGGGGTTGATGATGAGCATGATTGGCCGGATCCTTGCATTTGCGGTCACGCTTTTCTGCCCTGTCGCAGGTTCCCTAGCGAATGAGGCAAGGCCCTACGTCAAGGTCGAGGTGCCATATGCCACACAATCAAAGCTACAACGATTTGATCTATATACGCCTTCTGTAGGCAGAGGTCCGTTTCCGGTCGTGGTGTGGATTCACGGCGGGAACTTCTACGGCGGCGACAAGAGTGCCATGCCGCATGTCGATCGCGGCCCTATCCCGACTAAGCCGAATGAGGAACCCTACCAGATACAGGTGCCGGATGTGGCGGCGCTCACACGGATGGGATATGCAGTCGTCAGCTTGAACTACCGCCTGGGTGGCCCCAGTTGGGCAGCTGCGATGTTGAACGCCATTTCTGATGGGAAGGCTGCGGTTCGCTATCTGCATGCCAATGCTGATGCGCTTCATATCGATCCGACGCGTATCGCCGTGTGGGGCAATTCGGCTGGGGGCTTCATAGCGGAAGCGCTTGGACTCACCGGAGATCAACCGAGCCCCTTCGACAATGCCGCGAGCGCAAACGTTTCAAGCGATGTGCGGGCGGTAATCGTTTGCTTCGGAGCAGAGAACACCCTTTCTCGATCCATCATGCAAATGGAGCCTTACATAGGCACAGCCATGACCGTACCGCCTTTCCTGATCGTCAATGGCGATCGCGACAACATTGTCACGGCTGCGGACGCGCGCCGGTTGCATGATGCACTGATCAGCCACGGTTGGTCATCAACGCTTACAATCGTGAAGGGAGCAGGACATGAGGATCCCTCTTTCATGAAAACGCAAATGCAGCCTGCTTTCGATTTTTTGCTACGCGCACTTGGGACTTGAAAATCGTTTGTGACATGTCGCGGAAATCCTGACTTTGCGACGGAAACGCCAAATATCAGGCAGTCCGGCCACAGAGGAATTTTTCGGCGAAGCATGTTTCCCAAGCAGGCAGGAAGACGCGGCTCAGGGCGTCGCTGCGGTCTTCGGAAGGCAACGGCGCGGCCACCGACGAGGCGACCGGGTGCAAGCCCAAGGGCCATGACTTCATTATCGACCGCCGCCCCAGCCGTCCTTCGGTGTCGCGGCACATGAGCGTCACCGGCGGCTGATTTTTTCGAGCGATTGGTGCATGATCACTCCTGGTCATCGACCAGAGGGTACAATGCAACCTATCCATCGCATCGGCTTGTCATCATTCTCCGCGCTTCTGTTTCTGTCGACGAATATGGCCACAACGGCGCTTGCCAAGCCGTTCACCTATGTCAATGCGCGCTTCAGCACGGTGTGCACGTTCCCGGACCAGATTTTCACCGGGCGCATGCCCGAGCCGGAAAATGGCGACGGCCTGGAATGGCATAGCGCCGACGGCGCCAGCGTGGCGTGCTACGGCAGCTACAATGCGCTCGACGCCACGCCGAAGAGCCTCGTTGAGAATGAGAAGGCCAGCCCCGACCCGGGCGAGAAAGTCACTTACTCCAAAACCGGCAAGAACTGGGCGGTGCTGTCTGGAACCAAGGGCGACAACATCTTCTACGAGCGGTCCGTGTTTGGCAAAGAGGACGTCATCCACACCGTCTTCATCCAGTATCCAGCGGCGCTCAAGGCGAAATACGACCCGCTGGTCGGCGCCATCGCCGCCAGCCTGCACGAGGCGTCCGGGCCACACTGGAAATAAACCTTACGCAAGGTCGCGAGCCCCGATTTACCACGCGCTTTTTCCAGCCTAGCGTGTTGCCGCGGTTTTGGCTCTATGGGGGAATCCACATGCATAAATTCATGCTTACAGTTGGCATGCTTGCGGTTGCTTGCCTGCCGGCGGCAGCCCAATCTATCGGCGGCACGTACACCGTTGCGGGGACCAACTTCGATGGCTCGAAATATGGCGGCGAGGCGACGATCACGCTGACCAGCGACACGACCTGCAAAATCCATTGGGAAACCGGCGGCTCGACCTCGGATGGCATCTGCATGCGTAATGACGATGCCTTTTCCGCCGGCTATGCCATGGGCAAGGAAATCGGTCTTGTCGTCTACAAGATGGAGAAAGACGGCTCGCTGCACGGGTTGTGGACAATCGCCGGCCAGGACGGGAACGGCACCGAAGTGCTGACGCCGAAATAGGCCTTCGACACCGCTATAAATCGATCTGTTGGGCCGCGGAGAACATCTGTGGCCCATTTCTTTGCCGTTGCTGTTTCCCGGTCGCCTGCTAGGGCTTGGCTTAAAATAGAATCCGGAAACGCCGCCCTTGCCTCCTTCGCCAAATCTGCGCGGCGCGCTGTTCATGATCGTGGCCATGATCGGCTTCACCTTGAATGACGCGATCACGAAATACTCCTCCGAATGGATGAACATGGCGCAGGTCATGCTTGTGCGCGGCGCGTTTGCCTCGCTTTTCGTCGGCCTGCTTGCCTGGCAGCGCGGCGCATTGGCCCATCCGGCGGCAATGCTGCAGCCGATGGTGGCGATGCGTGTCGCCGGCGAAGCCGGCGCCACGGTGTCGTTCCTGATCGCGCTCGCGCATCTGCCGATCGCCAATGTATCCGCCGTGCTGCAGGCATTGCCGCTGGCGGTGACGATGGGCGCCGCGCTGGTGTTCGGCGAAGGCGTCGGCTGGCGGCGGTGGCTGGCCATCGCGGTCGGCTTCGCGGGTGTACTCATCATCGTGCGGCCGGGCTTCGAGGGATTCAGCGTCTATTCGCTGCTGGCGCTGACCAGCGTCGCCTGCTGCGCGGTGCGCGACCTCGCCACCAAGCGCATCCCGCAAGCGATCCCGACCATGCTGGTGTCGACGGCGACGGCGCTGGCCATGACCGTTCTCGGCGCCCTTCTGCTGTCGCCGATGGGTGGGTGGACGCCGATGACCGGCCACGCCACCGCCTTGCTGGCGCTGGCCGCGGTGCTGGTGATCATCGGCTATCAGTTCATCATCAAGGCGATGCGCTCGGGCGACATCTCCTTCGTCGCACCGTTCCGCTACACGGCGTTGCTCTGGTCGATCCTGCTTGGCCTCGTCATCTTCGGCGACATTCCGGACCTGCCGATGATCGTCGGCGCCGTGATAATCATCGGCTCGGGGCTCTACGCGCTTTACCGCGAGCGCGTCGTCGGTCGGCGGCAGCCCGCCGCCGAAAGCGCTGGACCCGATATGGCGCCGGACGGCATATAGACGCGATGGTCACAGAAATTGCCGGCATCATCCTGGCGGGCGGCCTGTCGCGGCGCATGGGCGGCGGCGACAAGCCTCTGCTTTCGCTGAACAACGCGAGGCTGATCGACCATGTCGCCGCGCGCTTCACGCCGCAGGTCGCCACCCTGGCGATCAACGCCAATGGCGACCCGGCACGGTTTGCCGGCATCGACCTGCCGGTGCTTGCCGACACGGTGCCGGACTACGCGGGACCGCTGGCCGGCATTCTGACCGGGCTGGAATGGGCGGCGACGCAGTCCGGTTGCGAGGCGATGGTGAGCACTGCGGGCGACACGCCCTTCTTCCCCGGCGATCTCGTCGAGCGACTGGTTCAAGCGGCGGGCGAACAGCCGGGCAAGATCGCCGTCGCCAGTTCCGACGGCCGATGGCACCCGACCTTCGCGCTCTGGCCGCTCGGCTTGCGCGAGTCCTTGCGCCGGTTCCTGGTCGACGAAGACAACCGCCGGGTTTCCGCCTTCATGGAGCGGCACGGTTTCGTTGTGGTGGATTTCCCGATGATCGAGGCCGAAGGCCAGCGCATCGACCCGTTCTTCAACGTCAACACGCCGGATGACCTTGCGGTGGCGAAACGTCTGTTGCAAAGCCTGCACCCATGAGACGCGTGTTCGGCATCACCGGCTGGAAGAATTCCGGCAAAACGACCTTGACCGAGAAGCTGGTCACCGAGCTGGTTCGGCGCGGCTGGACGGTCTCGACCGTCAAACATGCCCATCACGACTTCGATATCGACAAGCCGGGCGCCGACAGCTTTCGTCATCGTCAGGCCGGAGCGACAGAGGTTGCCATCGTCTCCGACCGTCGCTGGGCCCTTATGCACGAATTGCGGGGCGAGGACGAGCCGAAGCTGGATGACATCCTGGCCAGGCTGGGGCCCTGCGATATCGTGCTGGTCGAGGGCTACAAGCGCGAAGCCCACGGGAAGATCGAGGCAAGACGGCTCGAGGCCAAGGATCGCACGCCGCTTTCCGCCAACGATCCCAACATTGTCGCCATCGCCGCCGACTTTGCGGTCGAGGGTGAAAAGCTGCCCGTCTTCGACCTCGACGACACCAAGTCGATAGCCGACTTCGTCGAGCGCAGCACAGGTCTTGTCGCTCAAACCAAGTAACGCAGCGGCAGACGGCGATTGCAGTTTGCCGTTGATTTGCAGTTGCTTTTTTCTCGCAAAGAGTGGGAGTATCCGCCGTAGCGGGCGGTCAACAAACCACCGCCCACAAGAGCCGCACGGGACAGCGGCCATGATAATTATGAGAGGATCATCATGCGTATTGCACTGCGTATCGCGCTTGCCGCTTCGGCCGCGCTGCTGACACTCGGCGTCGCCCAGGCTCAGGAAAAGACCCTGAGGATCGGCACCGAAGGCGCCTACCCGCCCTTCAACAACCTGACCTCCGACGGCCAGCTGGTCGGCTTCGACATCGATATCGCCAAGGCCCTCTGCGACGAAATGAAGGTGAAGTGCACCTTCGTCGCGCAGGATTGGGACGGCATCATCCCGGCGCTGCAGGCCGGCAAGTTCGACGCCATCGTCGCCTCGATGTCGATCACGCCGGAACGTGCCGAGAAGGTCGACTTCAGCCACAAATATTACAACACGCCATCGGCGATCGCCGTGCCGAAGGATTCCCCGCTCAAGGGTGTGACCAAGGCGGACCTCGCCGGCAAGAACATCGGCGTCGCCACCACGACCACCCACTACAACTATGCCTCGAAGACCTTCACCGACAGCACCATCAAGGGCTATCCGAGCAGTCCCGAGGAGCAGGCTGATCTGGCCAACGGCCGCCTCGACGCCATCGAGGATGACATCGTGGTGCTGCAGCAGTGGCTCGATTCGCCTGACGGCGCCTGCTGCAAGATCCTCGGCCAGCCTTCACCGCAGCCGGTCGAGATCTTCGGACCGGGCGCCGGCATTGCCGTGCGCAAGGGCGAGACCGACCTGGTCAACAAGCTGAACACCGCGATCGACGCCATCCGCAAAAACGGAAAGTACAAGGAAATCAACGACAAGTACTTCAAGTTCGACGTCTTCGGCGCCGAGTCCTGATCGTTAAGCCAAAAGCGGCGAGGCATCCCCTCGCCGCTTTTCCTTCTTCAAGCGATCGCCACGGAGACACGACCCGTCAATGCCGGCCCAAAGCATTTGGACGCTTCTCAGCTGGGGACCGGATGGCTGGAGTGACGACATTGCCTATGGCGTGCTGGTCACGATCGCATTGGCGCTTGCCACCCTTCCTTTCGGCCTGGTGATCGGCTTTTTCGTCGCTTTCGCCAAGCAGCACGAAGAGCCGGCGTTGCGGCTGGCCGGCAACATCTACACCACCGTCTTTCGCGGCCTGCCGGAACTGGTGACGCTGTTCCTGTTCTTCTTCGGCATGCCGATTCTGCTGCAATATCTCTTGCGGCTGTTCAATCCGGGCGCCACGATCGACGTCAACAGCTTCATCGCCGGCATGATCGTGCTGTCGCTGATCTTCTCCTCCTATGCCAGCGAGGTCTTCCTCTCCGCGTTCCGCGCCATTCCCAAAGGCCAGTATGAGGGCGGCTACGCCATTGGCCTGTCGAAATGGCAGACGATGCGGCTGGTGGTTCTGCCGCAGCTGATACGCATCGCCTTCCCGGGTCTTGAGAATTGCTGGCTGAGCCTGCTCAAGGACACGTCGCTGGTTTCCGTCGTCAACCTCGCCGAGACCTTGCGCAACGCCGGTGTCGCGGCGCGCGTCACCAAGCATTCCTTCCTGTTCTACAGCGTGGCGGCACTGGTCTTCCTCGTGCTCGCCATCCTGTCGTCGATCGCCACCGGCTTCATCCTGCGCTCGCTCGGACGGAGAGAAGCGCGATGAGCGTCGCCCAAGCCGCCGCTGTCGAAAGGCCACCGCCTCTGGCGCGAGGCTGGTCGCGCGCCCGTGTCCTGGGCTATGCGCTGGTCGGGGTCTGGATCCTCTTCGGCCTTGGTATCGTTGCCTATCTGGTCTTTGCCTGGAATGCCGAATTCTTCGCCAGATACGCGCCGGCCTATCTGCAGGGGCTCGGAACAACCTTGTCGCTTGTGGCGATCTCGATGGTGCTGGGCGCGCTCATGTCGCTGCCCGTTGCCTATGGCCGCATGTCGAAGAACCGGGTGCTGTCCGGGCTTGCTTATTGCTATGTCTATTTCTTCCGCGGCACGCCGCTCCTGGTGCAGACCTACCTCGTCTATTACGGCGTCGGCTCGTTCCGGCCGGAGCTCGAGACGGTCGGGCTGTGGTGGTTCTTCCGCGAGGCGTTCTATTGCGGTGTCTTCGCCTTCTCGCTCAACACCGCTGCCTATCAGGCCGAAATCCTGCGCGGCGCCATTGAAAGCGTTCCGCGCGGCCAGTGGGAAGGTGCGGCTTCGCTCGGCCTGCACACGCTTCAGACGCTGCGCAAGGTCATCCTGCCGCAGGCGATCATCGTGGCGCTCAGGCCCTACGGCAACGAGCTGATCCTGATGATCAAGGCCTCGGCCATCGTCGC
Source organism: Mesorhizobium sp. RCC_202 (assembly GCF_041355295.1). Classification (NCBI taxonomy): domain Bacteria; kingdom Pseudomonadati; phylum Pseudomonadota; class Alphaproteobacteria; order Hyphomicrobiales; family Phyllobacteriaceae; genus Mesorhizobium; species Mesorhizobium sp. RCC_202. The sequence goes on from NZ_JBFUPO010000005.1 coordinate 23,254, forward strand.
CATCATCACCGTCTACGACCTGATGGGCAACGCCAAGCTCGCCTATGCAAAGTCCTTCGACATTCAGGCCTATATCTGGGTCGCCATCGTCTATCTGGTGATGGTCGAAATCCTGCGCCACGGCGTCGAATGGATCGAGCGCCGGATCACCGTCCACCTGCATCGCTAATGCATGTCGCCCAAAAGTGGCAGCGGTTTTGGGAGAACGACATGCATAAACGGACACCCGGGCTGTACCAGTCGATACGCCCCTGCGCGCCTTGACGAATTCGCTGCAGCGCATAGACCTTCCGCAACAGCAAACTCTGTCTTCGGAAGGTACGACCTATGGCATCGGTGGCATTTCTCGGTCTGGGCGTCATGGGATATCCCATGGCCGGGCACCTCAAGAACAAGGGCGGCCACGACGTCACCGTCTATAACCGCAGCCCGGCCAAGGCTGAGCAGTGGGTCGGCCAGCACGGCGGCAACCTCGCGCTGACGCCGGCGAAGGCCGCCGAAGGCAAGGACTTCGTCTTCTCCTGCGTCGGTAATGACGACGATCTGCGCTCGGTAACGATCGGCGCCAACGGCGCCTTCGCGGCGATGAAGAAGGGAGCCATCTACATCGACAACACCACGGCTTCGGCCGAGGTCGCGCGCGAACTCGACGAAGCGGCGCGCAAGGCCGGTCTTTCCTTCCTCGACGCGCCGGTTTCGGGCGGCCAGGCCGGCGCCGAGAACGGCCTGCTGACCGTCATGGTCGGTGGCGACCAGGCGGCGTTCGACAAGGCCAAGCCCGTCATCGACGCCTTCGCCCGCATGGTCGGGCTGATGGGTTCGGCAGGCGCCGGCCAACTCACCAAGATGATCAACCAGATCACCATCGCCGGTCTTGTTCAGGGATTGGCCGAAGGCATCCATTTCGGCAAGAAGGCAGGCCTCGACATCGAAAAGGTTATCGAGGTGATCTCCAAGGGCGCGGCCGGCTCTTGGCAGATGGACAACCGCCACAAGACGATGAATGCTGGGAAATATGATTTCGGCTTTGCCGTCGACTGGATGCGCAAGGATCTCGGCATCTGTCTCGCCGAAGCCAACCGCAACGGCGCCAGGCTTCCGGTGACGGCGCTCGTCGACCAGTTCTACAAGGATGTGCAGGAGATGGGCGGCCGCCGCTGGGACACGTCTTCGCTGCTGGCCCGGCTGGAAAAGTAGGCGCGCGATGGCCCTGCCCGATCCGCGCTGGGGCGCCGACGACATCGTCGCGCATCTGCGCTCGATCGGCACCGAGCAGAACCGCGCCGGCATGGCGCGTTTCGGCATCAAAACCGAAAGCGCGCTCGGCATCGGCAATTCCGACCTGCGGCCGCTGGCGCGCAAATTGAAGAAGAACCATGAGCGCTCGCTGCTGCTATGGGATACCGGCATCCGCGAGGCGCGGCTGCTGGCGGCCTTCACCGGCGAGCCGCAGAAGGTCGATATTGCGCTATGCCGGCGCTGGGCCGCCGATTTCGACAGCTGGGAGATCGTCGACACGGTCGTCGACCTCTTTATCGAGACACCGTTCTGGCGCGACCTGATCGAAGAGTTCGCCGCTGACGAGCGCGAATTCGTCCGCCGCACCGCCTTTGCCATGCTGGCGTGGAGCGCGGTCCATCTGAAGAAGGAGCCGGAAGCGACCTTCCTTGCCTATCTGCCGATGATCGAGAGCCATGCCGGCGATCCGCGCAATTTCGTGCGCAAAGCGGTCAACTGGGCGCTGCGGCAGATCGGCAAGCGCTCGATGGCGCTGCATGCCCCTGCCCTTGCGTTGGCGGAAAAACTGGCGGCATCCTCCGACAAGACGGCGCGCTGGATCGGCAAGGATGCGGTGAAGGAACTGACGGATGCCAAGCAGCTCGAAAGGCTCGCAGCGAGAAAAGTCTGACCTGGCGGGTATCCGTTTCATCGAGGTGACGCGCGAAACCCGCGCCGATTTCGAGGGCCTCTTCGAACAGCCGGGCGCGCCGAAATATTGCTGGTGTATGGCCTGGCGCCACTCAAGCCGCGAGCACGTCGACAACGACGAGAAGAAACGCATGATGCTGGCGCTGATCGACCGGGGCACACCGGTCGGGATCGTTGCCGAGCTTGCCGGCAAGCTCGTCGGCTGGTGCTCGGTCGCGCCGCGCGAGACCTATCGCCGACTTTGGAAAGGACAGGATGACGGCGAGGCGGATGTCTGGTCGATCGTCTGCTTTTACGTCCCCAGGGCCTTGCGCGGCGGCGGCCTGGCGGCTTCCCTGCTCGATGCCGCCGTCGAGCATGCTTTCGCCAGGGGCGCGCGCATCGTCGAGGCTTATCCCGTCGACGAGGCCGCGCCGAGCTATCGCTTCATGGGCTTCCGCGACATGTTCATCGCGCGCGGCTTCCACGAGATCGGCACCGCCGGCACGCGCCGGCATGTGGTGCGGCTGGACCGTTGAGCCTGGTCCGAGTGGATTGTGACGGAGCGGATACGACAGAGTGCTACCGGCGCAGATCGTGAACGCCGAGTTCTTTCCACATCCACTCGAGGCTGTAGGTTGCCATCGGCTGGGTCGGATCGGGCTGCCTTGCGGTCTGGTTTTCGATGTATTTCAGCCATTCGACCACCTTTTGTCGGCCGGCCGTTGTCTTGACGGCTTGGCGCGGTGTCTTATTCCCCAACATCTTGACCGGCTGGTCGAGCGTTTCCAGATAGTGCCGATCTAGGTATTCGTGAATGCTCCGTTCGGCAATTTCCGGATCGATGTTCGATCGGGATGTTTTGCTCCCGCTAGGTGGCTGATCGGCTGTCAATTGTTCGACGGTCCTGATGTTAGTCAGCGGCGTCCTGATAAGATCGCCAAGGGCCTGCTGGATCAGAGCCGTTCCTTTTGTCGCCCGCTCTGCGGAATTGGCGGACAGATGCAGGAAACGGCCCTTCAACTCGACATTGCCAAGCACAAGCGGACCGTTGTCCATTGTGGTGTCTATCGCAGGAGCTGTCGCCTTTGATTTCTTGCTACTTTTCGGCGCCTCTTCCAGCCAGTTCCAGAATTTCGCATTCGCCTGCGACAACGCTGGAATGCCGTTCAGGCGAGCGGCGATCTCCTCCTGTTTCACGCTCGGCGCAAGCGGAAAGCGGGCCTCATGAAATACGATTTCATCGCCATCGGTGTTCTGCAGCCGCGGTTGCGTTACCCTTGCGAGGGTGTCGAACAACCATGACAGCGTGAACAGGAATGCCGCCGCCTGCAACTCTTCGTCCTTGATGGCGGGTAGCTTCTTTGCATTTCCTTTGCCGAACAGGCCCGCAACCCATCGAACAATGTTTCCGTGGCCTGCGGACTGAAGGGCAAGACACCGCCGGCCATGACGTTTTTGCCCATGACGGGTACGATCCGGGCCGCAAGCCTGTCCCACTGCTTCAAAGTCTTTGTCGCGCTGCCTTCGCTGACGGAGATCGGTTCGCCACCGCGGATAAGGTCGCGCCCCATAAAAGACGCTCCCGAAACGACGTCACTCACCTCGTATAAACTCATGACCGAGTTACGCAGCGCCGCCATGTAGGCCTTTGATTGCGCGCTTTCCTTCCAGCCTCGGCGCTTGAGATATTCGTCGACCATATTGGCGGGCTCGCCTTCGAAATCCTGCGTCAGGAAATCCTCGAAGGCGCAACCCCAAAGGGCGTTTGTCCAATGGTCGCCGAGGACTTCGGCAAGGTCTTCAAAATCCCCCTCGCCCTCGAGAACCGGGCCGAAATGTTCGTTGAAAACTTCCTCGAAGCATTCGCGCCATTTGCCACGGGTCAGAAACTTCATCAGCCCGCTGAGATCATGGCTGGTCGGCATGCATTCCTCCAGGGTCCTGTGCGGCGGGCATCGCGCGCCGCTGGCTCATGGCCATTATAAGTGGCGCACTTCCGTGCGCCCTGGTAGGGCCTGTTCGCGATCCCACAGTTTTCTCCATACAACCTTCCGGTGCAGCGTTTCCAACAATTCCATCGAGCGAGCAGGACGCGCCAGAGATCACGGTAGTTTTACTCGCTTGCAGTTATGGACCGGCCAGAATGGAACCAATGAACAACCGTTTTCACAAGGGCGCGATCCTTGCTGGGTCACTTGGCCTTGCCGTTAGTCAAGCCGCGGCCGAAACCGCGCATATCTTCTGGAAGGATCTGCGCCCGCAGACTCAAGCCGTCGCCGAGGATGCCAACCTGCCGATGGTCGCGGCGAAACTGCCCGACCATGGCGAGACGCTGTCGCTCAATCTGCAGGACAAGACGATACAATTAGCCGGCTATGCACTGCCGGTCGATCGTGACGGCGATCTCGTCTACCAGTTCCTGCTGGTGCCATGGACGGGCGCCTGCAGTCATATGCCGACGCCTCCGCCCAACCAGATCGTGCTGGTGACGCCGACGAAGCCCTACAAGATGACGCAAGCCTATGAGCCGGTGTCCGTCACTGGCGTATTGAATCCCGGCATGGAAAAGAGCCAGCTCTTCATCCTCGACGGCGTCTCGATCGTCCAGTCGGGCTACACGGTGCGCAAAGCCGAAGTAGCCAGCGTCGACTCCGTGCCGGATACGGTCACGCTGCCGGTGAACTCGCCGTGGAATTTGCTCCTCAACAAAAAGAAGAACTGACGCCGCCGCCTGGCGGTCAAGCCGCGTTGGCGCCCGATTCCTTGTCCAGCACCATGTAGTCGAGCGGGATCTCGGTCGTGTACTTGATCTGCTCCATGGCAAAGGACGACGACACGTCGCGGATTTCGATCTTGGCGATCAGCCGCTTGTAGAAGGCGTCATAGGCACCAATGTCCGGCACCACGACACGCAGCAGGTAATCGACGTCGCCGCTCATGCGGTAGAACTCGACCACTTCGGGAAATTCCTGGATGACCTCGGAGAAGCGGCGCAGCCACTCATGGCTGTGCGAATTGGTGCGGATCGACACGAACACGGTGACGCGCACATTGACCTTCTCATGGTCGAGAATGGCGACGCGCCGCTTGATGACGCCCTCTTCCTCGAGCTTCTGGATACGCCGCCAGCACGGCGTGGTCGACAGGCCGACTTTCTTGGCGACGTCGGCCACCGCGAGCGTGGCGTCCTCCTGCAGGAGGCGGAGAATTTTTCGGTCTAGGCGATCCATGGGGAGACTCCAGGGGAATAGTTTGTCGATAATCCCTCTTATCGACGCCTTTAACAAGAAAGAAATTCTGCCAAAGGCACGAAAAGCGAGTGATTTCTTGCAAGATAGCTAATTGATGCGATAGCGGATTTCCGACCGCAGGAAAGGCAGCAAATCCATTTCAAACCAGGGATTCCGCTTCAGCCAGCCGCTGTTTCGCCACGACGGATGCGGCAGCGGCAGCACTTTTAGCTTGCCCGGCGCGTCCCAGATCGCACGCCAGTTTCTGACCGTCTCCGTCAGCGATGGCAGCCGCGCGGTGCCCATATGCCAGGCCTGGGCATAGCCGCCGATCGTCAGCACCAGGTCGATCCGCGGCATCAACGCCATCAGCTCGGCGCGCCAGGCCGGCGCGCATTCGCGGCGCGGCGGTAGGTCGCCGCCCTTGGCATCCTGGCCGGGAAAGCAGAAGCCCATCGGCACGATGGCGAACTTTTTGGTGTCGTAGAACTCTTCATCGCTGACGCTCAGCCAGCTTCGCAGGCGATCGCCGGATGCATCGGTGAACGGCATCCCCGAATTATGCACCTTGGTGCCCGGCGCCTGGCCGGCGAGCAGGATGCGCGCCGTCGAGGACGGCAGCAGGACAGGCCGCGGTTCATGCGGCAAGGGCCGTCCAAGCGGATGCTCCACGCAGATGCGGCAGGCCCGCGCCCTGGCGGTGAGACGCTCCAGCGCGTCGCTCATGGCAGACCGATTATCCAATCGCAGGCCCCATGCAGCAGCAGGCCTCACGCGGCGGCACTGGGCCGGCTCGTGAGCGCCGCGTACCAGCGCAGCACGTTGGCGCATTCTTCCGGCACCTTGATGCGGGCGGGCTTCATGAAATCGATGGCGATCATGCCGGTGATGTCGGCAACCGAATAGTCATCGCCGGCGGCAAATTCCCTGTCGTCCAGCTCATGATCGAGAAGATGCAGGAACTCGATCGCCTTGGGCTTGTTGGCTTCGCCCCATTCGGGGATCTGCGGCACTTCCCACTCCTTCATCGCTGGGTGGATATGGCGGAACGCTGCGGCAACGCAGCTCATCAGGTTGAACTCCATGCGCCGTTGCCACATCTCGACCTTGGCTTTTCCGAGCGCACCCTTGCCGAACAAAGCGGGTTCGGGATGCAGTTCCTCGAAATAACGGCAGATGGCGATGGATTCGGTGATGACTGTGCCGTCGTCGAGCTCAAGCACCGGCAGGCGCCGCAGTGGGTTGCGCGAGGCAACCGCCTGCTCACGATGCTCCAGCGCCCCCATGTCGACCGGCACCAGCGGAATCGTCAGACCTTTCTCGGCAAGGAAAACACGAACCCGGCGGGGATTGGGCGCGCGGCCGCCATCGAACAGCTTCATTTTACCCTCCGATTTCCTCACCGATCATAAGGCGCACCCTTCACCAGAAGCGAAACAATTCGCGCGCCGCATCGCCAATGGAAGCCAGGGTGCCATGCTTGCGCTCGATAGGAGCATCGCGGTGGCTGTCGCGCCAATCCTGTGGCTCGTCGAAACTTCCCGCCCAGATGCCGACCTTGGCCGCCCTTGCGGCAGCTTCCTCGGTCTCGAAATCACCATAGGCGACAGCCCATCCCGCCTGGACCTGCGCGCGGTTGAGATCGGTGTCACCCGCCTTGCACTCGCCGAGCAGGCGCCCGTAGCGGTCGCGCTGCCAGCCGCTGCAGGACACCGGCCGACTGGCGATCAGCTTGACCAGCGACTGCCGCGCCAGCTTGCCGCAGGCATAGTCGGCGCCATTCCTCTGGCAGGTCTGCAGATATTCCGGCGCATCGATGCCGCGCATGCGGATGCGCTTGGTGCCGAGCGTGATCGAATCGCCATCATTGACGATCGCCGTGCCCTGCTCGCTGCGTGTCGCGAAGCGGTCGAGGCGGGCCGCCACCAGGATCAGCAGCCCGAGCAAAAGGATCGCCAATCCGTAGTCCGCCAGCTTGCGCACAGGGCTGCGCGGTTGGCCAGCCGCATAGCGCCGGCGCGATCCTCGCGGCCCGAAACGGCTCATATGGCAAACAGTCTCTTAATCATTCGAACGTAGCTTAACGAACTGGAAATCGCTGCGCGCAGAAATTGAAGTCCGTATGCCTTTGCTACGCTCGAACACAGCGGATAAATTTATTGTGGACCGCCGAAAACCGCACCGCAACAGCGATGTGGCGCGCGCGGTGCGCAAGACGCGCGACCGTCTTTCGCAGCAGGCCGGCAATCTCGACTTCGAACGCGAACTGTTGAAGCTGCATGCACGCGCCATGGTGGTCAGCGCGGCGGCGATTCCGCTGCTTGTGCTCACCGTCGGTGGTATAGGTCAGCTTGTCGGCCTGGACAGACAGATCACCATTTGGACACTTGTCACGCTGCTTTGCTACACCATCGTCACCTTCATGGCGCGCCGCGTGGAAAAGACCGAGGCAGCCGAGCTTGAGCCGGTACAGACGCGCCGCGACTTCCTCATCGGCCATTTCCTGTGTGGCTTGAGCTGGGCGTGGTTTGCCTGGATCGGTTGCGACACATGCCAGGTCGATCAATTTCACGTCGCCAAGGCCATGGTGCTCCTGGTCGCGATGGCGACAACCGCGGTTATGGCTTCCTCGCTTGGCGGCGCCCTGCTTGCCACCTTTGCCATTCCCGTTGCCGTTTATGTCTATGTGGTTATCCAGTTGTGGACGCCGGTGGAGGCAATCATGGCGGCGCTCCTCATCCTGGCGCTTCCTTTTTTCGGCTACGTCGCGCGCCATCTCAACCAGGCCTCCTGGATGCTGCTCTCGTTTCGCTCCGAAAAAGACGCGCTGATCGCCGAGCTGGAGACGGCAAAATCGATGTCGGACGAAGCCAGGCGGCGCGCCGAGGACGCCAATCTGGCGAAATCGCGCTTTCTCGCTTCGATGAGCCACGAGCTCAGGACGCCGCTCAACGCCATCCTCGGCTTCTCCGAAGTGATGTCGAACGAAGTGCTGGGGCCGATGAACAATCCGACCTACCGTGACTATGCCCATGACGTGCACGAGTCCGGCCAGCATTTGCTCGACCTGATCAACGAGATCCTCGACCTGTCGCGCATCGAGGCCGGTCGCTATCAGCTCAACGAAGAGCCGGTGCTGCTTTTGAACATCGTCGAGGATTGCTGCCACATGATGGAATTGCGCGCCCGCAACAAGGACATCCGTGTCATGCAGGATTTTGAGGAAACCTTGCCGCGCCTGTTCGCCGACGAGCGCGCCGTCCGCCAGATCACTCTCAACCTGTTGTCCAACGCCATCAAGTTCACACCCTCCGGTGGTGAGGTGCGGGTGCGCGTCGGCTGGACGGCCGGCGGCGGCCAGTACATTTCGGTCAAGGACAACGGCCCCGGCATTCCGGAAGAGGAAATCCCTGTGGTGCTTTCGGCCTTCGGCCAGGGCTCGATCGCCATCAAGAGCGCCGAACAGGGTACCGGCCTCGGCCTGCCGATCGTCCAGGGGCTGCTCGCCATGCATGGCGGCGAGTTCGAGCTTCATTCCAAGCTGCGCGAAGGCACCGAGGCGATCGCCATTTTCCCGTTGAGCCGGGTGATGGAGGAACTGCCGGCGCTGCCGACCAAGGCCGTCGCCGCCAGGCGGCGCTAGTCCGGAAACGCCTTATCGTCGAATGGCAGCCGCCATGCCGGAACTTGTCAGCGCCGCGGCCTTGACGATACCGGCGGCCAGAGCTGCCCCTACCCCTTCCTCATGTCTGATGCCGAGATCGAGCAACGGCGAAAGGCCAAGCTGCTCGGCTAGCTTCGCATGTCCGGGCCCGGGCGACAGGCTGGCGAGCAGGCAATGGTCGAGCGCGGCGGGATCGGCTTGATGCAACACCGCGGCAGCCGCGGTTGCCACGAAGCCGTCGAGCAGCACGGGGACCTTTTCCATGCGCGCGGCAAGAATGGCGCCGCAGATCGCCGCGAACTCGCGGCCGCCTACCCGTCGCAATATCTCCAGCGGATCGTCGAGAGCGGCGTGATGAAACGCCAAAGCCCGGTCGACCACTTCGGCCTTGCGCACGATCATCGCTTCATCGGCGCCTGATCCTTCCCCGACCCAGTCTGCGCCCCCGCCGCCGAACAGCGCGGCGCACAAGGCAGCGGCTATGGTCGAATTGCCGACGCCAAGATCGCCGAGGCACAAAAGATCGGCGCCGCCGGCGACCGCCTCCATGCCGAAGGCCATGGTCGCGGCACAGCCGCGCTCGTCGAGCGCCGCTTCCTCGGTGATGTCGCCTGTCGGAATGTCCAGCGCAAGGTCGAAGACCTTCAGGCCGAGATCGTTGGCGATGCAGATCTGGTTGATGGCAGCGCCACCGGCGGCGCAAAGCTCGACGGCATTGGCGGTCGCGGCCACCGCCCGTGGCGAAATACTGTGCCGGACGGCGCCGTGATTGCCGGCAAAGATCGCCACCAGCGGCCGGTTGATGGCCGGCGGCGCGCGCCCGCTCCAGGCGGCAAGCCAGGCCGCGACATCCTCGATCCGCCCGAGCGATGCCTTGGGCTTATCCGTCTTGGCAAACAACGTGCGAACTCTGGATCGGGCCGCCTCGTCGGCTGATGGCAGGGCGGCCAGAAGGTTTCGGAAGTCATCGAAAGGCGTTGTGGTCATCACTGTCGGTCGCGGCTCGTTGCTAGAGCATGATGCCGAAAAGCGTGAAGCCGTTTTCGGGCGACACCATGCTCTATCTCTTGGATTTAGAGACGGATTTCGATTTCAGGTCGATTCGACCTGAAATCATCCGGCCCTAGGGTCGCCAGCGGCATAGCCGCCTTCTCCAGCCGGCACAACCGCCTGATCATGGCGCGAATGCGGTGGCCTGCGGCGCATTGCGGAGGGCTTGCATTGCTCCGGCGGTTGCACCATGTGGAGGAAAGGTAAGAGAGCAGCATGACCGCCATCGAATCCCCTTGCATCCTGGTCTGTTCGATCGACATGAAAACCGGCTTCTGCTTCGGTTGTGGCCGCACGCGCGACGAGATTTCGGCCTGGCTCACCATGACCCCGGACGTAAGGCGTGAGGTGATGGCCGAATTGCCGGCGCGACTGGAAACGGTCGAGCGTCGTCCGCGCCGCGAAACGCGCCGCACCCGCATGGCGCGCGAGAGCGGCGCAGCCTGAGACAGAAGTTTGGCTGACATAGAGGGTAGCGTTTGAGTCGTCTGTTCTGGATCGTGATGGCAGTGATCGGCGTCGGGGTGGTGCTCCTGATGCTCAACAATTCCGCTGGCCGCACATTCGGCATGAACAACAATGATTTCGGCCAACTGATCTGGGTCGGCGTGCTGGTGATGGTGATCGGCGCCACCCTGCTTCGCTCCGGCCGGCCGCTGGGCGGCATGGCGCGCGGCCTCGCCGTCTGGGCGTCACTCGTGCTCGTGCTGATTGCCGGCTACCAGTACCGCTATGAATTGCAGGATGTCGCGCACCGCGTCACCGCCGGCCTTGTTCCCGGCAGCCCGCTGGCGCTGGGCCTGGAAAATGGCCGCCCGACGGTAACGCTCGACAAGGCCGACAACGGCCATTTCGAAGCCCGCATCCTGGTCAACGACACGCCGGTGCGCGCCGTGGTCGACACCGGCGCGACCAGCACGGTGCTGACATCCGAGGACGCCCAGGCCGCCGGCTTCAATCCGGCGGCGCTCAGCTATAGCGTCGACGTCTCGACCGCCAATGGCATGGCGCGCGCCGCCATCGTGCGAACCAATCAGGTGGCGATCGGCGGCATCGTGCGCAAGGACATGTCGGTGATGGTGGCCGCGCCCGGCATGCTCGAGCAAAGCCTGCTCGGCATGAACTTCATCAGCTCGCTGTCCGGCTTCGACGTGCGCGGCGATCGCATGATCCTCCGGGACTGATGCACGTCGCCCGGAAGTGTGAATCAAAAAAAAGACTGAAAAATCAGGCCGCTTCGGCTTCAGCCGCCGCGAAATCGATTGCCGCGAATGCCGTCCGCAACACCTCGGGTCCAGCGCCAGGCTTGTTGGCGTCGGTGGACAGAATCTGCCGGAAGCGGCGCGCGCCGGGCAGTCCGTGGAACAGTCCGACCATATGGCGCGTGACATGGCCGAGCCGCCCGCCCTTCTCGATATGGCGCGCGGCGTATGCACCCATGGCATCGATGAGCGCCGCATAGTCGAAGGCGACCGGTGTGGCGCCATAGAACGCGGCATCGACGCCCGTGAGGATGCCAGGCGTGTGATAGGCCGACCGGCCAAGCATCGCGCCGTCGACATGGGCAAGATGCGCCGACGCTTCTTCGAGCGATTGAATGCCGCCATTGATGCCGATGAACTCGTTCGGCTTTCTCGCCTTGAGCCGGTAAACGCGAGGATAGTCGAGCGGCGGAATCTCGCGGTTTTCCTTGGGGCTCAGCCCTTCCAGCCAGGCCTTGCGGGCATGCACCCAGAGCGCGTCGGCGCCGGCAGCCAAAACGCCATCGGCCAAGGTATCGAGGGCCGGTTCGGGATCCTGCTCGTCGACGCCGATACGGCATTTGACCGTGACAGGAATTTTCACCGCCGCCTTCATCGCCGCGACGCAGTCGGCGACCAGCACCGGCGTCTTCATCAGGCAGGCGCCGAACGTGCCCGACTGAACACGATCGGACGGGCAGCCGACATTGAGGTTGATCTCGCCATAGCCGAACGCCTCGCCGATGCGCGCTGCTTCGGCAAGCTTTGCGGGATCCGACCCACCGAGCTGCAGCGCAACCGGATGCTCGGCGACGTCAAATCCGAGCAGCCGCTCGCGCGCGCCATGGATCACCGCATCGGCGACCACCATCTCGGTGTAGAGAAGCGCGCGGCGCGTCAGCTGGCGGTGGAAGAACCGGCAGTGCCGATCCGTCCAATCCATCATCGGGGCCACGGCCACTCTATGCTCTTGATTTTTCAGCATTTTTTCTTTAACATCAATTCGTTAGTCGCAATCGCGGCTACGCTACTTTACGCCAGAATACGACCCTTTTCGCTACATTTCGATCTGTCCGTGCACACGGAGCGCACACGAAAAAATGGCCACCTACACAAAACTCTCGTCCGGCTCCTGGCGCGTCCAAGTCCGTCGCAAAGGTCGCTACGTCAGCGAGACCTTCCTGCGCCGAGACGATGCACGGCGCTGGGCAACCGAAACCGAGCGTCAGGTCGATCGCGGTGAGACGCCGACCAAGTCCCGCATAGCGCGCCTGAAAACCATCGGCGACCTCATCGACCTTCATATCGACGACATGTGCGATGTAGGCAAGTCCCCTCGCCGCTCCAAGGCCGCGGCCCTCGACATGCTCAAAAGACATCTTGGGAAGTGCAACATCGCTGCTCTGGATCGCGAACGGCTCATCCGCTTCGGTCGGGAGCGTGCGGCCCAAGGCGCCGGGCCGATGACCCTCGGTATCGATATCGGCTTTATAAAACTTGTTCTGACTCACGCCGCTGCGGTCCACGGCTTGCCCGTCAAGGTCGAACCGGTTGATTTCGCGCGTGTCGCCCTAACGAGGCTCGGTCTCGTTGGCAAAGGCCAGCAGCGAGATAGACGACCGACACAGGAGGAACTCGACAAGCTAATTGATCATTTCGATGCAAACCCTCGCCAAATTGCACCGGTTGGCCAGATCATTCGGTTCGCCGTCGCTACCGCGATGCGCCAGGAAGAGATCTGCAGGGCGCGTTGGTCCGATTTGGAATCTCGCACGCGGATGCTCCTTGTCCGCGACAGGAAGGACCCTCGAAACAAGAACGGTAACAATCAGCGCATACCGCTGTTCGCAGCCACTGGCTATGACGCGTGGGCCATTGTTGAAGAGAGACGGGCGAAGCGCAACAACGACGACGATCGGATTTTCCCATTCAATCATCGGTCAGTCGGGACCGCCTTCCGTCGAGGGTGCGCTGACCTGGCCATCCACGACCTTCATTTCCATGACTTGCGCCATGAGGGCACTAGCCGGCTTTTCGAGGCCGGGTTCACAATTGAACAGGTGGCGCTGGTCACAGGGCATAAGGATTGGAAGATGTTACGGCGCTATACGCACCTTAAGCCAGAAATGCTCCACACGATCCAAGCGACGAAGGCTGCGTAGTTCACGCAAATGGGGATTTGAGAGCGAAATGTTGGGCGGAGTTCAAGCCGTCCGATAAAGATCGCAAGGCTCTCGATCGGGCCTTGAGCCTGTACGCAGCACCGGCATAACCGATGGCGAGATGCGCCTCGGCAGAACAACCGAATCGGAAGCTGGCATCATGGGGATTGGAAGGCATTCCGGCCGGGACAAACAAACGACGGCCCCCACCTGTCGTCGCGAGCGCATAGTAAGCGGCGTTTGGATTTCAAACACGGCCGCGCTGTAAGCGAGATCGAAGGGATCTGCCGCAACCGATGAGACCGTCGCACTGCCGCCGCGCCGCAACGTTCACCTTCGAAAACGTGGAGTCATGCAATTACTGGGTGGGCATCCAGCGCGAGCGGGAAATGTCCTCCAATTCCGATTGTAGCCACCCATTGCGCGTTTCCAGGGAGACCTATCGCCCAAACAGCGCTAATTACCGGAAATTTACATAAAATCCTAAATTAACCTTCTACTGATAGGAAACTATGAGAATTCAACGCTCTCGCAATTACGAAACAGGTTGACACCTTAGTGGTTGCTAATGCGGGACAGCGGACTCGATCGCGTGCTGTCCCTTGAGTGGAGGCAACCACAGGAGAGTGTCATGGCTAGTATCTTCGCGAGAACCGCCAAAGCATTGGCGGGTGGTGCAATCATCGCGGTTCTTTGTCTGCCGGCCAACGCGGGAGGAATCGGCGTGGGGAGCGGCGCTTCGATCGGCGGCGGAGGGGGCATCAATGCCGGGGCTGGTGCCTCTATCGGCGGTTCAGGCGGCATCAACGCCGGGGCAGGCGCATCCATAGGCGGGGCTGGCGGCATCAACGCCGGGCTTGGAGCATCAGTCGGATCGAGCGGTGTCAGCGCTGGTCTCGGCGCAACCGCAGGCGACCCAAATACGATAGGCGCTGGCGTCGGCGCCACGGTGGGCAAGGCTAAGATTCTGAAGGCCAGAATTGGCGCGACGGTGGGCGGTCCTAACACCTTGCGGGCCGGAGCTGACACGACTGTCGGGGCTTTGGAAGGGGCCACGATTGGATTGGGTGCAACGGTCGGCGGGCCAAATACCTTGAAAGCCGGAGCCGGTGCGACACTGGGTGGCGCAAAGGGCGTGACAGCAGGACTTGGCACGACGGTGGGCGGCGCGAGTACGCTTGACGTTGGAGCGGGTGTCGGGATCGGAACCGGTCTCGGCAGCCCGTCCAATCCGAGCAATTCGGCCAATACGACCAATCAGAGGGTGGTCAACGTCGTCGCCGATATGTCGGGCGCACAATTGGTCCGGATGAAGAAACGCTGCGTGGATGTGCTCAGCAGCCAAGACGCTTACGACCGCGACTTGCGACAGCTCTGTCAACTGCTCGCACGCCGTTAGCAGGCTCAATCTAAGTGTACCTGCCGCCGAGCACTATGACGCTCGGCGTCCCTGCAAGTCAGTGGAGGCCCGTTGCGAAGCATTGGGCCTCTTGCAGCGTTCCAGGACGCTTCTAAGAGCCCGGGGCGACGCGGCTGACAATGCCGCGGCCGCTCGGAAACCGGCAAAGATGAGTGGAATTTCGCTCAGTTGGCAATCAAATCTTTAGAAAAAACCGACAATGTTGCCCGCTGCGGCCACCAGTGGCTCGGAAACTATCAGGAGAAAACAGCCAAAAGGCCTGAGGTTGTGTCAAATCTGGTGCACGTTGAGGCGCAGCATGACCCTGCCATAGCTGCAGAAGTTGACCAGCTTCTGGCGCGCCGGACGCGCGACATCCGGCTCAAAGGCGAGATCATGCGTCTGTTCAGAGCGCGTATCTGGTCACAGACCGCCAAGATCATACGCGCATGGATGATCTGGGTGGCCTTGTTGGATGTGCTGACCCTGACGGTCAACATGCTCATCCTTCCAACCTCGATCGCGGATCGCATGCTTTTGCCAGCCGGGATTATCCCTCCCGTCGCGATAGCCGTTGTCCTTCTTTGGCGAAAGCCTCAGGCGCCGTGGCTGCAGGGCTCCTCGCTACTCGCAGGGATGTTCCTCATCTTGTTGTCGGTTGCGCTGGTCGGGGTAAGTGCTGGTGGCGAGTTCTACGAACGACACCTGAACATCATGCTGTTTGTAGCCATTACCGCGATTATCATTTTCGGGATTCCTCTGGCCTGGACCGTGATTACTGCCGGCATGGCGCTCGGCCTCTATTTAATGTTTCAATTGCGCAACCCGGCAATCGACCTTGGGAGCACGGTGGCTGCGACGCTGTTTTTCGCCAGCGGCATCTTCGCGACGGTCGCGGCCCGTCGCATCATGACCATTCTCGCCCAAAAGACCTTCCTGTTTGAGCTTCGGGACCAGCGCAGAGTGGCCGAATTGGCCGAAGCGAACGATCGACTGGAATTCCTGGCGCGTACAGATCCACTCACAGGCATCGCAAACAGGCGCTGGATGACGGAGACCCTGAACAAGTTGTGGGGAACTGACACACGTTGCCTGGATGGTGCAGCAATGCTGATGTGCGACATCGACCATTTTAAGAAGCTAAACGACCACCTCGGCCATGCCGAGGGAGATCGCTGCCTATTGGACGTCGCTAGGATTATCCAAGACAACATCAGGCGCGACTGCGACCTTGTGGCCCGATACGGAGGCGAAGAGTTCCTGGTCCTTCTGCCGGGCGTGAACGAGGCCGAGGCCTTCTCCGTCGGGGAACGTATCCGCACCAGCGTCGAAGCTGCCGCTATTCCCAACCCGGGATCGCGAGTGTCGCGTCGCCTCACACTCAGTATCGGGGTTGCTGTTCAAACCAAGGACCAGGTAATCGCACCGGAGCAACTGCAGCGCCAGGCGGATGAAGCACTTTACCTTGCCAAGCAGAGCGGCCGAAATCGGGTGACGCTGCACGGATCGGAATCGGACAAGAGTCGGCCTATCCGATCGGTCCGTTGATAGGGCAACGGACCTGCGTCGCGCGCCCAAGCAAGTCTGTTAGATTGAATATGGGTTGGATGAGGCCGGCGCTTGGCCGTGGGCTGTGGAGTTCACGCATTGCCAAGCATGCGCCGAAGAGCATGATTGTCATACCGGCGATCTCGGCTGCTTGGCAAACGCCCAGACCATCAGCGCATATGCCTCAACATTGCTGGGGTCCCAGACCGTAGGTGCGCACCAAGCCGTGATGAAGGCAGCCCTACTGTTCGATGGCTCTCTGCAAAGGAACGTTCTGGATATCCGATGTTGGATACGGACCGCCCCTCAAAGAGGGTGTTCAACGGTGGGGCAAAGCGCCCCGACTGCCACTAATAGTCGTTGTTCTTTCGTGATGGGCCGGAGTGCCACGAAACAGGGTCGGCGATCCATCGATTGACATCGGATTCCCGCCAGCCCGCCCCGTTGATGCTTATCTTGATCTGCGCGGGGAACGCGCCTTCGGCGATCTTGCGATAGAGGGTTGAGCGGGACAGGCCGGTCCGGGCCAGGACGGTCTTGAGGCGTATTATGCGATCCGGCCGGGACATAGCTCGCTGTTTCTCGCTGGGTGTTGCTGGTATTTGCTGGGACAGACAGGACGGATCGAACGCCGGACGCAATCCGGTTTGTCGCCTCGCCTGCCTGTGGCGTGTAAACGGCGGCAAATCGGGATACCTTAGATTCCAATCCCCCGCCCCTTACCGATGCCATGACTGAATGCGAGTTCTGCGCCGAGTCGGCGGCCGGAGTCGGTATGAATGCCAAGCTCGCGCTTGCGGTTGGCGAGTAGAGATTCCAGCTGCGGATCGCGCTCGAGGCTTTTGGCCATATCGGACATGGCCGAACGCGTTGACTTGTAGCCCGACATGTCGCCGGCCTGGTATTGGCGCTGGCCCACGCGGTCGAGCTTGCTCCATTGTTCAACGAACCGGTCAGCGCGGCGGCCCAAATCGATGTCCAGTCCGGTGCGGATTTCTGTTTCGAGTTGAAGAGCAAGGACGATGCGGTTGACGCGGCCAGCCCCTGCCTCGCGAACCAGCTCGGTATTTTTCGCATAAGCCGCCTCGGCATCGCGCCAGCCATGCGGCCGAACCTTCTCGAAAGCGCTGCGGGCATCCCTCAATTCGCGCATCTGCTCGGGTCTGCCCTGCCCGTCGGCATTTCCAGTGCTGATGATCGCATCGAGCGCGCGCGCGTGACGCGCAAGCGCGTTAGTGCGAGCTCGGCGCAGCGCCGCTTCGGGGTCCACCGGCAACTCCGTGTTGCGCGACACTCCCAGGGCGGGGATTTTTCCTTTGGGCGTGGAGCCCGCATCTTCGATCCGCGCCCCAACATCTTCCCTTCCCGGCCTGCGCCCACGGTCCTGGCCCGGCTCGGCGTCTGCCGGCGAGCGCAATCCGTCCAGCAGCTCGCCGATCCTGTCGCGGACCTTCTCCGGCACGATCCGGCGCACGATCTCGACCACGCGCTCGCGGAAGGTGATCCCGCGCCGCTCTGCATAACTCTGCGCCGGATCGACTAGCTCATAGTCGGAAGCCATGTCCTTGGCTCGATCGCGCGACAGCGTGCGGACAAGCCGATCCCGGGTTGCGAAGTCGTCGCTGCCATAGTGCAGGTCCATCCTGTCGCGATGCCGTGACAGCGAGACGTAGCTGCCATGTGCATCCATCCCCGGCGTCGCCAGCACATGAGTGCGGTCAACGGTCATGCCCTGCGCCTTGTGGATGGTCGCGGCATAGCCGTGATCGACATGGGCATAGTCTTTCAGATCGAACCGCACCGACCTGCCGTCGTCGGTGCGCACGGCCATGCTCTGTGTGCTGACCTCTTCGATCACACCAAGCGTGCCGTTCTTGACGCCAAGCCCGCGCTCGTTGCGCAAGAACATGACGCGGTCGCCGCTGGCGAAGTTTCTTGCGCCGCGTTCGACATTCACCTGCAGATCGCCGCCGAGATTTCCTGCAGCCCGCATGCGCTGGCGCGCTGCCTGGTTGAGCGCCCGCACCTCGTCGTTTGTGTGGGTGAGGATGATCCGGCTTGCCTCTGGATGCGCCTGCCGGTCTCGATCCCAGCGCTCGACCAGTTCACCTCGCGCCTCATTGCGCGTTGCAGCCTGATGCACCATGCCTTGCGCGTCGTAGGCGCTGATCGCAGCACCGATCCTGCCGGTTGCCAGATCGCGCGTGGCATCGCGCTGCCAGTCCTGGCGCTGCCGACGCACCTGTCCGATTTCGACGCCGCCGTGTCGCTCGTGAACCGAACGGAATGCAGCGCCCGCTTCGATTGCCTGCAACTGCTGCGGATCGCCGACAAGGACGACTTTCGCGCCAGCGTCCGCCGCATGGGAAAGCACGCGCTCCAACTGGCGCGTGCCGACCATGCCGGCCTCGTCGATCACCAGGACATCGTGCGCGGTGAGCAGATCCCTGCCCTGTCCCCAGCCATGCTCCATACTGGCGATGGTGCGTGACGAGATGCCCGAACCGCTTTCAAGATTTTCGGCCGCAATGCCGGAGAGTGCGGCGCCTCGGACCTCATAGCCCGCTGCCGCCCATGCCTGGCGCGCAACACCCAGCATGGCGCTTTTGCCCGTGCCAGCAAAACCGACAACAACGCCAAGACCGCGGCCATCGGTGATGTGATCCAGAGCATCGGCCTGCTCGACTGACAGGACAAGCCCGCGCTGTTTGGCATTCGCCAGAGTGGCCTCGCGCTGCGCGTCATTCACCACATGACGCTCCTGTCCAGCCGTCCGTTCCGCAGCGCGATGCAGGCGCTGTTCGGTCTCGATCATCTGCCGGGTTGTGAAGCGGTCCTCGCCGCGTCCATCCTTGCCGAGCTCGACCAGATCGGGTGCGTTGCCGATCGCGCCCATCACCGCGTCGAACTGCTCCATTCCGTCGCTGTGCCTATGGGCGAACTTCGCGATGTCGCGGCGGGTAAAAGTCGATTGCTGATGCGTGATTGCGTCGAGCGCCACGGACGGATCGGCAATGATGCGCGCCCCATTGTTGCGTGCGATCTCGCGATGCAGCTCGGCGCGATCTGCTTCAATGCCGACAGCGTCGAGGCCGACGCCCTCTATGCGTTGCGCCGGTGCTCCAATCTGGGTTTGCGGTTCCAAGGCAATGCCCTGCGCTTCCAGACTGCGATGATCGATGCGGGCGTCAATGTCGAGTTCGGCAAGGCGCTCATTGGCAAGTTCCGCCCATCGCTCGCGCCAGCGCTCGACCAGTTCGGTGCGGTTCCAGTCGCGAACCTTTGAACCGAAACCGTTCTCATCGACTGACCGCATGGTCAGCATGACATGAGCATGCGGCTTGGGACTGCCATCCTCCGCCCGGTCCCAATGCACATTGAGGTCGGCGACCATGCCGCGATCGACAAACTCCGACTGAACGAAGTCGCGCGCCAGTTCGATGCCTTGCGGCTGGCTGAGTTCACGCGGCAAGGCGAACTCCACCTCACGGGCCAACTGCGCATCCTTCCTCACCTCGAACGCTTCGACATCGTTCCACAGCCGTTCGCGGTCGCTCCAAGCCTGCGGCGCATTCTCCGGCAGCATCACCTCGGAATGGACAATACCGCGTTTGGCCGAGAAGTCATGGCTGCGATCGATGCGCTCGTCGCGCAGCCGCGAGGCCGAGCGGTAGGCGGCCGACGCAACTGCGCTGCTCCCAGCCTTGCGGCCAATGACCTTGACGTGAAGATGATAGATCGCCATCGCGACCAGATCATTTGCACGTCAAAGCGCACGTCGGCACGACGTATAAGCGCGCCCTCCCTCGAAAAATTCTCGGGATGGACCAGCCCGTCCCGGGCTGTCTCGGCAACCCTGAAGCCTTCCGGCAGGCGCTGCTCTATGATCGCCGCATCGCCAATCGATGGAGACAGCCATGCGTAAACCACGGGACTTCGACGCGGAACTGAAGGCGCTGGAAGACAAAGGGCGAGAGCTCAAAACGCGAAAGGTGCAGCAACTTGGCGAGCTGGTGATCGCCACCGGCGCCGATCAGCTCGGCACCGACGAACTGGCCGGCGCTCTGGTCGCAATCGCTGAAACCAAAGACACCGCAAAGCGCGAGGCATGGGCCAAGCGTGGTGTGATGTTTTTCGAGAGCCGGTCCCGGCGAACTGCTCACGCATCTCAGCGCAACCCGCGCAGCGCTCAAGCGCAATCGGGCAGCACACAATCGACAGCAAGCGGCACGGGCTCGCAATGACATGCGCACCTGGCAGGTCGAGCGCCGCCAGCGCACCCGACATTTGATCGAACTCGGCGGTCTTGTCGTCAAGGCAGGCATTGTTGAGCTGACCAACGACGACCGCGCTGTCATCTACGGAGCGATGCTCTGGATCGCCGCCAAGCTGCAGGGCCATGATGGTAAGCATGCGCGGCAGCTTTGGGCCGTGAAGGGAAAGCAGGCCTTGGCGGCGGCACCGAAAGAAGAACTGAAGGCACAGCGAACATAGCGGCGGACGGCGCGAAGACTTCAAATATCGCAGCACCGCACGCCATCACACTACCTCCTCATGAAGTCCCATAGAATGGGAGAAATGGCGGGACACATGGATGTCGCGCACCACGACGCGAACGCCGACACACGGTGGGAGGCCGCCGAAGGCTATCGGCATAGCGGTTCAAGGCGGAACTGATGAATGATCTTGGGTCTGGGCTTACGGATGAGACGCGCCGGACCGTTTTCAAATACGCTTTCAAAAGAGGTGTGACCTGCTATCTGCCCAAGGGCTTCCGGGAAAGCTCCAGCAGCTCGCGCTCATCGGTGATGCCGGCCACGTAGTTTGCGATAATGCGTGAGGCGCGGTGCTCTCTCTGATCTTCTGTTTCCTTTGGGGCGGAACCCGCTTGGAAAACCCGGCTGAGAAAGTCTATTTCCTCGGGTGTAAAAACGCCCTTCGTCAACCTAACAATAGGCATGACGGTAACCTCCGCAGGCACTCCCTCTTTCGCGAGACTATCGAACACCGATGTCTGTGGAAAGCCGGGCCTTAGGTCTCTCCCTCGTGCGCACGGGCTCGCAGGGCGACAAGCGGTCGGCTCTACGGGTGAGATAGTCCATATGCGATGACTAGGCTTAGTAGATGCGGCACAAGGCGCAGGACCGATACAGACCACCAGAAGAGCTGTTTGCAAACGCGGTTTACCGGCACGCAGCCCTGTCGGTTAGCCCTTGAGCAACAGGCCCCTGTCTCGCGGAAGCTGTGCAGCATTTGCATTCGGCTAGTGAGCTTTCAATAACGTTTCGCAGCTAGCGTCAGAACGGTTTCGTGCTCACCTGCAGACCAGAGGTCCTGCCTTGTGAAAAAATCATCCTCGAAAGCGGTAAGGGAGTCGGAAGCGCAAGGCATTGCATGGCTGGCGAAATTGGCGCGGAGCTCCTACAGTGTGCACGAGATCGATCTTGAGGCGAAGATCGAAGATCTCGAAGCCCAAGCGAGGCGGCTCTCGACGGTCATCGACAACATATCACAAGGCATCTGCTTGTTTGATGCCGAAGAGCGGTTGATACTATCGAACTCCCGATATTGCGACATCTACCGGCTCTCACCTGAACACTTGCTTCCCGGCATGCCGCTCAGGGAAATTGTAGCGCTACGCGTCGCTGCCGGCACATGCGCAGTATCGGTCGACGCCTATCTCGCTTTGGCCCGGTCGATCAATTCGGGCATGGCACCGCGAACGTGGACTGCCACCCTACCCAACGGTCGCATTATACAGGTTTGTCACCAACCCATGTCAGACGGGGGTTGGGTTTCAACCCATGAGGACGTCACCGAACTGGCCGCAACGCGTCAGATTGCCGATGAGCGGATATCCCTTCAGACATTGATCGATTGGGTCCCAGACTATCTTTGGGTCAAGGACGTGCAAAGCCGTTTCATTGTGGTCAACCGGGCACTCGCGACCGACAGTGGCCGGGAGAAGACCAGCGATATGATAGGGTTGACCGATTTCGATCTTCACGCCCCCGACATGGCGAGCAAGTTTAGGGCGATCGAACTGCATGTTCTACAAACGGGGCAACCGGTTTTCGACAAGGAAGAATTCGTGGTTGACGCCTCAGGCGTAGGCAAATGGCTATCCTCGACCAAGGTGCCGTTGCGCAACGAGCAAAATGAGATCCTTGGTCTGGTTGGCATCGCTCATGACATCACCGGGCGCAAGAAGGCGGACCTCCTGCGGGATGGGCAGGCCCAAATTCTCGAGATGATTGCAACTGGAGTGCCGCTGGAGGACGTGCTTGGCCGCCTGGTGCGTCTGATGGAATCCCAACTCACCGGGATATTCGGCTCTGTGTTGCTGCTCGACAAAGAGGGCCGGCACTTGCGCCATGGCGCAGCGCCCAGCTTGGCCAAAGGCTATATCAAGGCCATTGATGGGGTCGCCATTGGACCCAAGGTCGGTTCTTGCGGCACCGCTGTGTTTCGACGCGCGCCAGTGATCGTCACAGATGTGATGCTTGACCCGCTGTGGGAGGACTATCGCGATTTGGCAATGGGCTACGGATATCGCTCTTGCTGGTCGACTCCTATCATTTCCCATCAAGGCGCAGTTCTGGGCGTCTTTGCCATGTATTCCAAGACGGCACGCGCGCCCGCCGAAGCTGAGACGCGCCTGATCGACTTCACCACTCGCATCGCAGGAATCGCGATTGAGAGGAAAGTCGCTGAGGACCAGATCCACTTCATGGCCAACCATGATGTGCTCACAGGCCTGCCCAACCGGGCTCTGCTCGAGGACCGGCTATCGCAGGCGATCCTACACGCCCAAAGATATGATCGATGGGTCACAGTCGTCTTCATTGATCTGGATAATTTCAAACTTATCAACGACACGCTCGGTCACAATGCCGGTGACAGGCTGCTCAAGGCATTGGCCGAGCGAATGGTGGCATGCGTGAAATCGACCGACACGGTCGTTCGGCTTGGCGGCGACGAGTTCGTGCTCGTCCTGTTCGACCAGCCGAAGAACGTCGATCTTATCGCAGAAACCCTGCAGCAAGTGCGAACAGCGATAGCCGAGCCCATTCAGTTGGGGAACCGATGTGTGAGGACGACGGCAAGCATCGGCATCGCTAACTATCCCAAAGACGGAAGAGTACCAGAAACCCTCATCGCCAATGCCGATGCGGCGATGTATCGCGCAAAGGAAGTGGGGCGCGACAATTTTCAGTTCTACGCTCCCGAATTCAACACCAGAGCGCACGAACGTTTCCTGCTACAGGAGGAGTTGCGAAATGCCCTGTCTCGCTCGGAGTTTGTGCTGTTCTATCAGCCGCAGGTGGATCTCCGCAGCGGCCGCGTTTTCGCAGTTGAGGCGTTGATACGCTGGAACCATCCGATGCGCGGTGCAATGTCCCCTGTCGGTTTCATTCCCACGGCAGAAGAAACAGGGATGATCGTTCCGATTGGCGATTGGGTTCTCCATGAGGCTTGCCGCCAGAACAAGGCGTGGCAGGACGCAGGACTGCCGCCGATGAGCGTTTGCGTAAACGTCTCTGCCCGCCAATTCAGGGAAAGGAACCTAGTGGAACGAGCCGTCCATGCGCTGGGCGAAAGCCAACTGGAGGGTCGTTACCTTGAACTGGAGGTTACTGAGAGCCTCATCATGCAGGACGCTGAACTCGCAGTTTCAACGATGAATGAACTTCAGGCCTTGGGTGTCCAGATTTCGATCGACGATTTCGGGACAGGCTACTCAAGTCTCAGTGCCCTTAAGACTTTCCCAGTCGGCCGGCTCAAGATCGACAAGTCCTTCATCAAGGACGTTGCCGGCAACAAAGAAGATCAGGAGGTCGCGAGCGCTATCATATCGCTGGCCCAAAAACTCAATATGAGGGTTATCGCGGAAGGGGTCGAGACCGAGGAGCAGGTGGACTTTCTCCGCAAAAATAATTGCGATGAGATGCAGGGCTACTATTTCAGCAAACCTGTCTCAGCTGAGGAAATCGACCAATTTGTGAGAAGACTAGATGTGTAGGCCCCGAATGAAACGGTGTGGATCAATCTAGGATCAATCGTTGGCTGGCCGGCCAAGGGGAGCAGCTGACGGGCTACGTAACTAATGTAACTAGCAGGCGGCACTGGCGAGTTCCGACATCGGCATTTGGCCGATTCCGACGGGGCAATACGTCGTGGTACACTATTTGCCAGCACGGTGCCGGGACATCACCTCCGCCGCAGCTGTTCAACCCTTCGCTACTACCGATTTGATGGCTGTTTGCGGGGCATCGACCGCCACGTCATTGGGGAGGCCCGGATAGTCTCGAAACATCCGCATAGGCGCCTGATGGCCCGATCGGATAAGTGCGTGGCCTACGGCCGCGCGAACGCTCTGGCCGTCGCGCCGCGATTCGCGGATTGACCGCCAAAACGGGCAGAGAATGATCACCTATCGTCGCAGGCCGAAGAAGCTCAAGACCGCGAGGATCACGACAACCAAGCCTATGATGTATATGATGCTGTGCATTGCTTTACCTTCCATGGCGAAACTCCCGCCGGCTTCGGCCGGCGGGAGCCGGTCACTCAAGGTCAGTCCAAGACCTTGACAATGGTGTGGGTATCAGGATCGACAACCACGGTTCGATTGTCGATCACAGTGTAGCGGTACTTGACGTTTGGAACCTGATGAAGCTCGACCTTCTCGGAGAGCTTGGACCCGACATTGAGCTCCACGCCAGGCAACTTAACCGAGGCCAGAGGTTCCTTCTTCACATATGTGCGAATGGTGGTTTCCTGGTCGGGCGAGAGGACAACCTCGTCGGCGACCGCCGCGCCGATGCCGGCCAGCAGAACCAAGGCAGCTAGCGAATTGCTGATGATGGTGGTTCTCATGAGATGACTCCTCATTTGTTTCCGATGACCGCTTCCGAAGCCACAAAGGCTGGGCGGTGGAATTGCAATGCGTTTCGCCGATCAATGTTTCATTGAATGCACGAAGTGAGCCTTAATCAACAAGCGCGTCGCACTAAAGTTGGAAGCGGGGTCAGACTTTCGGCCAGCCTACCGTGATCGACAGCACTTTCGCGTCTGGCGTCGCACCCTGGATGCCCCGGCCCGAGGTAACGGCAAATCGCGCAAGGCCTCAGTGTTCTCGATTACACACTTGCAACGCAGGACGGAGCTACTTCTCGCCCCTGGAGGCCGGCCGTGTTGTTCTCGAAGGGCACTCAGCCATTCCCTGGTGCGCGGGAAGTGGAACAACCCGGCAAAGCCTGTGTTTCTCCCCTTCAGGAGGACACCGACATGGCAGACGACAAGAGAAGGGAGACTTCCGCGATCGCGATCGCATTCCGCCGATGAGGACTATAATGCGGATTATTTACTCCAGAACGTCGGGCTGACGGCGCAGCAGGTGCGCCAGTTGCGGCGCTAGCGGCCCTGATCAGTTCGCGCTCGTATTGGTCCAAGTCTTCGGGCCGCAAGTTGCTAGCCGGCCTTAACAGGCCGCCAGCTCTCTTCAGCCATAGTGGAGACGGGGTTTTGGCAACGTCCCAGTGAACTGGACGCCAATTCGGTCGTTCCTCCGCCACCGCAGGACAGATTGATAGGCGACGCCGTCGGTTGGAACATATAGGACGAAGCGTTCCGGCACCATCGCTTCGACCGGTACCGTCAGTTCTGCACCACCGCTATTCTGGTTTTTAATCGTGCAACTGATTTCGGAGTTGTTGATGCCGTTGATGATCGCCGCGCCTTTCAGCACTCTCTGACGCCGTTGTCGGCGCTTATCGGGCTCTTCAGCCATTGTGACCTCCGTTGGGTCACCCCGCCAAGGGGATACTACGCTCGGCCGCACGCATTTCCTATTCGCTTTTCATTTGAGAAGTCTCTAATATGTAGAAGAGCTTTTGCGGCGGGATGCTGATGAGCCAGCAGAGCAAACTGGAGAACCCGCGAGTTCGCTCAGGCCAAGTTGCGCGAACTTCGGCAACTGATGAAGGCAGATGGGGAGCATCTGCTGACCTATCTGCTAGACATGGCCTACCTTGAAGTAAGTGACGCTGCGCGGGCCAGTTGCTTTGTGCGCGAAAAGCAAGGGGAATTGACGTCTTCGCCGCATCGGAAAGCAGCCCGCTTCGAGCGGTAGCAGAACCGCAGAGAAGCCGGCGTAGGCTCAGCGCCGCGGATTACACACCTACGCTGTCCCAGCATGGCCGCTTATCAGCCTGCTGATTGCGAGCGCGCATGAGCGACTCATTGGCCGGCATGGCGTTCGGCCCGCCTTCGGGCAATTCGACCGTGCCATAACGGACGTTCCGACAGGTTGGTATGAGACGGCAGGTGATCTGATGCGACCATCGTTGAGCGTCTACGGACTTCGCCGCTTTCGTTAGTGTCAATGACCACGGAACTGGGACTACCCTGGTTTTTCATGTGAAAGCGGCTCCGACGCATTCGCGCTGCGCCCACAGCCCAAGTTGCAGCGATGAGGCGCGCCTGGGAAGGTGCCGACGGGCTTGCCTTAGCGTGATCGAGCCAACCGTCCAATTTGGCCACCGCCTTTGACCGGATCATCTCCTGAAAGTTGGCGATGAACGTTCGCGCGAAGGTCCAGGTCAGGCACATTGCTCTCGATTGCCGCGACCAGTAGGGCGTCGGACTTGGATAGATCGTCGCGCGCGTCATGAGCTGGCGATAGTCCGCGCCACGTGCAGCCCGGCTTGCCAAAAGCCAGCCGATCCTACCCCGCCACAAAGGCCAGCCGGCATACCCCATTCCCGATGGCCGAGCTGTCTGGGAACTTTGCCGTACGGCTTTCGTTTCGGAGCGCGGCACATAGGTAGGACTGGAACGTTACTTGGCGTGCCGCCGTCGGGGATGACCTGACGGCCCGCCCGTTAATTTTCGGGCGGGCTAGCCTCCTTCCTAAGCGCCTTCGCCGCACGGCCTAACGCCCTTCGGGGACAAGCTACAAACGACCCAAGTTTGGAGACGGATGAAAGCCCCCAGGTCGGAGAGATGGCCGAAAGCCCAGGCCGATAACATTTGAAATTGGAGCGAGAGATGATTTCGGTGCATGATGAGCGTAGGGCCTAATCATTGAACCTGAGTCGATGGCCCCTTTGCCTGGTGACCGACGGCATTCACCCCGCCCCCGCCCGTGACCGTCGGTCGCCGATTTTGTGTTCCGCACCCATCATGTCTTGCGAGGACGGCCTTGGCTGCGCCATCGGCGGCGGGGACATGACGGCGTAGGTGCTGCCGGCTCGGGAGCAAGCGATAGGACCTAGGTTCCTCTCACAAAACGCTGGCTCCGTACGTGATCGCACCATGTCCCATCTTACCTAATTTAGTTATCTGGCGTATGCGGCGGACCTCGGTTCGCCAGGCCGGTGCCGCTTTCCAGGCAATTCTCCCAACGAGAAGGCACCGGCCATCCTAGCCCGCTGCGGTTGGTGGTGGCACATCTGCAGCGGGCTATCGGGGTGGCAGTAGGTGTATCATTTTAATACAATCGCCGATTGGTAGACTCCCGCGATGCATCGGCAGCTAGTAACTCGGTTCGGGCCGACGCAGGTGCGAGACCGGGAGGGAATGAATGGTTGCGCAAAAAGAAGACTATCGAACGAACAGAGCCGACTATCTCGTCGCCACGATGCGCGCACAAGCGATCGCTAAAGATGGCCCCTATCAGCTAGCGGAGAGAAAAAAGCGAATCCTGGCGCTTAACGACCGGCGACTAGCCCAGCTGGCCGCAAATCCATGCGAAAGCAAGCCAGGACCGAGGACCAGCCCGCGCAGTGGACACTGAGTTGCGTTTCCGCAGCCGTCGTTGGAGCAGTCCGGCGCTCTCCGCTTAGTCGCTCTGCAACAAGGCCTGCCCATACTTCGTCCACAGCTGGTCGCATTCTCTGAGCCGAAGGTTCGGTGTCCCCGATTCCTCGGACAGCACAATTGCGGACCGAACATCGTAGCCAAGGATCGAAGCGTTGGCGACAAACTGGATGGCTTCGCCCAAGCGGCAGGACTCGAACGCGGGATCGGTTGTGGTGGAGGTTTGATCCACCACACCTATGATCTGGGCGTCTCTATTCCTGGCGGCCAGCACGGCAGCCATGGCCTCTTCGGTCACATCCCCGACCCTCTAATGGCGCTCATCCCAAAAGTCCTGCAGCGAGGCGTGGCGCAGGTCTTCCTCGCCTCTTAGATGCTTCACGCGGCCGATCAGGCCTGGCTTGACCCACTGCGTCGCCTGCCGCTTCGTGCCCTTCGGCGCCGGCCCTGCATGCTCCCTGAACGCGCTGCCACAATCGCTCGCGCATTTCACGGTTAAGGGTGATGAAGGCTGATCCGACATAGCGGCCGGTGCCGCGTTCGGCCATCAAGGCAAAGGCTGGCCTGCCCCGCTCGCGCTCAACGCCAAGCAAATCGTATTCCTCGATGCTGTAGCACTTCGCCTTTAGCCAATTGGTCGACCGGCCACTCCGATAGAGGCTATCGTTACGCTTCGAAACAACGCCTTCAAGCCCGGCCTGGTCGACAAGGTGAAAGAAGGATCTGGCATCGCCTGGCAGCGCCTGGCTGAATTGGATGCGTCTCCCGGCCGGGATCATGGCCTCAAGGATCTCTCGCCGGTCAATCAGGGGCATGTCGCGAAGGTCGTTCCCATTTAAGTGGAGCAAATCAAATGCCACGAAATAAAGATCGTGCTGCCGGCCCATGATCGTCTTGGGCAGTTCGCCAAAATCGGAAATGCCGGTGTCGTTCAAGACGATGATCTCGCCGTCAATGATGGCATTGTCGGCTTGCAGCTCGCCGGCGGCCTTGACGAGGTCGCGGTATTTGGCTGTCCAGTCGAGGCCTCGCCGAGTGAAGATGCGTGTGCCTTCGGCCTCGATGACGATCTGCGAGCGGTAGCCGTCAAACTTCACCTCGTGAATCCAACCGTCGCCCTCTGGCGGCTTGTCGACGAGGGTGGGCATCAAGGGAGGTATAAACGATAGCCGACCCCCGCCGGCGGGCTTATGCATCGAGACTCCATGCAACTCGAATTTGATTCAATATCGCAGAGCCATTTCCGTTCCATTAGCATTTGCTGAAAAAGAAAGTTGGAACATTCACGCGACGTGTCGGTTTCCCGTTGTGGGAGGAATAGCCATGGCAGACAACAAGATCAAAAGAGATTTCCGCGACCGCGGCCGCGTGTCCGCCGAAGAGGATTACGAGGTCCGATATTTCGCCAAGCAGCATCGCATCAGTCCAGAGCAGGTTCGGGCGCTGATCGGCGAGCACGGGAACGAGCGGAAGACGTTGGAGCGCGAGGCCAGGAAGCTGCGGGGTTGAACAAGCTTTCCGATGTAGGGGCGGCAGTTCGCGTTTACTGTGCATGAGTAGCCCGGCGCACCTCCTGTGCAACACCTACCGTTGCGAAGCGTGCGGCAGATTGTCGATCGGAAAGACCTACGGCAAGTGCTTTGGCACGAGCAGCGAGCATGAGCGCTGGAGATGGATAGGTGAATGTCAGACGCGTCGAGGGATATGACGCGGAGCAATCGCAGGCTGCTCGCGCCCTTCTGAAATGGTCCCAAGTGCGCCTGGCGGCCAAGTCAAACCTGAGCGAGGGGACGATCCGCGACCTCGAGAGCGGGAAACGGCAGCTGCGCGCTGCAAAAGTTGCAGCGATCCGCCGAGCCCTTGAATTAGCCGGCGTCCCGTTTACAGAACTTCAATGCCACTTCACGATTGCGAAGCCCGCAAGTAGCCCTTGTCAAAGGAGAAGCCCGCGCCCTCGGCAGGGCGCGGGCTCGGTGTTGCACACCAGTCTGCGGCTTTTGAGGGGACGACGCAGACACCTAACCAACAAGGGCAGGAGGCACCAGTTCCGTCTGCGACGAAAAAAAGCCTGCGGATCGAAGCCTGCGGGCAGATGTTTCGGCGACGATCCGAGGCAACTCATTCTCAGAGTTTGTCCTGCTAGGAATCCTTTCTCCTCGAACGAAAATATTCAGAATTTTCGGCAGGCTGCCATCGCCCGACGAGGGAATGCGCCGGACGAATTCCAGGAGAAAGCAGCCAAAGCCTATCGACTGTGCCCGAGCTGATTCACAGCGCCGGAGCGGAAGACCCCGCCTCAACCGCTGAAGTTGACCGACTTCTGGCCCGCCGCACGCGCCACATCCGCCTTAAGGGCGAGATCGAAGGGCTGTTTCAAGCACGAATCTGGTCGCAAACGGCGAAGATCATCCGCGCATGGATGACCTGGGTGGCTTTGCTCGATGTGCTGCGCTCAACATGCTGATCCTGGATGAGCCGGTCGCGCTGTCCGTGCTGCCGCCCGGTGCCATTATTCCGCTGGTGGCCGCGGCCACCGTTTTCGTATGGCGCCGACCGCGGGCGCCTTGGTTTCAAGGGGCCTCACTGATCGCGGGCGTGTTCTCATTCTGTTGTCGGTCGCGTCGCCGTCAGGGCGGGTAGCGAGTTCTGCGAGCGGCATTTGCAAGGTCGCCTTTTCTGCGGCCGCGGCGAAGAACGAAGTTCACGGATATCCCGCGAGCCCGCTGGCGGATAGGCGCCGACGACCAGAAAGTCCTGGCGGGCCTCGACACGCTGGTGGCGGGCCTACGGCAGGACAGCGACGTCTCCCGCCTTCATCGTCAATGAGCAACCGCGCTTGCCGCCAAACTGGATCTTGGCTGACCCGCGGGCGATGCATAGAACCTCATGAAGTCCGGAATCGTAAATGCGCATAATCGTCGATGTCGTTTCGCCAGGAGTCTTGCCAGCCGTTGCGCGCGAAGAGGTCCTCGAAGATTGCCGCCGGATCGAACCCGCAGGCAGTTCACAACCCCACGATAGACGATCCAAGGCCACTGCGGATGATTGGTTATGACCCCATCGTCCTCGAAGCGGAACGTGTTGGCCTTGCGCGGGCGGACCAAGTGATCGAGATCGTCACTCGAGGGCCGCTGCCAGCCCGTGATGTTCTCGACGAGCTTCTTTCCTTGCTCGAGGATGGGGCATTATGTCCCTCCCGTCGGTGCGTCAATTCGCTGGAGAGGGGTGACGGCCGGGCCGTTGAGAACGGTGCCGTCGGGAGCAAAATGTGACCCGTGACACGGGCAGTCCCAGCACTGCTCGGTAGAATTCCAGGCGACCTCGCATCCGGAATGGGTGCAGGTGGCCGAATGCTGATAGAGCTTCCCATCGAGATCGCGACAGGCGGCGATCCTTCCCAAGGCGCGAAGGATCCCGCCCTGCCCAGGTTGGAGTTCATCCACGGAGTCCAACTCGCCAGGCAGCACATATCCGGCGAGATTCTTGATAACGGACAGATTTTCTCGAACGTAGTTCAGTACGCCGGAAGGCGTCTTGCGCGACGGCTCATACACCGCTGCCCAAGGGCTCTCTCGGCCCGAAATCAAGTTCGCCAGGAGCATGCCCGAGAGAGCGCCATGCGTCATGCCCTGTCCGGAGTCGCCAGTGACGACATAGACTGCCTTGCCGCCGGGATTGAGGCCGATGAAGGCGCAATAGTCGATCGTATCGAGAACCTGCCCCGACCAGCGTGTCACCTCCTTGCCCAAGCTTGGCACCAGTTGGCGTATCCAGGCCTCAATAGCCTCGAAGCGTACGTCGCCATCGTCGGCTTCACCGGACTTGTGATCAGCGCCACCGGCGATCAGATAGTCGACCGATCCCGGACCAGGATCCATCCGAACGTAGTGATAGGGATCGCCGGTATCCCAGAACAGCGCATCCGGCAGATCGCCACAAGGGAGGGTGAAGGCCATCGCATAGGTGCGATAGGGCGACAACTTTGTGTGCAGCTTGAAGCGATCGTTGATTGGCGAATTGGTCGCCACAGCGGCCGCGGCAGCTTCGATCACACCGCCGTTCTCCGTCGCGACGCGCACGCCGCCATCGGGCAATTCCTCGACGGCAACAACGGGGCTGTGGGCAAAGATCAGGCCGCCTTTGGCGCGGATGGCAGCCGCAAGGCCGCGCATATAGCGCAGCGGATGGAAAGTGGCCTGATTCGGATAACGCAGGACAGGCGCCTTTTCTAAACCCTTGAGCGGCGCGCCTGTTATCAGTTCGGCGACGGCCCCGACCTTCCGAGCCGCGTCAAATTCCTGTTGCCGCTGATCGCGGGCGTCCTTCGGTTCGACGCCCATCGCCGGAAAGAGGAAGGCGTCCAGCCTGCGGAAATTGCACTCGATCCGCAGCTCGGCGATGTTTTCCTCGATGCGGGCGACGGCGGCTTCCTGGCTTTCCTGGAAGAGCCTTGCGGTTTCTTCGCCGCGCAGATTGATTAGCGCGCTTAGACCGTCGTCGCAGATTGGCGCCAGATGCGCTGTGGTGCGCGATGTCATTCCACCGGCGATCGGGCCCCGATCGATGACAATCACTTTCTGACCGATGCTGGAGAGTTCATAGGCGACTGACAGCCCTGCGATACCAGACCCGATGATGACAGTGTCACAGCTCTTGTTGCCAGAGAATTTCGGAGCGTCAGGATAGACGTCGACGTTCATCCAGAGCGCTCGGGTTTGTTCACTGCGGGCGTTCATGCCCCCGTCCTTCTAATCGCTGCCATCAGCCGGATGCCTTCTGGTTGACCTTTCGCTCGGCGATGGTGGTCAGCTTCTTGTCAGCTGCCTTTTCCTCGTTCAGCGTGGTGGCGAGTAACCGGGAAACAGCCTGGTTGCCGCTCTCCTCTGCCCACGCGATCAAAGTTCCATAGCGGGTGATCTCGTAGTGTTCGACAGCCTGCGCCGCAGTGATCAGTGCGGCGTCCAGCACCTTCTTCTCGGCAACCTCGCCGGCGATCTCGTTCGCTTCCTTGATGATGCCGTCGATTGCCGGGCAGGTCGTGCCCTTCGGCTTTTCGCCGATGAGCTCGAAGGCTTGTTCAAGTCGCTGAACATGTTTTTCTGTCTCGGTGAGATGCGCCTTGAAGGCGGCCGTCAAATCGCGGTTGGTCGACTTTTCAACCATGTCGGGCAGCGCTTTCAAGATTTGCTTTTCAGCATAATAGATGTCCTGCAGCACGTGCAGGAACAGATCGCCCATCGTCTTGATGTCCTTCGTGAACAGGCCCACGGCGCCCTCCAAAATTACAGTTGCTGAAAGATTTGGTAAGAACGCGTGACGTGACCGCCCGTTCCGGCTGCGGGCAGGATAAGTTTCGCATCGGGAGTCGCGGGTCGGCTGGCGACGTCGCGGGAACGAATGCCTACATCTGCCGTTGCGGATCGTCGGGCTGATGTTCGGCCTATCTCCTATTCGATGGAAGAACGATATGACCGATCGCCCGCCGCTTCAGGATCATCGCAAGCAATATCCGGCACCGCGCTTCCCAGCAACCTCAACCCATGCCCGGCCTTGCCCTGGATGCCCGTCCCCGATCATGGGGAGGAAGTTATCGCGGCGCTGGCCGCTGCAGGGGCAAGGCGCTGGTGACCAGTGCGGATTCCGGGATCGAGCGCGCCGCAGCAATCGCGTATGCCCACGAGGGCGCCGATGCGGCGATTTCCCATCTCCCTGAAGAAGAGGCTTCGCTCTTATCGAGGCGGAAGGACAAAAGGCTATCGACTGCCGGGGGACATCAAGGATGAGGCCTGCCGGGAGTTGGTGGAAAAGACCGTCGCTCGCTTGGTCTCCACTCTGTTCATCAATGCCGCGCGCCAACAATCCCGGGAGAAAATCGAGGACCTGTCGACCGACGATTTGGACAAGACGATGGCCGATCTCTACGCCCTGCACTGGATCGCGCAGGTTGCTGTACCGCATCTGCCAGCCGGCGCCTCCGTTATCACCACCGCCTCCATCCAGGCCTATAAGCCGTCGTCCATTCTTGTCGATTACGCCACCACAAAGGCGGGCATCGTCGCCGTAACGGCGTATCTGACGAGCGGCGATTTCTATCGGCTGCTTCGAGAATTGGGAGAGCGAACTCCTGCAGATGGCGGCGTATGTCATGCTTTCCGCGATGCTGTTCCAGCGCGGCCCGGCCGAATCTCGCGATCCCGATGGTCAGACCGGCGTGGCGATGAGTTGCCGGCTGCCCCCCACGTAAGCGGAACCCGGTTCTGTCCTGGTTTTACTCCTACTCGCTGGGCATCGCATTGGCCGTCTTGTTCGCCTTTGCCTTACACTGGTGGGCATTCTGGCGGAGGCGTTCGCACGGGGAGGAGTACAGTCGCTTGTCGGCTAGCTCATGGATGCAAACCTGTGGTTTGAGTCTTTCCAAGATTGGCAGTCCGAGTTCATGCCGACTGCGGTGCTGCTCAGCCTGCCGATTTTTCTACCGGACAAAGGCTCCCCGGAATTGAAGCCTGCTGCCGCGGCAAACGCAACCGAACTCCCCTAATCGTCCGGGATTAGCCGATGCCGAAAACGGTCCCGGATGCGGTCGTTGAAGAAGCGGCCTTTCGCAAAGGCGTTTCGGAATTCAGAGTAGACCTCCGCAGGCACGCTCTCGTAGTCGTAACGCTTGCCGCTTGCAACGAACCACACGGAGAGAACCTCGCTCTCGGGATCGTATCTGCTCTTCCAGATCGAGGTCGAAGGCATGGCGTCGATCCTAGACGAGCGCCATCGGCATGTAGCGGATGATGACCTTGTCTTGCCGGAACCGACGTTCGAGCTCGGCGCGTCGGCGCCGCCAATCCTGCAGATCGATTTCTTCTGCCATCACTTCAAAGATAACGATGTCGTCATTGTCGGTTTGAACGCCTTCGCGCCAAACACCTTCTGCCGGCGCCTGCAAAAAGGCGGTAACGCCTTCGAAATCGACCGCCAGTTCCTCCTTGACCCGATCGAAATCTTCCCGCGCGAAAGGTTGGCCGACGTTGTCGGCTCGGGGGAGAAGGATCTGGAAAAGGTGCATGCCGGATACTCGCTGACAGCAGTCAACGATTGCAAAGCCTATCGCGTTCCGTGGCTTCGAGGGGTCTCGCCGTGCCACTGAGCCTCGAAGTTTGCGTGCTTTCCCGCATCAGGCCCGCGGCGTGCAGAGCGTCCTCAATAACCTTCTTACTGTTCCGCCCAACTTCCTCGCCCGAAACGTACCGGTCTCGGGGTCGTAGGCGAGTTTGGTGCGGCTGCCCCTCAGGGGTTTCTACGACGACATTGTATCCGTACCGGCACGTGCAGGGAATCTTGTCGATTGGGCGACCCTCATTTGGCACCTAGCCCGGATCGAGTGCCCGTGTTCCTCATGGCTCGATCTCGATCCAGGTGGGAGCGTGGTCGCTTGGCTTCTCCCAGCCCCGTGTCCCGACATCCACGCCGGCCCCTCGCAGTTGGCCGGCCAGCGATGGGTTGAGGAGCAAATGATCCATCCGCAGCCCCGAGCTGCGATCGTAGCCGCCACGATAGGAGAAGTTCCAATAGGTGTAGATTCCCTTCTCGGGATGAATGCGCCTGACGGCGTCGATCCAGCCATCCTGCAGCATGGTTGCATACGCATCCCTGCTTTCCGGGAAATAGACGGCATCGCCCAGCCAACGCCTCGGAACCACCGCGTCGATGGGTGTCGGCACGAGATTGTAGTCACCGCAAAGAACGACCGGTGCGCCGTCCGAAAGCAAGAGCTTGCCATAGCTGACGAGCCGCTCGAACCAGCGCAGCTTATAGTCGAACTTCGGGCCGGGCGCGGGGTTGCCGTTCGGCAGGTAAAGGCATCCGACGATCAACCCGTTTATGTCCGCCTCAATATAGCGGCTGTGCGTATCGTCCGGATCACCGGGCAGGCCGCGCCGTCTTTCTATTGGTTCGATACCTCGCGCAAGGATCGCCACTCCGTTATAGGACTTTTGCCCGTGCCAGATCGCACCGTAGCCGGCCGCGCGGATCGCTTCAGCAGGAAATTTCTCGTCGGAGGTTTTCAGTTCCTGCAGGCAAACGATGTCGCACGGACTCTCAGCCAACCATCTCAGCAAGACGGGCAAGCGACCATTGACACCGTTCACGTTGAAGGTGGCGATGCGGGTGGCTGCCATTGTAACCTCTACTACTTGCCGAGCTTGTCCTCCACCTTCTTGCGACTGTTGCCGACCGACTTTACCGCGGATTTGACGGCATCCTTCCTTGCGCCGGTCTTACCCGCCTCGTACCTCACTTCGTGGTCCTGCCCGCCGGCCACCTTGGCACGATCCTGATTGCGCCCGCGCGTTGTTCCAGTGTTTGTCATGTCTTCCTCCAAGTTTGCTGCTTCGATGCTGCACAACGCGTCCAGACTCTTCAGGTTCAATCCCGCTGCCACAACGCGTCGACCGCCCTTTATTGAGGTGCCCATAGGAGGCGCAAAAGAACCCCCAAAAAATTTCGGCGCATCCTCTTGAACCCGTTTTTTGGTGTTCCCAAATCGTCTGCCGTCGGGGCCTTGCGGCCCCGACAAACAGCGGCCGCAGGAGGCTGCGGCGCTACTTAGACCCATGTTGCTTTTCGGAGGACATGGCTATGAGAAGCTTCGATCATTCCCCCTCTTTACCCACACCACGGTTGGCTTCGACCGTCTTTTCGATATGCTCGAGAACAATGGGCGCTCGGATGGCCGCCTTACAAAACCCCCTGCCCGGCGCCGGGTTGCCAGACCTCATCGCGTCGATCCATTCGTCGCTGACAGGCCTTTGTCAGCCGAATATGAGCCGCCTAAAGCACGAACCCGCCATCCAAAAAGGCCGGTGACGCCGGGCTACATCACTGCCTGGAACGGGAAGAAATTCAAATCGCTGAAACGTCATCTCGCGGTTCGCTACGGGCTCGC
Organism: Mesorhizobium sp. RCC_202; assembly: GCF_041355295.1. NCBI lineage: Bacteria > Pseudomonadati > Pseudomonadota > Alphaproteobacteria > Hyphomicrobiales > Phyllobacteriaceae > Mesorhizobium > Mesorhizobium sp. RCC_202. The sequence goes on from NZ_JBFUPO010000005.1 coordinate 60,217, forward strand.
GCCAAACGAGTATCGCGCAAGGTGGGATTGAAGCCAGATTCCCGAGGGTTGCGCCGATCTACGCGCCCCAACGGCCTACGCTCGCAAAGGCGGTGGGGCTCGGGCAAACCGGTCCGAGAGGCGCCTGCCAACCCAAGCCAAGGACTCAGTGAACGCCGTCTGTCAGTTCGTCGATCTCAAGCGCGCCGTCGGGGGGTAGTTAGCCGATCGAGGCCGAAGGCGAAGCATTCCATTGCAGCGATTTTCGGCGACGTTTGCGCTTATCCTGCACCCCGCCGATAGCAGAAGAGTGCGTCTCCGATAGTGGGTCTCGCGATTTAGCGGTCTTCCGCCTCGCACGCCCAGATACGAGCTTCGATCAAAGCCGCAACACTACGGATCCAGACCGCCAATATTTTTCATTAACGCGAAAAATTCAGCTGCAGGCGCGACTAAGAAAGTTCGAAAAGCTGACCCGTCGATGCGCTAAACTGGCTTTCGTAACGATATCAGCGCCTTAATATCGCATAACAGACGGCCACAACCAAACCAGCATCCCTATGGACGCACAGTAACAACATCTTGTGGGTGCTGGTGTGGGTCCGGAAACAGCGCATCATGACGCTCGAAAGCTCATGGAAGATTGCCGAACTGGAGCGGGCGTTGATCGCGGATGCGCCGAAGCCGCGACGGCTGGGCGAGATCGGGTTCCAGCTCGAGACACGCAAGTCCGGCTTCCGCGGCTGGAGCGCTGCATCTCCGCCCTGGAGAAGGTTTTGGTATCCCGGCAACCCGGGACATGCGCCTGCTCACCACATTGGGCGCAACCCGAAAAGCTCTGTCAACAATTGTGAAAGCGCCGGTAGGCCTGAAGGCGTATCGTCCACCAGTCTCGGAACCCTGGCCGGGCAGACCAACCACACTTCGCCCGCTGGCTCCGGCCGGATTTTCGTTATGGTTGCGCCGGCTCGACGGGAACCTTTTGCCTGGCTCACAGTTGGAAGCCGTCCAGGACGCTCCTGGTCATTTCAAACCCCTACCCCACTTCACCCGCTGGCTTAGGCCAGCGGGTTTTTTGTTTCGCGCTCTCGTGGAATGTAACGGGCCTCTCCTGAGGGCACCTTCGCCGAGAACTGAAGCGTAAACAGAAGACGGTTTTCATCGTCCGTGACGTTCATCATCCACGGCATCATATGTTCCCAGAATGACCGATTGCTTTCGTTGATGATTTCGCCAGCAGCACGGACGGCTTCCCGATATGCAGCATTCAAGTCGGGGAGGTCAACGCCGTCGGTGTCGGGACTGAATTCGCCGTTGTCGACATGAAAGTAATAGTTCGGCATGTTGTGCTCTCGATGGTTGCGATAATCCAAACAGCCGCGCCGCGACTTCGTTCCGTCAAATGGGAACAGATTGGCGAGCGGCTTGACACCAAGCCAACGCACGAGCCACTTTGCAATGGTTTGATGTTCAACCGGGGAAGCCCATGAAAAAGAGCTACGAGAAGCCGCTCCTTGTTCGCAAGTCGAAGCTTTCTGCTATCGTTGGGGGGCCGTCGGTGCCTCCGCCTCCACCGCCGCCTTGATCCCTGCCGGCTCAGAGTGAACCGCAAAGCCGGTCGGCTCCGGGCCGGCGGGCTTTTTTTGCGCTGGGCCGTTAGGCGGCTGGGTGCGGGTCAACGGCTCCGAGCCATTTTTGGCGGCTGAGTTGCTTTCGCGCGATCCGCGGCCTCGGCGGCCGCCATATCGAGAAGATAGGTCAGAAATTCCTCGCCCTCCGCCTCTGTATTGCGGCGGAGTTCCAATAGCATTGACAGGGCGAACTGAAGGTTCAGAAGCTTTGCAGGCGCAGGCATGGCGGCCTCCCCAAATATCGTTTGGGCACCTTATTAGCCAAAGCTTGTGCGAGAGTTAATTCCAGACCTAGAGCTTATCGCCATATCGCGCAAGCACGCTGCTAAGGGCCGCGATAGCTTCATCTGGCACCCAGCCATCCGGCTCGACGAAGAATTCACGGCTCTGGCGGCCTATGTAGTCGGGCGCAATCTGAAACTGGTAGCCGGGTAGCGCCACGCGAAGTTCGCCGGCCAAGTCGCCGACAAGCTTGGCCGTGGCCACGCACATCCGCGGCGGCACGACAATCATCTTGGTGGCCTGGCGACCTGCCATCTCAGTTCAGCCAGCCGGACGTCTCGCCCAGGTAGCGGCGGAGGAAAGAGGCGATAGTCTCGACAATCTCAAGATCAGAATAGGCCGCCAATGCCTCGGTCACATTGCCGCCGGCCTTGCCGGGCAGCATCGGGATCAGCATGAAGTTATCGAAAGGGTTTGGCCCGTCGGTGGTGACCACGAAGCTGAAGCCACTGAACGCCCCCTTCAACTCGTCCTCCAGGCGCATCTGAAACAAGAGATTATCGAACTTGGCGCCGATCGGCGGCACGATGACGAAACTGCAGCATGCTTTCATAGCTTCCCCCTGGGCTGAAAGGGCCGGCGACCGAGAGCCGCCGGCTACTAGGCAACGCTAATGTGAAATTCCGCTCAGAGCCTACCTGCAATGGGGCCGCGGAACCATGGTGAATGCGCGGTTACTAGCCACAGCTAGGTTTTAATGCTCGGAGCTGGCGGCATTTCCTGCGGCTCAAAGCTAAGCCGGTCGACGGTCTTGACGATGGCTGCGGCCAAGGCGGCGGCCTCGTGCATGATGGCGGGACCGTAGACCCCATTGACCGATTCCTCGCTCTGGAGAACGCCGGGCGGGCAATGGTCCTCGATCGCTCGCCTGATTAGGGTGAGCGCGGCGCGGCATTCGGCGGTGTCTATCGTGGACATGTACTGAAACATTCAAACTCGCTAAAATGTTCCAATCTGTGAGCCGTGGTTGTTGGACCGGCATCCCACCACTCAGGTCTGTATGTCCTTGGTTACTGCGTCCAACATCTTGAGTGCAGCACTGCTTTCCGATCGCAGCACCAGGCGTTGATCGATCGCTGCAGCTTGGAACGCTGCGAAAGCGATAGCTGGTTTACAGCTGCCGTGTCTCGCTGCGGCGATCAGCCGGCACGCATCCTTGTAGGCTGCTGCCTCCTCGTTTCTCCATTGACCTTTAAGCGCCACCTCCGCTTCGCAGATAGATGAAACCGACATGGTTTTGCCGTCCACCAGCTTGATGAAAATCGGTAGAAAGCTGCCCATGGCACAATCTCGCAATCGTTGAGACCGCCAGAACGCGGCAAAGGAATTTTGGTTTCCAAATTTTCGGCGATGAGCCGGCTTGAAAGACGGCGGCGAGCCTGTGGCATTTAAGTAGCCTTCGTCTTCTTTGGCGACACATGGCTTGTCATGAGTCGCACGGCATTCTGCTTGACAGTAATTCCGAGATCCTTGCCGCCTACCGTCACCGTATCCTCATCGACGCGAATGACTTCGCCGGTTAGCTCAATCTTCTGCCCGCTGCTGATATGCAGCGTCGTGTCCTCGATGGAGTGCGGTTGAGAATAGGACGGAATCAACACGCTGATCCTGTCCTCTGTGACGCGCTTGCGCACGGTTGCCGTGATCGCGACGGTATCGCCGACTTTGATGCCCTGGCCCATGCCATGACTCTGGTGCGTCCGGCGCCTTAGTCAAGCGATCACTAACGTATGATGTTGCGATCGGCCGCCGGGCTGGCACATTGGGACCGTCCACAGGTCCCTCCAAGGAGTGGACGCCGATCTGCGGTCAGGTGTCACCGCGCAAGGCCGCAGATCGGGTATTGGACATTGCGCAAGCCCTATGCTGATACTCGGCCGTGAGTTGAGGTCATGGACGTCAAAGGCCTGACAGACGTCGAGCTTTTCAATGTCATCCATGGCGCCATCCGCGAATTGTGGCGCACCGACCTGACGGAAGATGAGCGCACAGCCCTTGAAAGGCCTTGCGCCGACAGCGTGCACGAGGCGAGCGCTGGCTAGGTGAAATCTAAGCAGAATCGGCGGCACGCTTCGCCTGCTGGATTTTCGTGAGGAAGAGCCTTGAGTTTGGAACATCTTTGAACGGGCGCAGTTCGGGATGGCGGGACTCCCTTGGTGATGCGCTCCCGCCGCCGTTGGGTGGTCTATACCCGACAAGAGCCCGCCAGTTCCCCTCTGGCGGGCTCCTTCATTTGCGTAGACGCGACTTGAAGCCTGCCATGAGCGTCCTTAGATCACATTTTCCCTGCATAGATCTATGCGAGCAAACGGGGGACTTCAGCTGAATTGAGGTGGCGGCCTCGGAAGCCTTCCGTCCGGATGGAGGCGGTCTCTCTCCGTTCACCGCCCTAAAGCGGCCCGACAGTTCCGCGTTGGGGTAGCGTTGGGTTGAACCGCCGGGCCTAGCCGACTCGGGTGGGGAGTCGGCTGTGGCAGAGGTTATATAAGCGCAGTTGCATGAAGATCACGGTTGATGACTTTCCACCGTTTTTCGCCCATGGCACAGGATGGACGTCCGAAGGCGGGAGCGGCCCGGCAGGCTCGCGGGTATGCCAGCAAATGCCGGGCCTAGCCGGCGGGGGCTCGGAAACGAAACATGGCACCGGCTCGCTTAAATATACGCCTCTGCCGAGAGGATCGGCACGCATCCATTGGGAGTAGGCCAGAATCGCTAGGCCGGCGCTGGCGAGCATCGTGGCGCGGCGCGGATCGCCGCCATTCCACCGGCGAGGCGCACTTGCCCGATAAGAGCGGCCCGGCGGTTCCTTGGGTAGTGCTGGGGGATGACCGCCGGGCCTAACCGGCGCTACGTGTCGGGTGGGCGAACGCGGCGCCGGCTGGCGAAACGATGCGCTCTTGCCGAAATAATAGGCACGTATCCATAAGGACGAACGTGGAGTAGCCCAACGACGTCTCATCTCGGGACCGAATTGCCGGCATCAATTTTGCGTCGGTCGAATTGCTGGCACAGCAAGGGGGTCTTCACATTGCGATTGTCTGCTCAGCCTGCGCGAAAGCCAGGATCACCGAAATGCATATACTCGGCGCCGCTGCAGATCAGGATGTGCAGATCGAGGACGGCGAAGTGACCGTCTCGATTATTGCTGACGACATCTCCTCGAAGAATTCCACACAGCGCTATCAGATCACGCTGACCGAAACCGAAATCAGCATTCTCTCCCGCGCAGCTAAACGGCGATTCCGAGCATAACGCTGGCGAAATAAGTCGCGACTTATGCATCATCCGCGACCATGCAGGATCACGAGCTTGTCAAGCGCCCCGGCAAGAGCTTCACGCCATAGCGGGATGGTCACTGGCGACCCCTGAGTGCAACCTTACCCCGTAACGATGTTGCGTTTCTACATTGGTTTACGTCGGGGGATTGCGCACGCGATCTTCCAGATCGCGCTGCTTTTCTTCGTTCGAGGCCAGCCGGTTGAAGGCGTATTCGGCAAGCGTGGAGCCGACGAAGAGGATCAGGAGCGGCGCGATCCACGTCCAGAAGGAACGCAAGGCGAAAAACGCCAAGCCGGCGACAGCAGCCGAAACCGCAAAGATCGCGAACCGGATCGTCTGGGCCATCTTTTCTCCTGGTCCAATCAGAGGTCAATATCGTCGGCAAAAGAGTCTCCGAATACGGCTATCGGCGGCTCCGTCGTGGGAACGAAAAAAGAAGAGAAGCAGAACTTTCGTGGGCGCTTTTTGCACACAGAACCTCGTAAGTAGCTGATTCTATTTAGATATCTGCCCCATCCATCAGAAAGTCGTCGCCTATGATGTCCGGGAAAGAGGCGCGAAAACACGAACAAAACGACGCTTAAGGCGCGAACAAAACATGGCCGAGCGCGTCAGCCCGTCTCCCGCGGCGCATAGTGCGGTCGGAACTGGTTGCCAATTGCGGCGTTAGGCCAGGATGGGGACGAGTAACGAAATGTTCGACGAATTGTCACACAGCGAAGCAGGCGCTTAATGACCCGGATCGAACGAGGGCATTGTTTTTGCGGAGCCGTAGAAGCTGAATTCAGGGGCGATCCGTTTTGGATTTGTTTCGACCACGATGATGATTGCCGAAGGGCGATCGGCAGTCCGTTGACTATCTGGATTGGCTATCGCCCGGATCAGTCCCGCTGGTCAGGCGCGTCACCAAAAAAGTTCTCAAAAACCAGAGGGGTGGTCCGTACCTTCTGCTCCAAATGTGGCACGTCGATTGGCTATGCCGATGAAGGATTGCCGGATGAACTCTACATCTCGGTCGGGTTTATGGACGCGCCCGAGAAATTCCGTCCCCAAGCTCAAGCATATTGGGAGATGCGACTGCCATTTATCATCATGGATGACGGCCTGCCCCGCGTAAACGGCTACAGCCGAACGCGAGACCCCTCCCTCGGAGATCCTAGAGATCGGTGATTTGGATATCTCGGCTGCAGCACTGTCTTGCGCGGTGGCTGGAACTATTCACGCCCCGACCGGTGAAAACGTAACTCCGCGGCGTTTCGCTCAACGGCTTGCGCCACCACCAAAGGCCATTCGGAACCCAAGGCCAATAATGAATAGGCCGGCGATCCGCTGCTGCCAAAGCCGCACACGAGGCCGCGTCAGGATCCAGGCGCCTATGCTGCCCGAGGCCAAGGCATAGGTTCCCAACACCAACACGCCCGTCATTTTCTGAGTTGCTCCCAGCAGCATCAGTTGAAGCGTCACGGAGCTCCCATGCGGGTCAACGAACTGCGGCAGAAAGGCAACCATAAACGTGATGGGCCACGGATTGAACAAATTGGCAATCATGCCTTCCCGTGCCGCTGTTAGGGCCTTGATCGGCGACGTATCCGGCCGCGCCTGTACTTCCGGCTTCGTGAAGACCAGCCTCAGCCCGAGCCATACCAGATAAGCCGCTCCAAGCCATTGGAGTGCTCCAAGAGCCAGTGGGGAGGTTCGCACGAGAGACGAAACACCGAGTGCTATGAGAGGAAGCTGAACCAAGCCGGCGCCAGCCGTCATCCCAAGTACCGTGAACAGCGCAACCCTGCGTCCTTGCCCAATGCCGCGCGCCATCACGAGCATGCTATCTGGCCCGGGCGGCATCTGCAGCAGGATGACCGTACCGACGAATGCTATCCAGTGGGCGGGATCGATGGCTTGTTCCTCTCAACCAAGCTGTTTTTGCTGGAATTGGAGCGGCGATCGCTGTCAACGCGAAGCGCCGGCTCCGAGCACGTTGCGCGGACGATGTTCATCGGGTGCCGTCCTTGCCAGCGGCGACAGCGCCCTGGTCGCCTTCCTCGACGATTGTCTTGGCGATAGACTCCTTCAGGTCGCCGACTTCGGCCTGAATGTCCGCGCAGGCGATGCCTTCATCTACCGCAGCCGCGATGCACTGGTTTGCGAGTTCCTCCGCGGCATCGACACCTCTGAGAGCAGGTTTTTCGATCACATGCTCCTCAATCCACTCTCCGACAAAATGGGCTGTTCGATTTACGATCAGGTCGGCGTCTTGCGAGAGTTGCGCCTCAGTTTTCAAATCATCCTTGGTCAACGCCTTCATGGAACTCACCTCGACAACGAACTCTTAACGCCCATGGTTTGTCAAAAGATGCACCGAGGTGAGGAGAAATCACTGGCAACACCTACGCATGTCGCGGCCGACATCGTGCGCCAAACCCTCGGGAGGAACGATTCGATTAGAAACGTGTCGCATAGCTGGAAACGGGCAAAATGGTCGCGCCGCGTCAGAGCCGACCGAAGAGCCACCAGTGGATGCGCCGACGTGGAAACCGGACATACGCGAGCCTGACCCCGATCTTCGGTTATCGAGCTTCTCGCTGGGTTGGCACCGCCCCACTATCCTGCTGTTCTGCCAAAGATGTCGGTTGAACACCGAGCATATTTCGCACGGCCTCGACCAGCGCTGCGGCCCACACGGGTTTTGACAGCATCTTGTGATGACGCAAATCTTCCGGAACGTCGGACGCCGTGTATCCACTGACGAAGACAAACGGAATTCCGCGTTCCGCTAGAAGGGGGATAAGGGCAGCGCTGGTCTCACTGCCGAGACCAATGTCCAGGACCGCGGCAGATATGGCTTCACTCTCGATCAGCTTTTTCGCGCGAGCAACGGACGGCGCTGGCCCGACGATGGCGAAGCCGGCCTCTTCCAGAATTGTGCGGTGCTCCTCCGCGACCAGCCATTCATCTTCGACGATAAGGATACGACATTCAGTCACGTTTCGCTCTCCCGACGATCAAAAGGAAACTCAATCCGCAAGCTCAAACCATCGGAACCGAAAGATGTTTCAAAATTTCCGCCAAGCCGATACTCAATTTCGCCCTTCACCAGGGAAAGGCCAAATCCCGTCTTCTCGGGGGGACTCACGGCGGGACCGCCACTCTCGGACCATTCAAAGTGAAAACCTTGATCGGACACGGACCAAGTCACGGACACCGTTCCGCCTGGCATAGACAAGGCGCCATATTTTGCAGCATTAGTGGCAAGTTCATGGATCACCATGCCAAGTGACAGGCCCTGCTGCGGTTTGAGCCGGATGTCCTCACCTGTGGTGTTGATACGTTCCAGCCCGAAAGGCTCGACTTCCTGTCGGACGATTTCCTCAACCGAGGCCTCTTTCCAGCTTTCGCGCGAAAGCACCCCGTAAGCCCGCGCCATAGCGCGCAGGCGACCGATGAGCGCCTCCGCGAAGGCCTCTGGAGAAGGCGCATTTTTCAGGGTCTGACCGGCAATGCTGACCGTAACAGCCAACATGTTCTTGACCCGATGATTGAGTTCCGAGATCAATACCCGCTGGTGGGCTTCGGCTTCAGCTATGGTCGTCACATCGACAAAGGTCACCACCACACCCTGGATTTTCCGCACGCTGTCGCGGTAAGGGATCAACCGCACGAGGTAGTGGATGCCATCGCTATCTCGCGGCAGCTGGTGTTCGATCATTTCGCCGGCCTTGAAAACCTGCGCGATATGGTCGCGCAGATGCGGATAATCGAGCCGGCTGGCAAGATCTGTCAGCGGTCTTCCAATGTCGGACGGCAACAGATTGAAGAACGAGGACGCCGCCGGCGTGAAGCTTCGGATAACCAGCTTGGTATCGAGAAAAACAGTCGCGATCTGTGTGCTCTCGAACAGATTCTTCAGATCGCTGTTGGCACGATCGAGATCCTCGACCTTTGAAACCAGTTCGGCATTGATGGTGTTCAGTTCCTCGTTGAGGGACTGCATTTCTTCCTTGGAAGCCTCAAGTTCTTCGTTGGAGGATTGAGCTTCTTCGTTGACCGAAACCAGCTCCTCATTGGAAGATTTCAGCTCCTCCATTGCGGTTTCATATTCCTCGATTGTCGATTGCAGGCGTTCGCGCGTATCGCGGAGGTCGCGCTCGAAATCTGCAATCCCGGACGCGGCCGGCTCTCGACGCTTCAGAGCCTCCAGCCGCGGCTGCGACGGGCCTACCGGCTCGAACAGGACAAGAAATAGCGGCTCGCCACTGCCTCGATCGGCCAAGGGCTCTATCGTCAATGTTACGAATTGGACGCGATCCTCATCTTCTTCAATGGCTATCGCTTCGCGTGTAACGGTGCGACGACTTTCGACGGCTTCGCGCAAAGCGCCACGTAATTCCAGACGCAGGCCGCTGCGTGCCATGGTGAGCAATTGCCTGCTCGGCACCCCCTGCGGCGGCTCAAGATATTTGCCGGTTCTGATCGAGTAATAGACGACATCTCCGTCACCATTGACCACAACGTGGGCGGGAGCGAAGTGTTCGAGAACCTGCGCTTCAACCGTTTGCCGCAGGGAATAAGACAAGCCGCGCCGGGCACGCGTGTCACCCGCGCTGTGGAAGTTGCTTGGAGGCGCAGCATTCAACAAAATGGGCAGCCGCGTCGGTGCCGTGTGCTCCCGTGCCTTGAAGATACGTTGTTTCTTGTCGACCGGTGCAAACAGATCGCCATGCTGGCTGATGCTTTCGGACGTGCCAAGGAACAGATAGCCGCCGGGCTTCAGCGAATAGTGGAATGTCGGAATAACCTGTTTTTGCACATCGGTACCGAAATAGATCAGCAGATTCCGGCACGACACCATGTCCATCCGCGAGAAGGGTGGATCGCGGATGACGCTGTGTGCCGAGAAGATGCAGAGATCCCGTACGCTCTTGCTCAAGACGAAACTTGTGCCGTCATTGCTGAAGAAACGTTCGCGTCGTTCAGGCGAAACGCCCGTAAGCAATGTCTCCGGATAGCGCGCCGAACGAGCGACGCCCAGCGCCGCGTCATCGATGTCCGTCGCGAATATCTGAATCCGCGGCACAGCCGAAAGCGTATCCATGTGCTCGCGCATCAGCATCCCGATCGAGAAGACCTCTTCGCCGGTTGCGCAGCCAGGCACCCAGACGCGGATCGTATCGTTGGCGTCCCGGCCTTCGAACAGTTTGGGAATGACGGTCTCTTCCAGGGTCTTGAAAGCGTCCGTGTCGCGGAAGAAATTTGTGACATTGATCAACAGGTCGCGAAACAGCGAGCGCACTTCCTCCGCGCTCGAACGAAGCAGCTCCACATAGGTCTCGATCGCGGTGTTCTGCGTTATCTGCATGCGTCGCCTGACACGACGCAAGAACGTCTTGGCCTTGTAGCCCGAGAAATCGTGCCCCGAATGGCTGCGCAAGATCGCGTAGATTTCCCCCTGCGCCTTGCGGAGCTTCAAAGCACCGGCCTTGCCATCGTCGGCTTCGAGCTCGTCGAGCAGTTCGAAGCTGCGGGCAAATTCAATAAGCTTGGCACCCATCTCATCGGCCGAGATGGCTATATCGATCAGACCGGAACCGATCGCGCTGCGCGGCATGTCGGGATTGATCGGACCCGACTCGTCGGAAAGTTGCGCGAGCGTTAAGCCGCCGTGCTCTTTGATTGCCTTAACGCCCAATGTGCCGTCGGAATCGCCGCCCGACAGGACGACGCCAACCGAATACTCGCCTTGATCCTCGGCGAGCGCGCTGAAAAAGATATCGATGGGCTTGCGCTCCCTGGACACGGAATTCGGTTGTCGCAGCTTGAGACTGGAGTTCTCGATCGTCAGGATCGCGTTGTGCGGCATCACGTAGACCGTGTCAGGTTGGATTTCCATTCCGTCTTCGGCGACGCGAACCGAAATGTCGGTGTACCGCGCAATCACCTCGTGCAGCAGGCTTTCCCGTTCGGGGCTGAGATGCGTGACGACCACGAACGCCATCCCGCCCGAAGAAGGCATCCCGCGAAAAAATCCCTCCATGGCGGCGATGCCGCCCGCAGAGGCGCCGATGCCGACAACGGGGAACCTCTTCTGCTTTTGCATAAATCGTCCAGTCTGAATGAATCCAACGCGGCAGCCCTGATTTCGATCCGAATTCTAAGCCGTTCCTTGAGCAATTCCCACCCCGCACCGTCAGCCAGGTCCGGAACCGATGGGCGAGACCGCCGTTTGAGGAGCGGAGGCTGAAATGCTATTGGGTAGGCGAATTCTGCTCGTCGAGGACGAATTCTTGCTGGCAAACGAACTTGCCTCCTATTTCAGCGATTGTGGGGCGACAGTCTTGGGGCCGGTGTCTTCGGTCAGCCGGGCTCGACGGTATATCGATTCAGCGGATGGCGCGGTCCTGGACATCGATCTCAACGGTGAGACTGTTTTTCCCCTCGCCGATGAGCTGACGAACCGAGGCATACCATTCGTATTCTTCTCCGGAAACGATCAGATCACCCTACCCGAGCGGTTCCGATATACCCAAAATCTCTCCAAGCCGGACGGCTTCAGGACGGTTGCGGGCATCCTCGCAGCGCAATCAACAGCGCTTGGTGACGACAACGTTTTCCGCGCCCTTCCAAAACTGAGGCTGTCCGCGCGGCTGTTGTTAGGCGACCCACAAGCGGCCGATCGCCTCGTCGAACGGACATTGAAGGCGGCGCTGGAGGAGCGGTTGTCGACGCGGCATCACCTCCCCTTGAGCGAATGGCTCAATACACTCATGGAGGAGGTGTTCCGCAACGACAGGTCTGCCATTATGAATTAAGATTGTCCGACAGTTTGCCGCCCGGCCGCCCCCTGCCACGTTCTGCCGCCAAGAGCGCTTCGCTTCGTCTTGCAAATACGGCCGCATCCTTGGTAGAAATCGTCGTGGCCAAACCTCCGCACACTGGACCTGCTTCATTCCGAGATCCCGTTGAGGGCGACCCTGCACTCGCAGCGCTGCTCGACGAAATTGCAGAGGAGAAAACACCTGAACGGCTGCTGGAACTCGCCCTTGAGCTGCAGCAGCAACTATTGCTGTCAAAGCAGCTGAAAAATCCCAACTGACCCGCTTGCAGCTAAAAATCTTGGCTAGCCTCAACAGGTAGTTCAGCCGGTTCAACCATCGTCTGCGGCGAGGCTTCCCCGAGATCTTCAAGAATCTGGATACGCGCACGGTTAAGACGACTTTTCACCGTTCCGACAGCGCAGCCGCAAATTTCGGCCGTCTCCTCATAGGAAATGCCGAGCATGCCAATCAATGTGAGGACCTCGCGCTGATGCGGAGGCAGTTTATTGAGCGCGTTCGCGACTTCTCGTGCGCGCGCCGACCATTCCTGTGTCGCCTGAACGGAAAGTGTTCCAGCCACACAATCCGCAGCTGCGGGTGCTTCTCGGGTGTACACCTTGATCTTCGTGTAAAACGTGTTTCGCATGGTCGTGAACATCCACGACTTCAGTCGGGTACCCGGCTCGAAGCTCTCGAAGGCTTTTAGCGCTTTGAGCAGTGTCTCTTGGACGAGGTCGTCGGCATCGTTTGAAGCCTGGTAGAAGGTCCGTGCGAAAGCCCGCAATGCGGGAATGAGTTCCACGATGGAATCATCGTCTCGTTCGCCAGAACTCATGGTGCGGTAGTCTTTCTGCGCTCGAAAGGGCCAGACGCTCCGAGAGATAATGTCTTAATCAGTCAGGGGTTCCTACCGTCAGCAAGTTCGTATCCCACGCTCCGAGGCGGCCTGCAAAAACCAAGCAGGCGTGGGAACCGTCAACGCCGGTCACTGCTGCCCTGGCATCTCTGTATTTTCTTTCGGGTTCTTTTTTACGCCTGCGGCAGGTGGATGTGCCGGCGGGTGCATTGCCGCCTTGGCAGCCGGACGCCGATCCGGGAACTAACGCGCCCCTCCCGGCTTGAGAAGGCCAAGCAGACGTCTACATTTTGGGGCGTGCTATCGGTCAGGTCAGTACGCGGGCGTCCGCGCTACTTCCCTCGCTTCTCAATCTTTAGATTTGGGAGGTCGGGTCGCCTCGATACCACGCCGGCCTCCTTCAACGCTGTGTATCCAACCTTTTTGAAGAGCCTCTCTGTTTTGGCGCGCTCCTTGTCCAGAGGGCTATCACCTTTGACCTTGGGCATCCGTCCTCCATTTGGTGAGTTGTCGCTCGCCAGCATATGAGATTGCCAGCGATATCGCGCGGTGTCAGCTTTGCAGCCTTCATTTATCTCGCCGCCGCCGTCATAAACTCACGCTGAATCTCAACAAGCCTTAAAGCGTGTTGCGATGACCGGTTGAAGATTGCAGCGATGCGTCTTTGCTACGCGGCCCCTCGAAATTCCTATCATAGGACTATTTGCATAAGACCGAAGCCGAAGGAGACGATCGGTTTGAGACCCATGAGGAAAAATAGGATTGGGAGGTGCACGTTGACATCCTTCCATGATTGGAACAAATGTAGAACGTGCGAATTTTTTCGAATCGAAATAGCGACTCCCGTGAAGAGCAATCGCTCCAGCCTTCTAGGGCGTGGCATGCGTCGAACTGCGTTGCGGATATGAACCTGAAAGGGCGGTGAGAATGAAGCTGCCTGTGTTGCCGGTCTATTATTATCATGATCATTTCACCGAAATGCTCGATATCGTCAACGATACCTATGGTTCGGTGCTGACGGATCGACACCGCGCGTTTATCACGACTTTTGCGACTGTTTCGAAAGATGCGCAGTGCCTTCTGATCCGCATGATAAATCGGCGCGGTAACATCTTTAGACAGTCGGCTTTTCGCTACGCCGAGATATCGAACGCTGGGCGCGCCATCGCAGAGCTCCGGGCTCTTGGATATGTGCGGTCACTCGCGGACAGCGACTATGCATCCTTCATCATCTGCCATGGGAAAGAAGCGCTCATGAAGGGTGGGAAGGACGCCGGCCTCACCGATCTGCGAACGTCTTGGGCCAAGGGAAAGGTGGTCGAGTATTATCTGGCGAACGTCTCATTTGAGACAGCCTATCACCATTGCGGCGGTGATGATTTCATCGCGCTCGGCGACACGGCCCCGGTCGAATTCCTGCTGTACCTGTATTTCGGGAAGACCGAGCGAGATTTGAAGAACTTTGCGCTGCGCGACCTGGGCATCCTGCGCACCAACAAAAATGCAAACCTGAGTGCGCGCTTCACTGACGCTGAAGAGGCCCATGCAAGCTTCCACTACAGCCGGCTGCTTGATCGACTCGCGATCAAATCCGAGGTCACCTTTCGCGCCTCTATTTCTGAAATTCTTGACGGTCCCGAATGCACAACCGACTACGCCGAGGAATTGAAAAGCAGCGCGGCGCACAGGGCGGGACAGTTTTTTGAAAAAGGCGGCGAGAAGCAAATTGCGATACAGCTCTATCGTGCCGGCTCATCGTTTGACTGCAATGAGCGCCTGACGCGTTTGCTCTACTCAACGGGAGACAAGAAAGGGTCCGAAGAGCTTCTGCGCAGGATGATTGACGATCCGGCGAGCGATGATGAATTCGTTTTCGCAAATGATTTTTATGCCCGCAAGTTCAACGGTCGAAGAACAGGGCTTTGCACCGAACTGCTGCGGGCCGGTCACACTGTCACAGTCGACGACAGCTGGCGCGGAAATCCGGAGGCGGGCGTAGCGGGCGTCATGCGACGGCAGAGCCGCACAGTCTTCTATGCAGAGAATAGGCTCTGGCACTGCCTGTTCGGTTTGCTGTTCTGGGAAGAGCTGTTCGAATCCGGCCAGCTCCATTCGAGCTTCGACTGGGTGCCGCATTGCCTTAAAGACAAGAGCTTCGCGCGTCTATTCGCGCGCGAGATTGGCTCGAAACTGTCTGGCGTGTCGTCGCAGTCCGCGCTCGCCCTTATTTTACGCACCATCGCAGGAAAGTGGGGGACGCCGAACGGGCTCTTTGCCTGGGATCATATCGACATGGATGCGATACGGCTCTTACTTGCCGCTCATCCCGGAGGGGTAAGCACCATCCTTCGGCTTATGAGCGAAGATTTTCGCGCTATGCGCGACGGCTTCCCGGACTTGATGACCGAGTTCAAGGGCGAGGTCGCTTTTCTTGAAGTGAAGGCGGAAGGGGACGCTGTACGCCGCAATCAGCTCACACGCCTGCGTCAGCTGTCCAGCGCCGGCATCACGGCGGGAATCGTGCGGGTCGATTTTCGCTTCGATCCCGATCAAGAGTATGTCGTTGTCGACATCGAAACGACCGGTAGCTGGTCGAATGGCGACCGTGTTACCGAGATCGGTGCCGTAAAAATCCGCAATCATGAAGTTGTCGATGAATGGACTTCGCTGATCAACCCGCAGCGGTCGATCCCGGCGGCCATCACACGGCTCACCGGCATCACAAACGCCATGGTAAGAGACGCTCCGCTCTTCGCGGAGATCGCCGACAGCTTCATGCAATTCATGGGCGACGGCATCTTCGTCGCCCACAATGTCAATTTCGACTACGGCTTTCTCTCGAGCGAATATGAACGGCTCGAGCGTCGCTTCCGGTTTCCTAAACTATGCACGTGCGCGACCATGCGCAGGCAATTCCCAGGTCATAAATCCTACAGTCTTGCCAATCTCTGCGACGTGCACGACATCGATCTCAAAGGCCATCACAGGGCACTCTGCGACGCACGCGCCGCGGCTCATCTTCTCAACCTCATCAATGGGAAACGCGATACCGGTCCTGCAACGCTTGCTGAGGAAGCTGCATAGGCTGGCGCAACTGATCTCCGGTTTTCAGATTTCTTGGATATGCCCATATGGCGTCCCCGAGACGCCCGGTCAGCCATATTTTTTCTTCCAGTCAGCCTTGGCAGCCGCATATCCTTCGTCTGCTTCGGCAGCCATCCAGCGCTTGTAGAAGATCGCAGCGCTTTTCGCCTTCTCAGGATCTCCGGCCGCGATCGAGCTCGTGATGTTCCGCTCCAGCATATTTGCGCCCGCCTTTGTAGCTCGCCTAACACCGCGCACGGGTGAAGCCCATCTGCAGAAACTTGCGAGCCATATCGGCGCCGACGAATTCGCCCGCGTCGACTCAGGGCTGAAATTTGGCCGTTATCGTTTTGCTACATGACTCCGCCTCATCAGCCGTCCTGAAGCACCACAGGCCAACCACCTCGTCCTTGGTAAGGCCGGCAGATAAGAACACCCTGTCCGCCGCGACCGACGCGATAGCGATCGGGATGGGCCCGATAATCGACGTCCGGCCGCAAAGGATATGAGATTTTGTCAAAGTTCAGATTGGACGGCTTGCGAGACATCCGATGTGAAGCCTGCCGAACAATCCGGCTTCCAGCGAGGTCGGCTATTTCCGGCTGTCCATCTCGCCATGGAGCGACACGGCACAAGCGGCCTGCATCTCCGTCGGGCCTCGTCACGAGTTTGATGTCCCAAGTTGTCCCATAAGCGCGCGCAATCCGGGCTGAGGCGCAAGGCAGAAAGCTCGAAAAGCGTCAAGGAACCAGGCAAGGATCGCCCGGGGAACAATGAGGTTAACGGATATATCCTCGAACATCCGCATTGGAACGGTCAACATCGCCGGCAGACGAGCATCCGTAAAGGGCTGTCGGCTACTCTGTCGTGGGAACGAAAAAAGAAGAGAAGCAGAACTTTCGTGTGCGTTTTTTGCACACAACATCTCGTAACTAGCTGATTATATTGATGTATCTGCCCCATAACCCCGTTGGAACGACTAAGCAATTTGGAAAGAAGCGCGTAGCCAAACGTAACCGAATTTACGATTGTGCCGACGCAAACTGAAGGCCATTTAGCATATCACGCCGCTCACTGCACACGTGGTGCACACGAAATCTTCCGTCATCCCACCGGCCCGACCATCGATCTTCACAGGCGTTGCCTGCGGCTATCGGCGAACTGAATTTGCTCTCCGCTGGCCTGAGCAGTGCTATGCCTCAGCCCGAGGCCAGCCTGACCGGTTGGCTCTTCGGCTGCCGCGCTGAAAGCAGGGTCGCGAACTGGTCCACGGCCTGTGCGGCCCGCGCCAGGACCGTTGGATCCGAAAGCTTGCCGTCGGCAAAATCGCTGTCGCTGCCATAGACGGCGCTCGGCACCGTCAGCGCCGAATAGAAGCCGAACAGCGGGCGAAGCTGGTGTTCGACCACCAGCGCGTGGCGCTGGCCGCCGCCAGTCGCGCCGATCAAGACTGGGCGATCGACGAGTGCGAGCGGATCGATGAGGTCGAACAGATGCTTGAACAGACCAGCATAGGAACCATTATAGACCGGCGTGGTGACGATCAGCGCGTCGGCCTGCTCGATGGCCTCCACCACATCCAGCGCCTCCGGTGTCAATTCCTGCCGCGTGAATGCCGCACCCAGACCGCGGCCGGCATCGACGAGATCGAGAAAATTCACTGTGACCGACAGTTTTTCGCGCAGTGCCTCACCCAGATGATGCGCCAGCGTCCGTGATTTCGACGGCCTGTGGGTGTTGCCTGACAACACGACGATGTTCTGGCGCAGCCGTTCGACATGGAAATTCATGGGCTCTCTCATCTGTCGGAAGCAATTGGGACTCGAGCGGGGCCACCGGCCCCGCCATTTCCACGGCTGACCGTCAGGCAGCGCGCAGAGGCCGCGTCAGCGGGATGGGTGCTGCCGGCTCCGAACGCGGCACGCGGCCCTCGACCGGATGGCTCGGATCGTTGAACCCATGCGTCGAGGCATGGCCGGCGGTGACGAGGCTGTCGACAAAGGCTTCGTCCTCGGCGGTCAACCGGAAGTCCAGCGCCTTGGCATAACTGTCCCATTGCTCCTCGGTGCGCGGGCCGGCGATCGCCGCTGTGACCAGCCGGTTGTTGAGCACCCAGGCCAACGCGAAATCGGCGGCCGAGACGCCGCGCGACTTTGCGTGCGCCGCGATCTGCCTGGCGATCTCGATCGATTCCGGACGCCACTCGGTCTCGGCGATGCGCTTGTCGCCACGCCCGGCCCGCGTGTCGGCGGCCGGCGCCTGGTTGGGCTCGTATTTGCCGGTCAGCACGCCGCGCGCCAGCGGACTGTAGGAGACGACGCCAAGACCGTAATAGGCGGCCGCCGGCAGTTGCTCGGCCTCGGCGGTGCGGTTGACGATGTTGTAGAGCGGCTGGCTGGCCACCGGCCGGTCGATGCCGAGTTCATCGGCGAGATGCGCGACTTCGGCGATGCGCCAGCCACGGAAGTTCGACACGCCGAAATAGCGCAGCTTGCCCTGGCGGATCAGGTCGGCGATGGCCCGCACCGGCTCCTCCAGCGGCGCGTCGAAGACGGCGCGGTGGAAGTAGAACAAGTCGATATAGTCCGTTCCAAGGCGCCGCAGGCTGTTCTCGACGGTCTGGATCACCCATTTGCGTGAATGGCCGCCGAGATTGGGACCCTTGTCATGCGAGTTGACGAATTTGGTCGCCACGACCCAATGATCGCGCGTCGCCTTGATGCCGCGACCGACGACTTCCTCGGACTTGCCATTGTGGTAGACGTCGGCGGTGTCGATGAAATTGATGCCTTGCTCGCGCGCCTTGTCGATGATGCGGTGCGCGACCGTTTCCTCGGTCGGTCCGCCGAACATCATGGTGCCGAGGCTGAGCGGCGAAACCTTCAGGGCGCTGCGGCCGAGATAGCGGTAATCGGACATTTTTCTGCTCCGTTGAACTTTCAGTTGAGGGTTGGTTCGGCGTAGTGGCAGGCGACGTGGTGTCCCAGCGCGACCGCCCGGAATGCCGGCTCCTGTGAACGGCACAGATCCGTCGCCAGCGGGCAGCGCGTGTGAAAGCGGCAGCCACTGGGGATGTTCTGCGGGCTCGGCAGGTCGCCATGGATCGGTGCGGCCTGGCGGCGACGCGCCGGGTCCGGCACGGCGTCCATCAGCGCGCGCGTGTAGGGATGCTTCGGCGAGGTCCACAGCGTCGCATTGTCGGCGCTTTCGACGATGCGGCCGAGATACATGACCAGCACCCGGTCGGCGAAATAGCGGACCACCGAAAGGTCATGCGAGATGAACAGGTAGGACAGGCCGAGCTGCCGTTTCATGTCGACCAGCAGGTTGAGTATCTGCGCCTGGATCGAGAGGTCGAGCGCCGACACCGGCTCGTCGCAGACGACCAGTTCCGGGTTGAGGATCAGCGCTCGGGCAATGCCGATGCGCTGGCGCTGACCGCCGGAAAACTCATGCGGGTAGCGGCCAAGAGCATCGGCAGGCAGCCCGACACGCTGGACGATGTCCTCGACAATTTTGCGCCGCTCGGCCTTGCGGCCGATGCCATGGACTTTCAGCGGCGCAGTCAGGATATCGCCGATCGTATGGCGCGGGTTGAGCGACGCGAACGGGTCCTGAAAAATCATCTGGATGTTGCGGCGCGCCGCCTTCAGCCGGCGGGCATCGAGAGCGGTGATGTCAGTGCCGTTGAACTCTATCTTGCCACTGGTTGGATCGACCAACCGCATAATCGTCTTGCCGAGTGTCGACTTTCCGCAACCGCTTTCGCCAACGAGGCCGACCGTTTCGCCACGCCCGACCTCAAGGGAAACGCCGTCGACAGCGCGCAGCGCACCGCCCTGGGCGTGGAAATGCGTGGAGAGGTCAGAGACCGACAGCAACGCCATGCGCAACCTCCGGAATGAAGCTGTAGGGGCAGGCAACAAGGCGATCCTCGCTCACCTCGACGAGAGCGGGCACGAAATGGGCACAGCTGTCGCGCGCCACCGCGCAGCGCGGCCGGAACGGGCAGCCCTTCTCGCCCGCGGCCGAGACGATGCTGCCGGGAATCTCCGTCAGCCTGGCGTCGCGGTAGTGCAGATTGGTCTTCAGCCTTGGCGAAGCGGCCAGCAGGCCGCGCGTGTAGGGATGAAGTGGTGTTCTGAACAGCGCGCCCGGCAGTGCCTGTTCGACCTTGCGGCCGGCATACATGACGACGACCTTGTCGGCCCACTGCGCGACGACGCCGAGATCGTGGGTGATGAGCACGACAGCCATCGACAGTTCGCGGCGCAGAGTATCGAGGAGGTCGAGCACCTGCGCCTGGATGGTCACATCCAGCGCCGTCGTCGGTTCGTCGGCAATCAGCAGGCGCGGACGGCAGGCAACGGCAATGGCAATCATGACGCGCTGGCGCATGCCACCGGAAAGCTGGTGGGGATAGTCGTCGATGCGCCGCTGCGGATCGGGAATGCGCACCAGATTGAGAAGCTCGATGGCACGGTTCCGCGCTGCCTTGCCGCGTATGCCTTCGTGCAGCGTCAGTACCTCGGTGATCTGCCGGCCGATGGTCAGCACCGGGTTGAGCGACGTCATCGGCTCCTGGAAGATCATGGCGATCTCACGCCCGCGCAGGTTCCGCATCGCCTTCTGGTCGAGACCGAGCAGATCCCTGCCGGCGAACTCGATCCTGCCATTGGGGATCTTCGCCGAGCGCGGCAGAAGCTGCATCAGGGCAAGTGCTGTCAGCGATTTGCCGGAGCCCGATTCGCCGACGATCGCCAGCGTCTCGCCTTCGCCGACCTCGAAGCTCAGCCGGCTGACGGGCTCGGCGGTCGGGAAGCGCACCGTCAGATTGTCGACCCTGAGCAAGGGAGCGGCCATCGCTAGCGCTCCTGCGAGAAGCGCGGATTGAGCGCGTCGTTGAGGCCGTCGCCGATCAGGTTCAGCGCCAGCACGGTGAAGACGATCGCCAGTCCCGGCAGTGCTGTCAGATACCAGGCGGTGCGGATCAACTCCCTGCCCGCTCCGATCATCGAGCCCCAACTGACGACATTGGGATCGCCGAGACCCATGAAGGACAGCGCCGATTCCATCAGGATTGCGGTTGCCACCATCACCGACGAGGTCACGATCAAAGGCGGCAGCGCGTTGGGCAATATCTCCCGAAAGATGATGCGGGCATGGCCGTAGCCGAGGCTGCGGGCGGCCATGACGAAATCCTTTTCGCGGATGGCCCGGAATTCGGCACGCGTCAGCCGCGCCACCGTCGGCCAGGTGATGACGGCGATAGCAACCGTCACCACAGGCGCGGTCGGCTGCGCGATCGCCACCATGACGACCAGAAGCACGAAGCTCGGTATGGTCTGAAAGATCTCGATCAGGCGCACCAGCAGGTCGTCGATCCAGCCGCTGAAATAGCCGGCGGTGGCACCGACAAGAATGCCGAAGCTCAGGCCAAGCGCGGTCGCCACCAGGCCAACGAACAGCGAAATCCGCGCGCCATGCAGAATGCCGGAGAGCACGTCACGGCCCATGGAATCCGTGCCCAGCGGGAAGGCTGGATTCTGCCCCGGCCACAGGAAAGGTCGCGCCACCATCGACAGCGGATCGGCCGGATAGAGGACGGGCGCCAGCAGTGCGGCCAGCACGACCAGCGACAGGAATACCACGCCGAACATGGCGTTGGGATTGCGCAGGAAAATCTTCAGCGCCCGGCCGCCGGCCGCAATCGGTACCGACGCCGCAGAGGCGGAGCGCGCGTCGGGCGCATGAAGATTGCTCCAGCTCTTGGCCTCGGGTTCAGCCGGCACCGCAGGCTCGCGAGCCTCGGCATAGGCGCGGCGGGAGCGGGCGTCGCCCGCAGCGAAATCGGTGGAAGCCATCAGCGTACTCCGATGCGGGGATCGAGCCAGGCGTGCAGCAGATCGACCGTCGCATTGGCGACGATGACCAGCAGCGACGACAACAGCAGGATGCCGAGCAGGACCGTGAAATCGCGGCCCATGACCGCCTCGAAAGCGAGACGCCCGAGGCCGGGCCAGGAATAGACGGTCTCGACGACAACGGCGCCGCCGAGCATGCCGCCAACGTGCATGCCGGCCATTGTGGTGATGGGGATCAGCGCGTTGCGCAGGACGTGCCGGATGGTGATGACGGTCGGCGACAGGCCCTTGGCGGCGGCGGTGCGCACATAGTCCTGCGACTGGACTTCCAGCATCGCCGCTCGGGTCAGCCGCGCATAGATCGCCACGTAGAACAGCGCCAGCGACAGCGCCGGCAAGATCATGTAGCGCGCCTTGTCCCAAATGCCGGCAAGGCCGGTCAGATTGCTGCCGATGGTTCCCGAACCGCCGCTCGGCAGCCAGCCGAGCTTGACCGAGAACAGTACGATCAGCATCAACCCGATCCAGAAGCCCGGGATCGAATAGAACAGCAGCGAAACGACCGAAAGCAGACGATCCGGCAGGCGGCCGGAAAACACCGCCATCAACGATCCGAGGACGAGACCGAGTGCGATGGCGATGGTCAGCGCCACCGCCATCAGCAACAGCGTTCCCGGCAGCCGCTGGCCGATCAGGTCGGCGACCGGCATGCCGTAGCGCGGCGAAAAGCCGAGGCTGAAATGCGCCAGATTATAGAGATAGTTGAACAGCTGGACGAGCAGCGGATTGTCGAGCCCGAAGCGCTCACGCAGCGCCGCCATGGTCTCCACCGTGGCCGAACCGGCCTCGCCCGCCATCACATCGGCGGCATCGCCGGGCGCAAGCTGCAGCAGAAAGAAATTCAGGATCACGATGCCCAGAACGGTCGGCACCGCCTGGATCGCGGTGCGTCGAAACGTTCTGCCAATGCGCGTCAGGGTCGACATTTCTTCGCTATCCCGGCTGTGGCTGACGATGCGGGTTTGCTGTTTCCCGGAAAGTTCCGTGCTTTTTAGTTGACAAGATTTATAGACATTGTCAAACCTGATTTAAGAAATTTTGTTCTGCAAATGGCGATATTGCAGAATAGAATTTTATTTCATGCTACAAAAATAGCCGTTTGAAGTATGAAATCTTAAGTGTGGGAGCGGAGCGGCCAAATCTTTTCACAAACGGGCCGGCTCTTGGAACGACGGATTTTTTACCCAGTGGCCGACGACCGGCCGATCGATGCCTGCAGCAAAAAAGGACCACGGCGCCATGTCTCATTTCCTCGTTGCGAACCGCCGCAGGTTCCTCGGCATCTCGGCAGCAGCGCTCGGAGTGACGCTGCTGCCGGCATCGCGCCGGGCCTACGCTGCAGAGCCGAAACAAGGTGGAACGGCGACGCTGCTGCTCTCGGCCGAGCCGCCGGTGCTGACGACGATCGCCCACACGGCGTTCAATTCCGTCTACGTCTCGGCAAAGACCACCGAGGGCCTGCTGACCTACGATTTCGATCTCACGCCGCGCCCATCGCTGGCCAGGCAGTGGTCGGTCAGCGACGATGGCCTGCAATACACATTCAAGCTGCGCGAAGGCGTGAAGTGGCATGACGGCCAGCCATTCACCGCCGCCGACGTCGCCTACTCGGTCGCCACGATCAAGGATGTTCATCCGCGTGGTCGCAACACCTTCCTCAATCTTGTCGACATCCAGACTCCGGATCCGCTGACCGTGACGCTGGTTCTGTCGAAGCCGGCGCCTTACCTGATCACGGCGCTGGCCGCGGCCGAAACGCCGATCGTGCCTAAGCACCTCTATGACGGCACCAAGGCAGCCGAAAATCCGGTCAACGTCGCACCGGTCGGCACCGGCCCGTTCGTCTTCAAGGAATGGGTCCGCGGCAGCCACATCGTCTATGAACGCAATCCCGACTATTGGGACGCGCCGCGCCCCTATCTCGACCGGCTGATCGTGCGTTTCATTCCCGACGCTTCGGCGCGCGCGCTGGCGCTGGAGACCGGCGAGATCGATCTGGCGCCGGCAACGCCGATCCCCTACAGCGATTTGCAGCGCTTCGAAACGCTGCCGCATATCGGCTTCGAGAAGCAGGGCTATCAGTATTCCAACGGTGTCAGCCGGGTCGAGTTCAACCTGGAAAAACCCTATTTCCAGGATGTTCGGGTCCGCCGCGCCTTCGCCCATGTCATCGACCGCAACGTCATCCGCGATACGATCAACTATGGCTATGGCGAGACCATTCCCGGTCCGATCAACCCCAATCTGAAAAAATGGTTCGTCGCCGACCTGAAGACCTATCCGGTCGACATCGCCGCCGCCGAGAAACTGCTCGACGAAGCAGGCTTGCAACGCGGTGCCGACGGCACCCGCCTCAAGCTTGTCCACGACTATGTGCCGAGCGGCGAGACCTACAAGCGCGGCGCCGACTACATCAAGCAGGCACTGGCCGCGGTCGGGATCGAGGTCACCGTGCGCAGCCAGGATTTCGCCACCTACACCAAGCGCATCTACACCGACCGCGATTTCGACTTCACCTTCAACGGCATGAGCAATCTGTTCGATCCGACGGTCGGCGTGCAACGGCTCTACTGGTCGAAGAATTTCAAGCCGGGCGTGCCGTTCTCCAACGGGTCGAAATACAGCAATCCCAAGGTCGATGAGCTGCTTGAAGCGGCTGCCGTCGAGGTCGATCGCGAAAAGCGCTTCGAGCAATGGGCCGCGATCCAGCAGATCCTTGTCGAGGACCTGCCCGACATCGGCATCGTCAGCCAGCCGGAAATCACCCTCTACAACAGGCGCATCGCCGATCACACGGTGGGCGCCGAGGGCAATGCCGGCAGCCTCGCTTCAGCCCATATCGTCGCCTGATCCGCCGCGCCATGCGCGGTCTTTCGCGCATGGCTTCTCTTTCTCCTTCCCCGAGAGATCCCCCATGACGCTCGCCCACAAGCCTGGTTCCATCGTCGGCACGCCCTTCTTCAAGGCGCCGACCGACTATCCGGACAGCCCGCTGTCGAAAGCGCTTCTGCAGCCGGTGCTGCTCGGGCTGTTCCTGCCGATCCAGGCCGGCGGCTGGACCAACTCGACCCTGCCCCGCTCGACCGACTGGCGCTTCGACTACAACCGCGACCTGACGCTCAAGGCCGAAGAGCTTGGCTTCGACCTTGTCTTTGCGCTCAGCCAGTGGCTGCCCAAGGGCGGTTATGGCGGTGTCTTCAACGGCCAGGCACTGGACAGTTTTGTCTCCATCGCTGCCATGGCCGCGATCACCAAGAAGATCATGCTGATCTCGACCATGCACGTTCTCTACGGCCCGTGGCATCCGCTGCATCTGGCAAAATTCGGCGCCACGCTCGACCATATCTCCGGCGGCCGCTGGGGCATCAACGTGGTCACCGGGCATCGCGCCGTCGAACACGAAATGTTCGGCTGGAACCGCATCGAGCACGACCGCCGCTACGAACTCGCGGCCGAGTTCGTCGAAGTGCTGCAACGGCTGTGGCAGGACGACGAGAATTTCTCATTCTCCGGAGAATCGAGCTGGAAGCTCAATGGCGGCTTCGTCACGCCGAAGCCGAATTACGGCCGGCCGATCCTGGTCAATGCCACGGGCTCGGACGCCGGCATTTCCTTTGCCGGCCGCTATTCCGACATCGTCTTCGTCACCAGCCCGGCCGGCTCCGACATTGCCAGCGCGCTGGAGGCGTTGCCGGCGCATACCAAGAAGGTGAAGGACGCCGCCCTCGGTGTCGGCCGCACCGTGCGCACGCTGCTCAATCCGCTGGTCATCAGCCGTCCCACGGAGAAGGAAGCCTGGGCGGTCGCCGACCAGATCGTCGCCCACGCCGACAGCCGCACGCCGAAAGGGTTCCAGACCTTCAACAGCGACGCCCAGGCCTGGAAAGGTCGCGAAGGTCGCGACGATCCCTACGCCAAGGTCGGCGGCAACATCTACCTCATCGGCACACCCGAGCAGATCGTCGACCAGTTCGTCAAGCTCAAGGACGCCGGCATAGACGGCCTGCAGCTGTCCTTCTTCGACTTCAAGCCGGATCTCGAATTCTTCGGCGATAACATCCTGCCGCTGATGAAGCAGGCCGGCCTGCGCAACGCCTGAGGAGCAACCATGACCACCACTGCGATCTCCGAAATCTGGTACACACGCTGCCCGGTGCCGACGCCTGTCGGGCTCGCCGCACAGCTTGGGCTTTTGGACGAGACCTTCCGCAAGGACGGTATCGAACTGAAGTCGATCATCGACTCGTCCAACCGCGACATCCGCCAAAGCCATTTCAATCACACGCTCGACTGGTCGTTCCGCCATGGCGGCAACGTGCCACCGATCCGCGCGCGCTCCGAAGGGCGCAAGACGCGTCTCGTCGGCATCACCTGGACCGACGAATTCCAGGCGATCATCGCTTTGCCTGGCTCCGGCATCAAAACGACCAACGACCTGAAAGGCCGCCGCTTCGGCATCGCCCGGCGTCCCGAGGGCATCGTCGACTTCATGCGGGCGACGGCGCTCAAGGGGCTGGTCTCGGCTCTATCGCTTGAAGGCCTCACCCATGCTGATGTCGAGATCGTCGACATCAGCATGGCCGACAGCGTGCTCGACAGCCAGGAAGGCCCGTCGCTATTCGGCCTCAAGCGCAAGCAGGCCTATGGCGAAGAGGCCGCCGCGCTGATCCGTGGCGAGGTCGACGCCATCTATGTCAAAGGCACGGCCGGCATCAATGTCGCCAATCTGATCGGCGCCATCCAGGTCGCCGAATTCGGCTTTCACCCCGACCCGAACATCCGCATCAATTCCGGTTCGCCGCGCGTTTTGACCGTCGATGATTTGCTGGCCGAAGAGCGCCCCGACCTGGTCGCGCGCCTGATCGAAGCGATCCTGCGCGCCAGCGCCTGGGCCGAAGCGCATCCGGAAGAGACGCGCCGCTTTGTCGCCCGCGAATCCGGCGCCACCGAAGAACAGGTGCTGGCCGCCAACGGTCCGGATGTCCACAAACATCTCGGCCTCGGACTGCAGCCCGAACTCGTCGCGGCGGTTTCCCACTACAAGGATTTCCTGCGCGACTGGGGTTTTCTCGCCAGTGATTTCGACGTCGAGGCCTGGGTCGATCGCCGGCCGCTCGATCTGGTGAACATTCGCGCCGCCGCTTGAGAGGAAGCCAGCATATGACCTCGACGCTTCACGAGTTTCCGCAACTCCTCGACACGGTAGCAAGCCTTGCAGACGACTTCGCACCGACCGCCGCGCATCACGATGCGACCGGGGAATTTCCCTTCGCCAATTTCGACCGACTTCACCAGGCCGGGCTGCTTGGTCTCGTTACGGCGCGCGAGCATGGCGGCCTCGGCGGCGGACTGACCGAAGCCCAGGCGGTGATCGCCGAGATCGGCCGCGGCGAACCATCGACGGCGCTGGTGCTGGCCATGCATTACAACAGCCAGTATGCGCTGCGGAAATCCGGGAAATGGCCGCGCCATCTGGTTCAGCGCATTGTCGAAGCCGGCCGTCTCGGCCCCGCCCTGATCAATGCCGCGCAGGCCGAGCCGGGTATCGGCTCACCCGCCCATGGCAAGCCGCCGGAAACCATTGCCCGGCGCGACGGCAATGTCTGGCGGATATCCGGCCACAAGAACTACGTCACCGGCATTCCTATTCTGAAATGGGTGAATTTGCTGGCGCTGACCGACGAGCCGCAGCCGCGCCTCGCTTCGTTCCTGGTGCCTACCGACGCACCGGGATTGCGTGTCGAAAAAACATGGAACGCCGCCGGCATGCGGGCCACCGCCAGCGACGATATCATTCTGGATAATGTTGCTATTCCTGCCGAAGACATTACCGAGGCACAGCCGGCGTCCGAACCGCTGAGGCGCGAAGAAGGGTCGACAGCGTTCTTCTTTTCACTGATCGGCGCCGTCTATCATGGTGCGGCTCGCGCTGCCCGCGACCGACTGGTCTCCTTCGTCACCACGCATGCGCCGGCGAGCCTCGGCGCGCCGCTGTCGACCGTGCCGCACATCCAGGCGGGGCTGGGCGATATCGAGGTCCGGCTTGCAACCAGCACGCGGCTGCTGCGTTCGCTCGCCGACGACGTCGATGCCGGCCGGCCGGTCGGCACCGACGGCATGACGGTCAGGCATGTCGTCGTCGACAATGCCGTCGCCGTCACCTCGCTGGCGCTGGAGCTTGCTGGCAATCCCGGCCTTAACAGAGACTTCCAGCTCGAGCGTCACCACCGCGATACGCTGACCGCGCGCTCGCACGCGCCGCAGAACCACATGATCCGCGCGATCGCCGCCAAGGCGGCGCTCAGCCGCCACGCTGCCGGCCAAGTGGCCGAGCCGCCGGCTGTTACCGCCGTCAGACCCAGGTTCGCGGCGGTCGGATGAGCGACGCCATGGCATCCGAACATGTCGACGTCGCCATCATCGGGGGAGGCCCCGGTGGTCTGACACTGGCGCAGGGCCTGAAGAAGAACGGCATCAGTGTCGCGGTCTTCGAGAAGGATCGCGCCCGCACCGATTATGTCCAGGGTTTCCGCCTGCGCATCCGTCAGCGCGGCATCGACTCGCTGATCGCCAATCTGCCGCCGGAACTCTATGAGGCTTTTGTCGCCACGCTCGGCCAGGCGCCGGATCGCAACATCCTGCTCGACGAGAATTTCGAGACCCTGGGCGAAGATGCATGGGGCGGCGGCAATGCGCAGGGCGAGGTTGACGACACGCATATCGAAAAGTCGGTGAGCCGCATCACGCTGCGCCAGGTGCTGCTCTCCGGCCTCGACCGCATCGTGCGCTACGGCAAGGTCTTTTCACGCTACGAGGAGCAGCCGGACGGTTCGGTAACGGTGCATTTCGAAGACGGCTCGACGATCCATGCCGATGTGCTGGTCGGTGCCGACGGCGCCCGCTCGCGCGTTCGCCAGCAGTTGGTGCCGCATGCGGGGAGCTTCGACACCGGTGTCAGGCGCCTGGCCGGCAAGATGACGCTGCATGCGGCAGCCCTTCACCAGATCTCGCCGCTGCTGCTCGACTACAATGCCAGCATCAGGCCGTCAGAAGGTCATGGGCTGATGGTCACCAGCCACCGCGTCAATGTCGAGGCATTTCGCAAGCATGGACTGATCGGGCTGGACGACGACACCCACAAGGACATTGCCGGTTTCCATTTCAACAACACCACCAGCTATGTCTGGTGGAACACCGCATACGAGAAGGACGAGCTGGCCACGGATGACATGCTGGCAAAGCTCTCCGGTGCCGACCTGCTCGACCTGCTGATGTCGAAGATCGGCCACTGGCATCCGGAGATCCTCAACCTCATTCGCTACACCGATCCGTCGACAGTGGCGCTGCTACATGTCCACAGCTCCGAGCCTGTCGAGCCATGGCCGACGAAACGGGTGACGCTGCTTGGCGACGCCATCCACGCCATGACCTATTTCCGCGCGCTCGGCGGCAACACCGCGATCTACGACGCCGGCTTGCTGGTGTCCGAACTCGTGGCCGCCAAACGCGGCGACAAGCCGCTTCTCCAGGCACTGTCGCACTACGAGGCCAGGATGCTGGAGCACGGCGCCAAAGCCGTGCGTTCTTCGCTGACGGCGATGCAGAAGAACGTGCTCTCGGGCCGCCGCCGTCAACAGGAAGCCGCCGAATAGCGGCCCCGAGAAATCACCTGACAGTGCTCCTGCCCTACGCCGCTTCCACCAGGCTGGCCGACTGGAAGTCGTGCAGAGGATGGCGATCTCGAAGCCGCGCCGCTGCAGCCAGTGCGCCGTCGTCGCCGCGCGGACGCCAAGCAGATCGTCGATCAGCACGATGCGGGCGCCGCGCACGGCGATGGTGCGGTAGGCGACGCCGAGCAACTGCCCGCCCTCCGACGCGATCGACCCGGCAATGTGCGCTTCGGCGAATTCCTCCGGTGTGCGCACGTCAAGCAGGTAGGTCGTCCGCTTGTCGTCCTTCGCCCAGGCCGCGGCCGTCGTCGGATCGACGTGCGGAAAACTGTCGCCTTCGGCAAGTCTTGCGATGTGCTCCCCGGCGAAGCGCTTCGCTTCCTCGCTGGCCGGACCATAGGCGGCGGTCCTCCCGGTTTCGAGCGCAAGACCGGCTTCGCGCCATGCCTTGGTGCCGTCGTGCAGATAGGCAACCCGGTTGGGCACGCCGGCGTCGATCAGCGTCTGCGCGCCGATAATGGCGCGCGGCAGGCCGGCGCAGGAGACGATCACCTGCGTCTCCGACGATGGCACCAGGTCGGCGAAGCGCAGCACCAGTTCGGCGCCCGGCACGCTGATGGCGCCCGGCACATGGTCCTTGTCGAACTCCGCCACCGTTCGACTATCGAGGATCACCACGTCGGCGCCCTGGCCTTTGAGCGCTTCAAGTTCGTCTACGGTGATGACCGGCGTTCCCTTCTCGTCGCGGATCGCCAACGAAAAATCGACGCCCGGCGTGTCGAAGGTCGGCAAGCCGTCCAAGCCGCCTTTCGTCCATTCCGGAATTCCACCGGCCAGTGCGAAGAGCTGGCTGCGTCCGCGCCCGGTCAGTCGTTCGACAAGTCGCTCGGCAACGCCGCTGCCGTCATCGGCCAGCACGGTGCGAACTGATTTGCGCGGGATGAAGCGGTCGATCTCCGCCTCGACTTGAGCCGCGGGCAGATTGGTGGCGAACAGCGGCGAGGCGTATCCGACAGTCGCGCTGTCGCGGATGTCCAGCACCGCCAATTCCTCGCCATCCGCCAGCCATTGGCGAAACGTCTTCGAATCGATCGTCCTGTCGCTCATGATGCTTTCCTCTCCTGGTGTTCGGCGGCGCCACGGACCGGACGCGCAAGGCCGAGATTCTCGCGCAACGTCCTGCCTTCGTAAGCGGTCCGGAACAGTCCGCGCCGCTGCAGCTCCGGGATGATGAGGTCGACGAAATCGGTGAGGCCCGTCGGCAGGATCGGTGGCATGACGTTGAAGCCGTCGGCCGCCCCGCCGGCAAACCACTCCTCCATCATGTCGGCCACATCCTTTGGCGTGCCGACGATCTGGAAATGGCCACGCGCGCCGGCAACGGCGAGATACAATTGCCGGATGGTCAGGTTCCGGCTCGCGGCCAATTCGGAAACGACTTTCAGGCGGCTCTTCACCGAATCGGAACTGCCGAGTTCCGGCAACGGCCCGTCGAGCGGATAGCCGGAAAGATCGACGCCACCGAGCAGTCCGGAGACCAGCGCGACGCCGACCACTGGATCGACGAGGCGCTGGATGGCGTCAAACTTGTCCTCGGCCTCCGTGCGTGTCGGCGCGACGACCGGAAAGACACCGGGCATGATCTTCAAGGAATCGGTAGAGCGGCCAAAGGAGCCCAGCCGGCCCTTCAGCTCGCTGTAAAAACCGCGCGCCGATTCGATGGTCGGATGGGCCGTGAAAACCACCTCCGCCGTGCGCGCCGCCAGGTGCTGGCCGGCATCGGAAGAACCGGCCTGGACGATGACGGGATGGCCCTGCGGCGGGCGGGCGACGTTGAGTGGCCCCTTGACGCGGAAATGCCGGCCGACATGGTTCGGGGCATGGATGGCGTGCCGGTCGATGGCGATCCCCGAAGCCTTGTCGGCGACGAAGGCATCGTCGTCCCAGCTGTCCCACAGCTTCTGCGCCACGGCGACGAACTCTTCGGCGCGGTCGTAGCGATCGGCATGAACGGGGTGCTGGTCGCGGCTGAAATTCGCCGCCGCCGGCGCATCGGCCGAGGTGACGACATTCCAGCCTGTCCTGCCGCCGCTCAGATGGTCAATCGAAGCAAACAGCCGCGCCAGATGGAAAGGTTCCCAATAGGTGGTTGACGCTGTCGCGACGAGCCCGATCCTTTGCGTGATGGTCGACAGTGCCGACAACAGCGTCAGCGGCTCGAAATGCACGACATGGCCGGTGCGTTCGAAAGTCTCGATCGGCTGCTCGCCATTGCGCGCGCTGAGGCTGTCGGCAAGGAAGACCATGTCGAAGAGACCGCGCTCGGCGGTGCGCGCGGCGTCCGCATAGTGCTGAAAACTCAGTCCCGGATTGGCCGGCACATCGGGATGGCGCCAGGCGGCGACATGATGGCCGGGTCCGCGGATGAAGGCTCCAAGCCTTATCTTTCGATCTTCAGTCATCAGCGGCTCTCGGGCTGGTCGCAAAGGGCTTTCCTATCTAGCGCCTGCCAAACGCGCTGAGCGAAAGAATGCCTTTCGCCAGTTGGCAATTATTGTTTTTTGACATCGGGTTACGGGGAAGCACGATGGTCGCCGCCGAGGCGATGGGCTAGAGCCACGCACCGTCGGCGTCGCAAAGGTCCCTGATGCTTCATACCCCCTCCTCCCCGTCGTCAATCATCCCTCCGCGCTCGATCATCATTGTCGGCGGTGGCTTTGCCGGCGCCCTTACCGCGATCAAATTGCTTGACCGTTCGACCGAGCCGCTGGCGATCACCATCATCGAACGCCGGGCCCAGCTTGGTCGTGGCGTTGCCTACGGCACCGCCGATCCGCAACACCTCGTCAACGGCGCGGCGCGCATCTTCTCGCTGCATCCGGAGGACCCCGATCACCTCGTTCGCTGGCTCGAGGCGAATGGGCCGGAGCACGGCTGGACGCCGCCCGAGGATGTCCCGGACTCCAGCCCGCCGCGTTGGCTTTTCGGCAGTTATGTCCAGTCGGAACTGACCAGGGCTGTCAGGGAAGCAGATCCGCGTTCCTCGCTGCGCCACATCATGGCATCCGCCGTCGATATGCTGACCGGTCCGTCCGGAGTCTGCGTCGGCACCAGCGACGGCCAGCAATTGCTGGCGGATGAGGCCGTGCTGGCTACAGGGGTTTTTCAGAGCGAGCCAGCGGCGGCAGAAGCACCCGTCATCAGCGATCCCCGCTATGTCGCAAATCCCTGGGATTCGGCGGCGCTGGACCGGCTCGCCGGCAGCAAGGAACTGCTGCTGATCGGCTCCAGCCTGAGCATGGTCGATGTCGTCGCCAGCATGGAGGCACGCGGCTTCGAGGGCAGCTATCGCGTCGTGTCGCGGCGGGGACAGATTGTCGAGCCACGGCGCAACACCGAGGTTTGGCGCGACTTCCTCGCCGACCGGCCATTGCCGAAAACCGCCAGGGCGCTGCTCGCTTTGGTCAAGGCCGAACGTCGGGCGATCGCGGCCGCCGGGCTGGACTGGCAAGGGTTGCCGCTGACGATCCGACCGTGGATCCTGGCCTTGTGGAAAGGCGCCACCGACAAGGAGCGCCTGAAGTTCGCACGCCATCTGCGCGCCTTCTGGGACGTCACCGCGCATCGAGCGGCGCCGCCGAGCTTTGAGCGCGTTGCGTTGGCGCGAAGGCAAGGCCGCTGGATGGGCGGAGCCGGACGGGTGCTGGCACTGCATCCGGAAGCCGGCGGCATTGTCGCCGAGATCCGCTGGCGCGATAGCGGCGCGGTCGAACGGCTGCGTTTCGACGGTGTCGTCAACTGCCGCGGCCATCAGGAACATGATTGGCGGCAGATCGCCGATCCGTTTGTCCAGGGCCTGCTCGAGAACGGCATCGTCAGGCCGCACGCAACCGGCTTCGGCATAGATGCCACGCATGACGGCCGGGTGATTTCCGGTGACGGCAGGACGCATGGGAATCTGTTCGCCATCGGCCATCCACTGCGCGGCGTCGCCTGGGAGTCGAGTTCCATCAGCGAACAGCTGGCGCAAGCCATCGCCCTTGCCGGCCTTCTGGTCGGGGCCAGCCCAAGGCTGCGTGCTCAGGCCTGACCGTTCTGCACCTCAAGACAACAGAAACGAAAAGGGCCGCGTCGAGACACAGCCCTTTTTCTTCTTGATCGCCCGAGATTCAGGCGTTCGGATCGATATAGGCGTCGGCGAAATTGGCCGACAGACCTTCGGCGCCGGGCGCGTAGTTCTTGACGGTTTTGCGGGCAATGATGATGGTCGGCGGCGCGATCAGATTGATGATCGGCAACTCGTCGGCGATGATCTCCTGGAACCTGAAGAACAGCTGCTTGCGCTTGGCCTCATCAAGCTCCACGGAAGCAGCCTCCAGCAGCCGGTCGACCTCCGGGTTTTCATAGTGTGCGCCGTTGGAGAACGGCAGGCCGATCTTGATGTTCTTCGACCAGTACAGCCGCTGCGCGCCGGCGCTGGGGTCAAAGATGTTGCCGCAGGATTCCGTCGACAGGTCCCAGGTGCGGTCGGTGTAGATGGTTTTGACATAGGTGCCGAAGTCGAATTTCTGGATCTCGGCGTCAATGCCGATCTTGGCCA
Source organism: Mesorhizobium sp. RCC_202 (assembly GCF_041355295.1). Taxonomy (NCBI): domain Bacteria; kingdom Pseudomonadati; phylum Pseudomonadota; class Alphaproteobacteria; order Hyphomicrobiales; family Phyllobacteriaceae; genus Mesorhizobium; species Mesorhizobium sp. RCC_202. The sequence goes on from NZ_JBFUPO010000005.1 coordinate 94,334, forward strand.
GCGCCTGTTTGAGGAAGTCGGCATAGCCCCATGGGTTGTAGGGGTTGTTGGTGAGCCTGAGCTTGAAGCGGATACCGTCCGCTCCGCGCTTGAAGCCGGCCTCGTCGAGGAGCTTTTCCGACAGCGCCGTATCGACGGTCGCGGCCTTCACGTCGGGATCGAAATACTTCTTGTTGACGACGCTGATCGGTGTCGGCGACACTTGGCCATAGCCGTAGAACACAATGGCATTGATCGCATCGAGATCGATCGCGTGCGCGATTGCCTGACGGACCTTCTTCTCCTTCAGGATCGGGTTTTCCAGGTTGATGATCAGCTGGTGCAGCGGGCCGCTATAGGCAAAGACCGTGCTGTCGACGACGAATTGCGGCAGTGCCTTGAACCGCTCCAGATCGGCAAACGCCACCGGGTTCGGCCCGATGTCGACTTCACCCGTCTCGAGTGCCGCGGCGCGCGCGCCAGGATCGGTGATGAAGCGGAAGATGATCCGGTCGAGATAGGGTTTGGGCGCATCCCAATAGGTCGGATTCTTTTCAACGATGATGTGGCTGCCCTTCACCCATTCCTTGAGAACGAACGGTCCACTGCCGATGATCTGCTCGAAGGACGGATCGTCCGCCGGCTTCAGCTTCTCGTAGATGTGCTTGGGCACGACAGGCGATTCCGTCGCGGCCAGGCCCGAGATCAGCGCGGCGGACGGTTTCGACAGTTTGATCTTCACCACATGCGGATCCGACGTGTCGATGTCGGTGACGTTCTGGAAGGTGATGCGTCCGCGCGGATGAGCTTCGCGCAGCCGCGAGATCGAAAAGGCCACGTCCTGCGATGTCAAATCATGGCCGTCGCTGAATTTCACCCCCTGACGCAGCTTGAAGACATATTCGAGCCCGTCATCGCTGATCGACCATTCGGTGGCCAGTTGCGGCCTTGGATTGAGGTCGTAGTCGTAGGCGAGCAGGCCATCAAAAATCTTCGGGCCGATGGTGGCCGGTCCACCGGCGCTGGTGTTGATGGAAACGATCTGGTTGGGCTCGGGATAGTAGACGAAGTTAAGCGTGCCGCCGGCCACCGGCTTTGCGTCGTCCGCGAAGGCTCCGTTGGGAAGTGCGGCGCTCGCGCCGGCCAGCAGCATGAATTGATTGAACAGGCGTCGGTTGATGGTCATGGTCGGTACTCCGCGTTTGCGCGATTTGTCTTTCATGGGCAAAAAGTCGGGACCGACGGTTTCACGCGCCGATCCCTGCCAGGGCGATCCGAGCGCCTATGCGTTTGGCGCGAGCCAGATCTGCGCGAAGCTGTTGTTGATGCCTTGGGCGCCGGGCGCGAAATCCCGGACCTTCTTGTTGGCGACGATCTGTGCGCCGGCGGCGACGAGATCGACCGACACCACGTCGTCATGGATGATGTGCTGGAATTTGTACCAGAGCTCGCGCCGCTTGGTCTCGTCGGGCTCTATTGCCGCGGCTTCAAGGATCTGGTCGACCTCTGGGTTCGCATAGTGACTGGCGTTGGAGAAGACGAGGCCGATCTTGAAGTTCTTCGACCAATAGGCGCGCTGGACGCCGAGCGTCGGATCGAAGGTGTTCGACAGCGATTCGACAACCAGGTCCCAGGCGCGGTCGGTGTAGACGGTCTTCAGGAATGTCGACAGATCGAGCTTCAGTATCTCGGCATCGATGCCGACCACTGCCAGCGACTGCTTGATGAAATCGGCATAGGACGCGGGCAGGAACGCGTTGTAGGCGAGCCGGAGCTTGAAGCGCGTGCCGTCGGCGCCGCGCGGATAGCCGGCGTCGTCGAGCAGTTTCTCCGCCAGTTTGGGGTCGGGCTCGCGCGCCTTGATGCTGGGATCGTACCATTTGGGCAGCGCCGTGCTGATCGGGCTTGGCGACACCTGCGCATAGCCATAGAGCGCGATGTCGACCAGTTTCTGTAGGTCGATCGCGTGGGCGATGGCCAGGCGCACATCGCGCTTGGTCAGGATTTCGTTCTCGTAGTTGAAGAACAATTGCTGCTGCGGGCCGGAATAGGCGTAGGTGTTGGTGTCGACGACCAAAGCGGGATTGGCCTTCAGCCGCTCGATATCGGCCAGCGGCACGGGATTGGCGCCGATATCGATCTCGCCGGTTTCAAGAGCCGCCGAGCGTGCGGCCGGGTCGAGAATGACATGCAGCACGACACGGTCGAGATAGGGCCTTGGCGCATCCCAATAGTTCGGATTGCGATCGAAGATCAGATGGCTGCCGGGCACCCATTCCTTGAGAACGAAGGGGCCGGTGCCGATCGTCTGTTCCAGCTTGGGCTGTTCCGCCGGCTTGAACGTTTCGTAGACATGCTTTGGCACGATCGGCGATTCCGAACTGCTCAGTGCCGTGATCAGATAGGGCGCCGGCTTCGCCAGCACGATGATGGCGGTGTGCGGATCGGGCGTCTCGACCGCCGTCACGTTCTGATAGGTGATACGGCCGCGCGGATGCGCTTCCTTCAGCCGAAAGATGGTGAAGGCAACATCTTCCGAGGTGAAGTCCTTGCCGTCGTGCCATTTGACGCCCTGGCGCAGCTTGAAGGTGTAGCGCAGGCCGTCATCGCTGATCGACCATTCCGTCGCCAGCAGCGGTTTCGGGCTGAGATCATAGTCGAAATCCAGCAAGCCCTCATTGACCTTGGGACCAATCGCCTGGCCGGTGCCTGACGAGGTGTTGATGGCGATCAGCGATGTCGGGTCGGGATAGTATGCCCAATTGAGCGTGCCGCCCTGAACGGGCGTGCCTTCGGCGGCAAATGAAAGACCGGGCAAAGCGAAGCTCGCACCGCCGAGCAGCAAGAGCTGGTTGAAATGACGACGATTGACAGACATGGTCATGGCTCCGGAAAACGGATTGCATCCGGCGGCCGAACGCATTCCGGCGCCTCGACGCAATGATCCCTGCGGCGCCTCAAAACCGGAAGAATGATTTTCTATCGTCTGCCGAAAGCGTCGCTTCGCACGACCATTTCATTCCAGAGCCTGACCGAGGATGGATGCAGCTGGCCGGCACCCAAATCGATGCGCCGATCTTATTTCTACAAGAATAGTAGACATTGAGATTTTTTAGATTTCCGTTCCCGCTAGCGCGGCGCTGCGGCAAACGAAATTTTCCGCTGCGCGCTTTGGCGCAAAGCCCGCCCTCGTCGCGCCCGGTCCGAACGTGTTGAATGCGCCTCATGGTTGATCTCATTCGCGCAAAACCGAGGAAGCTGCGGCCGACGCTGGCGAGACTTCCGCCGCTGACCTCGCTTCGCGCTTTTGTCGCGACCGCTCGCCATTTGAGCTTTACGCGGGCGGCCGAAGAGCTCCATGTCACCCCTGCCGCGATCGGCCAGCAGATCCGCCTGCTCGAGGATCATCTCGGTCAGCCATTGTTCCACCGCAACCGCGGCGAACTTCTGCTGACGTCGGCCGGTCAGGTGTTGATGCCCGGTCTCACCGAGGCCTTCGACGTCGTTGTCGAGTCGGTCGCGCGGATTTCCGGCGACGAAGAGGATGCGCCGATCAAGGTGTCGGTCGCGCCCTCCTTCGCCAGCAAATGGCTGATCCCGCGCCTCGACGCACTGCGCGATGCGGTGCCCGGCCTCGAAGTGCTGGTCGACGCATCGACCAGGCTTGCCGACTTTGCCAGCGAAGACGTCGACTGTGTCATCCGCTACGGCTCGGGCGCCTATAGCGGTCTCGTCACGGAACGGCTGTTTTCAGAAGCGGTGCTGCCCGTCTGCAGCCCGGAATTTGCTCGCACGCACGGTCTCTATCGCGGGCCGGAGGGGTTGCGCGACGCACCGATCCTGCATGAGGACGGTCCGGAGCGCGATCCGAGCTGCCCGGACTGGAAGGGCTGGCTGAGATCCAACGGCCTGTCCGGCCGCCTTGTCGAGGGCGGTATACGGCTTAGCCAGTCGTCGCTGGTGCTCGACGCGGCTGTGGCCGGCAAGGGCATCGGTCTCGGCAAATTCCGGCTGGCCGAGCCTGACCTTGCCACGGGGCGTCTGGTCAGTACGTTCGGCTCGCCGCAGCCGGTCGAGTTTTCCTATTATTTTGCGACGACGCCACACAAGGCGAAGCTGGAGACCGTCGAGCGCTTTCATGGCTGGCTGAAAGCTGAGGCGCGCCAGCTCGGCGCTCTCGACTTCACGCCGCCGGCAGCGCTGCCTCGCATCGCCATCATCGCGGCGGAATAGCCTGCCTATTTGAGCTTGAAGCCCCGCGCCTTGAGGGCCTCGCCCAGGCGATCACGGCCTTTCAGCGCTGCGGTGCTGCCGATGCGGTTCGACATCAGTTCGGTCCAGTCGACCACAGGCATGGACTGCTCCTGCTGAAAGGAGCGAAGCGTCTGGTTGTAGGCTGCCAGATCGTCCGGATGCTGGCCTGATTGGTAGCGCTCGCGATGCAGCACCAGATGCTGCGGCAGTCTGGGTTTGACGTCCGTTGCGGCCAAAAGATCGGGATAGCCGACGGTCAGGCCGAACACTGCGACGGTTTCCGGCGGCAGGCCAAGCTCACGCGCTACATCCTGCGGATGATTGCGCATGGCGCCGATGTAGCAGGAGCCGAGCCCGAGCGCATCGATGGCCACCACGGCGTTCTGCGCGGCAAGTGCTGCGTCGATCACGGCCAGCAGAAAGCTCTCCTGATAGTCGAGCCCCTCGCCCGCCCGGCCATTCGCCTCGGCAATGGCGCGCAGCCGTGACAGGTCGGCCAGCCAGACCAGCAGCAGCGGCGCCTGCTCAATATGGCGATTGACCGCCGCCAGTCCGGCAAGGCGCGCCTTGCGCGCCGGATCCTCGACCGCGATGACGCTCCACGCCTGGAGATTGGACGAGGTCGGCGCCGACTGGGCGGCAGCGACGATCAGTTCGAGTGTCCCTTCGGGCAGAGGCTTGGCGAGATAATTGCGGACCGAGCGATGCGAAAGGATCGCCTCGAGGGCTTCGTTCCAGTTGCCGGTGTGCGCGCTTTGCGGCGCTCGATAACGCCGCCTTAGTGCTGCTTCACCACGCAGGTCGGCGTCGGAAGGGCGGATGCTGAAGGCGGCCGGCTGTGACATCGTCTAGACCCCGTTGCGCAATAGCGGAAGCAACTGATCACCTTGCCGCTTGATCTCGGAAAGATACGGCGTGTCCGAGAGCACGAAATGCGTGATGCCCAGATCCCGGTACTTGCCGAGCGAGCTGGCCACGTCGGCGGCCGAGCCGACCAGCCAGGTGGTGCCGGCGCCGCCGCCGCCATATTTGCCCGGCGCGGTGTAGAGATTGTCGTCCAGCACCTCGCCACGCGCATGCAGATCGAGCAGGCGCTGCTGGCCCACCGCTACCGCCCGACCATGATCGTTCCAGCCGGCGCCCTGGCGCTTGGCCATTTCGGCGACCTTCGCCTCGGCGTCCGCCCAGGCCTGCCCGGTGGTGTCGCGGACCAGCGTGGTGACCCGCAACCCGAATTGTAGAGGTGGGAGGTCCCGGTCAAGTTCCCGGCTCAAGGCCTTGAGCCGCTCGATCCGCTCCCGGACGCCGTCGAGCGGCTCTCCCCAGAACAGCTGGACGTCCGCCTCGCTGGCCGACACCCGCTCGGCCGCCTCCGACGCGCCGCCGAAATAGAGCCTGGGATGGCGACGGTTCCCACGGACAGGGATGCGGGGCATGACGGTAGACCCGGTGACCTGGAAGTGCTCGCCGGCGAAGGTCACGTTCTCTTCGGTCCAAAGTCTGCGAACCAGCCGCATGAACTCTCTGGTGCGGGCATAGCGATGGTTCTGCTCGCCTTCGCTGTCGCCATAGGCAGCGAGGTTGTCCTTGCCCGACACTATGTTGATACGCACGCGACCGCCGGTCAGCTGGTCGAGCGTGGCGACGGCGGATGCGAAGTGCGCCGGCCGCCAGTAACCCGGGCGGATCGCGATGAGCGGCTCGAAGGAGGTGGTCCGCGCGGCGAGCGCGGCCGCGACGGTAAACGTGTCGGGCCGACCCCAGCCGGTACCGATCAGCGCGCCCTTCCAGCCGTGTTCCTCAAGCGCCTTTGCGTGGCTGGTCAGCGTCTCCAGGCTGTTGTGGTCCTCGACGGTCGGCTCGCCGCGGTGACCGGGATCGACCTGGTTTGGGATGTACCAAAGAAATTCGGTATCAGCGCTCATTGTCGGGCCTGTATTTTGGCCGGGCATGGAGGTCAATGGCAGGACCTTTCGCTCCGTTATATTTCGATGCTCATTCAATGGGTGGCCCCGAGCATCGCTGGTACCTTGTGAGGCTGCGGTGCATAGCGGCTTTCGGGCCTGACAAGGCCGAGATGGTCGCGCAGCGTGCTCCCCTCATATTCGGTGCGGAACAGGCCGCGCCGGCGCAGGATCGGCACCACCGTATCGACAAACACTTCCAGTCCGGTCGGCAGAACGTCCGGCATCAGGTTGAAGCCGTCGGCGGCGCCGGCGACAAACCATTTTTCGATATCGTCGGCGATCTGCTCCGGCGTGCCGACGATGGTGCGGTGACCGGTGCTGCCGTTGAGCGCCCGGATCAATTGCCGCACAGTGAAATCATTGCTGCGGGCAAGCGCCAGCGTGGCCTTGAAGAAGGTGTGGCCGCCATTGGCCGGCAGCGGGATGGCATCCGGCAATTTCTCGTCGAGCTTCAGCCGCTCGCGATCGATGCCGAGCACGCCGGACAGCCGCGTCAGGCTGTAGTCGAGCGGGATGCGATCCCACAGCTCTTCCTGCCGTCGCTCCGCTTCGGCCTCGGTGCTGCCGATGATGGTGGCTAGGCCGGCGAGATTGAGCGGCACGCCACCGGTGCGGCCGTAAATCTGGGCGCGTGTCTTCAGCTCTTGTGCATAGGAAAGCGCTTCTTCAAGGGATTGCGAGGCCGAGAAGACGGCTTCGGCGTGGCGGGCCGCGAGGTCCTTACCGTCATCGGAACCGCCGGCCTGGACGACCACCGGATGCCCTTGCGGCGAACGCGGCACATTGTGCGGCCCATGCACCGAAAAATGCGCGCCCTTGTGCTCGATGGCGTGAACCTTGGCGGCATCGACGAAGCGGCCGCCGGCGACGTCGCCTATGAAGGCATCGTCCTCCCAGCTGTCCCACAACGCCTTGACGATTTCAGTGAATTCGGCCGCCCGCTCGTAGCGCCGGCCATGATCGATCGCACCTGTCAGGCCGAAATTGCGGGCCGAGGCGGGATCGGCCGTGGTCACGATGTTCCAGCCGATGCGCCCGCCGCTGACATGGTCGAGCGTCGCGAAGCGTCTGGCGATGTTGTAGGGCTCGTTGAAGCTGGTCGATGCGGTGGCGATCAGGCCGATGCGCTCCGTCGCGGCGGCTATCGTCGCCAGCACAATCGTCGGTTCCAGCGATGTGATCGGCCGATAGTCAATGCGATCCGAGATTGCCGCCTGGTCGGCAAGGAATATAGCGTCGAGCTTGGCACGCTCGGCGATCTTCGCCACCCGCACATAGTGATCGACGGTGAAGGCGGCATAGGGGTCGACGCAGTCCATCCGCCAGGCCGCCGGCGAAAAGCCGGCATGCAGGATGTTGACGTTGAGATGGAGTTGCCGGCTGCTCATCGAAAGACGCCAGGCTCTGGGTAAGCGCCGGTCAGATACCAGGTGCCGACGGTGCGGGTCTTGTATTCGGCGGGGTTGTGCAAGGTGTGAATGCGCGCATTGCGCCAGAAGCGGTCGAAGCCATATTTGCGCACGGCCGAGCGGGCGCCCATCACCTCGAATATCTCGGTCGTGACTTCCAGCGCGACATTGCCCGCCAGCACGTTGGCCGCGGCAACCGCAACTGCCGCCTCGCCGCGCTCTTGCTCGGTTAGCGCCTTGCCGCGGGCAATCGCATGATCGATCGCCGCCGCCGCGCGATCGGCAAGCACCGTCGCCGCCCGCGTCTTCACCCAGAGTTCGCCATACTGCCGCTTGATCCACGGATCATCGATATGGCGCTCGACGCCGGAATACATCCACGGCCGCGAACTGTTGATCGTGTAGTCGCGTGCCGCGAGCAGCGCGCCCTGGGCGGTGCCGATGAAGACATTGAGCAGCACGCTTTGCTGCTGCAGCGGCCCGATGGTACGGATCGGCAATGACGCGTCGACCCAGCCGCGCACCAGTTCGCTGTCATGGATCCTGACGTCCTCGTAGGCGACCTTGCCGCTGCCGGTCTGCGTCTGGCCGATGCCGTCCCAGTCGTCGAGAATGGTGATGCCTTCACGGTCCGCGGGAATGGCCGCGAACTTCCGCTCGCCGCTGACCTCGTCTTCCCATGAGGTCGAAAGATAGTCGGCGACATGGGAGCCGGAGGCGAAGGGCTTGAAGCCGTTGACGATCGTCCACTCACCGTCCTTGCGGCCGAACAACGTTTTCGAAAAACTGTTGCCAGTATTGCCCCAGAACCAGTCGCCGGCAGCCGAGCGCCGCAGCAGATCGGCCGAACGCGGTTCTTCCGAATTGAGCCTGGCGGCGATCAGCGCGCTGAAATGGTAGCCGTAGATGTGGCCGATCGAGCCATCGACCTTGGCAAACTCCCGGCCGATCTTCAGCGCCGTCGAATAGGGCTCGCCGGCGCCGCCGAATTCCTTGGGGATGACGATGGTGAGCAGGCCGCTTTCCTTGAGCAGGCGAATCTGTTCGCTCGGCCTGCCGCCAAGCTGGTCGCGCTCGATCGCGTCGCGCGCAAAGATGTCGCGAAGCTCGACCGCCTTGGCGATCCATGGATTGGAGATGTCGGGATCGAAGGTCATCGTGTCACTCATGCAAATGCGGGAAGCCGTGGCGCTCGGCAAGCAGCGCAAGAATGCGCCTGGTGTCGTCGGAGAAGGCCTTGCCTTTGGCCGTCGGCAGGTCAGTGGGCGGATTGCTGCCGATGACGAGCACCGGCAGCGACTGGTGCCGTTCGCCAAGAGCGTCGATCACCTTGCTTCTCGGCCTTGCGAACGGGACGCGCTCGACGTCCAGTCTGGCAGCGATATCCGGAAAGGCAGCGAGCAGGCCTTCGACCTGGTTGCAAAAAGGACAGACGAAGGTCCGGCCCGGATGCTTTGGATCGGCGAAACCCGGCTGGATGAGAAAAAGCGTGTCGCGCGCCATTGCCGGCCTATTCCGCAGCCGCCGCGGCATGCCGCGAAAAACGGTTTGCCGGCCGCTTCAGGCCGAGATTGTCGCGCAAGGTGCTGCCTTCGTACTCGTCGCGGAACAGGCCACGGCGGCGCAGTTCCGGCACCACCAATTCGATGAAATCCTTCAAGCCGCCGGGCATGATCGGCGCCATGATGTTGAAGCCATCGGCGCCGTAATTTTCAAAGCGCTCTTCCATGGTGTCGGCGATCTGCTCGGGCGTGCCGACCACCTGCCAGTGGCCGCGGGCGCCGGCGATACGCAGATAGAGCTGCCGAATGGTCAGATTCTCGCGCCGCGCCAGATCGATCACCAGCGCCTGCCGGCTCTTGCCGGCATTGGTCTCCGGCAGGTCCGGCACCGGCCCGTCGATCGGGTATGAGCTGAGGTCGAAGCCGCCGGCCAGCGCCGACACCAGACCGAGGCCGACTTCCGGCTGGATGAGATCCTGCAGCTGTTCGAATTTCTCCCGCGCCTCGGCTTCGGTCCGGCCGACGACCGGGAAGATGCCAGGCAGGATTTTCAGATCATCCTCCGAGCGGCCGTATTTGCCGAGCCTGCCCTTGACGTCGGCATAGAAGGCAGTGGCTTCGTCGAGCGTGATCTGCGCGGCAAAGATCGCTTCCGCCGTGCGCGCCGCCAGCTCCTTGCCGGGGCCGGACGCGCCGGCCTGGACGACGACCGGATGGCCTTGCGGCGTGCGCGGCGTGTTCAGCGGACCGCGCACCTTGAAGTGCTGGCCCTTATGGTTCAGCACGTGCATTTTGTCCTTGTCGAAATAGTGCCCGCTTTCTCTGTCGCGCGGGAAGGCGTCATCCTCCCAGCTGTCCCACAGGCCAAGCACCACGTCGGCGAATTCTCCGGCCCGATCGTAGCGGTCGCCATGCTGGATATGCGTGTCGTGGCCGAAATTGAATGCCGCGTCCGGATCGGACGAGGTGACCAGGTTCCAGCCGGCTCGCCCGCCGCTTAGATGGTCGAGCGATGCGAACTGGCGGGCCAGATTGTAGGGATCGGAATAGCTGGTCGAAGCGGTGGCGATCAAGCCGATGTTCCTGGTCACGGCCGACAGCGCCGACAGCAGCGTGATCGGCTCGAACGGATAGACGCCGCTATGCGCCTTGCGGCTGGCGGCTTCGAGATTGCTCAGCCGCGCCGCGACGCCATCGGCAAAGAAGATGGCATCGAATTTGGCCGCTTCCGCCAGCCTGGCGAGGTCGACATAGTCGCCGAGGCTGGTCCCCTCGCCTGCCGCCGGATGGCGCCATGCCGCGACATGGTGGCCGGTGAAGAGAAGAAACGCTCCAAGCTTGAGCTTGTCCTTGCGCCTGGCCATTTGCGAGACTCCTCAGCGATACAGCCCGCCGACCGGGAATTCCCCGGTCAGCAACCAGGTGCCGATGGTGCGTTTCTTGTATTCGGCCGGATTGTGCAGCGTGTGCGTGCGCACGTTGCGCCAGAACCTGTCGTAGCCGTTGGCCTTGGTCGCCGAGCGGGCGCCCATGACCTCGAAAACCTCGCTCGACGCATCGAGGCCGACTTGCCCGGCATAGACATTGGCGGTGGCGAGATCGATCGCCGTCTCCCCACGCTGCTCCAGGGTCAAGCCCTCGCCCTTGATATAGGCGGCATCGAGGCTGCGTGCCGCCACATCGGCGAGTTCGGCCGCAGCCAGCGTGCGGATATAGAGATCGCCATATTTGCCCTGAACGAACGGGTCGTCCGTGTGCTTCTCATAGCCGGAATAGACCCAGGGGCGCGATTGCGAGTTGGTATAGTCGCGGCCTTCGCTCAGCGCTCCCTGGGCGCTGCCGACGAACAAATTGAGCAGGACCGCCTGCTGGAACAGTGACGTCAACGTCTGGAATGGCGTCAGCGGCACCGCAGGCGACCCGATCAGCTCATCGTCGCCGACATGCACGTCCTTGAAGGTAACCTTGCCGCTGCCGGTCTGGCGTTGGCCGACGCCGTCCCAGTCGTCTTCGATGACGATGCCTTCGCGATCGGCCGGGATCGCTGCTGCCAGCCGGTCCTGACCGTCCTCCCAGGCGACCTGGATGTAGTCGGCGATGTGCGACCCGGAAGAGAACGGCCTGAAGCCGCTGAGAATCCAGCCCTTGCCGTTGCGCCTGGCCGACGAGCTTTTCGACATGGCGTTGCCGGAATTGCCCCAAACCCAGTTTTCCCGGGCCGAGCGCGTCAGCAGCTGGTCCTTCTGCGCCTCCGTGCCGCGAAACAGCACGCCGTTGAGCGGCAGATGATGATAGCCGTAGAGATGGGCGAGCGAGCCGTCGGTGCGGGCGAATTCGCGCACCACGCGAAGCACCGACAGCCAGGACGCGCCCTTGCCGCCATAGCGCTTGGGAATCTGCGCCGAGGGCAAACCACTTTCCTTCAGCAGCCGAATCTGTTCGAGCGGCCGCCCACCGGCCTTGTCGCGCGCCACCGCATCCCGGTCGAAGATATCGCGCAGTTCGACCGCCGTGGCGACGAACGGGTCGGAGAGGTCAGGGCTGAAGGTCATCGGCGTTTGTCCATGGAAATGCGTCTATTCCGCCGCGATGGTCTGCGCCGGCCGCCAGACGGCAGAGGCATAGGCTTCCTCGCCGAATTCCGCCGGATGGCTGCCGGTTATGCGGCTCTCATGGTTGTCGAGATCGGCGAGGAAAAGATCACGGCTGATGCGGGCGACAACGGCCGGCACGTCGCGCCGGATCGACGGCACATCGCCGATCGGCAGGCCGAAACTGACGAAGCCGCCGGGATTGAAGACATGGATGTTCCTGAGGAACGGCGCCTCTCCCGGCGCCTTCTCGAGGAATTCATGACCGAGACCGAGATAGGGATGGGCGCCGAAAAATTCGTCCAGTTCGCCCTCCGCCGGCGCATACTGATCACGCCACAGCCGGATGGAGGCGGCGAAATCGCCAAACTCAGGCTTGCGCGTCGGGTCGGCGAAATAGCCGGTGCCGGCAATGACGAAGTCAAAGGCAAATGTCTCGCCTGCGATATCGGTGACGACCTTGCCGCCATCGACATCCGCATGTGTCCAGGGGGCGCCGAGATGCAGGTGGAAATTCTTGTGCTGCACCACCCGTGCCACCGCATCGGGCGGTGGCGTCGAACCGGCCTCGCGAAACCGCAACGCCTGGCGCCAGCGCACCGCATCGGGCAGACGCGGATAATTGTCATAGGCGCCGGGATAGCCGCGAACGCGGTTGATCGGCACGCTGGCGATACTGGTGCGCCTGGCGAACAGATGCACCGATTTCGCGCCGGCCTCAAGGGCAGCCCCGGCCGCATCGAAGGCCGAAGCGGCTGATCCGACGACAGCGATCGCCTTGCCCTTGAGCGCGGCAAAATCAATTGCCGCCGAACTGTGCGCGACAAAGCCCCGCGGCAAGGCGGCAAGTACCGCCGGTATCACTGGACCGCCGCTGCCGCCAAATCCATTGGCCAGAATGATCTTGCGCGCCGTTTCGACCGATAGCCTGCCTTTCACTTCGAGGCGAAGGCGAAAGTGCCCGTCAGCCGGCTCGATACGCAGGAGACGTGTGCCGTAGCGGATGCCGATGCCGAGGAACTCGCGGTACCATTTAAGGTAGTTCGCCCAATCCGTCCGCGTGATGCGGTCGAAGCCGGCATAGGCTTCCGCACCGTGGCGAGCTTCATGCCATGACTGAAAGCTCAAGCCAGGCAGGCCGAGTTCCGGTCCCGGCAGGCTCTTTGGCGTTCGCAGCCGGTTCATCCGCGCATGAGTGAGCCAGATGCCGGCCTTGCTCTCATCCGGCGCCGCATCGATGACCGTGACCTTGCCGATGCCGGCGCGCCTCAACGCGAAGGCAAAGGTCGAGCCCGTCTGTCCGCCGCCGACGATGAAGACATTGTGGTCGATGCCTTCCCGGTCCGGCACCCAATTCTGCGGATCGGGGCCGATCAGCCGGAGTGTTTCGCGGGCGTGAAGATCTGGATCGGACGGTAAAGCCATTTGGGTTCCGGCTGAAGTTCAAGCGTTGCGCCAAACTCCGCCCCGGTCGGCAAACAGTCCAGAAATGTCTGCTTTGATTGGCCGGTAGTTTTTTTCACTTGCATTGCAACGACGCGCTTTCACCGCCGACCGAATGGGCGGTGGTGTGGCCTCCCTGAAGCCGGAGCATCTTTTGATATTGCAGCGAGCGCAGGCACTGTTACGGCTCCCGCACAATACGTATGGGTAGCCGGGCATTGGTGTCGAGGACATCAGCAGCGCCGCGTGGGATCAGCTTTGTGTGACGTCCGCCATCTGGCAGACGGCAGATCGCGGATACACTGGCGACGGCCCTCGCGAGATAAGTCAGCGCAGCTATTCAAAAGGCGTCCCAAGAGTGCCGTCGGATACTCCGTCGCAAGAACGGATATGGACGAGAAGGAGAACTTTCGTGTGCAGTTTTTGCACACAAATCCTCATAAACATTTGATTTTATTTATCTATCTTCCCCATCCATCATCGGGGCTATGGCAATCGTCTTCTTCATGGGCCTATTTCATCGCCGCCGAGGGTGTCACAGTCAAACCCTTTAGCGCGGTCTATCGTATTCTCGTTTGATTTCAAATAGTTCGGGAGAGAGGGACAAAAGTCCCCTCGCCTTGGGGACCTTTTCCAGATTCACACTTTTTGTTAAAAAGCAATAGTCCGACTTTAACTTTCCACAAACAAGAGTAAACTTTTTATTGCTCATTTCCATGAGCGGGAGGCGTACAGGCAGTCATGCCTGTTGGAGAGGGGCGGGGTTGAGTATGCCCTCATTGTCGATCCTTGGTGCCCGCCGTTGGTGGGCCACCGATGCGCGTAGGACGCATCCGCCTAGAATTGCCTGACGGGGCAAGAAGCGGAGGATTAGCGGCGGCTCCTCCCTACCCCTCTACCCCCTAAGTGAATCCGAACTCCAGTTTCCATTAACGATGGCGTTCAGCGCCGGCTCTGGCCGGCGGATGTGCGTCCGTGCGGCCGGTTGCCGGGGCGTTGGGCCGATAGAGCGCCAGCCGCATTGAAACCAGGGAGAATTTTGCAATGGCACTCGACATCACAGCTCAAGACATCATCATCGACGAGACCGCCGGCTTAACAGACGACGATATTAATCCGGCCGTAGCGCCATACAACACCAACACTACGCTGCAGTATCTCGAGACTCTCGGTTCCCCGATCGAGACCGCCTACAAGGCCGACTTCGTGCAGGCCACTGCGGACGCCGGCGAAACCATCACTTCGATCGTCCTCACCCAGGACTCCTTCGGACATCCGTTTTCCGAAACCGTCGGCGTACTCAGCGACATTCAGACGGTCGATGGCAACTATGTCTGGCTGTTCCAGGACCCGAACAACGCAGATGTCGTGATCGGCGTCATTGGTACCGATGACCCGACCGCCGAGCCGGACCCGGCAACTGCTCCGCTCGCCTTCTCGTTCGCGCTCGATCCCACCAGCAACACCAATGCGGACCTCTACCTCGTCCAGTATGTGGCGTTGCTGAATCCGGATCCGACGCAGCCGGACAATGACCTGATCAATTTGCAAGACAAGGTGTTCGCCTCGGTCTCGGGGACCACCGTGGTTAATTTCAGCCAGCTTGGTGACGCACCTTCTGGACACAACAATTGGTATATCCTCGACGCCGACGTAGCGAGCTCGCAGAAGATTCTCGTGACCGCTCATGACAATGGCGTACAGGCTGAAGTCAACGTCAGCACGCAAGGCTTGGGTGTCGCATCTCAAGACGTGCGCTTTGGCCGTGAGCTTCAGATCGACCTGATCAACGGCGGGACCCAGAGCGCGGGCAAGAACTTTACCGACACGCCACTCGCGCCTGATTACGGCAGCCACATTGAAACCGTCTCCAGCGCCGGCTTCTCGGTTTCGCAGTCCACGCCGACCGGCACTGTGGCTGACATCGAGATCCACGCCTATAATAATGACGACAACGCGGAGGGCGCCGCGCTCCCCGGTGATGACAACGATACGGAGATCAATATCACCGGAGTGACCTTCAAGCTGAATGGCGTCACGATGACAGCCTCGGACTTGGGCATCACCGTTGATCTCACCGGCTCCGGATTGATCCTGCAAGATGTCGGCGAAGGCGTGACGGTCGATTTCACGACCGCAGGCGGGGTTGGCGGAACCTTTGACCGCTTCACCATCAAGAATATCGACACGGAGAAGGACTTCTTCGATGTCAAGGAGGTGCACTTTGGTGGCGAAACAACCAACGCCCACAACGAAGAGGTCGGCTCCTTCATCAACTTCGACGACGACGGGCCGACGGCAGGCTTGACCGAAGAAAGCGCCACGGTGCTTCATGACGAAACGGCCGGCGTCGACCCCGCTTCTGACGATCAGCCTCTCGCCTCCTTACCAGGCGCCTTCTCCGGGCTCGGCACGGCTATCGGCTGGGCAGCCAGCGCATCCGCCGTGGTCACACCCAGTTCGAGCTTCGGCGCCGACGGCCCGGGCACGGAGACATTGTCGCTGGACGTCAGCGGAGCGAATGCCGATTCCGGCTTCGATTCGCTCGACGGTCACAACATCCTGCTCAACGTCGAGGGCTGGCTCGTCGTCGGTCGCGTCGACGCCGACGACAGCGGCACTGTCGATAGTAACGACGCCGTCGCCATCGCGATTTCGATCGACCAGAACGGCATCCTCAGCATCGCGCAATACATCGCCATCGCTCACTCCAATACCCTCGATCCCGACGACGTGCAGACCATGAATGACGGCGCCCTGCTGGCGAAAGTCACAGCCACCGACGGTGACGACGACAGCGACAGCACCAGCATCGCCATCGGCGACAAGGTGCAGATCAGGGACGACGGGCCGAGCATCACGGCAAGTGGCAACGAGCCGACCCTCACAGTCGACGAGACCAGCCTTGGCAACAACGCCGCCGATTTCTCGGTAGCCTTTACTCCGAGCGCCGGTACGGATGGTGACGCCATCGTCTATACGCTCGGCATCGACCAGGTCACCAATGTCAGCGGCCTGACCGACACCTTGACCGGTCAGTCGGTTCTGCTCTTCGTCGAAGGTGGCGAGGTGGTCGGTCGCGCCGGCTCAGCCGCGGGCGCTGTCGTATTCACGGTGAGCGTGGACGCCGACGGCAACGTGACGCTCGATCAGCAACGGGCCATCATACACTCGCCTGAGACCGGACCCGATCAGGCAGCGACTTTGGCAGCCGACAATCTCGTCACTTTGACGGCGACCATCACCGACGGCGACGGCGATCAAGCCGAGAATAGTGTGAATATCGGCACAAGCCTCATCTTCAAGGACGATGCTCCGACGATCACCGTGCCATTCGATGGTGATCAGAACGCCGGCAACGGCACCGGGACGCACGAGACACTGGCCAACACGCTCAACGCGTCGGCCACCGGGGCCTTCGGTTACGATATCGGCGCGGATGCCCACCCTGCCGCCTACTACGATGCCACGCATTCCGACTTTGTCGATCAGAATGGCGGGCTCGCCGGCGTCCAGATCGGGCTTACCGGCACGGTGAGCGGCGTCAACCCGGCGCCTACGGCTCTCCTCTCTCAGGAGGTCACGCTAGCGTCCGAGAGTGCAACATCCGCGACCTTCAATTTCACCTTCACCTACGACAAGGACCCGGCGGCTGGCGACCAGCCGGGCACGGCCAGCGGCACCCTCGTCTTCGACAAGGTCAACGCCACTTACACCATCACCCTGACCGATCCGCTCGAGGGCTTCAGCTTCGACGTCATCCACACCGCCGAGCTCCTATCCAAACAGCCCACGAGCAACTCGGGCCACCCGCCGATCGTGCTGGAGAAATTGCAGGCGGATGACCCGACCACGCCGGTCGACGAGGACTTCTACGTCCAGTTCACCGGCAATCTGGTCGACAAAACCCATCCGTTCAGCTTGACGGGCAATGGCGAGGGCTCGTCTACCGACACCTCGTTCAACTCGCTGCCGACGGCCGGCACCCACGACATGGTGAGCAACACCCATGAAACCTGGGTGTCTGCAACCCAGAGCACCAACGGCGTCGCCGGCGACACGATCCAGAAAGGCGAACTGCTGACCTTGCGGTTCTTCAACGACAACGTCGGTATCGCGACCGAGGCGCTGCAAACGGCGCAGAACACGGCAACTGCTGGCACCATGGCTATTAAGTTCGACGGCATCGGCAACAGCGAAGACCTTATGCTGATCCTCGACCTGACCGACGGCACCAACTCGATCACGAAGGCAATATACGTGCCGAACTCCGCCATTTTCAGGACGGGCCAGGTACCATCCCCATATAGCGGCGAGTTCAAGCTCGACAACAACGACGGCCTCGTGGTCATCGAGCAGAACGACTATAACACGGGCAGCGAACACTACGTGATCAAGGGCGTCCAGATCATGCAGTCAGGCAACGGGATCACCGGCACGGCGATCACCCTGAACGGCGCGACCGGCTCCGGCGGCGCCAGCACTGGAACCCACATCTTCGATCCCGTCGACAACGACGTGCTGAAGATCACGGATATCGGCTTCACCTCGACGGTGAGTCAGACCCCGGATGCACACCTCAATTTCGCGTTCCAGGTGGCGGACGCGGACGGAGACGTGACTCCGACCTCTCCGGACATGGCGCACATCCTCGTCGACATCGCCTGACACTCGATCAACGGGGGCGGCTATAGCCGCCCCCGTTACCGTCGCCGGCCGCGCGCAACTGGGCGCCCGGCCGGCCATTAGCAAAAGCATCAAAGTGGGGTATGCGTGATGCAGCCAAGACCGCAATTCCAGGAGGTGATGCGTCTGGCGCGTCACCAGGCGCCCGCGCTTCTCCTTTTCAGCCTGCTTGCCAACGTTCTCCTGCTCGCCAGCACCGTCTACATGTTGCAGATCTACGACCGCGTGCTGTCGAGCGGCTCGTTCGACACGCTGCTGTGGCTCACCCTGGCCGTCATCGGCGCGATCGCCGTCTACGGCCTGCTGGAACATGCCCGCCGGATGATGCTGGGGCATATCAGCCAGTGGCTGGACGACCAGCTCAGCGTGCCGGTGATCGAACGCGCCATGGAGGCCCGCTTGGCCGGCAGCGGCCTCGAGGCTGGCCTGAAAGACGTGTCGGATTTGCGCGGCTTCATTGCCGGCGACGGCATACTGACCTTTCTCGATGCGCCATGGACACCCGTGTTCCTGGCATTCATGTGGTTTCTGCACCCGGTATTAGGCCTGCTCGGCCTCGCCGGCGCCGTATTGATGTTCTGCTGCGCTTTAGCCAATGATCTCCTTACCCGCCGCAAGGGGCAGGAGGCGGCGGCCGGCCTGCGCCGGAGCCAGGCCGTCGTCGGCCAATTCGTCGACGGCGCCGAGACGTTGCGCTCGCTCGGCATGTCGGAGCCGGCGCTGCTGCGGTGGGAACAGAACCAGCAGTCGCTGACGACCTTGCAATCCCGGATTTTCCACCGCACCACCATCATCGGCAGCCTGTCGCGCTCGCTGCGCCTCGCTCTCCAGGTGGCCGTGCTGGGAGTAGGCGCCTACTTCGTCCTGCGCCGCGAATTGACGGGCGGCTCGATGATCGCCGGCTCCATTCTGCTCAGCCGCGCACTGGCGCCGATCGAGCGCTCTATCGGCGCCTGGCGCAGCCTGGTCAGCGCACGAACGGCGCGCCGCAACCTGATGAAGCTTTTTGCCGACACACGGTCGATGCAGCCAAGCAGCGTCAGGCTGCCCCGGCCGCAAGGCCGGCTGAAGCTCGAGAACCTCCACTACCGGCCGCCAGGAACCTCGCAGGCGCTGTTGAACGCGATAGGCTTCGACGTCGAGCCTGGCCAAACCTGTGGCGTGATCGGCCCGTCCGGATCCGGCAAGACCACGCTGTGCCGATTGATCGTTGGAGCGCTGCAGCCCTCGCTTGGCCATGTCAGGCTGGATGGCGCCGAGGTGTGCAACTGGCCTTCGGACGAACTTGGCCAGCATGTCGGCTATCTGCCGCAACAGATCGACTTGTTTCCGGGAACAATCGCCGAAAACATCGCGCGCCTGCGTGACGTCGACAGCGAGTCGGTCATGGCGGCAGCGCAGCTTGCAGGCATCCACGAGATGGTCCTGCGGCTGCCGAACGGCTATCGGACCGAAGTCGGACCGCACGGCGCCCGGATTTCGCGCGGCCAGCGCCAGCGTATCGCGCTGGCCCGGGCGCTGTTCGGCGATCCGCCCCTTGTGGTTCTGGATGAACCGAACACCGGTCTCGATGGCGAAGGCGAGGTCGCGCTGTTCAACGTGCTGCAGCAGCTCAAAGAGCGAGGCCGCACAGTCGTTGTCATCAGCCACCAGACCAATCTTCTACGCACCGCCGATCATGTCGTCTTCCTCCGCGACGGGGCCGTCGCGATGTTCGGCCCGCGCGACGAGGTGCTCGGCTCGCTGGCAGGCCAGCCCAAGCGCATCCCGGTGCCGACGGCCATGCGAGACAAGATTGCCGCCAACGTGCAAGCGAAACTGAAGGCAGCGGAGTGAGCCATGGACGACCGATTTGGCGACTTTTCGAGGATGCTGACCGGGCTGGCGGATAATCTGCGCGAGCTGACCGGCAGGCTGACGATTTCCGCCGGGCAACTCATTGCCGCGGCGTCGATCTGGTTCGACGGGCTCGACCAGTCGAAGCGCATCGCCCTGATGGTGGCCGTCGGCCTGCTCTTCCTGCTCCTGACAGCAGGGCTCGTCCGGCGACGGTCGCATGCGGTCCGGATCAGCAGGCGCGATCTCAACCAACGCACGCGGCCCGCGCGCATGCTCGGTTACGTATCATCGATCGTCTTCGTCGGCGGTGTAGCCGCATGGTCGAGTGTCGCCCTCCTGGCGAGCGCCGTCGTCGCCAACGGCGTGGTCAGCCCCGAAGGCTATCGCAAGACCGTCCAGCATCTGGAAGGTGGCATCATCGGGGCGATCCATGTGAAGGAAGGCGAAAAGGTCCGCGCCGGCCAGGTTCTCATCAGCTTGAAGGCAACCGAGGCCCAAGGCCGCTACGACGAGTTGCAGGGGCACTACATCCGCCTGCTGGCGACAGAGGCGCGGCTGGTCGCGGAGCTTGCCGGCCAAACACGCATCGCGTTTCCCAAGGAACTGACGTCGATCGACAGCGAAATCGCGCGCAAGGTGGTCGTCGAGGAACAGGCTCTGCTCGACAGCCGTCTGGCAACCCGCGAGGGGCGCACGCAGATCCTCAACAAGCGCGTCGCGCAGATCGAAGAGCAAAGCACTGGAGCGCGGGACGTCATGGCCGCCGAGGCCGAGCAGCTCGGCCTGATCGACCAGGAGATCGCCTCCGCGCAGGAGATGTACAAGAAGGGCCTCGAACGCCTGCCGCGGATATGGGCGCTGCAACGCTCCCAGGCCGATATTCGCGCCAACCAGGCATCGAACCGGGCGCAGATAGCGAAGAACGACCAGCAGATCGGCGAGACTGAGTTCCAGCTCCTCAACCTGCGTCAGCAGGACAGCGAGAGCGCCAATGAAGATCTGGCCAAGGTGCGCAATGATCTCGCCGAACTGCGCAGCCAACTGCCTTCCCGCCAGGATGTGCTGGCGAGGACGGACATCGTCGCGCCGATCGCCGGAACGGTGATGAACCTGCGGGTAACGACCGAGTCGGGCGTGATCGCCAGCGGCCAGCCGCTTCTCGATATCGTCCCCAACGAGCCCAACCTGATCATCGATTCACGAATCCGGCCGACGGACATCGATGTGCTGCATCCGGACATGCCTGCCCGCGTCGTGTTGACAGCCTATCCGAGCCGGCATCTGCCGCAGATCCATGGCCTGCTCACCTCGGTGTCCGCCGACCGGCTGACCGATGAGAAAACCGGCGAGCCTTATTTCCTCGCCAAGATCAAGGTCGACGCGGCCGAACTCTCGGAGCTGCATGACATCCGGCTGTCCCCCGGCATGCCGGCCGAAGTCATGATCCTGACGGGCGAACACACGCTGCTCGATTACATGCTGGCTCCGGTCGAGGCTTCGTTGACGCGGACTTTCAGGGAGAATTGAGCCAACACAATCCACGACGTTGGCCGGAGGAGCCAACGTCAAAACTCGCCCTGGCCGGGTGGACCGATCGGCCTGCAGGAGCGCCTCGACGCGGCATGTTTCGGCAGAGCGAAACGGGCCGGTACAACCGGCCCATCCTCGATCACTCCTCCTCAACGGCTTCCGGCACCGCATCTGGTAGCGTTTGCGGTCCAACCCGGTCGGCGACGAGCATCGAAAGCATCATCTCGACAAGGCCATTGGCGGCCCCCTTCTCGCCACCGGTAGCGCCGATCTGGATCTGCGGCACGAGCGGTATCCTGCCGTTCTCGATCGCTTCGGCGAAGCGCGTGAGAACCTGCGAGTTGAGCTGATAGTCCGGGCCGCCGAAGGCCGCGACCTTCTTTTCGGTGGCCTCGGCCTCCGCCAGACCGATGGCGCGCACCCTCTCGGCATCCGCAAAACCGGTCGCCTTGATGCGTTCGGCATCGGCAAGCGCGATAGCCTTGATCATGTCGGCCTCGCCCTGGCCGCCGAGGCGCACCTTCTCGGCCTCTGCCTTGGCTGTCACCTGAATGGTTTCCGCCTGCTGGCGGGTGCGGGCGAGTTGCGCCTTGCCCTCGTTCTCGCTGATCTCGATGGTAAGGGCCGACGTCGTGATCTTGGCTTGCTGTTCGGCGAGCGCCTCCTTCTCACGCAATGTGCGTTCCTGAATGGCCGCCTTCTCCTGCAATTTGTAAGTCTCGACCTTTTCGACCGCGATCTGCCGCTCGCGCAGCTGGATCAGGATCTGCTCTATGCTGTTCTGGCCATTGGCGGCACGCGGCGTACCAATCAACACTTCCTGCAGCTCGAGGCTGTAGGTATTGAATTTTTCGCGCATCTCCTCGCCCGATTTGCGCTGGATATCGCTACGCTCCTGCAAAAGCTGGATCAGCGTCTTCGTCTGGGCGATGTTCTTGAAATAAGCGGAGACCATCGGATCGAGCGTTTGTTCGACCAGCCGCTTGATGTCGCCGAAACGCTGCACCACGAGCGGCGCCTTCATATAGTCGATATGCACGACAACGGAGAGCGGCAGCACAGGCTCGAACGCATCCTTGGTGATCAACGACACTTCAGACAGGTTCTCGTCCAGCCTGTGTTCGCCAAACTGCTCCTTCGTCCATTTGAGCACGAAGTTGGTGGTCGGCACGGTGATGATATGGCCGGCATAGGTATTGAACGCATACTTGCCTGGCAGCAGCGGCGTCGACCACACACCGCGTGCGCCGATTTCGACCAGCTCGCCGTGACGATATGCCTGCCCGGATATATCCGTGCCGTGGCGGCCATTATAGGAGACGACGACACCCACCGTGCCGACGTCGATGATGGTCTTCTCGACCAGCTCGACGGTCGCGAAAATGCGATTGAGGAAGTAGCTGCCGTCGGCCAGCACCTGCAACTGCCGGCCACGGTAGCCACCGGCATTGAGAAACTTCTCCGGGTCCTGAAAATTGTTGTGGAAGTTCGGGTCGTTCGGATCGTTGGCGACGGTCGGTGCGATGATCTCGCCGTCCGGCAGAGCCGGACCGTCATGGATGGTGACGATGCCGATCATGTCCTCGGCACTGTGGATGACGACCGGCTCAAAGCCGCCCCGCTCCGAGATCATGCTGGACATATTGGCAAAAAGGTCTTGTTCCGACGCGCTCAGATTGACGGCATAGATCGACTGGGCGGTGAGCACGATGAACTGTGCGAGATTGATGGCGTAGGTACCTTCACGCAAGATCTTGCGCTGCGGTCCTTTCTGTCCGCCTTTTTCAAGAAAGCCGCGCACATCCTGGAAATCATCGGCTTCGGTGTTGGAAGCAAGTGTCTGCGTCGGGGGCAGCGCCTTGCCATCGCGGGCAAAGACATAGCCGATCTGACCTTGCGGGATGGTGACCAGATTGGCGCGATGCATCGAATATTGGAACGGCATGAAGAAATGCAGGCCACCGCGCACCACTTCCGGCTGGTAGCCTGCCTCACGGTTGAGCGCAATGAAGCCATTGCTGACGGAGCCGCGGAAACTCCATAGTTTTTCCAAAATGCCGAGCCTGTCGTTTGGGATGTAGCGGACCACGCCGCTGCGCCAAA
Source organism: Mesorhizobium sp. RCC_202 (assembly GCF_041355295.1). Taxonomy (NCBI): domain Bacteria; kingdom Pseudomonadati; phylum Pseudomonadota; class Alphaproteobacteria; order Hyphomicrobiales; family Phyllobacteriaceae; genus Mesorhizobium; species Mesorhizobium sp. RCC_202. The sequence goes on from NZ_JBFUPO010000005.1 coordinate 117,637, forward strand.
ACAGGATTGCCAGCACGATGACTGGCACGGCTATCTCGATCGCCGTCCATTTCATCGGCTCGAGATATTGCAGGGCTTCCATTTCTTCTCTCCTCTGGGCGCGCGGGTTCGTTCACCCGGCGGCGACCCGGTTGGTGTTGATTGTTGAAGCGGGGAGATTGCGCAGCGGCACGCTCGACCAACTCAACGGCGTGTCGAACGTTTGGGCTGCTCATTGTATGGGAAAACGACCACCCGTCCCGAGTCCCCAGTGTGGGGAGGCGTGGCCGTGAGCGATCTTACATCGGTGTTGCCTTAACAGACATTACGACAAATGACGTAGGGATCGCGCCTACAGGTTTAAAGATACTTCGAGTGAAAATATTATAAGTACTTCCGACGCTACTTTGAAAGCGTGGCCGTTGGCTTTCAGGAGTTGGCTTCTAGGAGTTGGCTTTAGAAACTGGCAGGGGGCGAGAATGGCGCTTTTGAAGGGTTGGAACCGCCGCCCACGGTGCGGTTGCATTCGGAAACGAACAGCAGCCTGTGCCGCGCCATTGCGGGCACGGCATCTTGATTTCGCGAAGGTTTTTTCGCCTACCGCCGCAGCGCGTAGACGTTTTCTATTGTGCCGCCGCCAAGCGGTAGCGCCATGTCGTCATCGAGCAGCCTGGTGATGCGGGCAAAGCCGATGAAGGCTTTCCTTGCTTCCTCGGCCGACATCTTGCCCGATATCGCCGCCGAGCAGCAATTCAGGGCGCACTGATAGACAGGGCCGCGTCTGCCTGTTGGCCACTTCCGCAAAAACACCATCGCTTCGGAGACGCTATCGACTTCCTCAACGGGGTGCCCTTGCCCACGCGCAATTCGCACTGGGGTAAAGAAATGCAAGCGATCCATGACTAACCTCCCGGCCGACCGCGATGCGATCGAACCCTACTGAACGCACGTCTTGCGACTTGGTTCCAAACAATTTTGGTTGCCGACGGAAAGAGTTCGAAACCTATAGGGTTGCGCCTGGCCAGCATGGCGAGTGAGCTCGATGCAGGCTCGGGTGCAGGCGGATAACGGCGATTCTCATTGAATATCTTTAAGGCGAAAGCCGGCAAATGGTTTGCTTGCCCGTTCCCCGGCGTCAGGCTTACCCTCCACGGTTAACGCGTGAGGGCGCGTTTTGCAAAAGGGGAACACTTGCAATGACCATACAAGGCGCATCGCCGGGCCTCTACAATGAGGATCTGGCTCCAGCTACGGTCCGAAATTGGGGGCCATTCTCGATCTTCAACGTCTGGACATCGGACGTCCACAGCCTCTGGGGCTATTATCTGGCGGCGAGCCTGTTTCTGTTCTGCGGCGGCTTCGTCAATTTCATCGTCGCCATCGGCATCGGCTCGCTGATCATCTACGTGCTGATGAACATGGTCGGCTATGCCGGCGTCAAGACCGGCGTGCCCTACCCCGTGCTTGCCCGTGCTTCTTTTGGCATCTGGGGCGCCAACATCCCGGCGCTGGTGCGCGCTATCGTCGCCTGCTTCTGGTACGGCGCGCAGACGGCCGCGGCATCCGGCGCGATCGTCGCGCTTTTGACGCGGCTGCCATGGTTCAACGAATTCAACCAGACCTCGCATCTTCTTGGCCATTCCACACTGGAAGTGCTCTGCTTCGTCGTCATCTGGGCGCTGCAGCTGCTGATCATCCAGAAGGGCATGGAAACCGTGCGCCGCTTCCAGGATTGGGCCGGCCCGGCCGTCTGGGTGATGATGCTGCTCCTGGCCATCTATCTCTGCATCAAATCGGGGACTTTCGCCTTCACCAGCGATATTCCGATGGACGTGCTGCGCGAAAAGACCACCGATGCCGGCATTCCGGGCGATCCAGGCTCCTGGACGGCGCTCTTCGCGGTGGCGGCGATCTGGGTGACCTATTTCTCGGCGCTCTATCTGAACTTCTGCGATTTCGCCCGCTACGCGCCTGACCAGGCTGCCCTGCGCAAGGGCAACATCTGGGGCCTGCCGGTCAATCTGATCCTGTTCTCGCTGGTCGCCGGCGTCACCACGATCGCCGCCTATGATGTCTATCACGAGGTGCTGCTGCACCCCGACCAGATCTCGGCCAAATTCGACAGCTGGTTCCTGGCCGCGCTTGCGGCATTGACGTTCGCGGTGGCAACGCTCGGCATCAATGTCGTGGCCAACTTCGTCTCACCCGCCTTCGACTTCTCCAACGTCTTCCCGCGCCAGATCGATTTCAAGAAAGGCGGCTACATCGCGGCGGTGATCGCGCTCGTGCTCTACCCCTTCGCGCCATGGGAAGGCAGTGCCGCGCATTTCGTCAACATCATCGGCGCGACGATGGGGCCGATCTTCGGCGTCATGATGGTCGACTACTATCTGATCCGCAAACGCGAGGTCGATGTCGAAGCGCTCTACCGCGAGGACGGCGAATTCCGCTTCCAGGGCGGCTGGCACGTCAACGCCTTCATCGCCGCCGGCATCGGCGCGATCTTCTCCTCGATCCTGCCCAACTTCACCAACTGGCTGCCCGCCTGGTGGGGCGTCTATGGCTGGTTCTTCGGCGTGGCGATCGCGGGTGTCGTCTACTATGTGCTGCGCACGGCCGCACTTGGCGCCGGGGCGCGGACGGCAAAGGCCTGAGAAATAGGGGAGTAAGGGAGTAGGCAAGTAGGCAAGTAGGCAAGTAGGCAAGTAGGGGAGTAGGGAAGAGAGCTTCCCCTATTCCCCTATTCCCCTATTCCCTCACCATCTCCGCCAGCTTGCGCACCGTGTTCCAGTTACGCGAAGTGCCGATGCCGAGACGCTTGTGGTTCATTGCCGCGAGCAGCCGCGATGTCGGGCTTTCGCGCGAAAAGACGACCCAGATGTCGCCGCCGGACGGCAGCATCTTTTCGTCCTCGGCGGCGTAAGCCTGCAGCGCCGCCACGCTCTCCACGGGCGCGGGCTTGCGCATCACCCGCACGGCCACCCGGTCGCCTGCCGCGGCCGAGTCGGACGGGAACGGATTGCCGGCGGCGAGCTTCAGCCAGTCCTCGGCGGTGCGCACGATGATGTCGACATGGCGGCCGAACGTTTTTTCGAAGGCTGTTTCCAGCCGCTGTTCCAGCCTGGCGATATCGGTCGCCCCCGCCTCGAAGACCAGATTGCCGGTCGCCACCAGCGTGCGCGGGTTCTTCAGCCCAAGGCCCTCGGCCATCGCCTTGAGCTCGGACATGACGACCCGGCGGCCCTCGCCGAGGATGATGCTGTAGAGCAGCGCGACATAGGTCTGCACGTCAGACCAGGCGCGACTGCTCGACCGCCGCCTCGATGAAACTGGCGAACAGCGGATGCGGCTCGAGCGGCCGGCTCTTCAGCTCGGGATGGTACTGGACGCCGATGAACCACGGATGGTCCGGGTACTCGACCGTCTCGGGAAGCACGCCGTCAGGCGACATGCCGGCAAAGACCAGCCCGCAATCCTCGAGCCGCTGCTTGTAGTCGATGTTGACCTCGTAGCGATGCCGGTGGCGCTCGGAAATCTGCGTATCGCCATAGATATCCGCGATCTTGGACCCTTTGGCGAGCTCGGCCTGGTAGGCGCCGAGCCGCATCGTGCCGCCGAGGTCGCCAGTCACCCTGCGCTTCTCCAGCATGTTGCCCTTCAGCCATTCGGTCATAAGGCCGACGACGGGCTCGGGGGTCGGGCCGAACTCGGTCGACGACGCATGCTCGACGCCGGCCAGCGACCGCGCTGCCTCGATGCAGGCCATCTGCATGCCGAAGCAGATGCCGAAATAAGGCACTTTGCGCTCGCGCGCGAACTTCGCCGCCAGGATCTTGCCTTCCGAGCCACGCTCGCCGAAACCGCCGGGAACCAGGATGCCATGCACCTTTTCCAGCCACGGCGTCGGGTCTTCCTTCTCGAATATCTCCGATTCGATCCAGTCGAGCTTCACCTTGACGCGGTTGGCCAGACCGCCATGCGAAAGCGCCTCGATCAACGATTTATAGGCGTCCTTGAGGCCGGTGTATTTGCCGACGATGGCAATCGTCACTTCGCCTTCGGGATTGTGGATGTGGTTGGAAAGCGCCTGCCACGGCTCCATGCGCGGCTTCGGCGCCGGGTCGATGCCGAAAGCAGCCAGCACTTCCGAATCGAGCCCTTCGTGGTGGTAGGCCAAAGGCACGTCATAGATATGCGGCACGTCGAGCGCCTGGATCACGGCGCTTTCGCGCACGTTGCAGAACAGCGAAAGTTTTCGCCGCTCCTCCTTCGGGATCGGCCGGTCGGCGCGCACCAGAAGGATGTCCGGCGCAATGCCGATGCCGCGCAATTCCTTGACCGAATGCTGCGTCGGCTTGGTCTTCAATTCGCCGGCGGTCGGGATGTAGGGCATCAGGGTCAGATGCACATAGACCGCGTTGTTGCGCGGCAGGTCGTTGCCGAGCTGGCGAATCGCCTCGAGAAATGGCATCGCCTCGATATCGCCGACCGTGCCGCCGATCTCGCACAGCACGAAATCATAGTCGTCATTGCCGTCCAGCACGAAATGCTTGATCTCGTCGGTGACATGCGGGATCACCTGCACGGTGGCGCCGAGATAGTCTCCGCGCCGCTCGCGCTCGATGATGTTCTTGTAGATGCGGCCGGTGGTGATGTTGTCCTGCTGGTTGGCGGAGCGCCCGGTGAAGCGCTCATAGTGGCCGAGATCCAGATCGGTCTCGGCGCCATCGTCGGTCACGAACACTTCGCCGTGCTGGTACGGCGACATCGTTCCGGGGTCGACATTCAGATAGGGATCGAGCTTTTTGATCCGGGCGCGATAGCCTCGCGCCTGCAGGAGAGCCCCAAGGGCCGCCGCGGCAATGCCTTTTCCAAGTGAGGAAACCACGCCGCCTGTGATGAATACATATCGCGCCATGGGAGTCATCGCTTAACGCGGGCTGATTGATTCCGCCAGAGAAAAAACCGCCGCGAAAGCTTTTTCCCAAAATGGCGCCGGCGCTCCTGAAGAGCCGTTGCGAAGCATGTCGCCCAAAGTGCAAACCGGTTTTGGGACACCGACAGGCGTGAAAACGAATACTCAAAACAAAAGGGCCGGCGATGCCGGCCCTTTCGGCAGTTTGATCGAACGTGTCAGATGATAACGACCTTGGTACCGACCCTGACACGGCTGTAGAGGTCCATGACGTGCTCGTTGATCATGCGGAAGCAGCCATTCGAAGCGCTGGTTCCGATCGACTGCGGCGCGATGGTGCCGTGGATGCGCAGATGCGTGTCCTTCTTGCCGTCGTAGAGGTAGATGGCGCGCGCGCCGAGCGGATTCTGGCCACCGCCGGGCATGCCGTCCTTGTACTGGCCATAGTGCTTGGGTTCGCGCTTCTGCATATCGAGCGTCGGGATCCAGCGAGGCCATTCCTGCTTGTCGCCAACGGCAACAGTGCCCTTGAACTGCAGGCCTTCGCGGCCGACCGCGATGGCATAGCGGCGCGCCGTCGAATACGTCTCGACGAGATAGAGACGACGGGCGCTGGTGTCGATGACGATGGTGCCCGGCTCATAGCCGGTGAAGGTGACGTCCTGCGGCACGAATTCCGGCTTCACCTTGAAGGGCCGCTTGGAGTCCTTCCTTGCAAGCACCGAATCGAGCGCGCGCGTCTCGGGCAGATAGTCGATCGAGGTTGCTTTGGCTTTGCCGCCGAACAGACCGTCGAACAGACCGCCGCTGCTCGCCTGCTTCTGCCCCGGCTGCTCGCTGCGCAACTCGCCATTGTTGCCGCTGGCGGTGACATTCATGGCCTCCGCCGGGATAGGCTCCTCGGTCTGGACAGGCGCCGCCACGGGTTCGAGCGACGCGATCTTAGTCGTCTTCTTTGTCGGCTTGGCGTCGGCGACTTCAGCCGGTGCGGCAGTGCCCTTCTTGGCAAGCCATTCCTGGCGCGCCGCGTCGGCCTTGGCCTTGGCGGCATCGCGCATCGCCATTTTGCGAGCCTCGAGCGCCTTATCCTTGGCGGACTGCTTGTCGGCCACCATCTTGGCCTCGAGTTTGCCGATCTGCGCAAGATCGTCCGAGGTCGGGTTTTTCTTCTTCTTGAGAAGCTTCAGCTGCGATGCGTCGCTCTTTGCGGCGACAGGAATTGCGTCGGTCTTCTCGAGCGACGGGGAAGAGACCATGTTTGCCGGTCCGGCAATGGCCGCGGAGCCCATGCCGAGGACGGCACAGAATCCCAGAATGATGAAGCTGCGAAGCTGCATGGCGAAGATCCGATTCTTGACTGCAAGTTGCCCACGGCGTCGCCCGGCGCCCCCCAAGGACGCCGAAAAGTGCCGCGAACAACCTATAATCGATTAGCCGCCGCGCCCTCAAGCTTACCCAGGCGCTACGCCCGGTTGAATCTTCGTGATCGGGCACGCATTTGCCGCGACTGTGTTCAAAGAACCACAGATCGCGGCCTGAAAGCTTGCGCGGCTATTGGTTCGGAACCTGCGGGGCGGCTGGCGCCGAGGTGCCGTTCGTTGCCGGCGGCGTGGCCGGATTCGCCGTGGCGGGAGCCGGGGTGGTCGTATTCGCCGTGGCGGGAGCCGGGGTGGTCGTATTCGCCGGAGCCGGAGTGCCGCCATTGGCAAGCGGCGTGGTGGTTGTCGCGGCGCCTGACGCAGCGGGAGCCGTCGTGCCGGTCGGAGCCGCGGGCTGCGTGGTGCCCACCGGCCCATTGGAGCCCGGCAACTGGTTGAGCACGCCATTACCCGAGGTCGATGTCGCCGGGCGATCGAGAATGTCGATCGGCTTTTCGCCGTAGCGGGCCAGGATCGACAGCCCGAGCGATGTGACGAAGAAGGCGGCCGCCAGGATAGCGGTGGCGCGGGTCAGTGCATTGGCTGCCCCCCGCGCGGTCATGAAACCGGAGCCGCCGCCAATGCCGAGACCGCCGCCTTCGGAGCGCTGCAGCAGCACCACGCCGACAAGGGCGAGCACGACCATAAGGTGGATGACGATCAGTACGGTTTCCATAATTTATCCTGGCGAGGCCTTGCGCGACCGCGCAAATGACCGGTGATTTGGAGGCGGCTCCTTACAATGCTTTGGCGGCATTTCCAAGCCCGTGGCCGGGAATATGGGAAGCAACGCGGCCATTGCAAAGATTTCCGCCCGTCCCCAGGCCGCCGAAGCGAGCCGCGGCGGTTACGCCATGCTCATATAGGCTTCCGCAATGGCGAGGAAGTCCGCCGCCTTCAGGCTCGCGCCGCCGACCAGCGCGCCGTCGACATTCGCGACACCGAGCAGCTCGACCGCGTTGGACGGCTTGACCGAACCGCCATAGAGAATGCGCATCTTGGCCGCGGCATCGCCGAGCAATCCCGTCAGCTTGCCGCGGATATGCGCATGCGCCTGCGCGACGTCGGCGGCGGTCGGCGTCAAGCCGGTGCCGATGGCCCAGACCGGCTCATAGGCAATGATAGTATTCGCCGCGGTGGCGGTGGCCGGCACGGAGCCGTCGACCTGGCGCGACAGGACATCGAGCGTCGTGCCGGCCTCGCGCTCGGCCCGCGTCTCGCCGATGCAGACGATGGCCACCAGCCCTGCCCGCCAGGCGGCCGTGGCCTTGGCATTGACGATCGCATCGTCCTCGCCGAATTGCTCACGCCGTTCGGAGTGGCCGACGATGACGTGGCTGGCGCCGGCATCTTTCAACATCTCGGCCGAAATCTCGCCGGTGAAAGCACCGCTCTCCTTGGGATGGCAATCCTCGCCGCCGGTCCGCACCGGTGTGCGCGACAGGATTTCGGCGGCCCGCTGAAGCAGGGTCGCCGGCACGCACACCACCGCTTCGGTTTCCGCATCCAGCCCGCTCATGAAACCGTTGCCGATCGACCTCAGCTCGTTCAGCGAGGCGCTGGTGCCGTTCATTTTCCAGTTGCCGGCAACGAGCGGGCGGATTCCAGGGGTCATGGGGCGTATTCTCCGAGCGACATTAAGCAGCGCCCTCACTACCAAAATCAGGTGACAAAGCAATCGACAGTGGGCTGGAAGGGCGCTATTGCGCTTGTTTCAGACTCGGCGCATGCGAAAATGCGCAAAAATCGGAAGTATGCATGCTTGGTATATTGAGAAGCGCGGCAGGTACCTGGGTCGCGAAGGCGTTGTTGTCCTTGCTGGTGTTGAGTTTCCTCGCCTGGGGCGTGACCACCCGGATGGCGGGCGGCTTCCTGGCTGGCCATCACGCGGTGATCACCGCCGGTGGCACGGAGGTTTCGATCAACGAATACCGCCTCGCCTATAATCGCCAGCTCAGCATGCTCTCGCAGCAATATGGCCAGCGCGTCACCCAGGAGCAGGCCAAGCTGCTCGGTGTCGACAATCAGGTGCTGTCGCAGCTTGTCTCGGGCGCAGTGCTCGACGAGCAGGCGCGCAAGCTTGGCCTCGGCCTTTCCAAGGATCGGCTGGCCGAGTTGACCCGCGAGGATCCTGCCTTCAAGGGTCCCGGCGGCCAGTTCGACCGCAGGACCTTCGAATATCTGCTGCGTCAGCTCGAGATGCGGCCTGAGGACTATCTCAAGAACCGTTCGCAAGTGGCGGTGCGCCAGCAGATCGTCGAGGCCATCTCGGACGGAATGAAGGTACCGCAGACCTTCCTGAAGGCGGTTTCGCTTTACCGCGGCGAGGATCGCACGATCGAGTATCTGGTGCTGCCGAAGACGCTGGCGCAGCCGATCGAGGCCCCGTCCGACAGCGCCTTGAACACTTATTTCGACGCCAACAAGAAGGCTTACGCCGCACCGGAATACCGTAAGTTTTCCTATGCCCGGCTGGAGCCGCAGGACATCATGGATCCGTCGGCGGTGACCGACAGCCAGGTCAGCGACGATTACAAGAAGAACATCGCACGCTACACGACGCCCGAGATGCGCACCATCGAGCAGTTGGTGTTCAAGACCCCGGATGCGGCCAAGGCCGCCTATGATTCGCTGAAGGCCGGCGCCACTTTCGACAAGCTCGTCACCGCCGAGGGCAAGACGCAGGCCGACACGCTGCTTGGCACGCTGTCCAAGGACAAGGTAGCCGACAAGGCGGTGGCCGACGCCGCCTTCTCGCTCAACGCCAATGAGGTCAGCCCGGTCGTCCAGGGCGCCTTCGGCCCGGTTCTGTTGCGCGTTACCGAGATCAAGCCGCAGGTGGTAAAGCCGCTTACCGAAGTCTCAGCCCAGATCCGCAAGGACCTCGCCTTGGGCGAAGCAAGCCGCATCCTGCTCGACGTCCACGACAGCTACGAAGACACCCGAGCGTCGGGCGCTTCGCTTGCCCAGGCGGCCGACAAGCTGAAGCTCAAGGTGGTCACCATCGACGCCATCGACCGCACCGGCTTGCGGCCGGACGGCACTGTTGTCAACGACCTGCCGGAATCGGCCGATCTCATCAAATCGGTGTTCGCGGCCGAGCCGAACATCGAGAACGAGGGCCTGACCACGACCAACAACGGCTTCGTCTTCTACGAAGTACAGTCGATCACGCCGGCCCGCGACCGCACGCTGGACGAAGTCCGTCAGAAAGTCGTGGCCGACTGGACGGCCGCCGAGACCGACAAGCGGCTCGACGCGAAGGCGCAGGAGTTCGAAAAGCGCCTCAAGGCCGGCACCACGCTCGACGTTATCGCCGGCGAGCTCAAGCTCGACAAGCAGACCAAGCGCGGCCTGAAGCGCGAAGCCGACGATGCCGATTTCGGCAAGGAAGGTGCTGCAACGATGTTCGGCGTCGGCGAAGGCGGCACGGGCCTCATCCCCTCGCCCACCGGCGACGGGCAGATCCTGTTCAAGGTCGCCGAGGTCTTCGAGCCGGCGGGCGCCGATGGCAGCTCGGTTCCGGAGGACGTGCAGAAATCCTTTGGCGCCGGCATGTCTGACGATCTGCTCGACCAGTTGGTGGCGCAGCTTCAGTCACAATACAACGTCCGCGTCGATCCGAACGCCGTTTCGCAAGCCCAGACACGATGAGCGCGCTGAAGACACACATCGCAAAGGTCGCGACCGGCACCGCACTTTCCTTCGAGGAAGCGCGCGAGGCCTTCGACGTTATCATGTCGGGCGATGCCACACCCGGCCAGATCGGCGGGTTCCTGATGGCGCTGCGCGTGCGCGGCGAGACGGTGAGCGAGATTTCCGGCGCTGTCGCCACGATGCGCGCCAAGATGCTGCGCGTCGAGGCGCCCCCGGGCGCCATCGACATCGTCGGCACGGGCGGCGACAATTCGCATTCCGTCAACATCTCGACCGGATCCGCCTTCGTCATTGCCGCCGCCGGCGTGCCTGTCGCCAAGCACGGCAATCGCGGCCTGTCCTCGCTGACCGGCGCTGCCGATGTGCTGACGGCGCTCGGCGTCAAGGTCGACATTTCACCGGAGACGATCGGCCGTTGCATCCAGGAGGCCGGCGTCGGCTTCATGTTCGCGCCGGCCCATCATCCGGCGATGAAGCATGTCGGCCCGGTCAGGGGCGAACTCGGCACGCGCACCATCTTCAACCTGCTTGGGCCGCTGTCGAACCCGGCCAGCGTCAGCCGCCAAATGGTCGGCGTGTTCCTGCCGGAATGGATCATGCCCGTGGCCGAGACGCTGAAGGCGCTCGGCACCGACCACGCCTGGGTCGTCCATGGCGATGGCTATGACGAGATCACCACCACCGGCGAAACGCAGGTGGCCGAGCTTGTCGGGGGCGAGATTCGCAGCTTCACCCTTACCCCGGAAGCGTTTGGGCTGAAGCGCCATACGAAGAAAGATCTGCGTGGAGGCGAAGCGGCCTACAATGCCAAGGCGCTGCGCGATATGCTGAGCGGCGTTGCCGGCGCCTATCGCGACACGGTGCTGATGAATGCCGGCGCCGGGCTGGTCGTTGCCGGCAAGGCGACCACCCTTGCCGACGGTATCGCCGCTGCCACGCAGGCCATCGACAGCGGTCGCGCGGTTGCCGTGCTTGAGAAGCTGATCGAGATTTCGAACGGATAAAACCTTGTCGGATATCCTGCGCAAGATCGAAGCCTACAAGCGCGAAGAGATCGCGGCGGCGAAGGGCAAACTGTCGCTCGCCGAAATCAAGGCGCGGGCGAAAGACGCCGACGCGCCGCGTGGTTTCCTTGCCGCACTTGAGGCAAAGCGCGGATCGGGCGGCTTCGCCCTGATCGCCGAGATCAAGAAGGCGAGCCCATCCAAGGGGCTGATCCGCGCCGATTTCGATCCGCCGGCACTTGCGAAAGCCTATCAGCAAGGCGGCGCAGCCTGCCTTTCGGTGCTGACGGACGCGCCGTCTTTCCAGGGCGCTCCGGAATTCCTCACCAGCGCCCGCAAAGCGGTGTCATTGCCTGCGCTGCGCAAGGATTTCCTGTTCGACCCTTACCAGGTCTACGAAGCCCGAGCCTGGGGCGCGGATGCTATCCTGATCATCATGGCCAGCGTCGGCGATGCCCTGGCGAGCGAGCTCGAAGCCGTGGCGTTCGAACTTGGCATGGATGCGCTGATCGAGGTGCATGATGAGGCAGAAACCGAGCGCGCGGTAAAACTGTCGTCGCGATTGATCGGCATCAACAACCGCAATCTCAGAACATTCGAGACCAATCTCAACACCTCGGAGCGGCTGGCGTCGATGGTGCCGAGCGGTCGCTTGCTGGTCAGCGAGAGCGGCATTTTCACCCATGACGATTGCATCAGGATGCAGAAGACCGGCATCGGCACCTTCCTCGTCGGCGAGAGCCTGATGCGTCAGAACGATGTGGCGGCCGCAACGCGCCTGCTTCTCACGGGCAAGGCGGCGGTCGAGGCCGCCGTCTGACGATGACGCCCGCCCTCACCCACCTTGGCGCCAAGGGCGAGGCCAACATGGTCGATGTCGGCGACAAGGCCGAGACGACCCGCACCGCGATCGCCGAAGGTTTCGTCTCGATGCGGTCGGAAACGCTGGACATGATCCTGGCCGGCGACGCCAAGAAGGGCGACGTGCTGGGCACCGCCCGCATCGCCGGCATTATGGCGGCGAAGAAGACGCATGAACTGATTCCACTTTGCCATCCCCTACTTTTGACGAAGATTGCCGTCGAGATCGAGCCCGACCATTCGCTTCCCGGCCTCAGGGTCACCGCGCTTGCCCGCGTCACCGGCAAGACGGGCGTGGAGATGGAAGCGCTGACGGCCGCCTCGGTCGCCTGCCTCACCATCTACGACATGGCCAAGGCAGTGGATCGCGCCATGGTGATTTCCGGCATCCGGCTGGTCGAGAAGACCGGCGGCAACTCCGGCGACTACAAGGCAAACAGCTAGATGGCGTTGGTTCCGGTGGCCGAGGCCCTTGAGCGCCTGCTCGATGGCGCAGCACCTTTGCCGGGCGAAAGCGTTGCGCTGGCCGATGCCGCCGGCCGGGTGCTGGCGGAGCCGGTGGTGGCGCTGCGCACCCAGCCGCCCTTCAATGCCTCGGCCATGGACGGCTATGCCACGCGCTCGGCCGATATTGCCTCCGTGCCGGTGCATCTTTCCGTGGTCGGCATGGCGCCTGCCGGACGCGGCTTTGCCGGTACCGTCGGCAAGGGCCAGGCCGTGCGCATCTTCACCGGCGCGCCGCTGCCGGACGGCGCCGACACCATCGTCATCCAGGAGAATGTCCGCGACCTTGGCGACGGCCAGATCGAAGTGGTCGAACCGACCGCCCAAGGACGCAATATCCGTCGCCGTGGCCTCGACTTCGGTCAAGGCGATGTCCTGCTCGAAAAAGGCCGCGTGCTCGATCCGGCCGCCCTGTCGCTCTCGGCATCAGCCAACCATCCAAACCTCACGGTCGTGCGCCGGCCGCTGGTCGCGATTATCGCCACCGGCGACGAATTGCTGCCGCCGGGCAGCGAGCCTGGCCCCGACCAGATCATCTCGTCCAACGCCTATGGCGTCGCCGCCACCGCGCGCTCGGTCGGCGCTCGCGCGCTCGATCTCGGCATCGCCGCCGATCGTCCGGAGGCGATTGCCGGGCTGGTGAAAAAGGCTGTCGAGGCCGGCGCCGACGTCATCGTCACGCTGGGCGGCGCCTCGGTCGGCGATCACGACCTGATCCATGACGTGCTGACCGGCGAAGGCATGCAGCTCGATTTCTGGAAGATCGCCATGCGCCCCGGCAAACCGTTGATGTTTGGCCGGCTCGGCAATGTCCGCTGCGTAGGCCTGCCCGGCAATCCGGTGGCAAGTATCGTCTGCTCGCAGCTTTTCCTGAAACCGCTCCTGGCGCGGCTTGGCGGCCGCGATCACAGCCAGGATTTGCGCACGGCCCGGCTGGGCAGCGCGATGCAGGCGAACGATCTGCGGCAGGATTATGTGCGCGCCGTCGTGCGCGAGGATGCCGGCCAATTGGTGGCGACGCCTTTCGGCATCCAGGATTCCTCGATGCTGCGGATGCTGGCCGACGCCAACGGCCTGATCGTGCGCGAGCCCTTCGCGCCCGCAGCGCAAGCCGGCGCCGCATGCCGGGTGCTGATGCTGCGCTAAACAGACGTCGACGCAGTCGATCGTCCCGTCGACGCAGTCGATCGCTAATCCCTATTCGTCGACCAGCATTCGCGTCAGAGGATGATCCGGGTCGGCGAGACCATCCACGACATTGAAATGATGTCGGTCGGGCTCGACCACCGAGCTTGTGACGGCGCCAAGCCCAGTCCAGATGTTGGCGAGCAAGGCGCTCTGGCGCAAGAATTCGGAACGCTCGCCGCCGCCGACCCAGGATGCCACGCGCGCGCCGTTCATCGGCCGCAGCAGCGCTGGGCTCTCGCTCAGCGCTTCCTGCTCGTCGATCGCCAAGGTCGCGTTCATCTGTGTGCGCATGAGCGGCCGAAGGTCGTGCAGGCCCGAAATCGAAACGACATGGCGTATGCGTCGCGCCACGTCGGGCGACAGCGGCGTGGTCGTGGTGATCATGCGGCTGGCGAGATGGCCGCCGGCGGAATGTCCGGTCAGCATCAGCGGCCCCTCGACCATCGCTGCCGCGGTGCGAACCGCGACCGCTATTTCACCGACGATACCGCCGATCCTGATCCCGGGACATTGGGTGTAGGAGGGCATGACGACGGCGAAGCCGCGGCTGACGGCGCCATTGGCCAGATGCGACCAGGAATCCTTGTCCGACTCCATCCAGTAACCGCCATGGATGAACACCACGAGGCCCTTTGGCTTCGCGCTGGGGAGAAAGAGATCGAAGCGGTTGCGCGGCGCTTGACCGTAGACGATGTCGAGCTGTGCCCTGCCCTGCGCGAGGAGCTTTTCACGAAACGCCTGCGCCGGGCTATCCCAGGCCGCCGGCCAGCGGTCGCCGCCTGGGATGTTCGCCCCATTGGTGTAGGCATCGTCCCAATCCGCGATGCGATGCTCGACCACCAGCCCCTCCCAAGACGCGCAGCTTTCCCCAGCAATGGCCGGCAGAGGGCACAACGTCAATGCTCGCGAGCAAAACATTTTAGGCTTGAAACAAATTTCGGCTGGTGCAATCCTGCGCGACGAACAGCCGACAATGGGAGGTCAGCTGGACAGGCCGAAGCCTGCATTCCGTCGCTGCCCGGGTGGCGTTGTTGAACAGGTTTGGCACGCTGGCATCGACCTCCCTCAGGGAGGCAGGGAAGGATAGCGGCAGCATGCTTGGACCTTCGGCGCACACCGACACTTTCACGCGCGATCATCTGCCGCCGCCGCACCAATGGCCGGACTTCCTTCTCGACGGCTTCGACTATCCCGAACGCCTCAATGCCGGCGTCGAACTGACCGACAGGCTGGTCGCGAGGGGCTTTGGCGATCGTACGGCGCTGATCGGCAATGGCCGCCGCCGCACCTACAAGGAACTGTCCGACTGGACGAACCGGCTCGCCCATGCGCTGGTCGGAAATTACGGCGTCAAGCCTGGCAACCGGGTGCTGATCCGTTCGGCGAACAACCCCGCCATGGTGGCCTGCTGGCTGGCCGCTACGAAGGTTGGCGCAGTGGTCGTCAACACCATGCCGATGCTGCGCGCCGGCGAGCTCGCCAAGATCGTCGACAAGGCTGAAATCGGCATCGCGCTTTGCGATACGCGGCTGATGGACGAGATGACCGCCTGCGCCAAGGACAGCGCCTTCCTCAAGCAGGTCATCGGCTTCGACGGCACCGCCAACCACGATGCTGAACTCGACCGCGCCGCCCTCGACAAGTCCGTCACCTTCACCGCCGTCGACACCGGACGCGACGACGTGGCTCTTCTCGGCTTCACATCAGGGACGACTGGCGTGCCCAAGGCGACGATGCATTTTCATCGCGACCTGATGATCATCGCCGATGCCTATGCCCGCGAGATTCTCCAGGTGACGCCCGAAGACATCTTTGTCGGCTCGCCGCCGCTGGCCTTCACCTTCGGCCTCGGCGGCCTCGCGATTTTCCCTTTGCGCTTCGGCGCTGCGGCGACACTGCTGGAGCAGGCGACACCGCCCAACATGATCCACATCATCGAGACCTACAAGGCAACCATCTCCTTCACCGCGCCGACCGCCTACCGCGCCATGCTGAAAGCCATGGATGAAGGCGCCGACCTGTCGTCGCTGCGGGTCGCCGTTTCGGCCGGCGAGACGCTGCCCGCCCCTGTCTTCGACGAGTGGACGCGCAAGACCGGCAAGCCGATCCTCGACGGCATCGGAGCGACCGAGATGCTGCACATCTTCATTTCCAACCGCTTCGGCGATAGGAAGCCGGCTTCGACCGGCAAGCCGGTGGGCGGCTACGAGGCGCGCATTGTCGATGACGCGATGCGCGAGTTGCCGCGCGGCACGATTGGCAGGCTGGCGGTGCGCGGCCCGACCGGTTGCCGCTACATGGCCGATACCCGCCAGGCAGACTATGTCCGCGACGGCTGGAACCTGACCGGTGACACCTTCGTGCAGGACGAGGACGGCTTCTTCCATTTCGCCGCCCGCTCCGACGACATGATCGTCAGCGCCGGCTACAACATTGCCGGCCCTGAGGTCGAAGCAGCACTTCTGTCACACCCCGACGTCACGGAATGCGCCGTCATCGGCGCCGAGGATAGCGAACGCGGTCAGATCGTCGAGGCGCATGTCGTGCTGGCAACCGGCGTGGCGCCGGACGCCGCGACGGTCAGACGCCTGCAGGATCACGTCAAGGCAACGATCGCGCCTTACAAATACCCCAGGTCAGTAAAGTTCATCGCGGCCTTGCCCAAGACCCAGACCGGCAAGATCCAGCGTTTTCGTCTACGCAGCGAAAAGGCCCATTAAGCGGGCGATTCCGCTTCAGGTAACGGCCGTCTTGACCGCAAAGCGCGCGTCCTGCCAGGCGCCTGTGCGCAGGATATCCTCCAGCACGCCGACCGCATCCCAGACATCGCGATAGCCGACATAGAGCGGCGTGAAGCCGAAGCGAATGGTGGACGGCGCGCGGAAATCGCCGATGACGCCACGCTCGATCAAGGCGCGCATCACCTGGTAGCCGTTGGGATGGGCGAAGGACACCTGGCTGCCGCGCTCGGCGCCATCGCGTGGACTTTCTAGCTCGAGGCCAAAGGCGCCGCATCTGGCTTCGACAAGCTGGATGAACAGATCCGTCAGCGCGATGCTTTTGTCGCGCACGACGGTCATGTCGACCTCGTCCCAGAGATTGAGCGCGCCCTTCAGCGCCCGCATCGACAACACCGGCTGCGTTCCGCACAGGAACCGGCGAATGCCCGAGCCTGCGGCATAACCCTGTTCGAAGGCGAAAGGCCTTGCATGGCCCCACCAGCCGCTGAGCGGCTGGCGGATGTCGCCGTGGTGGCGGTTCGCGGCATAGATGAAGGCCGGCGCGCCCGGACCGCCATTGAGATATTTGTAGGTGCAGCCGATGGCGAAATCGGCATTCGAGCCGTCGAGATTCACCGGCAGCGCACCCGCCGTATGGCAGAGATCCCAGACGATCAACGCGCCGGCCTGGTGGGCCTTGCGCGTTAGCGTCGCCATGTCGCGCAACCGACCGGACTTGTAGTTGACGTGGTTGACGAGGATGACGGCGACGCGTTCGTCGATCAATTCCTCGATCGCCGGGGCGTCGACGCCTTCCAGGCTCAGCACCGTGCCGGGCCGTGTCGAGGCCACGCCTTCCGCCATGTAGAGGTCGGTCGGAAAGCTATCGCCCTCGGCAACGATGACGGACCGTTCAGGCCGCATGGCCAGCGCTGCATGCAAAACCTTGTAGATGTTGATCGAAGTCGTATCGCAGACGACCGTCTGGCCGGATCCGGCGCCAATCAAGCGCCCAAGCTGGTCACCCAATTCGACGGGCATGTCGAACCAGCCGGCGGTGTTCCAGGCGCGGATCAGATCCTGCGCCCATTCACGCCTGGCGGCGTTTTCGATCTCGCTGAAGACATCGGATGAAGCGGCACCCAGTGAATTGCCGTCGAGATAGATGACCCCATCGGGCAGCACGAAGCGATCGCGCATGGAGCGCAACGGATCGGCGGCGTCCATCGCCTCAACAGACGCCAGATCAGGAATTCCCGTCATTATGCAATTGCCTCCCGTTCGGGCCCGACGCAGCATATGAAGCTACCGCCGGCCATGCGCGGTTTGTCTCACCGCCGTCCACGCTACGGCAAGACCCTTTTGTCCTTGTCCGCTGGTCCATCGATGCCAGGCGAGAGATCGGAATTATGCCGACGTTGGCCTTTTGAGTTCGTTTCGTTCACGGTGCCGCAGATGAATCGGGTGGCAGAGCCTATCCCGCCCTGCGCATTCACGATGTGGACGTCCCCGTCTCCTGTGAACGATGGGGTTGTAAAATGGAACGGAATCAAGACCTAAGGCTCAGCCGGCCCTCGCAACGGCATCCGCGCCGACGCAACATGGTTTCGGCTGTCCTAACAAATTCACTAAACTTTAAACGGTTGCGGAACACAACTGGAACAGATAGTGTTTGTTCTGGGTTTGTTTTTCTGATTCTGGTTTCTGAACCCTTGGGGGCGGCCGATGCTGACGCGCAAACAACATGAACTCCTGATGTTCATCCACGAACGTCTGAAAGAGAGCGGCATTCCTCCGTCCTTCGACGAAATGAAGGAAGCGCTCGACCTTGCGTCGAAGTCCGGCATCCACCGACTGATCACGGCGCTGGAAGAACGCGGTTTCATTCGCCGGCTGCCCAACCGGGCGCGGGCATTGGAAGTGCTGCGGCTGCCCGATTCGATCGCGCCCGGCCTCAATGCCGCGAGGAAGTTTTCGCCAAGCGTCATCCAGGGCGGCCAGGGCCAAGGCAATCTCGGCCGGCAGATCAAGCCGGCGGCTTCATCGCGCGCACCCTCGCCGAGCAATGACGACGATGCCGTTTCGGCCATCTCTATCCCGGTCATGGGCCGCATCGCCGCCGGTGTACCGATCGACGCCATTCAGCACCGGACGCATTCGATCTCCGTGCCGCCGGACATGATCACGGGCGGCGAGCATTACGCGCTCGAGGTCAAGGGCGACTCGATGATCGAGGCCGGCATCTTCGACGGCGACACCGTCATCATCCGCAACGCCGACACGGCGAGCCCGGGCGAGATCGTCGTGGCGCTGGTCGACGATGAGGAAGCGACGCTCAAGCGCTTCCGCCGCAAGGGCGCCTCGATCGCGCTCGAAGCCGCCAACCCGGCCTATGAGACGCGCATCTTCGGGCCTGACCGGGTCAAGGTGCAGGGCAAGCTTGTCGGGCTGATCAGACGTTACTGAGCAATTCCAGGAAAAGTGCACAGCGGTTTTCCGTCCGGAATTGCGTAGCGATCTACTGAGCCGGCGGCGAGGGCTTCGCATCCGCCCTCTCCGGCTTTTTGTACGGCGCTAGCCCCCTCGCCTCGCGCGCGTATTTCCGCTGCTCGTGCCAGGGCCGGTACGGCTGCTCGACGGCGTAGCGAACGACTGGCCGCGCCGTTGCCGACTGCGTGTCGAAGAAGACGGCGGCACTGCCGTCAAGCGCGAGCTGCCGCTTGGTAACGACGAGAATGCGCGGATCCCAGCACGGATTGTAGGCCGTGGCGTCGTTGATGACGATGAGGTCGGCGAAGCCGCAGGCTGGGCGTGCGCTGTCGCGGGTCTCGGCGAGCGCGACGATCGCGCCGGATGGATGCCGGCCGATGCACAGGTCACCGGTGCAGTAGAAAGGTGAGCCCGGCGGCAGGTCGACTGGATCGGCGACGTCCAACGCGCCTCTGGCGAAGATCTCCGGCGGCACGATCGTTTCCGACTGCAGCGCTCGCTTCCAGTTGTCGGTCGTGAATTCGTTGGCGCGCTCACGGTTGATGGCGAGCTCGCCGCCGCCGATCGGCATCGCCACCAGATGCGCATCCTCCGAAATGAGAAGGTCCGGGGTGCGCACATGCGGAATGGCCAGCAAGGCGGCAAGCGCGAAGGGCGCGGCGGCGAGCCTCAGCCAGGTGGTCGCCATGGTGGCGATGACAAGCGCGATCGTTGCCAGAAGCACCGACTGGATCGAGATCAGGCCGACAGCGTCGACCGGCGAGCGCTCGGAAATCCATGCCGAAATCGCAACCATCGCCGTCAGGCCCTTGCCCATCACATAGAGGAACGGGCCGTCGAGGCCGAAGGGCATGGCCAATGCGCTCAGCACTGCAAACGGCATGACGATCAGTGAGACGATCGGCATGACCGCAAGGTTGGCCACCAGGCTGAGCGGCGATACGCGCTGGAAATGCCAAATGGCGAACAGCACCGTCGCGCTGCCGGCGATCAGCGATGTCATGGCCGCGCCGCCGACGCCAACCGCCAGTTTTCTCGACCAGAAACCCAGGAATGAATGCTTTGCCGGCGGCGCCCGTATTTTGTCGGCGCGGTAGTCGGCCCAGCCGGCATAGGCGCCGACGAGCGCCGCGGTCGCGGCAAACGACATCTGGAAGCTCGGGCCGACCACCTCGTGCGGCGAAACCAGGATGACGGCGATGGCCGAGATCGCCAGATTGCGCATGGTCAGCGCCGCGCGATCGAAAAGCACCGCAATCAGCATCACCGCCAGCATGATGAAGCTGCGCTCGGCCGCGACCACGATGCCGGAGATGACGAGATAAGCGGCGATCGAGATGAGCGCGATTGCCGCGGCGTATTTCTTCACCGGCCGGCGCGACGAGAAATCGGGAAACAGCGCGAAGGCGCCGCGCAACAGCACCAGATCGTGCCGGCGACCAGCGCCATATGCAGGCCCGAGATCGAGATGATGTGATAGATGCCGGTGCGCCGCATGGACTCGTTGATCTCTTCGGGAATGCCGGCGCGCACGCCGACAATCAACGCCGCCGCGATCTCGCCTTCGGATCCGCCGATCTTGGATCTGATATGGTCAGCGATGTTTTCCCGCGCATTCTCAATGGCCAGAGCGACGCTCGAACCAAACGGCGCGTCGGCCGTCGCTGAAACCAGTTTTGGATCGCCCAGGAAAAATCCGCTGCCGCCGATGCCGGTAAAATAGCTATCGAAGGAAAAGTCGTAGCTGTCCGGCCGCACCGGCCCTGTCGGTGGCAAGAGCTTGGCGTAGCCGGTCAGGATCGATCCGGCCCGCATGTCGGGTGGGATCCGGCGCGCCGAAAGCCTGACGCGCTCCGGCGCATAGCGCAACGTCGGACGCGCGGTTGAAATCAGGTCGATGGTCAGCCTGACGCGGCCGTTGGCGGTCGGCTCGGCGATGACCAGGCGGCCGGTCAGCCGGGTCTGGATTTCGGACCCGAGCATCGGTGTTGCCGCCCGCCATGTCTCGACCTTGGCAGCCAGAAAGCCCAGGGCGCAGAACAGCGTGGCCATGAAGATGAGATGCGTTCTCGGCCAGGAACGGAAAACGACCGCGCACACGGCCATCAGGGTCACCGTCGCAAGCGGCCTGTAGAGATCGGGCTCGGTGCTGAGCGAGAAGTAATAGATGACGCCGGCGGCCAGAAACACCGGCACCAGCAGGAAGCCGATGCCGCGATCGAGCTCCGTGGTTGCAGCGACACCGATGCCTTGCCGAAGTACCGGAAGCGAAAGGCGGCGAAGCTGCTTGCGCAGTGTGACGATTGGCGCCGGCAAAACCGGGCGTGGCGCGCCGCGGCTTTGCGGTGAGATTTCAGTGGGGGTTAGCGGAGTCGCCGGGAGTGAAACCGGTACCGCTTCGACCGCATTGACGTCGGCAAACAGCAGGCGTTCGCTGACGCCAGCTGCCGTCACCTCGCCCTCTCCCGCGCCCCGGCCTCGTCCAGCCATCGGGTCTGCCCCTTGCGCCCAAGACCGCCTATGCTACATGAACCCGCACCGCGCGAAAGTCCGCGCGAAAAATGCGTGTTTTCCTGCGCCGCTTTCCGAGAGTTTCATGTCCGACAAGGTCGTCACCCGTTTTGCCCCATCGCCGACAGGCTACCTGCATATCGGCGGCGCGCGCACGGCGCTGTTCAACTGGCTCTACGCCAGGCACACCGGCGGCTCGATGCTGCTGCGCATCGAGGATACCGATCGCGAGCGCTCCACCGAGGCGGCGACTGCCGCCATTCTGGACGGACTGACCTGGCTCGGGCTTTCCTGGGAAGGCGACGCCGTCTCCCAGTTCCAGCGCGCGCCGCGCCATCGCGAGGTGGCCGAGGAACTCGTGCGCCTGGGCAAGGCCTATTACGCCTATGAGACGCCCGCCGAGCTCGAGGCGATGCGCGAGGCCGCGCGCGCCAAGGGCCTGCCGCCGCGCTACAATGGCGCATGGCGCGACCGTGACCCGTCCGAGGCGCCTGCCGGTGTCCGAGGCGCCATCCGCATCAAGGCGCCGGCCGAGGGCGAAACCGTCGTGCACGACCGTGTGCAGGGCGAGGTACGCTTCCCCAACAAGGATCTCGACGATTTCATCATCCTGCGTTCGGACGGTGTCCCGACCTACATGCATGCCGTCGTCGTCGACGACCACGACATGGGCGTCACCCACATTATCCGCGGCGACGATCATCTGACCAATGCCGCGCGCCAGACCGTGATCTACAACGCCATGGGCTGGGACGTGCCGTCGATGTCGCATATCCCGCTGATCCACGGCGCCGACGGCGCCAAGCTGTCGAAGCGGCATGGCGCGCTCGGCGTCGAGGCCTATCGCGCCATGGGTTACCTGCCCGAGGCGCTGCTCAACTATCTGGCCCGGCTCGGCTGGAGCCATGGCGATGACGAGGTGATATCGATCAAGGACATGATCGCCTGGTTCGACATCGGCGACGTCAACAAGGGTGCTGCGCGCTTCGACTTCGCCAAGCTCGATGCGCTGAATGGCGTCCACATGCGCAAGATGGACGATCACGCGCTGTTCGACATTTTCGTCGCCACCTTGCCTTATCTCGATGGTGGCCCGGCGCTGGCGGCTAAGCTCGACGACAAGCGCAAGGCGCAGCTACTTGCAGCCATGCCCGGCCTCAAGGAACGGGCAAAAACCCTGGTCGAGTTACTCGACGGCGCGTCATTCCTTTTCGTTGAGCGGCCCTTGCCGCTGGATGAGAAGGCGGCAGGCTTGCTCAATGCCGATGCGCGCGCCATCCTGCGGGGGGCCCATGCGGCGCTGGCGACGGTTTCCGGCGACTGGATCGCGGCTTCGGCAGAGGCTGCGATCCGCGACTTCGCGCAGGCCGGCGGCCACAAGCTCGGCGCCGTGGCGCAGCCACTTCGGGCGGCGCTGACCGGCCGCAGCACATCGCCCGGCGTCTTCGACGTGCTTGCCGTGCTGGGTCGCGAGGAAAGCCTGGCGCGGATTGGCGATCAAATCGATTAGGTGTGAACTGGCCCAAGAAGATTGGCATTGAAAGGTGTGTTTCGCAGTGCAACATTAGGCCTTGGCCCAATCTGGCACGCACCTCCTAAAATGCGGTGGCGAGTTCGCGCATTCCGGTGACTTCACGTGTCGTTGGCAGGATTTGCCTTGCCGGCATGAGGATACAAAAGGAGTTTGAGAATGAGCGAAGCTGCGAAAAAGCTGGACACGGGCAGCAAAGCGCACCCGTCGACTGCCACGCTCGATTTGAACGGCAAGACGCACGAGTTGAAGGTGCGAAGCGGGACGGTCGGACCTGATGTCATCGACATCGGCGCGCTCTACAGCACCACCGGCGCCTTCACCTACGATCCGGGGTTCACGTCGACGGCAAGCTGCGAGTCGGCGATCACCTTCATCGATGGCGACGCCGGCATTCTCCTGCATCGCGGCTTCCCGATCGACCAGCTTGCCGAACATGGCGACTTCCTCGAAGTCTGCTATCTGCTGCTTTATGGCGAGCTGCCGACCAAGGCGCAGAAGGACGACTTCGACTACCGCGTGACGCGCCACACCATGGTGCATGAGCAGATGTCGCGCTTCTTCACCGGCTTCCGCCGCGACGCGCATCCGATGGCCGTGATGTGCGGCGTCGTTGGCGCGCTGTCGGCCTTCTATCACGATTCGACCGACATCTCGGACCCGTACCAGCGCATGATCGCCTCGATGCGCCTGATCGCCAAGATGCCGACGATCGCCGCGATGGCGTATAAATACCATATCGGCCAGCCCTTCATTTACCCGAAGAACGATCTCGGCTTCGCCGCCAACTTCCTGCATATGTGCTTTGCCGTGCCGTGCGAGGAGTACAAGATCAATCCGGTGCTGGCGCGCGCCATGGACCGCATCTTCATCCTGCATGCCGACCACGAGCAGAACGCCTCGACCTCGACCGTTCGCCTCGCCGGCTCGTCGGGCGCCAATCCCTTCGCCTGCATCGCCGCCGGCATCGCCTGCCTGTGGGGTCCCGCCCATGGCGGCGCCAATGAAGCGGCGCTGAACATGCTGGGCGAGATCGGCCATGTCGATCACATCCCGGAGTTCATCGCCCGCGCCAAGGACAAGAACGATCCGTTCCGCCTGATGGGCTTCGGCCACCGCGTCTACAAGAATTACGATCCGCGTGCGAAAATCATGCAGAAGACCGCGCATGAAGTGCTGGGCGAGCTCGGCATCAAGGACGATCCGCTGCTCGACATCGCCATGGAGCTGGAAAAGATCGCGCTGACCGACGAGTACTTCATCGAAAAGAAACTCTACCCGAACGTCGACTTCTACTCCGGCATCACGCTGAAGGCGCTGGGCTTCCCCACCACCATGTTCACCGTGCTGTTCGCGGTTGCGCGCACCGTCGGCTGGATCGCGCAGTGGAAGGAAATGATCGAGGATCCGCACCAGAAGATCGGCCGCCCGCGCCAGCTCTACACCGGCGCCACCGAACGCGACTACGTGCCGATTGCGAAAAGATGAGCGAGTAGCGAGTAGGGAGTAGTGAATAGGGAAGAGGGTCGAGCACTTACTCAGCCCTACTCCCTACTCTCTATTCGCTCTCTTGATGCACCCCATCACCACCTCGGCGGCAATCTCGCCGGATGGTCGCTCGGTCGCCATGCGGCGGGCGATGTCGGCAAAGCCGGCCTTCTGCCAGGCGCGCATGCCGGTGTCGGCGAACAATGCTTCCAGCTGCCGCGCCAGATTCTCCGGCCGGACATACAGGTCATAAAACTCGGGAACCAGCGCGCGGTCGGAAATCAGGTTGGGCAGCAGCGCCGACCATGCGGTCACCAGGTGCAGCAGAATTTTGCGGGCGATCGGATCGAGCTTGTAGCTTGAAACCATCGGCACACCGGCAAGCGCCAGCTCGAGCGAGACCGTTCCCGAGGCAATCATGGCCGCGTCGGCCTTGCCGAAAGCCTGCCACTTGCGCTCCGGCTCGGTTACGATTTCCGGTTTCTCGTCCCAGGTCGCGACCGACGCCTTCACCAGATCGGCAACATGCGGAACCGTCGGCAACAGCACACGCAGGCGGTGGCCGCGCTGGTGCAACACCGACACCGTCTTGCCGAAGGGTTCCAACAGCCGGCGCACCTCGCCACGGCGCGAGCCCGGCAGCACGAGCAACGTCTTCACGCGATCGTCGGCAAGGTCGCGCGCCAGGCTCTGAGCCTTGGCGGCGGCGAGCACGCCTGGATCTTGGGTCAGGCGGTGGCCGACATAGGTGCCGGGCGGCCCGCCGAGACGGCCAAGCGCCTTTACCTCGAAGGGCAGGATGCACAGGATGTGATCGACATAAGGCTTCATCGCCGCCGCCCTGCCCGGCCGCCATGCCCACACACTCGGGCAGACATAGTGCACGATCGGGATGGCGGGATTGGCCGCACGGACCTTCTTGGCAACACGCAGAGAAAAATCGGGGCTGTCGATGGTGATCAGGCAATCCGGCCGCCCGGCCGCGATCGTCGCCGCCGTCTGGCGGATGCGACGCATCAGCCGCGGCAAATCGCGCAGCACCGCGCTGAACCCCATCAACGCGATCTCGGCGCCGTCGAACAGCGGCGTCAGCCCCAGTTCCTGCAGATGGCGGCCGCCTATGCCGACGAGCTGAACCCTGCGTCCGGTTGTCCGCTCCAGCGCCCGCACGATGTCGGCGCCGAGCAGATCGCCGGATTCCTCGCCGGCAACGATCGCGATCTTGAGCGGCTTGTCACTGGCCATTGGCCGGCTCCATTGCGGGCAGACCGACAATGAACAGGCCAAGCGCATTGGCGCGCGCCAGCGTCGCCGGACCTTCGAGAACGAGCGCATGGCCAGCTTCGACCGCGATGCCGGCCAGGCCGGCGGCATGCGCGGCTTCGACGGTTTCGGGGCCTATCGAAGGCAGGTCGGCACGCAACTCCTGATCGGGTTTGGCGCATTTGACCAGCACGCCGCGCTCCTTGCCGGCGAGCCTGCCATGGCCGCGCAGATCCCGCGTTCTTTCGAGCAGGCCTCGGGTGCCTTCGACGCCTTCCAGCGCGATAGCCCGCCCGCCGATCGCAACCGCCGCCTGACCGATGTCCAGCGCGCCAATAGCCTTGGCTGCCGCTCTGCCGGCCTGAATGTCGCGCCAATCGGATTGTCGGGGCGCTGCCGTCGTCAGCGTGCCTTCGCTGGCTGCCAGCTCGGGAACAACTTGATGTGCGCCGACCACCGTGATGCCCCGCTTCTCCAAACCTCGCGTCAGCATCTTGAGCAGCCCGTCGTCGCCGCGCGCCAAAGCCACGACCAGAGAGGGTATGATCGCCAGCAGACCAAGGGTCGGGCGTACTTTGCTCAGCCGTGGCCGGCGCCTGATCTCTCCGGCAAGCACCAGATGGCTGATGCGCTGGCGCTTAAGCAAGGAGACCAGCGAACCGATCTGCTCCAGCGCAAGCCTTTCCTGCGCGTATTCGGCAAAATCCGCCTCGCGGTCGACTTCGCCGTCGACCAGGATGATGAAAGGGGCGTGGCCTTGTCGGACCAGGCCCGCGGCGACTTCCACCGGCAGACTGCCGCCACCGGCGATGATGCCGACCCTGGCGCCCGGCGCGAGTGCAAGTCGGGCTTCGGTCGGCTCAGCCCTCGTCATCGCCATTGTCATCGTCGCCGCCACCCTTGAGCGACGGGACGGCATAGTGCCGCTTGCCGCGGCTGGAGATGAAATCGATGATTTTCATGGCCGTTGGCGACGAAGCGAATTCCACCTTGGCCAGTTCGACATTCTCGCCGACGGTGCGGGAACGGTCGAAGATCGTCCTGTAGGCCTTTCGCAACAGGTAGATTTCGGAACGCGCCAGACCGGCTCGCTTCAATCCGATGATGTTCAGGCCGCGCAGGCTGGCGCGGTTGCCGACGGCGATGGCGTAGGGGATGACATCGCCGACGAAGGCCGAGCAGCCGCCGAGGAAGGCGTTGTCGCCGACACGCACGAATTGATGAACGGCGCTGAGGCCGCCGATATAGACGTTGTCACCAATCTCGCAATGTCCGCCCAGTGTGGCGCCATTGGCGAAGGTCGCGTTCTTGCCGACGACGCAATCATGAGCGATATGGGCATAGGCCAGGAAATTGCCGTTGTCGCCGATGGTCGTCTCGCCACGGCTGGTATCGGTGCCGAGATGCATGGTGACGCCTTCACGGATCGTGCAATTCTCGCCGATCACCAGCGTGGTGCGGCCGCCCTTGTGCTTGGTGTTTTGCGGCGGCCCGCCGAGCGTCGCCATCGGATAGACCTTGGTCGAGGCTCCGATCGTTGTCGCGCCCAGCACCGAGACATGGCTGACCAGTTCGACGCGGTCGCCGATCACGGCATCGGCGCTGACATAACAGAAGGGACCGATGCGGACGCCTTCGCCGAGTTGCGCGCCTTCCTCGACGACCGCGGAAGGATGGATGGATGTCTGGACTTTCATGAGCATATCGAACCGTCAGCCGGTAACCATCATAGCCGAGATCTCGGCTTCCGCCGCTTTCGCGCCGTCGACCATCGCCTCGCAGGCAAATTTGAGCAGGTTGCCGCGCATTTTGATTTTCTTGACGTGGATCTTCAACTGGTCGCCCGGAACGACCGGTTTGCGGAATTTCGCATTGTCGATGGTCAGGAAATAGACCAGGGACGGCGTTTCCGTCTTGAGGCTGCGGATGCAGATGGCTCCGGCCGTCTGCGCCATCGCCTCGATGATGAGCACCCCCGGCATCACCGGCTGCCCGGGAAAATGGCCCTGGAAGTGCGGCTCGTTCATCGTCACGTTCTTGATGCCGATGGCGGAGTCGTTGCCGTCGATTTCGACGATGCGGTCGATCATCAGGAACGGATAGCGATGCGGCAGGAGCTTCATCAGCCCCATTATGTCGACCGTATCGAGCGCCGTTACCACCATGTCAGCCATTTCCGTCGCCCTGCTTGCGGGTCTTGGCGAACCTGCGCAGCATCGCGATCTCGCGCAGGGCTTCCGCCATCGGCTGCGCCGGATAGCCACCCCAGACCTCGCCCGCCGGCACGTTGTTCATGAATCCACTTCTGGCGGCAAGCTTGGCTCCCGCCCCGATGGTCAAATGGTCGGCGAGGCCGACACCGCCACCCATGGTGACGTTGTCGCCGACGACGACGGAACCGGAGATACCCGAAAGCCCCGCTATAATGCAATTGCGACCGATGCGAACATTGTGGGCGATCTGAACCAGATTGTCGATCTTGGTCCCCTGGCCGATGACCGTGTCGGACATCGCGCCGCGATCGACGGTCGAATTGGAACCGATCTCGACATCATCCTGGATGATGACGCGGCCGATCTGCGGCACGCGTTCGGGCCCCTTGGCGCCGCCCACGAAGCCGAAGCCATCCTGGCCGATCCTGGCGCCGCCGTGGATGATGACACGGTTGCCCAGAAGCGCGTACTGGATGCTGGCGCCGGGGCCAATGAAGCCATCCCGGCCAATTCTGCAGGAGCGGCCGATCACGGCATGAGGCGCAATCACGGTGCCGCTGCCGATCGCGACATCGGGGCCGATCACGGCGCCCGCCTCGACGATGGCCCCCTCCTCGATATGGGCGGAGGGATCGACGAACGCATGCGCCGAAACGCCCGTCTCCCCGGTCATCGGTCCTGGAGTGGCGGCCTGCGGGAACAGCAGGCGCCCGACCATGGCGAAAGCCTGTTGCGGTCGCGGATGCACCAGCACCGCGACACCTTGCGGTGCCTTGCTGGCAAAATCTGCGGGGCAAAGGACGGCGGCCGCCTTGAGCGCCTGCATGAGCGCGAAATTGCGCTTGCCGTCGACAAAGACGAGCGCGCCGTTGCCGCCCTCATTGGCCGGAGCCAGCGCCTCGATGGCGATTTCGGCCTGCGTGGAATCGACCAGGCTGGCGCCGGTCAGATTCGCGACTTCGCCAGCCGTATACCGGCGTGAAGGCGCGAAGAACACCGGATCGGTCATTCCAGAAGCAATATCCAGCTGGGTCGGGTCAGTCCACTCCGGGCCGTCAACCGGCCCGGAAAATCACAACCACGAAATTAGAAGCGGGTCGCAATACCGAAGTTGAATTCCTGCACGTCGTCATGCGGCTGTTTCTTGACCGGTATCGCATAGTCGATGCGGATCGGACCGAACGGCGAAGCCCACATCAGGCCGATACCGACAGAGGCGCGGAGCGCCATGTCGGTCGATTCCTGACCAACCAAGTTAACCTTTGAACCATAAAGCGTCGCTGCGTCGGCAAAAACGGCGCCGCGTAAGCCAAAGCTTTCCGGGATAGCCGGCAGCGGGAATTGGGCTTCGGCCGAGGCGTTGAAATAGGTCGTGCCGCCGAGATGGTCGCCCGTATTCGGGTCGACCGGGCCGATGCCGCCATATTCAAAGCCGCGGATCATGCGATCATTGCTTTGGAACTGGTCGAAGATACGCAGGCCACCATTACCAAACCCGGAAATGTAACCGGCGCCGCCCGAGACCAGGCCGACCAGGTCCCACTGCTCGGACAAGGTATGATAGACGCTTCCGCGACCGGTCACCTTCACCCACTTGGCGTCACCGCCAAGCCCGGCAACTTCAGTCGTGCCGGTCAGATAGAGACCCTCATGCGGGTTCTTCATGTCGTCGATGGTATTGTAGACCAGACCCAGGCTGACCGACGATTTGACCCAGGTGCCCTCGTGGATGGCGTCCAAAATGGCTGGCGAAATCGTACAGTTGGGGCCATCGGGATCGAGACCGGTCACCGTACCGCAATTGTCGTCCACTTTGTATTTTTCTTGCGAGATATTGTACGCCAGCTGGGTCGAGATGCTGTCCGTGATCGGCAGACCGAACCGGATCGTCGCGCCAGTGGTATCGCTGTCATAGCTGTTATTGTACTCGCGGGTCGACTTGTAGATATCGAAGCCCGCCGCGATGCGCCGGCCGAGGAAATAGGGCTCGGTGAAGGACAGGGCGTAGTCGCGCGAATTCTTGCCGCCACCGGCCGACAGCTTGATGTACTGGCCGCGACCGAGGAAGTTGCGCTCGGTGATCGAGCCTTCCACCGAAGGTCCGGGCGTATCGCCGCCGGTCGAGTAGCCGGCGCCGACCGAGAACTCACCGGTCGACTTCTCGACCACGGTGACCACGAGCACGACCTGATCCGGAGCCGAGCCCGGGACTGTCGAAATGTCTACGGACGTAAAGTAATCAAGGTTCTCCAGCCGCTTCTTCGCGCGCTGGATGAGAACCTGGTTGAACGCGTCGCCTTCGCTGACATCGAATTCACGACGGATGACATAATCGCGCGTGCGATCATTGCCGCGGATTTCGATGCGCTCGACATAGGCCTTGGTGCCCTGGTCGATGGTATAGACCACCGAAATGGTGTGGTTTTCGAAATTGCGGTCACCGCGCGGCGTCACCTGGGCGAAGGCGTAACCCGAGCCAGCGACCTTCTCGGTCAGGGCAACGATCGAATCCTCGACGTCCTTGGCGTTGTACCTGTCGCCCTTGTGGGTTTCGACCGTCGACTCCAGCGACTTCGAATCGACCTCGGGAATGGTGCTCTCCACGCTGACGTCGCCGAACGTATAGAGGTCGCCTTCCTGAACGGTGATGGTGACCGTGTATTTGTTGGTGGCGTTGTCGAGCTCGCCGACAGCCGAGACGACCTGGAAGTCGGCATATCCGTGATTGTAGTAGAAGCGGCGCAGCAATTCCTGGTCGGCGCGCAGCTTGTCCTCGTCATAGACGTCGTCGCGCAGCACGAAGGACAGCCAGGACGAACGCTTGGTGTTGATCACATCCGACAAGCGGCGGGCGGAATACGCGTGGTTGCCGACGAAGTTGATGGCGGCAATCTGGGTGCGGTCGCCCTCGGTGATGTTGAAGACCACATTCACCCGGTTCTCGCCGAGGTCCATGACCTGCGCGGTCACGCCGGCATCGTCACGGCCGATATGCCGGTAGGCGGCCTTGACCGACTCGACATCGGCATCAAGCGCCTGCTGCGAGAAGGTCGAACGCGGCTTCAGCTGGATAGCCATCTGAAGCGCATTGTCCTTGATCTTCTTGTTGCCCTGGAACAGGACCTGATTGACCACCTTGTACTCGGAAACCTTGACCACCAGGCTCGATCCGACCTGATTGATCTGGACATCCGAGAACAGACCGGTGCCGAACAGCGCCTTGACGGCGGCGTCGATGTCGGCGCTCGAGAAGGGCTTGCCGGGCTTGATGGCGATGTAATTGCGGATGGTCTCGGCGTCGACGCGCTGATTGCCGCTGACATCGACTCTGCTGATAACCGCAGCTTCGGCTACCGATGTGGCAACGAATTGCACTGCGAGCGCGCCTGGCACAACCAGGGCGGCGGACAGGGCCGCCGCGGAAGCGGCGCTCAGAAACTTAGATGCTGCCTTCATCGGGCTTTTGTACCTTTTTCTCGTAGTCCCCACGGCGAGAAAACCGGACGTGCGGTATTTCCCTTACCGTATTAACCGGATTTTCCCTACACGCAAGGCTCCCGGTTAATTTGTATTTACTTAACCGTACCGCGTGGCTTTCGCGTCACGCATATCCCCACGCATGGTAAACGGCATCTCAACGTGAACGGCGCCGAAGCCAAATTCCTTCATGATTTCAGCACCCAAACAGATCATTCCAGAAAACGAAACCCATAAAACCGAGAACCAGGAAGAGACCGGTCCGATAGGCCATCTCCATCATCCGCTCCGAAACCGGCCGCCTTATGACGGCCTCCACGCCGTAGAACAAGAGATGGCCGCCGTCGAGAGGGGGAATCGGCAGGAGATTGAGAATACCTATCCCGACTGACAGAAATGCCACAAGCTGCACAAGCCATTCAAAGCCGAGTTTGGCCGCCTGGCCCGACATTTTCGCTATCTTGATCGGACCGCCCAGCTGGCACTTGTCCTCGCGCCCAGCGACGAAGCGCTGCAGGAACTGGCCGGTGCGCTCGATCACATGGCCGGTTTCCTCGACCGCTGCCAGCACCGCGCCGGCGGGCGT
Source organism: Mesorhizobium sp. RCC_202 (assembly GCF_041355295.1). Lineage (NCBI taxonomy): Bacteria > Pseudomonadati > Pseudomonadota > Alphaproteobacteria > Hyphomicrobiales > Phyllobacteriaceae > Mesorhizobium > Mesorhizobium sp. RCC_202. The sequence goes on from NZ_JBFUPO010000005.1 coordinate 149,442, forward strand.
GTAGGACACCAGCCGCTGTTGGCCCAGTTCGGCGTTGTTGACGACGCCAATGACCGCGACCTTGACCTTGTTGCCCAGCGCATCCTGCTGCTCCATCGGCGCCGGCGTTGCCGTAACGGTGATTTCCTTGCCATCGCGCAGCATAGTGAAGGCGATGGCGTCACCGGCGCGGCCCGAAACCAGCCGCTGCACATCCGCGAAGGTCTCGACTTTGCTGCCGTCGACTTTGACGAATCGGTCGCCGGGCTGAATTCCAGCCTGGGCTGCCGGACTGCCCGCGGTGACTTCCGCCACCGTCGGCTCCATGACCGAACGGCCATACAGCGAAAACAGCACCGCAAAGACGACAATGGTCAAAAGGAAATTGAACATCGGGCCGGCAACGACCGTTGCCGCGCGCTTCCAGATCGGCTGGGTGTGAAAAGCGACCTCGCGCTCGGCGTCGGTCAGCGATTCGATCTCTTCGGTGCTCGGCTGGCTCGACGTCGCATTCATGTCGCCGACGAATTTGACGTAACCACCGAGCGGAATGGCGCAAAGCTTCCAGCGCGTGCCGTGGCGGTCGTAAAAGCCGAAAAGCTCCGGGCCGAAGCCGATGGAAAAGGCCTTCACGCCGATCCCGCACCAGCGGCCGATCAGATAATGCCCCATCTCATGGACGAACACGACCACGGTCAGCACGAACAGGAACGGCACCAGCGTGCCAAGGACAAAGCCTTGCGTGCTGAAGAGCGCGTGGAAGATGTCGTTCAAGTCATGCCCTCAAATTCACCGCCGCGCGACACTCACCCGCGACTGTGGCTCAATCCAGGCGAATCCGTGGCGTCTGCCGCTTTTCGCTCTGCCGCAACGTCGTTTCAGTTCGGGAACAGCCCCAGTGCCGGATGGTCGGCGCCCGCCGCGATCCACCCAATGACGTACAGGGCGAAGGCCGCGGCGACAAGCCCGTCTACCCTGTCCATGACGCCACCATGGCCGGGAATCAGCTTGCTGGAATCCTTGGCGCCGTGCCGGCGCTTGACCCATGATTCGAAGAGATCGCCGATTTGCGAAACAATCGACAGCGCCAGCGCGACTAAGCCAAGCTGAACGAGATTGCCAGCGCCCGCGGCGGCCGCCAGAATCAGCCCGGCGGCAACACCGCCCGCCGCCCCGCCCGCAGCGCCACTCTGTGTCTTGCCGGGCGAGATGGACGGCGCGAGCTTCGGACCACCAACCGCGCGACCAACGAAATAGGCCGCTATGTCGGTCGCCCATACCACCGCGAACAGGAACAGAATCGCTATCAGCCCGGAATGGTTGTCATCGCGCAGGTAAGCGAGCGAAAGGCCGGACAGCGCGGCATAAGCCAGTCCGGACGCTTCCCATTGTCCCGTTCCCCGTATCCGTGCAGCGATCGCGACGCCTGCGACCAGGATCGCGCCGAGCAGCAGCAACCACAGCGCCGGCAGGCCCGCAACCAGCGCGACAATGAAGACGCCAGCCAGGGCCTCCGGCAGAAAACCGAACGCGGCGCCTGCCGACTGGCGCGACATGCGTGTCCATTCGTAGAAGGTCAGCGCGACGATCGCCGCGCAAAACAGGCGGAACGGCAACCCGCCAAACCAGGTGACCGTAAGCGTAACCGCCGCCATCACGATTGCCGAGATGACGCGCTGCTGGAGATTGCTCATCGGGGCCGGCGCTAGAGTGCGACGTCGCGGGCGGCAAGCCCGCCGAATCGGCGTTCGCGGCCGGCAAAATCGCGCAGGGCGTCGGCCAAGTGCTCGCGGCTGAAATCCGGCCAATAGCAAGGCAGGAAGACGAGCTCGGCGTAAGCCGCCTGCCAGAGAAGAAAGTTCGACAGCCTGAGCTCGCCGCTGGTGCGGATCACCAGCTCCGGATCGGGGATGCCTCGGGTGTCGAGCGAACCGGCAAAGCTTTCCGCCGTGATGGCGTCGCTGGCGATCTCGCCGCGCGCGACGGCATCCGCCAATTTGCGCGCCGCGCGCACGATCTCGTCGCGGCCGCCGTAGTTGAAAGCGATGACCAGTGTCAGCGACTCGTTGCCGGCGGTAAGCGATTCGGCTTCCTGCAGCAGACCCCTGATGTCGGGCTGCAACCCATCCTTGTCGCCGATCACCCTCACCCGCACGCCGTTCTGGTGCAGTTCGGCGAGATCGCGGCGGATGAACAGCTTCAAGAGGCCCATCAGGTCGCTGACCTCGGATTTCGGCCGCGACCAGTTTTCCGACGAGAAGGCGTAGACCGTCAGATAGGAGATGCCGAGCCCGGGCGCTGCACGCACCGCCTTGCGCAAGGCCTCGACGCCGGCGCGATGGCCGGCAAGGCGCGGCAGGCCGCGCGCCTTTGCCCAGCGTCCATTTCCATCCATGATGATCGCGACATGCGCGGGCGTTGCCATGGTCTCGCTTTCGGGCCGGAAAACCCGACCCTAAACCTGCATGATTTCAGCTTCCTTATCGGAAAGCAGGTGATCGATGATGCTGATCGTCTCGTCGGTCAGCTTCTGCACCTGGTCGGAGCGCTTGCGCTGATCGTCCTCGCTGATCGTGCCGTCCTTTTCCGCCTTCTTGAGGAAATCCATGCCGTCGCGACGGACATGGCGCGCCGCGACGCGGGCGTTCTCGGCATAGCCGTGCGAAATCTTGACCAGCTCCTTGCGGCGCTGCTCGTTGAGTTCAGGCAGCGGAATGCGCAGATTGGTGCCGTCGACGATCGGGTTGAAGCCGAGATTGGCTTCGCGGATGGCGCGGTCGACGGCGCTGACCATCGACTTGTCCCAGACCGAAACCGAAATCATGCGCGACTCCGGCACCGTCACATTGGCCACCTGGTTGATCGGCATCGTCGTGCCATAGGCCTGCACCTGGATGGCATCGAGCAGGTTGCTGGACGCGCGGCCGGTGCGTAGCGAAGCCAGATCGTGCTTGAAGGCCGCGATCGCCCCGTCCATGCGCCGCTTGAGGTCGTCGAACTCGCTCATGATCATCTCCTCGACCCGTTCACCGGGTTCGCTGTTGGTGTTCTTGTCCCGTCCGCAATCCGCCTTCGATTAACGGATCCCGGCCCCGATTACTTGTCCGCGACGACCGTGCAACGGCCACCGCCCCTCAAAATGTCGCCGAACCCACCCTTTTCGTGGATCGAATAGACGATTATCGGAATGTTGTTTTCGCGCGCAAGTGCAATTGCGGCCGTATCCATGATTGCCAGCCCGCGTTTGATGACTTCGGCATGACTTATGTGCTCGAAACGGACCGCATTCGTGTCCTTCTTGGGATCAGCCGAATAGACGCCGTCGACCTGCGTACCCTTGAACAGCGCGTCGGCGCCGATCTCGGCGGCACGAAGCGCCGCGGCCGAATCGGTGGTGAAGAACGGATTGCCGGTGCCACCGGCGAAGATCACCACCTTGCCCTGGTTCATATAGGCGGTGGCCTGGCGCTGGGAAAAGCTCTCGCAAAGCTCGGGCATGGCGATCGCCGACAGCACAACCGCATCGACACCGATCTTGTTCAGCGAGGTGCGCAGCGCCAGCGAGTTGATGACGGTGGCGAGCATGCCCATGTGGTCGCCGGTGACACGGTCGCCGCCCTTCGAGGCGACGGCCACGCCGCGGAAAATGTTGCCGCCGCCGATGACGACGCCGACTTCGACGCCCAACTCGCGCGCCTCGGCGATGTCGGCGGCGATCCGGTCGACAACCGAGACATCGATGCCGAAATGCTGCTCACCCATCAACGCTTCGCCGGAAGCTTTCAAAACGACACGTCGATAGAGGGGCTTCACCGTCATCTCAATCCTCGAAAATCGCGGCGCGGCAAATCGGGCGGCGAAACCGGCCCCGCTTCGCCAGGCGGTGCTGTCATGATGGCCGACCCGATACACGAAGGGCGCGGCGATGTCACGCCGCGCCCTTGCGCAAAAATCCAGGCTTTTTCGATCCGTTGCTGGCTTTTCGATCCGTTGCCGCCTTTTCAATCACTTGCCACCTTTTCGATCAGTTGCCACCTTTTCGATCAGTTGCTTGAGATGCTGACCGCATTGCCTTCGATCAGAACCGGCGGGCAATAGCCGGCGGGCTTGTCGCCGGTCACCGCGCCGCCGGTGACGCGGGCCTGGATCTCGGAACCGAAATAGGAATGCGGGAACGGCGCCGGCGTCCCGCTGACAGCCTCCAGCCGCTTGCGAAGCTCGGCGGGAATGGAAAAGTCGAGCGCGCCGAGATTGTCCTGCAGCTGCGCGAGTTTCGTCGCGCCGAGGATGACGGAAGCGATGCCGGGCTGCGTCGCCACCCAGTTGAGCGCGACCTGGGCCATGCTGCGACCGAGTTCGGCGGCGACCTTCTCGAGCTCCGCCACGATCGCCCAGTTACGGTCGCTGAACTTCTGGAAGCCGGGATGCGTGGTGTTGCGAAAACCGTCGAGCCGGCCGGCATTGCCTTGCTGTGTCGGCTTGTACTTGCCGCTGAGCAGGCCGCTGGCCAAAGGGCTCCACACCATGATGCCGGCGCCGTGATGGGTGGAGAACGGCACATATTCATGCTCGATGGAACGCTCGGCGAGCGAATATTCGAGCTGCAGCGCCGAGACAGGCTCATAGCCGCGCAGCTCGGCGATCGCCTGGGCGCGGCTGGCATACCAGGCCGGCACGTCGGACAGGCCGATGTAGCGCACCTTGCCGCCGCGAACGAGGTCGTCCATCGTGCGCAGCACTTCCTCGGCCGGCGTGATCCTGTCCCACACATGCAACAGGTACAGGTCGATATAGTCGGTGCCGAGCCGCTTCAACGAAGCGTCAACCGCGCGCATGATGTTCTTGCGGCCATTGCCGCCGGCATTCGGATTGCCGGCCTCGGAATTGAAGGTGAATTTGGTGGCGATCACTGCCTTGTCGCGCAGGCCGCGCTCGGTGATGAATTCGCCAAGCCAGGTCTCGGCCGTGCCGCCGGTATAAAGGTCGGCGGTATCGAGGAAATTGCCGCCGGCCTCGATATAGGCGTCGAACATGGCGCGTGCGGTCTCACGGTCGGTGCCCCAGCCCCATTCGGTGCCGAAGGTCATGGTGCCGAGCGCCAGCCGGCTGACGCGCAGCCCGCTGCCGCCAAGGGTGTAATAGCTCATGGTCATGGCTTGGTTTCCAATTCTGATCTGGTCGATGCGCCGGCTTATTGGCCGGGGGTCGCCTTGACCCAGGGATTGCCGCGCTCATGCGTCATGCGGAAGGTGAAGCCGTCGACCTTCCAGCCGGCGGCGGAGCGGACCAGGTGGTGCTCATAGGTGCCCCAGACCTCCCAGAGCGGATCGCCATTGCCTTCCATCCGGTTCCAGGCATAGCCGTTGGAGCGGACCGTCGCGGCATTGGCTTCGAGCGCGACCTGATGATTCGTGCGCAGATGCAGGCTGGTCTTGCTGCCCTTGAGGTTGCCGGCCCAGGCGCCGATCAGATCGTCGGAGGCGATGTTTGCTGCCGGCTGCCCCGAAAGCGTGCTGAAATCGGCGACGACGCGCTCAGCGAAATAGCTGCGGGCCAGTTTCCAGTCCTGGGCATCGACGGCGCGATCGATGGCGTCGGCGATGCGGATGACGGCGCGCTCATCGGCCAGCGCCTGCCAACCGGCCGGCTCGGCGCCGCCGGCGTCGACGGGAGCCAGCGCCATGCTGGCCGCGAAAGTTACTTGTCCCAACGCGTTCATGTCTCTTCTCCTGTGGATCGGCCCGTGACCAATGGATGATTTGCCAATTGCGGGTGGGCGCTCAGCCCTTCGCCAGCGTGTCGACCACGATCTGGAACCGGCGCGGGTCGAAATAATCGTGATAGGCGACGATCAAGCCGTTCTCGAAGCGGAAAATGGCGATGTTGCTGTTGGTGTATTCGGCGCCACCCGCAATGACGGCGCGGTTGCGGTATTCGACAACGACCGCTTCGGAGTCGGCCGCCGGATAAATGGCCGTCACCTCGGATTCGAAGGATTCGAAATTGCCGAACAGCCCCTTGAAGGCTGTGACGATCGCGGCCTTGCCGTCGATGCTGTCGCCAAATCCCGTCGGCGGATAAGGCACGATGATGCGGCCGTTATCGGCCCAAAGTTCAGCCCAGCCCTCGATGTCCTTGCGATGCAGCAGGTCGAAGAAGCGGCGAACCGCCTCGATGTTACGGGTCTGGTTGGCGTGAAGGTCGTTCATTTGAGGTCTCCCTGACGCGGCTCGATCTGTGCCCTTCGATGCGCCTTAGATGAACCTCATTTGCCCCTTCGATAAGGTTGCATGATCTGCATGGACTATGCGATATAATTCATGAATGGACCGCGATCTCCTCACGCATCTGCCTGTCATCATCGCCGTGGCGCGCCGCGGCGGCTTCGCTTTGGCGGCCGCCGAACTCGGCATGAGCCCGTCGGCGGTCAGCCATGCTGTACGACTGGTCGAGGAGCGCGTCGGCCAGCCGCTTTTCGCCCGCACGACGCGCAGCGTATCACTCACGGAAGCCGGCAAGGCATTGGTGGAGACGGCGGCCCCTGCCCTGCAGGACATTGCCGAGCGGATGGACCGCATCCGCGCCGTCAAAGGCCGCCCGTCAGGCCTGCTCAGGATCAATGTCCCCAACATCGCCGTGCCGCTGGCGGTGACGGCCGTGGTCGCGGCGATGGCAGAACGCTACCCCGACGTGACCATCGAATTGCTCACCGACCAGAGGCTGGTCGACATCGTCGGCGAAGGATTCGACGCCGGCATCAGGCTGGGCGAGATGATCGCGCAAGACATGGTCACGGTGCGGCTGACACCGGCATTCAAAGCCGTGATCGTCGCCTCACCCGCCTATGTCGGAAAGCACGGCCGTCCGCGCGACGTGGCCGATCTCGCCAACCACAACTGCATCGGCTACCGGCTGGTTCGCTCCGGCGCCTTGTATCGCTGGGACCTGACCGAGAACGGCAAGGACGTCATCGTCGAGACGCGCGGCACGGTCATCGTCACGGATTCGCTCGCGGCCATCGATCTGGCACTGGCCGGCGTCGGCCTCTGCTATGTCTTCGAGCCGCTGGTGCGGGCGGATCTTGCCGCCGGCCGCCTCACCCAGATCCTGCCGCAGACGGCGATCGAGGAGCCAGGCCTTTTCCTTTACTTCCCGCGCCGGGCGTCGATGGCGCCGAAGCTCAGGGCCTTTATCGACACCGCACAAGAAATCGGCCGGGCATCCATGCGGACACCCGACCGAGTCGCCTGAGCTCGTAGACCCTTGTGGAGGGTTTATTTCTTGACCGCCGCCGCGACTTCCGCGGCGAAATCGGACTCTTCCTTCTCGATGCCTTCGCCAAGCGCAAAGCGCAGATAGGCCGTAATCTTGGCCGGCGCGCCGATTTCCTTCTCGGCATCCTTCAGCGCCTTCTCGACGGTGATGTCGGGATTGAGCACGAAGGCCTGCTTCAGCAGCACGACTTCCTCGTAGAATTTGCGCAGGCGGCCCTCGACCATCTTTTCGATGATGGCTTCCGGCTTGCCGGACTGACGCGCCTGGTCGGAGAAGATCGCCTTTTCGCGCTCGACAGCGGCAGGATCGATCTGTTCCGCAGTCAGCGCCATCGGGTTGGTGGCGGCGACATGCATGGCGACCTGACGGCCAAAGGCCTTGGCGGCATGCTCATTGCCGGTGGTCTCGATAGCAACCAACACGCCGAGCTTGCCGAGGTTGTCGGCAACCGCGTTGTGGACGTAGGTCGCAACCGCGCCGTGCGGAACGGAGAGCTTGGCCGAGCGGCGGAAGCTCATGTTCTCGCCAATGGTGCCGACCGCGTCCTTGATGGTGTCGGCGACCGATTTGTCGGAACCCGGATACTTCGCGGCGGCCACGGCTTCCGTCGTGCCATAAGCGAGCGCAACCTTGGCGACATTGCGAACGATCTCCTGGAACTGCTCGTTGCGGGCAACGAAGTCGGTCTCGGAATTGACCTCGACGACGGCAGCCTCGCGGACGCCGGAATCGACGCCGATCAGACCTTCGGCGGCAGTGCGGCCAGCCTTCTTGTCGGCCTTGGAGATGCCCTTCTTGCGCAGCCAGTCGACGGCTTCTTCCATGTTGCCGTTGGTCTCTGTCAACGCCGTCTTGCAGTCCATCATGCCCGCGCCGGTCAAGTCGCGGAGTTCTTTGACCTGTGCAGCCGAAATGCTCATTGTCGCCTCTTTGTTTAAATGCACCGACGCACCATCGGCATTCGATGGTGCGTCCGTTTAGCGTGCCAAAATATTAGAAAGATGAAGGCCGCAAGCGGCCTTTCGTTTATCAGGCTTCCGGGGTCTCGGCCGCCGGAGCCGCGTCGAGCGCCGGCTCGATCGGAGCCTCGGCCGAAGCGCCGATGTCGACGCCGAGCGCGCCCTGCTGGCGAGCGATGCCGTCGAGGGCAGCCTTGGCGATCAGGTCGCAATAGAGCTGGATGGCGCGGGCAGCGTCATCATTGCCGGGGATCGGGAAGTCGATCTTGTCCGGATCGCAGTTCGAATCGATGAGGGCGACGACCGGGATGCCGAGGCGCTTGGCCTCCAGGATGGCAATCGCTTCCTTGTTGGTGTCGATGACGAACATCAGGTCAGGCGTCGAGCCCATGTCCTTGATGCCGCCCAGCGCCTTGTCGAGCTTCTCGCGTTCGCGGTCGAGGTTGAGGCGCTCCTTCTTGGTGAGGCCCTGGGCCTCGCCGGCGAGCAGTTCGTCGAGCTTGCGCAGGCGCTGGATCGAGTTCGAGATCGTCTTCCAGTTGGTGAGCATGCCGCCCAGCCAACGCGAGTTGACATAGTACTGGGCCGAGCGCTGCGCGGCGTCGGCGACGATGTCGGAAGCCTGGCGCTTGGTGCCGACGAACAGCACGCGGCCGCCCTTGGCGACGGTGTCGGACACCTGCTTCAGAGCCTGGTGCAGCAAAGGCACAGTCTGCGACAGGTCGATGATGTGGATGTTGTTGCGGGCGCCGTAGATGTAAGGTGCCATCTTCGGGTTCCAGCGGTGGGTCTGGTGGCCGAAGTGAACACCAGCTTCCAAAAGCTGGCGCATGCTGAAATCTGGCAGAGCCATTCTTTATTTCCTTTCCGGTTGGCCTCCACGGACACAGGCATTTCGGACAGGATGTCCTGATGCCACCGGAGGTTTCAGCCGGATTTCTCCCGGGCAGACACCAAAGTCCGTGTGTGGAATGAGCGCGCATATAGAGGGGAAGCGCTGCAAACGCAAGCCGTGCGTCGCTTCACGGCTCAACGTGCGGCAATCAGCGCACCGGTGCCGATCATCGCGCCGCCGGCGAGCCTGTTCATGAGGCGCATGCGCTTCGGGGTCTTGAACCACCCGGCGGCCCGCCCGGCAAGCGCGGCATAGAGGCCCATGGTGATAATGTTGACGCTGACCACGACAAGCACGACGAGCAGGCCGTCGGCAAAGGTCATCGTGTTGAGGTTCAGGATCAGCGGCATGATCGAGGCATGGAACAGGATCGCCTTCGGATTGCCGAGCGCGATGGATGCGCCGAGGAAGAAGGAGCGCGACAGCCGCGTCTGCGCCTGATGAGGCTCATCCGATTGCATGGCCGCGGCCCGCCACATCCGGATGCCGAGAAACACCAGGTAGGCGGCGCCGGCGTATTTCACCAGAAGAAAGACCCACTCGAATGTCTGGGCCAGGGCTACCAGGCCGAGCAACGCCAGGGTGACCAGAACGGCATCGCCGGCGGCAACGCCGACGCCAGCCATGAAGGCGCGGATGAAGCCGCGCGAGACGCCATTGGTGATGACCGCGAACATCGCCGGTCCAGGCGTCGCGGCCGCCAATGTGATTGCGACGCAATAGGCCAGGAACGCCGTCACCGTCATCGTTTTACCTTCCCGTTGGGCACCCGAACGCGGCGGAAGACCGCAACGATCTCCTCGCGGCTGCATTCGATCGCGCCAAGCCGCACCGCCCGGACGCGCTCGAAACTGGTTATATCGTAATGCGGCGCCGACGTCTTGGGCGGTCCCTGATAGGTCGAGCGCTTCAGGCCAAGCTCCGCGGCGAAACGGTGCAACTCGTCGGTATCGTCGGCAAGCAGATGGCACCAGCGTCGGCCAGCCCACTTCCAGATCGCCGCATCGACATAGACCGCCATCAGGCGCGCCTGGTTGGGCTTACTTCGAAACCGGGCAAGGCTTGGTCTGGTCGAACAACGACAGGTTGACCAGCTTGCCGGTCATCGAGAAGTCGCCATAGTCCATGACGAGGTCGCGGGTGATGCCGTTCTCATGCAGCTTGAAGCTGATCCGGTATTCCGGCGTCTCTCCGCCCGATTTGTCGGTGTCGTCGAAATAGGCGATGTCGACCGGCCAGTATTTGTCCGTCGCGAGCTTGGCCAGCGCCGGCGCTTCGGGATCGGACTTGTCGGCCTCGGTCTTCTTGCCGACGACGACGGTGGTCGCCATCACCTTGTTGGCGTCTTCCGAGCCGTCGAACAGATTGGTCTGGTAAAAATTCTCGCCCTTTTCGGCCTTGCCGATCAGCTCGACCAGGTGCTGCGTCGGGAACTGCGTGGCCGAGAGCTCGACGCTGTTCTTCTCCGGCTTGTCGATATCGACCTTGAGGCCTTTCGCCTCTTTGACGGCCGTTCCCTTGACCTCCTTGTCGAGATTCTGGTCGACGAAGGATTTGGTCACGAAGGAAAAGGTCTTGCCTTCGGCATCCTCGAAGGTGGTCGTCTGCTGGTCGGTCAACCGGGTGTTGTCGTTGGTGACGATCTGGGTGACGAAGCGGAATTTTACCGTATAGCCCTCGCAGGCCGAGCCGTTGAACTCATACACCATGCGTCCGGTGATGCCGGTGATGCCCGAGCGGTCCGACGCTTTGTCGAGCGTGAGATCGTAGACGGCGCGGTGCGCCTGCAGCGCGGGCACGGCAAAGGCCGGAGCCATCGGGAACACCGCCGAGGCAAGCGCGGCGGCGAGAAAAAGGCGCGATGCGCGCATGAGATACTCCGATCGTCGCGGCCGATGGCAGACCGCAGGTAAAGATGGTCCAGCTTAAAAAAAGTCGTGGCGGAAGCGAGGCAAAAATAGCAATTTCGGCCCGGCCGACGCGGCGCCTTCCAGCAATAGGGAAAACCAATGAGCGAAACAATCGAAAAGCGGCTAAGCGATCTTGGCGTCACTCTTCCAGCCGCCGCGGCGCCCGCCGCCAACTACGTGCCCTATTGCCGCACCGGCAACATGCTGTTCACCGCCGGCCAGCTGCCGCTCAAGGACGGCAAGCTGCAGGCAAGCGGATTGCTTGGCCGCGACATCGACACGGCCGCCGGCAGGGAAGGCGCGAAATTCTGCGCCATCAACATCCTGGCGCAGGCGAAGGCCGCGCTTGGCGATCTCGAAAAAATAACCCGCCTGGTCAAGATCACCGTCTTCGTCGCATCGGCGCCGGATTTCGTCGAGCAGCATCTGGTCGCCAACGGCGCGTCCGACTTCCTGGTCGCGGTACTCGGCGAGCGCGGCAAGCATGCGCGCTCGGCCGTCGGCACCGCCTCGCTGCCGCTCAATGCGGCGGTCGAGATCGAAGCGATCTTCGAAGTCGCATGAGGCCTGTTATGACCGACCTTTCCTGGCTGATTGCCCGCCCGGTCGCGCATCGCGGCCTTCACGACATGAACAAGACCCGCTGGGAGAACACGCTGTCGGCCTTCGCCGCGGCGGCCGAACGCGGCTATGCGATCGAATGCGACGTGCATATCTCGTTGGACGGCGTTCCCGTCATCATCCATGACGGCGATCTGAAGCGCCTGACGGGTGAGGACGGGTTCATCTGGCAGCGCACGGCGGGTGAGCTCACGGCCCTCAAGATCGGCGGTACAAACGACCATATCCCAACGCTGCAGGAAGCGCTCGACCTGATCGACGGCCGCGTGCCGCTCGTCGTCGAGTTGAAAGGCGTTCCCGGTCACGACGAAGGCCTGGTGGCGAGCGTCGGCCGCTTGCTCAAGCGCTACAAGGGCAAGGTCGCGATCATGTCGTTTGACCATTGGCTGATCCGCGATTTCGCCAAGCAAGCGCCTGGGATCCCCGGCGGGCTGACCGCCTATGGCAAGGATAATCAATTGATCGAGGCGCATTTCGCGATGCTCGCCCACGACCTCGCCTTCACGTCCTACGCCGCCGGCGACCTGCCCAATCCCTTCGTCAGCTTCGTGCGCGAAAAGCTCAAAATGCCCGTCATCACCTGGACGGTGCACGACCAGCCGGCGGTCGACCTCACCTTCAAATATGCCGACCAGATGACTTTTGAGGGCTTTGAGCCTGACCTTGTGAAAGTAGCCTGATCAAGGTCCCTCAAACGTGACTTGTAGCGGCCCCGACGGAGCTTAAATAAGCCCCATGGATCAGGGCGACGACAATGATGGACAAGCGGCGAACGCGGATTACGCGATCCGCGTCGCCGCCGGTATCGGCGCGTTCACCTGCGAGGAATGGAACGGCTTTGCCGGCACCACGCGCGACGACAAAGAAAACGGCTACAACCCGCTCGTTTCATTCGCTTTTTTGAGCGCGCTGGAAGATTCCGGCTGCGCCGTGCGCCGCACCGGCTGGCAAGGCCATCATTTGCGGCTGGAGACGGCGCAAGGCCGACTGCTCGGCGCGGTGCCCGGTTATCTCAAATCGCACAGCCAGGGCGAATATGTTTTCGACCACGGCTGGTCGGATGCGTTTGAGCGCGCCGGCGGAAGCTATTATCCCAAACTGCAATGCTCGGTGCCGTTCACACCCGTCACCGGCCCTCGCCTGCTGGTCGGCAAGGGCGAAGATGCCGGCGCGGTAAAGGCAGGCCTCGCCGCTGGCCTGAAACTCGTCACCGACAAGCTCGGCGTCTCTTCGGCGCATGTCACCTTCGCCACCGAAGCCGACGTCGCGACGCTGGAGGCGGCCGGCTTCCTACATCGCACAGATCAGCAGTTTCATTTCTTCAACGAAGGCTTTTCGGCCTATGACGACTTCCTCGCCACGCTTGCCTCGCGCAAGCGCAAGGCGATGAAGAAGGAGCGGCGCGAGGCGCTTGCCGATGGCATCTCGATCGACTGGCTGACCGGCAAGGACATCACCGAGCGCGCCTGGGACGATTTCTACGCCTTCTATATGGACACCGGCGGCCGCAAATGGGGCCGGCCCTATCTCAACCGCAAATTCTTCTCGCTGATCGGCGAGCGCATGGCCGACGACATCCTGCTGGTGATGGCCAAGCGCAACGGCCGCTACATCGCCGGCGCCATCAACTTCATCGGCTCGGACGCGCTCTATGGCCGCAACTGGGGCTGCATCGAGGACCACCCCTTCCTGCATTTCGAGGTGTGCTATCATCAGGCGATCGATTTCGCCATCGAGCGCAAGCTAAAGGTGGTCGAGGCCGGCGCGCAAGGCGAGCACAAGCTGGCGCGCGGCTATAGGCCGGTGACGATGCACTCGGCGCACTACATTTCCCACCCCGGCCTGCGCAACGCCGTCGCCGACTATCTGCGCCGCGAACGGCGCGAGGTCGAGCGGATGAGCGAATACCTCGAAGAGCACACGCCCTTCCGCAAGGATCTCGAGGACTAAGTTCGGCGACGCTGCCTGACCGGCTTGTCGGCCACGGATGGCTTCGCTACACCGGAGGGGCGTGCATAAACGGAGCCTCCCGCCATGGCCGAAGCCTATGATCCCAGCAACATCTTTGCCAAAATCCTGCGCGGCGAGATCCCGTCGCACCGCGTCTATGAGGATGAAGCCGTTGTCGCCTTCATGGATGTGATGCCGCAAGGGCCCGGCCATACTTTGGTGATGCCGAAAGCGCCGTCGCGCAACATGCTCGATGCCGATCCGGCAATTCTCGGCTCCTTGTTTACGGCAGTCCAGAAAGTGACGGTGGCGGTGAAAAAAGCCTTCAATGCGGACGGCGTCACCATCATGCAGTTCAACGAACCGGCCTCGGGCCAGACCGTCTACCATCTTCACGTCCACGTCGTGCCGCGCTTCGAGGGCATCGCCTTGAAGCCGCACACCGGGCAGATGGAGAAGCCGGAAGTGCTGGTCGAAAACGCCGGCAAGATCCGGGCGGCACTGGCGGGCTGAGAAGACGCGCAATCAAAAGTTCAGATGAAGTCCTGCCAGCAGCAGGAACTCGGCCGCGGCGATGCCGACGACCATGCGCTTTCCCCACACCAGATAAGCGACGAAACCCAGGGCCGCCGCCGCTATTCTCAAGGCAAGCGACGTATGCCCAAGCGCGCCGCCTGGAAAGACAATCAGATTGCCGATGACGGCGGCAACAAGCGCCGTCGCCATGGTGCGAACCAGAACCAACAGATCTGAATCTTCGGAAAGCTTGCCGCCGAGATAGACACCGAGGAAGCGCCAGATATCGGTCGCGGCGAAACCGGCGACGAGAATGAACATGTATGGCCACCACAAGGCGCCGCTGGAAAAGTAACTCACGCTGCGCGCGCCTTGCGCCGCCACAGGTGCCAGCCATAGGCGCTCGTGCCGCCGATCAATCCGGCGACCAGCAAATCGATCTGTGGCAACACTATGTGGAAGACCGGTCCGAGGACGAGGCCCAGGACCATTGCAACATGCCCTACCCGTTCGCGTGCGGAACCCCACAACGAGGTCAGGAAATACATCGGCGTTAACATCAGCAACGCCGCCGAAACCGCAGACGGCAGTGCATCCGCCACCGCATAGACGACGGTCACGACGATGATATTCGTCGTCACCAGCGTGCCGCCGAGGCCGGCATAATATGTCGTACGCATATGAGGCGGGACGCGCTTGAGGCGTTCCATGGCCAGCACCCAGGAGGTCACGGCCACGAAATGCGCGAGGAGATAGAGTACGCGTTGCCGGGTCTTCCCGGTGCGCATCTCAGGTACGAGCGCCATCACCATCGGCATCAGACGTATGGCGGACAACGTCACGGCGAACATCGCCGCCGGCAGCGCCGCTCCCGATGCGATCGCGCCAACCAGCACGACCATGGATGGCAGCGCCCACACCGTTCCGGTCATGAAAGCGGCCTGTGTCGCTGTGACCCCGGCGCCTTTCGCCAGTGCGGCAAAGCCAATGAACGAGCTGATGAGGATCAGGCCAGGCAGGGAAAAGGCCGCGCGAACACCACGCAGGAACCAAGTGGAACGAGGCACTGTGGCGTCCGAGGTCCAAGTCGACATGTGCCGGCAATAGCATGCGCCGCCATTGGATGCGACCGCACCGAAAGCCGCGTATCGTCTTTCCATTGATCCAGGAAAATCTGTTGGCAGTCGGCCCCCTGGTTTGGTCGCTAACGCGATGTTGGAGGACGCCGGCTACGCGGGCAGCGACAGTCCTTGGCCGAAAGCGCCGGCAAGATCCGAGCTGACCCCAACCCTTCAGCTAACCGGCAGTTGCGCCAGGATCCGGAACGCCGACGGCTCCGGTGCGCTAGTGAGACGCTGCCTGATCGCTTCGGTGCTGGCTTGCGGCGTTAGCAGCGACGTATCGACCTCCAGGTCGTAGATGCCGGGCTTGTGCACCTCCTCCTGCCACAACCGCACCGGCCGGGGAATCGGATCCTGGGCCGACGCGATCACGTAGGCGCCTGCGGCGGAAGCGGCGCGCCTTTGCAGGATAATTTCGATCGGGCAGCGGACGCCGACAAAAAGAACCGGCAGGCCGGCCAGGCGCCGCGCGCATTGAGGGAGAATGTTCAGCGGCGTGGAGTACGCATCGTGGTGGCCGAGATCAGCGACGACATTCAGACCGAGCCGGCTGTGCGCCGCGATCGAGTCGTAAAGCGCGGCATAGAGACCCGGCACAAAGGCCTCCAGATCAGGGCGCTCGCCTCCGGGACGCAGGCCGAGCCCTGGCTGCAGCCCAGGAGGTGTGGCGCATGCATAGGTGTCGACGCCAAGATTCACCCAGACGCCGTCGAATGTTTCCTGAATAGCGGCGGCGATGCTCGACTTTCCCGAGCGCGGGGCGCCGTTGAGGACGATGATCTGGCCGGGTTTCACGCGCTCTCCCTGCAACAAAAAGGCCCCGTCGCCGGGGCCTTTCTCTATTCAAAGGAAGAGCTTTTAGCCCTTGCGCGGCAATTGCGGCACCAGGCTGCGCTTGCCGCCATCCTTGCCCTTCGGCTCCGGCTTGCCCTTCGGCTCCGGCTTCTGCGCCACGGCCTTCTTGGCGACCGGCTTCTTGGTCACCGCCTTCTTCGACTGGGGCGCGTCTTCCGGGTCTTCCTGCTTGGGCTGCACCGGCGCTTCGTCGGCCAGCGATTCGAGCTTCAGGCCGGTCTCGCCGGTTTCCTTCTTCTCGACGGTGACGCGCACCGTGCCGCCCTTCTTGAGCTTGCCGAACAGCACCTCGTCGGCCAACGGCTTCTTGATGTGCTCCTGGATCACCCGGCCGAGCGGCCGCGCACCCATGCGCTCATCATAGCCCTTGTCGGCGAGCCAGGCGATCGCCTCCGGCGACAGGTCGAAGGTGACGCCACGCTCGGAAAGCTGCGCCTCCAGCTGCATGACGAACTTCTGCACCACCTGATGGATGACCGGCACCGGCAGCGAGCCGAACGGAATGATCGCATCGAGACGGTTGCGGAATTCCGGCGTGAACAGCCGGTTGATCGCCTCGACATCGTCGCCTTCGCGCTTGGTCGAGCCGAAGCCGATTGCCGCGCGCTGCGCATCCGACGCACCCGCATTGGTGGTCATGATCAGGATGACATTGCGGAAGTCGATCTGCTTGCCGTTATGGTCGGTCAGCTTGCCGTGGTCCATCACCTGCAACAGGATGTTGAACAGGTCCGGATGCGCCTTCTCGACCTCGTCGAGCAACAGCACGCAGTGCGGATGCTGGTCGACGCCGTCGGTAAGCAGGCCGCCCTGGTCGAAGCCGACATAGCCGGGAGGCGCGCCGATCAGCCGCGAGACGGTGTGGCGTTCCATATATTCCGACATGTCGAAGCGGATCAGCTCGACGCCGAGCGAAGCAGCAAGCTGCTTGGCGACTTCGGTCTTGCCGACGCCGGTCGGACCCGAGAACAGATACGAGCCGATCGGCTTTTCCGGTTCGCGCAGACCGGCGCGCGCCAGCTTGATCGCCGAGGTCAGGGCGGTGATGGCCGTATCCTGACCGTAGACGACACGCTTCAGCTCGATATCGAGGCCTTGCAGCACCTTCTCGTCGTCGGCCGAAACCGTCTTTGGCGGGATGCGCGCCATGGTGGCGATCGTCGCCTCGATCTCCTTGATGCCGATCGTCTTCTTGCGCTTGCCCTCCGGCACCAGCATCTGCGAGGCGCCGGTCTCGTCGATCACGTCGATCGCCTTGTCCGGCAGCTTGCGATCGTTGATGTAGCGTGCCGACAGTTCCACCGAGGCCTTGATCGCCTCGCTGGTGAACTTCACCTTGTGGAATTCCTCATAATAAGGCTTCAGGCCCTTCATGATCTCGATGGCGTCCTCGATGGTCGGCTCGTTGACGTCGATCTTCTGGAAGCGCCGCACCAGCGCGCGGTCCTTCTCGAAGAACTGGCGGAACTCCTTATAGGTGGTCGAGCCGATGCAGCGGATGGCGCCCGAAGACAGCGCCGGCTTCAACAGGTTCGACGCATCCATGGCGCCGCCCGACGTGGCGCCGGCGCCGATCACGGTGTGGATCTCGTCGATGAACAGCACCGCGCCCGGATAATCCTCGAGCTCCTTGACGACCTGCTTCAGCCGCTCCTCGAAGTCGCCGCGATAGCGTGTGCCGGCCAAGAGCGTGCCCATGTCGAGCGCGAAGATGGTGGCGTCCTGCAGCACTTCCGGCACATCGCCTTCGACGATGCGCTTGGCCAGCCCCTCGGCGATCGCGGTCTTGCCGACGCCTGGGTCGCCGACATAGAGCGGGTTGTTCTTGGAGCGGCGGCACAGCACCTGGATGGTGCGGTTGATCTCGCTCTCACGGCCGATCAGCGGATCGATCTTGCCGGCCCGCGCCTTGTTGTTGAGGTTGACGCAATAGGCCGTCAGCGCGTCCTGCTGCTTCTTCTTGCCGTTTTCCTCCTGCGGCTCGGCGCCGTTCTGGCCGCCCTGCTCGTCCTCGGCGCCGCGCGGCGTGCGCTGCTCCGAAGCGCCGGGGCGCTTGGCGATGCCATGCGAGATGTAGTTGACCGCGTCGTAGCGGGTCATCTGCTGTTCCTGCAGGAAATAAGCGGCGTGGCTCTCGCGCTCGGCGAAGATGGCGACGAGCACGTTGGCGCCGGACACTTCCTCGCGGCCGGACGACTGCACATGGATCACGGCGCGCTGGATGACGCGCTGGAATCCGGCCGTCGGCTTGGAATCCTCATCGTAACCGGTGACGAGGTTGTCGAGCTCGGTGTCGATATAAGTCAGAACGGTGTGCTTGAGCTCGTCGAGATCGACGTTGCAGGCGCGCATCACGGCGGCCGCCTCGGTATCATCGATCAGGGCAAGCAGCAGGTGTTCGAGCGTCGCATACTCGTGATGCCGCTCGTTGGCGAATGTCAGCGCCTGATGTAGCGCCTTTTCCAGGCCTTGGGAGAAAGCCGGCATGTTACCTCACTTCTTCTCCATCACGCATTGCAGCGGATGCTGATTCTGTCGGGCGAAATCCATGACCTGAGACACTTTGGTCTCGGCCACCTCGAATGTATAGACCCCGCACTCGCCCACCCCATGATTGTGAACATGAAGCATGATGCGCGTGGCGGCTTCGCGATCCTTCTGGAAAAAACGCTCCAGCACGTGAACGACGAACTCCATGGGCGTGTAGTCGTCGTTAAGGATGAGGACCCGATACAGGCTGGGCTTCTTGGTCTTGGTTTTGGTGCGCGTAATCACGGCGGTGCCGCGACCGGGATCGTTGCGGTCACCGTCACTTTGCATTCGCACCACGAGTGCCGTGGCAGTCGAGCCGATCGTCACGTAGTCAAGCCTTTTCGAATCCTCGTGCGAGTTCAACATGTAGGTGCTCGATGAACGATTTTAAGCCCTTTAGGTTAGCTGACAATATGGCTAGGTGGGCAAACCTCAGTGAATTTCTCAATCGTGAATGCGGCAAGGTGCGGGCGGTTGCGCAAAGGCATGAAAAAACCCGGCCGCGCTGACGCGACCGGGTCTTTTTCGTAGACCGGTTGGCCCAATAGGAGCCATTTAGCCGAAATTACTTCGCCTTGGCGACGACCGATTCGAACGGCTTGTAGGCTTCCTTGGCGAGCTCGGCATAGAGATTGCCGATCTTGCTGGCTTCAGCCACGAAGCTCTCATAGCTCTGCTTGGCGTAGTCGGTCTGGATCTCGACAGCCTTCTCGATCGACTTGGCCGAGAACAGCTTCTCGACAGCGGCGCTGCCGGCTTCGATGCTCTTCTTGGTATATTCGCCGGCTTCGGTGGCGATCGCCTGCGCGCCCTTGGTAAGCGAGGCAAAGCTCTTCAGCCCGGTGTCGGCGAATTCCTTGCCGTATTTCGTGAAGTCCTCATAGGTCTGGGTCATTTCATACTTCCCTTTGGTTTGAAACGCCCTTTTTGGCCCCGGGCGCCCTTGTGCAATGCACTTCAATATATTGTGCGCTGCACAAAAGTCAAGAATCCCTTGGCCCGCAGGGGCTTCAGCCCCGGCGGCCGGTAAAAATCGATTAAAGAAAGGCTCGATTTGCCGAAAAATGGTGAACACGGCGGTTACCATAAACGGATTGGTAACGCTGGCCGCGATAGCTTGGCCGGAAGCGAGGTTGGCACTCCCTTTGCCACCTCCGGGGCAACGAAAATTCAGGGTAAGTAGCGGTGCGTCAGGCGTTGACGGGGTTCGTCTCCAAATCTTCCTTCTCTCTCAAGGCGATCATGATCGCCGTGTTGGCGGTGACGGTCATTGCCGCCGATGTCGCCTCGGCTTTAGCCGCGCGGTCGTCGGCCATCGTCATCGACGCCAAGACCGGCAAGGTGCTCTATTCCGCCGACGCCAATGGCCGGCGCTATCCCGCATCGCTCACCAAGATGATGACGCTCTATCTGACCTTCGAGGCGATGGCGAAGGGCAGGATCACCAGGAACACACCGGTTCCGTTCTCCGCCCATGCATCCGCCGAGGCGCCAACCAAGCTGGGCGTGCGCGCCGGCAGTTCGGTTCCCGTCGAGATCGCGATCCTGTCGATCGTGACCAAATCCGCCAACGATTCGGCCACCGCGCTTGGTGAGTTGCTCGGCGGCAGCGAGGACAATTTCGCGCGCATGATGACGGCCAAGGCGCGCCAGCTCGGCATGAACGGCACCGTCTTCCGCAATGCCAACGGCCTGCCCGATCCCGGCCAGTTCACCACCGCTCACGACATGGCGATGCTGGGCATCGCGCTGCGCGAGCACTATCCGCAATATTACGGTTATTTCTCGCAGCGCTCCTTCCTCTACGGTCGCCAGCGCATCAACGGCCACAACCGCTTGCTCGGCCGTATCAAGGGCGTCGACGGCATCAAGACCGGCTACACCCGGGCTTCCGGCTTCAACCTCGTCTCCTCGGTTGCCGACGGCGACCGCCGCCTCGTCGCGGTGGTGATGGGCGGCACCTCCGGCCGCAGCCGCGACAACCAGATGGCTTCGCTGATCACCACCTACATGCCGCGCACCTCGACCCGCGGCAACGGCAACCTTATCGCCAAGGCCGGTGGCGACAACCCGATCAAGGCATTGGCCAAGGTCTTCCTGCCGAAGCAGGACGCCCCGACCCCGGACGACAAGCCGGTAACCGATGACACCGTCGTCGCCTCGGCCGACGACAGCCAGGACGATAGCCAGCAGGTCGCCGAGGAAACCAAGCCTGTTCTCCAGGTCAAGAAGGTGAAGACGGTCGCGGTCGCCGCCATGGCGCCGGCCCCCAAGGCCGAGCAGGCGACGTCGCAAGCCGTCACCGCTTACGCCGAGCCGACGACTGCCGCGCCGGCGATCGATCCGGTCAAGACGTCGTCGGTTCCGTCCGGCTGGGTGGTGCAGGTCGCCTCCTCGCCGACCAAGTCCGGCGCCGAAGCCTTGCTCGACAAGACCAGCAAGCAGGCGCCGAAGGTTTTGGCGGACGCCTCCGGCTTCACAGTCGCCTTCGATAACGATGGCACCACCTACTATCGCGCCCGCTTTGGCGGCTTCGGCTCGAAGGACGCGGCCTGGAAGGCCTGCGACGCGCTCAAGCGAAAGAAAATCTCGTGCTACGCCGTCCAGCAATAGGCGGTTGTTGAAAACTCCCGGAAAGTTCAGCGTCGAAGGAGACTAGTCGTGATTGGAGAGCAGGACGTCCTTGGCTTCATTGATCCGCGCCGCCAGGACAGACGTGCCGCCGACGTCGGCATTCAGGCGCTGCATCAGGCGGCGGTGCGCCTTGCGGATATCCGCCGCGGCGGCCCCCGCTTCAAGACCAAGGATCTTGTAGGCCTCCTGCTTAGTCATGGCGCCCGCACCTGGCGCAACACCCAGCCCTTCGCCACTGTGCGGCTGCGCGTCCTTGCGCCAAACGGCAAAACGGCCGTCAAGATACGTCTCTAGGAGCTGCCGGCTTTCCGGGTCAGGACTGAGCTCGCCATAAAGCTGGTGCAGGTCGGCGATGCCCATGGCGCCGAGCATCTTGCCTTCGTAACGCCCGGCCAGCACGAGACCCTCGAGTTTGCCGCTGTCATGGTCGAGATCCATTTCGAGCGCGGCGGTGCGCACGGTCGAGTGCTTGGCGGCCGCGGCGCTTGCCGGCGGCCGCCTGGTGCGTATCCAGCCGACCCAGGCCAGGGCCGCCAGCAGAAGCAACCCGCCGATCAGGCTGCGGCCGAAAATCAGCATCGGCGCGCCGACAAGACCGAGCAAGGCGGGCCCAAGCGACCTCAAACTGTCCGCGATCCTTGCCGGATCGGCCCGCACGAACAGGGCGGCGGCGCCAAAAAGCACCACAAGCAAAGCCGCCAATGCAAGGATCACGCCCATCGGTTTGTGCCGCCATACGGATGAGTGAGCATGACAATGAGGATGGGGCTTGGGTCCGGTCCTTGCAAGCCCCACATCGAACGAGCCGAAGGGCCAGCGACGAGTCGCGGCTGACGCTGCCGTTACAAGAGGCCGAGCTCGGCCAGTTCCAGCCGCAGCTTCGGCGGCATCTCGGCGAGCGCCGCCCTGCCCTTGCCGAGGTCGACCGGAGCATCGGCGGGCTTCAGGTAGCGCCAGCCCTGGAAGGCGCGGCGCGGCTGCCAGTCGGTGCGCACGACCTCGGGATCGAGCATGAGATGACAGCGACCGATACCTTCATCGTCGGTGAAGGGCCGGATTTCGGTGATCAGCTGCCGACACTGGACGTTGCCCTTGATCACCCAATAGAGCGAGCCGCCATCGGTTATCTCGGCACCACGCGTCGGCACCATGCGGGTGGTATGCCAGTGCTCGGCCGGCTCACCGGCGCGGCGTCGCTCGTCGAGACGGAAGGCAATCCACTCTTCCAGGTCCTCGACGCTGTCGCAGCCGACGCAGAGTTTTAGGAGATTGAGCATGGTAGCAATCTAGCGGGCGCGTCACGCAGGTTCAACGCCTTGGGCGGTTTTGCACAAGAAGAGCGACACCGGTTTAGCAGGCCTGGGCTGCGGTCTCGATAGCTTCGGCCGCCCCGTCTTGCGAAGAGTAGTGCGGCACGACTGTGCCATCCGATCGGATGGCGGGAAATCCTGCTCAGCTATGCTGCACAGATGGCGAGTTAGCCTAGCCTGCCAACTGGGACGGAAATCGACGAACACGGGCTCTTATTCGCGACGGCCACGTTAAAACTGACAGGCTTTATTCAAAGAGCGAAGAAAGCACGGAATACTCCACTTGACGCGGCCTTTGATCTAGAGAAGCTTTCGCGAGGGTCGGGAAGCAAAGCGCGGGGGCTGTTGCCGGTTGAAATCGACCATGCTCGCATTTCGATTTCAAACTAGGCCCAAGCAATCATCGTGCTTTGACGTCTTACAATTTGAAGCGGCGCCATTCTTGGCGAGCTTGCGTCGCTTTGGGAATGGGGGTCATGTCGATCATCTTTATCAGCCATTCGAGCAAGGACAACGCCGCGGCGATTGCTTTGCACGACTGGCTGTCCGAAGCAGGCTGGAACGAGCTCTTCCTCGATCTCGATCCCGAGCGAGGCATTGTGGCTGGCGAGCGCTGGGAACGGGCGCTGCACGAGGCCGCGAACCGCTGCGAGGCCGTCATCTTCCTGATCAGCCGCGCCTGGCTCGGTTCGGACTGGTGCACCAGGGAATATCGTCTCGCGGACAAACTCAACAAGCGCATGTTCGGCGTGCTGATCGAGGAAATGCCGTTCGAGGATGTCTCGGCCGATATGCGCCGCGACTTGCAGCTCGTCTCGCTCGCGGGCGGCCGCGACCATCGCACATTCTGCGCTACAATGCCGGACGGCTCGCGCGAGGAGCATGTCACCTTCTCGGAAAGTGGGCTGACGCGGCTGCGCAATGGTCTGACTAAGGCTGGCCTCGATCCGAGGTTCTTCGCCTGGCCGCCGCAGGATGACCCTGAACGCCCGCCCTATCGCGGCCTGAAGGCGCTGGAGGCAGAGGACGCTGGCATCTTTTTCGGTCGCGAGGCGCAGACCATTGCCGCGCTCGACGCATTGCGCGGGCTGCGCGAGGCGAGCGGCCCGCGATGCCTCGTCATTCTCGGCGCCTCCGGCGCCGGCAAATCTTCGTTTCTGCGTGCAGGCCTGCTACCGCGGCTTCTGCGTGAAGATGCCCATCTCCTGACCTTGCCGGTGATGCGGCCGGAGCGGGCTGCGCTCACCGGTGAGACCGGGCTTGCCCGCGCCGTAGAGCTTGCCTGCGCCCGCGCTGGGCTTGCGATCAACCGCGCCTCGGTCAAGGAGGCGATGACGGCGGAGGCGTTGCCGGCGCTCCTTGCCCGCCTCCTTGAGAAAAGTCGCCCCGTCGTCCTGCCAGGAGAGACGGCGGCGGACATGCGGACATTGATCCTGCCGATCGACCAGGCCGAAGAACTGTTCTTGGCGGATGGCGCTCAGGAGGCGTCGGTCTTCTTCGATCTTCTTGGAGGGTTGCTGTCGCACCCGGACCTGCGCATGGTTGCTGTCTTCACCATCCGCTCGGATGCCTACGAGCAGTTGCAGAGTGCGACAGCTCTCGGGCACGTGCGGCAGGCGACCTTCAGCCTGCCGCAGATGCTGCATGGCGCCTATGAGAGCGTCATCGAAGGGCCGGCGCGGCGACTGCGGGAAAGCGGCGGCCGGCTTCAGATCGACCCAGCGCTGACCCAGGCACTGCTGACCGACATCGAGGCGGGCGGCGCCAAGGATGCCTTGCCCTTGCTCGCCTTCACGCTGGAGCGGCTCTATGCGGACTATGGCGGCGACGGTGACCTGACGCTCGCGGAATACCACATGAGCGGCCGAGTCACGGGCTCGATCGAGGCCGCCGTCGCGCATGCCCTTGCCGCCGCGGACAGTGATCCGCGCCTGGCGAGGGACGAAGACGCGCGGAAGGTCCTGCTGCGGCGCGCGCTGGTGCCTTGGCTCGCTGGTATCGATGTCGTCTCCAAGGAGCCGCGCCGCCGCGTGGCGCGCCTGAGCGAGATCCCGCTCGAGGCGCGGCCATTGGTCGAGCATCTGGTTGCCGCGCGGCTGCTTGCGACCGACCGCGATGCGAACGGTACGGTGACGGTCGAACCGGCGCATGAGGCGCTGCTACGCCAATGGCCCCTGCTCAAGGGCTGGCTGGATGAGGATTATGCAGCATTGGCGACCCTAGACGGCGTGCAGCGCGCGGCCCGCGACTGGGCGGCCAACGCGCACGATGATGGTTGGCTGGTGCATGCATCGGGCAGGCTGGAGGATGCTGAGCGCCTAGCGGAATCCGAGCGGCTCGGCAGCTCGCTGGACGCGGCCGAGCGCGCCTATCTCGGGGCCTGCCGCGTCATGGAGACCAAGGAACGAGACAGGGAACTGGAGGAGGCGCACCGGCGCGAGGAGGATGCCGTTCGCCTTGCCGCGACGCGAAAGCAGGTTCTCATGATCACTCGCATCGGGCTTGGCGTAGCCGGGGTTCTCCTAGCGCTGGCGATTGGAGCCGCTTGGTTCGCCTGGGACCGGGCGAACGATGCAGAGACGCAACGCAGGCGTGCCGAGCAGGAGTCGCAAAGATCACGCGAAATGGCGGAGGTTGGCCGGCTCATGTTGTCACCCATACGGGCAGACGGCAAGAAGTACTCCGAGGCGGATCGACGAAACGCATTGTTTAGAAATATGCTTTGGGCCGCCAGAACAGGCAATCACGCGGCCGAAAACCTTTCAGGAAATTTTTATGGCTCTGGATATGGCGTCGCGGCCGACTATGCCAAAGCCCGGAAATGGCTTGGCAAAGCGGCGGCAGCCGGCAGCAGCGATGCCATGGTCAGTTTGGGCTCCCTTGACGCCGAGGGACGAGGCATCTCCGCGCCTGACTACGCCAGCGCCCGCGAATGGTACGAAAAGGCGGCCGCCATGGGCGACAATGGCGCCATCGTCGGACTGGGCTGGCTCGACGAGGGTGGGAAGGGTATTCCCGAGCCCGACTATGCCAGTGCCCGAAACTGGTACGGAAGGGCGGCCGCAGCCGGCAACAGCATCGCCATGAACAGTCTGGGCCTGCTCGACGAGGATGGCACGGGCATTCCTGCGCCCGACTATGCCAGCGCTAGAAGCTGGTTCGAAAAGGCGGCTGCCGCAGGTAACAGCGATGCCATGGGCAATCTAGGCTCGCTCGACCAGGATGGGAAGGGCCTTCTCGGGCCTGACTATGCCAGCGCGCGAGGCTGGTACGAAAAGGCGGCCACCGCCGGTGACGACCAATCCATGAACAGTCTTGGCCTGCTCGACAAGAATGGGCTGGGCCTTCCTGCGCCCGACTATGCCAGCGCTCGAAGCTGGTTCGAAAAGGCGGCTGCCGCAGGTAACAGCGACGCCATGGGCAATCTGGGCTGGCTCGACGAGAGTGGG
>NZ_JBFUPO010000005.1:175547-489724 GCF_041355295.1 Mesorhizobium sp. RCC_202
GCCGCCGGCAACATCAACGCCATGGTCGATCTGGGCTGGCTCGACGAGGATGGGAAGGGCATTCCCGCGCCCGACTACGCCAGCGCCAGAAGCTGGTTCGAGAAGGCTGCGGCCACCGGCGATGACCAAGGGATGAACAGTCTGGGCTTGCTTGACAAGAACGGAAAAGGCATTGCCGCGCCCGACTATGCAAGCGCCCGGAGTTGGTTCGAGAAGGCTGCGGCCGCGGGCAACAGCGACGCCATGGCCAATCTGGGCCTGCTCGACGAGAATGGGAAGAGCATTGCCGGGCCCGACTACACCAGCGCCAGAAGCTGGTATGAAAAGGCAGCGGCCGCCGGCAACAGCGACGCTATGGCCAATCTGGGCTGGCTCGACGAGAATGGGAAGGGCATTCCCGCGCCTGACAACGACGGCGCGCGAAGCTGGTTCGAGAAAGCAATGCTCGCTGCGGCAGCCAAGGCCGACGCGGAGCGGTATTCCGTTGAGGATACAGTCCTAGATGTGAGTTGGTATGCCTTATTAGCCAAGCATTTCGACCGCGCTTTGGATGCAGGCCAGCAAGCGCTAAGGATCGATCCGGCCTCGCTTGATGCGAAATCCAACATTGCGCATGCGTTGATGCTTCTCGGACGAACCGAAGAGGCCCGCATTGCCTATCTAGCTGAACGCGGCAGGATCGTTGCCAACCAAGATTCGTGGGAGGACATTATCCAAAACGATTTCGTTGACCTGCGAAAGGCCGGACTTTCAGATCCACTGATGCATGAAATCGAAGTCGCGTTAGCCAAACCGGTTTCGGCCAAGTAGACTTACAGAAACCGCGATAAATCCAAGCGGGATTTTTTGGCAGCCAATTCGTCGAGAAACTACCAACCGCACTTTGAGCGCGGTCATCTCAGCACTCCACCACGTTCACCGCCAGCCCGCCGAGGCTGGTTTCCTTGTACTTCTCGTTCATGTCGAGGCCGGTCTGGCGCATGGTCTCGATCGCGGCGTCGAGCGGCACGAAATGGGTGCCGTCGCCCTTGATGGCAAGCGAAGCCGCCGTCACCGCCTTGACCGCGCCAAGCGCGTTGCGCTCGATGCAAGGCACCTGCACCAGGCCGCCGACGGGATCGCAGGTCATGCCGAGATGGTGCTCGAGCGCGATTTCGGCGGCGTTCTCGACCTGCTCGGGCGTGCCGCCCATGACGGCGCAAAGCCCCGCTGCCGCCATCGCCGAAGCCGACCCCACCTCGCCCTGGCAGCCGACTTCGGCGCCTGAGATCGAGGCATTGGATTTGATGATGCCGCCGACGGCAGCCGCAGTCAGCAGGAAGTCGCGGATGCTCGGCTGGTCGGCTTCGGGGTGGAAATGCAGCCAGTAGCGCAGCACGGCCGGCAGCGTGCCGGCGGCGCCATTGGTCGGCGCGGTGACGACGCGGCCTCCGGCGGCATTCTCTTCGTTGACGGCCATGGCGTAGATCGACAGCCAGTCATTGGCGAGCAACGGGTTGGGTTTGTTTTGCTGCCACTGCTCCTGGAGCTTGTCGTGCAGCATGCGCGCCCGGCGCCGCACCTTCAGTCCGCCCGGCATGATGCCGTCCTGCGACAGGCCACGGTCGATGCAGCCCTTCATCGCGCTCCAGATCGCGTCGAGGCCAGTGTCGAGCTCCTCGCGCGACATATGCTTTTCCTCGTTGACGCGCTTCATCTCGGCGATCGAAAGCCCGCTCTTGGCCGCCATCGCCAGCATTTCGACGGCGTTCTTGAAGGGGTACGGTACTCGTCTGCCTTCGGTCGTCACCGAGCCCTTGACCTTCATGCGCTGCAATTCTTCCTCGGAGACGACGAAGCCGCCGCCGATCGAATAATAGATGCGCTTGAGCAGCAACCGGTCCGAATTGTCATAGGCATAGAAGGCCATGCCGTTGGCATGACCGGTCAGCGGCGTTTTTCGGTCGAGCACCAGGTCCCTGGCCGGATCGAAGCGATAGGTCGGATGTCCCGGCGGGGAAATGCGCTTTTCAGCGGTAATTCCAGCGACGATGCCCTCGGCTTCGTCCGGATCGACCTTCTGCGGCGTCTGCCCCGCGAGGCCGAGGATGACGGCGCGGTCCGAACCATGGCCGATGCCGGTGTAGGCGAGCGATCCGTGCAGGCTGGCGCCGATCCGATCGACCTTGACGCCGGCAGGACGTGGCCAGTCATCGCCGGCGACCTCGTCGAGGAAACGCCG
Organism: Mesorhizobium sp. RCC_202; assembly: GCF_041355295.1. Lineage (NCBI taxonomy): Bacteria > Pseudomonadati > Pseudomonadota > Alphaproteobacteria > Hyphomicrobiales > Phyllobacteriaceae > Mesorhizobium > Mesorhizobium sp. RCC_202. The sequence continues at coordinate 177,769 of NZ_JBFUPO010000005.1, forward strand.
CGCCGCCGTCATCGGTCCCATCGTATGCGAGCTCGACGGGCCGATGCCGATCTTGAACAGGTCGAAAACCGAAAGGAACACTGGACTTTGGTCTCCTGAGGCCGCCCCGGCACTTCATATGGGACTCGGCACTTCATATAGGAACTGCAATGATGTTTGTGCTGTTTTGTGTTCGGCGGCGCAGCATCTGCCGACCTTGTTTGCTCCGCCAGCGACATTGGAGCGCGCAAGCTTCTACAGACCGTCGAAGCGACCGCCTGGCCTGTGATAAAAGAGGACATGGGCGATTCCCTGCATCTTTCTGCGGCTGACCTGGCGGCACTGGCCTTCTTCCTGGTGGCCTGGGTGCTGCATACCTATGCTTCCGACGGCAAGCTCGTCAGCCGCGTCTCGTTGAGCAACGCGATGAACGCCCAGCGCGAGGCCTGGATGCGCAACATGGCCGAGCGCGAGGTGCGCATCGTCGACACCGCCATCATGAGCGGGCTGCAGCAAGGCACCGCCTTCTTTGCCTCCAGCTCGCTGATCGCGCTTGGCGGCTGCTTTGCGCTACTCGGCGCTTCCGACCGGGTGCTGACCGTGCTGGCCGACCTGCCCTTCGGCGCGCTCGCCTCGCGTGAGGCTTTCCAGACCAAGGTATTCGGCCTGGTGCTGATCCTGGCCTTCGCCTTCTTCAAATTCGGTTGGGCCTACCGGCTGTTCAACTACTGCACGATCCTGATCGGCGCGGTGCCGACCCCGCATGGCGCGGCCTCGCGCAATCCGGTTACCGACGCGGCGGTCTGGCGGGCGACGCGCATGAACGTGCTGGCCGGCAAGCATTTCAACTCCGGCTTGCGCGCCGTCTTCTTCTCGATCGGCTATCTCGGCTGGTTCGTCGATCCGATGGTGTTCGTGCTGTCGACGCTTCTGCTTTTGGCGGTGCTGGTGCGCCGCCAGTTCTTTTCCGCCGCCCGGCAAGCCGTCATCGGTCAGCCGCCCGGCCCGGGAAAGAACTGATCGATCTTGCCGGACAGCCTGTAGGCGAACAGCCCGATCCATTCGCGGATCGCCATCGTGGTCGTCAGTAGGGAATCTGACGGGTTGTCACGATAGAAGCCAATCCCCTCCCGGCCCGATGTGCGGTAGTCGACCGGCCAGGCCACCGTCGGAAATCCTGCCTTGTCGAACAGCGCCTTGGCGCGCGGCATGTGGAAGGCCGAAGTGACCAGCAGCCAGGTTTCGCCCGGCTTCGGCTCGACAAGCTTGCGGCTGAAGACGGCATTTTCGTAGGTGTTGCGCGATTTGTCCTCGAGGATCATCCGATCCGCCGAAACGCCCAAGGCGCCAAGCAGTCGGGGTGCTGTGTCGGCATCGCCCTCGCCATCGAGGAAAAGCGAGCCGTTGCCGCCAGAGACAACGACCTTGGCTTGCGGGAAGCGGCGGGCAAGGATCGCGGTCTCGACCATGCGGTCGCCGCTGCTGTTCAATTCATAACCGCCACGCGCCAAGTTGATGGCGCCTTCGAAGCCACCGCCGAGCACGACGATGCCGTCGACCTTTTCCGGCAATGCAGGCTTCGGAAAGCGTTCCTCGAGCGGCGTCAGCATCATCGCGCCAAGCGACGTCCAGGCCGAGAGGGCCAGGATCAGGAAGCCGAGCACGCTGCCGGTGGCAGCCAGGCGTCGCCGGCGAAACAACGCGGCCAACAGTCCTGCAAGCAGCAGGAAGATCGCCAGGTTGAGCGGCTGGATGAAGAACCAGAAGACCTTGGACAGGATGAAAAACACGTTGAACCCCAAAGCAATTCCAGGAAAAGTGTGAGCGGCTTCACGTCAGGAATTGCGTCAAAACAAAGAGATAGGGCATTTCTCCGTTTCCGTGAAACGGTGAAATGCTCAAGGAGAGCGCGAATTGTTGCGGGCGGTGAAGCGGCTGATGGCCTCGGCGACCGCTTCTGCCTCCGGGCGGCTGAGTTCGCGGCCAAAGGAGATCGAACCGCTGGTGCTGCTCAGGCGCATGACTTCCTTCAGGCCGGTTTCATCGGTCGGGTAAGGATGATCGAGAATCGCGGCCGATAATGGCCCGCGGAAGCTCAAGGAGACTCGGTTCGGGAACACACCCCTGACTTCGCGAAACACAGTATCTCTCGTGAGGCGCAACTCCTCGCCGCTGGACGCCAGCCAGGCGAGTTCCGTGCCGAGGAAATAGGCAAACAGGGCGAAAATCGCCAGGAACGAGAGGAGGCCGAAAAGGCCCATGGCGATCGTTTCAGGCGATCTGTGGAACAGGCCCCATCTTGCGGTGATGGCGACGATCGCGATCGAAATGACGACAAAGCCGACCCTGATCGCCGCGCGTCTCGGCGGATTTCTGATCAGCAGCTCGTTCCCCGTCTCGACAATTGCGATGCGAGACGGGACAGCCATTTTACCACCACTTCTCCGGCTGGAACTTGCCCGCAGCCTGCTCGATGACATGCGCCGTCTGGAACAGCGTTTCCTCATCGAACGGCCGGCCAATCAGCTGCAGCCCCAGCGGCAGGCCCTTGCCGTCGAGGCCGGCCGGCACCGAAATGCCGGGAAGGCCGGCCATATTCACCGTCACGGTGAAGATGTCGTTGAGATACATCTTCACCGGGTCGGAAGCCATGTCCTCGTCGGCGACGCCGAAGGCGGCCGACGGGGTCGCAGGCGTCAGGATCACATCGACGCCGGCGGCAAAGACGTTCTCGAAGTCGCGCTTGATCAGCGTGCGCACCTTCTGCGCCTGCAGGTAATAGGCGTCGTAGTAGCCGGCCGACAGCACATAGGTGCCGATCATGATGCGGCGCTTGACCTCGCGGCCGAAGCCGGCGGCGCGGGTCTTCTCATACATGTCGATGATGTCCTTGCCGGGCACGCGCAGGCCGTAGCGGACCCCGTCATAACGCGCCAGGTTGGACGAGGCTTCGGCCGGCGCCACGATATAATAAGCCGGCAAAGCATATTTGGTATGCGGCAGCGAGATGTCGACGATCTCGGCGCCGGCGTCCTTCAGCCAGGCGATGCCTTTCTGCCAGAGCGCCTCGATGTCTTCCGGCATCCCGTCGACGCGATATTCCTTGGGAATGCCGACCTTCATGCCCTTGATCGGCTTGCCGATCGCCGCTTCATAGTCCGGCACCGGACGGTCGACTGAGGTCGTGTCTTTTGGATCGACCGAGGCCATCGACTTCAACAGGATCGCGGCGTCGCGCACGTCGCGCGCGATCGGCCCGGCCTGGTCGAGCGAGGAAGCGAAAGCGACGATGCCCCAGCGCGAACAGCGCCCGTAAGTCGGCTTGATGCCGACCGTGCCTGTAAAGGCGGCTGGCTGGCGGATCGAGCCGCCCGTGTCGGTCGCGGTGGCGCCGGCGCAGAGGAACGCGGCGACGGATGACGCCGAGCCGCCCGACGAGCCGCCCGGCACCAGCTGGGCGTTGTCCAGCGTGCGCTGGGTCTTGCTGCCGCCGGCGGAGACAAAGCCGCCATCGCCCTGATGCGTCGTCGGCATCACCACCGTGTCGAGCCGCGAGCGGCGCCACGGGTTGATGACCGGGCCATAATAGGAGGTCTCGTTCGACGAGCCCATGGCGAACTCGTCCATGTTGAGTTTGCCGAGCATGACGGCGCCGTCGGCCCACAGATTGGAGGTCACGGTGGACTCGTAACGCGGCTCAAAACCGTCCAGCACGTGGCTGCAGGCCTGGGTGTGGATGCCTTCGGTGGCGAAAAGGTCCTTGATGCCGAGCGGGATGCCTTCCAGCGCGCCGCCCTCGCCCTTGGCGAGCTTCGCATCGGAGGCCTTGGCCATGTCGCGCGCCTTGTCGGCGGTCACGGTTATGTAGGCATTGAGCACCGGATTGGCGCGGTCGATAGCCGAGAGGTAGGCGTCGGTGATCTCGGCAGCGGAGATCTCCTTGCCGCGCAGCTTGGCGCGGGCCTCGGAAATGGTCAGATGTGTAAGATCGCTCATCAGGCTAGGCTCTTTTCGTAAAACACCGACCATTCGGAGTCGGGATAATCCAGCACCGGTCCGCAACGCGAGAATCCGGCGCGCTCATAGACGGTCCAGGCCGCGGGATGGCGGTCGCCGGTTTCGAGAACGAGACGCTTCAAACCTTCCTGCCTGGCCAGCGCCTCGACCTGCCCGACGATCCGGGCGCCGATTTTCTGGCCGCGATGCGAAGGCCGTGTGTACATACGCTTGACCTCGCCGACAGTGCTGTCATGGCGCTTCAACGCGCCGCAACCGATGGCGAGGCCATTGTCGCGGGCAATGAACACGGTCGTGTCCGCGCCGGCCATCTGCTCGACCGTCAGATGATAGCAATGTTCGGGCGGCGTCAGTTCGAGCAGTGTCGCGTTGAGCTCGGCGACCAGCGCGCGCACGTCGTCCTGCAAAGGCGTCTCGACGGCGATCTCGACAGCCACGCTTTACTCCACCACCTTTGGGACGAGGAAGAAGTTCTCTTCCGTCGCCGGCGCGTTGGCGACGATATCGGCGGCTTTGTTGCCGTCGGTGACCGCATCCTGGCGCTTCTTCATCTCCATCGGCGTGACCGAGGTCATCGGCTCGACGCCCGAGACATCGACTTCGTTCAATTGCTCGACGAAGCCAAGGATGGCGTTCAATTCGCCGGTCATGCGCTCGGCATCCTCCTCGCTCGCCGCGATACGGGCAAGACGCGCGACGCGCTTAACGGTCTGAAGATCAACGGACATGTTCTATCGCCTCGGGAAAACCACTGCGGCCTATAGCGGCGCGGCGCTTGGCGCGCAACATCGATGATAACCGGCGATCACGCCGTAGCGCCGCCACGCGCTCAGGTAGCGCGCGGCGCCGGCGGTCCGAAAGCCGCATTCCCGGGAGAGCGAGCTAGATTGTGATCGTCTTGCCGATCTCCGGCAGCGCCACCGTGACGCCCGAACCTTCCATGCCGGCCACGAATTTGTCGGCAGTCTGGTCGATCATCGGAAACGTGCCGAAATGGCAGGGAACGACCGTATCGAAGTGGAAAAAGCGCTGGCAGGCAAGCGCTGCCACGGCACCGCCCATGGTGAAACGGTCGCCGATCGGCACGATGCCGACCTTCGGCTCGTGCAATTCGTTGATCAGCGCCATGTCCAGGAAGATGTCGGTGTCGCCCATGTGGTAGAGCGTCTTGTCGTCCGGAAAATGCAGGACGAGGCCGCCCGGATTGCCGAGATAGGTGTTGGTGCCGCCTTCGCCGCTGAAGGAAGATGAATGCAGGGCGTGGACGAAGGTGGTGGTGAATGGCCCGCAGTCGACGGTGCCGCCAATATTGCCCGGATTGATCTTGTCGCCGCTGACGCCCTTGCCGACCAGATACATGCATATCTCGAAATTGGCGACCAGCATGGCGCCGCTCTTGTTCAGCACTTCGATCGCGCCGCTGACATGGTCGTTGTGGCCATGCGTCAGCAAGACATGGGTTGCGCCTTCGGCCGGACCTTCCCAGCCACCGGTCCAGGATGGATTGCCGATCAGGTAAGGATCGATGAGGATGGTGGCGTCCTTGGTCTCGACGCGAAATGCCGAATGTCCGTACCAGGTCAGTTTCATGAATGCTTTCCTCGATTTTTACGTTGCCGGAAGATAGAACGCTCCCGGCAAATTGAAAGTGGCGCGCCGCTCCTAGAACTCAAAAGGATGTGACGGCCTTGAGCAGTTCCAGGAAAAGTGCGATCGGTTTTCCGTCCGGAACTGCGTAAAAAATAAAGAGATAAGGCATTTCACCGTTCCCCTGAAACGGTGAAATGCTCTGATGTCAGAGGGTATCGTTGGCCGTTATTTCAATCGAGGAATTGCCGCCGCGACTTGCCGGCGGCCGCACGCTCGCCGGCCTCGATCTTGGCGACAAGACGATCGGCGTCGCGGTATCCGACCGCGGGCTTTCCTTTGCCCATCCCCGTCCGGTCATCATGCGCAAGAAGTTCTCCATCGATGTGGCGCAGCTGCTCTCCCAGCTCGAGAAGGACAATGTCGGGGCGTTCGTGCTCGGCCTCCCCGTCAACATGGATGGCACCGAAGGGCCCCGCGCGCAAAAATCGCGCGCCTTCGCCCGCAACATGGCCACGCTTTCGGATCTACCCGTCGTGCTGTGGGACGAGCGGCTCTCTACGGTGGCGGTGGAACGGACGCTGATCGAGATGGATTTCTCGCGCAAGAAGCGCGCCGGCAAGATCGATTCGGCGGCGGCCGCCTTTATTCTGCAGGGAGCCTTGGACCGGCTTCAGTCGCTCGGCTCAGATGATCTTCTCCGATAGCGCCCTGCCGGCGCTGCCTGATCCACTCGGCGATGTTGCGCCGGCGGCGGAAGGCCCATAGACCCATGAGCAGGAAAAAGTCGAAAACACAGGTCCGAGCCACCATGCCCGGAATGATCGCCGGATCGATGCCGAGCATCTGGCCGTAAAGCTGGAAGGCGAAATCGTGCACCTGCCGGCTGAGCATCACATAGCCGAAATTCATGTCGTTGGCCGACAGGAAGTACCAGCCCCAGAAGATCGCCATCGGAGCGGCCCAGAGTGTGAAGATCGTGCGCATCAGCGGCGGCCTCCGGGCTTGGTTTCAGGTCGGCCGGAGATGCGCGAAAGCAGCGAGCTGTGCGCGGCGCCCATCGCCATGCGCGCGGCGGCACGAACATCGCTTTCCTGCAGGGCCATGGCTGCGACAACGGAGCGGCGCTCGGCCTGCACGGCGACATAGGATGCCAGCAACGCGGTCATCTGGATCGCGATGACCATGAAGAGTCCGTCTATGCCCTGCGCGACGCCGCCGATGAGGATCAGCGACGAGAGGAACGAGGCGGCAATGAAGGCGATCTGCATCACGCTATCGCCCGCGTCGGCCCTCGCCGTCGCGTTCAGCAGCGTCTCGACGAAAGCCCAGCAGAACAGGACAGCGACAATCAAAAGCGCGATCGAGAGCGGCGCGACGACGGCAAAATAACCGAGCGCGGGGAAGCGATCGCCCTGGATCGGCACGCCAAGCACGCCGAGCGCCGCATCGATGCCGTGACCGCCATCGATGCAAATATAGGCCAGCAGGGCGAAAACCACCGCCCAATGCAAGGCCAGAAAAGAGCTCAACACGTGCCGCATGCGCTTCCCGCTTTGCGGAGCCCGGGAGGTTATGGTTAACCCTTCCCTACTCCAGCATGCGGAGAGTGGGCTTTGCGAACGCTGCCCGCAATGGAAACCATTTGTTAAGGTTAACGGCTATCCACAGGGCCGGCAATTCGGTCCCTGGCGAGGAACTCAGGTCACCGGCGGATAGAGCGTATCGATGATCATGCGCGCGTCGTGGCGCGAATCGAGCATGCCGTAAGTGGTGCGCCACTGTCCGGCTAGCCGCGTCTCGACGAAGGCGTCGGCGATGCGCCCGGCCCCCAGACGACGCAATTCCGCCGCCGCGGCCGACAGCGCCAGTTGCTCGGTCAGCAGGCGCGCCGAGCCCTCGTCAGTCGAGGCCACCTGCATCGCCGCCTTGAGCACGCCGATGGTGCCGCGGCCGCCGGCGCCAAGATCGCGGTCGATGCCGGCCAGCACCTCTTCGAACAGGCCGGGAGCACGGCCGAGCACGCGCAGCACGTCGAGCGCCATGACGTTGCCGGAACCTTCCCAGATCGCATTGACCGGCGCCTCGCGATAGTAACGGGCGAGCGGTGCTTCCTCGACATAGCCATTGCCGCCAAGGCATTCCATCGCCTCGAAAAGCAGCGCCGGCGCGATCTTGCAGACCCAATATTTGACCACCGGCGTCATGGCGCGGGCAAAGGCCGCCTCGCCGCGATCGCTCGCCGCCTCGTCGAACGAGCGCGCCAGCCGGAATGACAGCGCGGTCGCGGCCGCGACGTCGAGCGCCATGTCGGCAAGCACGCGCTGCATCAGCGGCTGGTCGATCAGATTGGCGCCGAACACCTGGCGATGGCGCGTGTGGTGAACGGCTTCCGCCAGCCCTGCCCGCATGATCGCTGAGGACGCCACGGCACAATCGAGCCGGGTCAGCGTCACCATGTCCATGATCGTTTTCACGCCCGCGCCGGGATCGCCGACCATCTCGCCGATGGCATTGACGAACTCGACTTCAGACGAGGCGTTGGAGCGGTTGCCGAGCTTGTCCTTCAGCCGCTGAAAGCGGAAGCCGTTGCCGGTGCCGTCGCCCAGGATGCGCGGCACGAGGAAGCAGGACAGCCCCTCCGGCGCCTGGCCGAGCACCAGGAAGGCGTCCGACATCGGCGCCGACATGAACCATTTATGCCCGGTGAGCCGATAAAAGCCGCTGCCGGTGCGCTCGGCCCGAGTCGTGTTGGCGCGCACGTCGGTGCCGCCCTGCTTCTCGGTCATGCCCATGCCGAGCGTGAGCCCGGTCTTCTGCACCGGTGGCTTCTGCGTCTGGTCGTATTTGCGCGTCGTCACGCGCGGCGCCCATTCGCGAAACAGTTTCGGGCTCGCCATCAGCGCCGCGAGCGAGGCGTTGGTCATGGTGATGGGGCACAGGTGCCCCGTCTCCAGTTCGGCGGTCAGGTAGAAGCGCGCCGCCCTCACCTGGTGGCGGCGGCCGATCTCGGTATCGCCGTTCTCCCACACCGAGGAATGCAGGCCGCCGGCAACCGAGCGGCGCATCAGCGCATGATAGGCCGGATGATATTCGACAAGGTCAAGACGCCGGCCCTGGCGGTCGTGCGTCCTCAGCCTCGGCGTGTCGGTGTTGGCCAGGCGCGCGAGTTCCTGCGCCTCCGGCGTCATGGCGAATTTGCCGAGAGCGTCGAGGTCCTTGCGCACCGGGTCCGAAAAACGCTCCGCGAGCTGGATGAGCAACGGATCGCCCCGCCATGCATTGCCGCCCGTCAACGGCGGCGGCTGGTTGATCACCTCGTCGGTCACGCGTCTTCCTTACATCCCAACTTGCATCCCGCGGCCACGATCACGAATCCGGGGCCATCCGGCCTTATAGCTTATGCGTTAGCGGGCGCGCGACGAAAATACCGGGGAGAACGCCCGCAATCCAAAGCTGGCGCTTGCGGCGGCCAGGAGCGCGCCCTATAGCAGCGCCTTGAGATGACCGACGCTTCGTCCCTGCCGCTTTATCCTCACCGCCATCTTCTGGGCATCCGCGATCTTTCCCCCGCCGACATCGAGCTTTTGCTCGACCGCGCGGACCGCGCCGTTGCCATTTCCCGGCAGTCCGAGAAGAAAACCGCGACGCTGCGCGGCCGCACCCAGATCAACCTTTTCTACGAAGCCTCGACCCGCACGCAGTCCTCTTTCGAACTCGCGGGAAAGCGCCTTGGCGCCGATGTCATGAACATGTCGGTGGCGAGCTCTTCGGTAAAGAAGGGCGAGACGCTGATCGACACGGCGATGACCCTCAACGCCATGCGGCCGGACATCCTGATCATCCGCCATCAATCGGCGGGCGCCGCCGCACTTCTGGCGCAGAAGGTAGGCTGCTCGGTGGTCAATGCCGGCGACGGCGCGCATGAGCATCCGACGCAGGCGCTGCTCGACGCGCTCACCATCCGCCGCGCCAAGGGGCCGCTGTCGAAGCTGATCGTGGCGATCTGCGGCGACATCCTGCATTCGCGCGTCGCGCGCTCCAACATAATGCTCCTGAACGCGCTCGGCGCGCAGGTGCGCGTGGTGGCGCCCTCGACGCTCTTGCCGTCCGGCATCGACAGGATGGGCGTGATCGTTTCGCGTTCGATGGCCGAAGGCCTCAAGGACGCCGATGTGGTGATGATGCTGCGCCTGCAGCGCGAGCGTATGGAAGGCGCTTTCGTGCCGTCGATCCGCGAATATTTCCACTATTTCGGCCTCGACGCCGAGAAGCTGAAAGCCGCCAAGGAAGACGCGCTGGTCATGCATCCGGGGCCGATGAACCGCGGCGTCGAGATCGCCTCCGAAATCGCCGACGGGCCGCAAAGCGTCATCCAGGAACAGGTCGAGATGGGTGTCGCCGTGCGCATGGCGGTCATGGAAGCCTTGCTTGATCCCCGTCGCAATGATGAGGGCCGCAACCATGAGGGGCGCGGCGCATGAGCGTGACGGTCTTCAGCAAGGCGCACATTGTCGACCCCTCGCGCGGCATTGATGAGATCGGCAGCGTCATCGTCGACGGTCGAAAGATCGTTGCGGCCGGAAAGGCTGCGCTGAACCAGGGAGCGCCCGAAGGCGCTACCCTGATCGACTGCGCCGGAAAGACCATCATTCCGGGCCTGATAGACGGCCGCGTCTTCATCGGCGAGCCCGGCGGCGAGCATCGCGAGACCATCGCCTCGGCAAGCCTCGCGGCGGCGGCCGGCGGCGTCACCTCTATCGTCATGATGCCCGACACCGATCCGGTGATCGACAATGTGGCGCTGGTCGAATTCGTGCTGCGCACCGCGCGCGACACCGCAAGCGTCAACATCTTCCCGGCCGCGGCGATCACCAAGGGCCTCGAAGGCCGCGAGATGACCGAATTCGGCCTGCTGCGCGAGGCGGGCGCGGTTGCCTATACCGATGGCCGCCACACGATCGCCAATGCGCTGGTGATGCGCCGCGCGCTGACCTATGCGCGCGATTTCGGCGGCATCATCGCGCACGAGATCCAGGACGCCAACCTCGCCTCGTCCGGTGTGATGAACGAAGGGCTCTACGCAAGCTGGCTCGGCCTGTCGGGCATTCCGCGCGAAGCCGAGCTGATCCCGCTGGAGCGCGACCTGGCGCTGGCGCGGCTCACCGGCGGCGCCTACCACGCGGCAAAGATCTCGTCCGCGATGGCGGCCGGCGCGGTGAACCGGGCCAAGACCGATGGCGCCAATGTCACCGCGGGCGTCGCCATCCACAATCTGTCGCTCAACGAGAACGACGTCGGCGAATACCGCACCTTCTTCCGGCTGACACCACCCTTGCGCGCCGAGGACGACCGTCTGGCGATGATCGAAGCGATCAAGGACGGCACGATCGACATCATCGTTTCCTCGCATGATCCGCAGGATGTCGACACCAAGCGCCTGCCCTTCGCCGATGCCGCCGCCGGCGCGATCGGGTTGGAAACGCTGCTTGGCGCGGCACTTCGGCTCTACCATAATGGCGATGTTCCATTGCTCAGGCTGATCGAGACGCTGTCGACGGCGCCGGCAAGATTGTTCGGCCTGCCCGGCGGCACGTTGAAACCCGGCGCGCCGGCCGACCTTGCCGTTGTCGATCTCGACGAGCCATGGATCGTCAGCGAAACCGGCCTGCGTTCGCGCTCGAAGAACACCTGTTTTGAAGGCGCGCGCCTCCAGGGCAAGGTCTTGCAAACGATGGTGGCGGGCCGCACAGTGTTTTCGGCTTGAATATCGGCCCACAAGGCAGGACGGCCGCCGCGACCGCGGAATAATAAAGGGGGGAAACAATGGGTTACGCGATCGCCCTGATTTTCGGCTATCTGCTTGGCTCCATCCCGTTCGGGCTCTTGATCACGCGTGCGGCCGGCCTCGGCGACGTGCGCAAGATCGGCTCCGGCAATATCGGCGCCACCAATGTCCTGCGGACCGGCAACAAGAGCCTTGCCGCGGCGACGCTGCTGCTCGATGCCTTGAAAGGCACGGCGGCCGCCCTCGTCGCCGGCCATTTCTCGCCGGAGTTCGGGCTTCTGGCGGGCTTCGCCGCGTTCCTCGGCCATCTGTTTCCGGTCTGGCTCGGCTTCAGGGGCGGCAAGGGCGTCGCCACCTATCTCGGCGTGCTGATCGGGCTTGCCTGGCAGGGCGCGCTGCTCTTCGCTGTCGTCTGGCTCGCGATGGCCTTCCTGTTCCGCTACTCCTCGCTGGCGGCTTTGGCAGCCGCAGTGGTCGTGCCGGTCGCGCTCTACTTCATCGCCACGCCTCAGGTCGCCGGCCTGTTTGCGGTGATGAGCCTGATCGTCATTGCAAAACACCGCGCCAACATTTCGCGCCTGCTTGCCGGCACCGAAGGCAAGATCGGAGCCAAGGGATGAGCGTGCCGGCCGCCGGCCCGCGCCTCAGCGACCGGCAGCGGCTTGCCTGGCTGCGCCTGATCCGCACGCCGAATGTCGGCCCTGCCTCTTTCCGCGAGCTGATCAACCGCTTCGGCTCGGCGGAAGCGGTGCTGGAAATGCTGCCGGAGTTGATGATCTCCGGCGGCGCCAACCGCATCGTGCGCATTCCCTCGGTCGCCGACGCAGAAGCGGAACTGGAGGCGGCCCGACGCGCCGGCGCGCGCTTCATCGGCATCGGCGAGGCCGACTACCCCACCATGCTGAAGCGCTTGGACAACCCGCCGCCGCTGATTGCGGTCAAAGGTGAAGGTGCGGTGTTCCGCCTGCCGGCGGTGGCCATTGTCGGCGCCCGCAACGCCTCGCTCGCCGGCATCAAGATGGCGCGCATGCTGGCGGCGGATCTTGGCCGCGAGGGTTATGCCATCGTCTCCGGCCTGGCGCGCGGCATCGACACATCCGCGCACAAAGGCAGCGTCTCGACCGGCACGGTCGGCGTGCTGGCCGGAGGCCTCGATGTCCCCTACCCGCCGGAAAATGCCGGCCTGTGCGAGGAGATCGCCGATCGCGGCGGCGCCATCGTTTCGGAAATGCCGTTCGGCTGGCAGCCGCGGGCCCAGGATTTTCCGCGCCGCAACCGCCTGGTCGCCGGCATGGCGCTGGGCCTCATCGTCGTCGAGGCGGCGCAGCGCTCCGGCTCGCTGATCAGCGCCCGCCTTGCCAATGAGATGGGCCGCCTGGTCTTCGCCGTGCCCGGTTCGCCGCTCGACCCTCGCGCCGCGGGCTGCAATGCCCTGCTCAAGGACGGCGCCACGCTGGTCACCGAAGCCGCGGATGTTCTCAGCGCATTGGCGCCGCTTGCCGGCACCCGCTCCCCTCGCGGCATACCGCTCGCCGAGGCGCCGGACCTGGCGGCCTTGCCGCCGCCCGGCGAGAACCAGCGCGCCGACGTGCTGGAAGCGCTTGGGCCGACGCCCGTCGCGGTCGACGAAATCATCCGCCATACAGGACTAAGCGCCGCGCAGATCGCCATGGTGCTTCTGGAACTCGACCTTGCAGGGCGGCTGGAGCGTCACGCCGGCGGCAATGTCTCGCTGGTTTCCTGATCCGCCGCCCTGTCAGTGGCTTCGGGCCTCGCCTACCGGAACAGATATTTCGACACTTCCGGATTGCCCCGGCGCCACATCACATTGTCGAGGAAATAGTGGTGCACATTGATGAAGATCAGCACGATGAAGAAGAACAGCGAGGAGCCGAGGACCTGCTTGTCGTAAGGAACCAGGGCGGTCAACGCGGATGGGACAAGCCAGAAACCGAGATAGCCAAGTGCCGCGCCCCCGACGATGAATCCCAACAGCCGCAGCCTGTACCGGGGTCCGAGCACGGATAGTATCCTCGGCTCCGGATCCTGCGCGGCATCCGAGACATCGCGCTCGACATTGGTCTGGTAGCGCCAGACCACCGCCAGGTACTGGAGCGAATGGAGCGCCGGCACCACGAGCAGCCAGAGCGGGTTTATCCTGGCAATCAGGATCCACAGATAGAGCGACGCGACATAGGCCACGATGCCATTATACGGCAGGACGCCGCCATTCTTGCGCCAGCGATTGGCGAGCATGAGAAGCGTCGCCGCCGTGGATGCGACAGCCGCCACCAAGGCAATATCGGCGATCCAGGACGGTGCAGCGAACGTGTAAAATTGCAGGCCGTAGTACTGTCCCTGGGTCACCGCCGTGTTGGTCTGCAGCCAGGCAAGGATCCACACCGCGTAGCTGTTGACCAGCAGCACCTTCTTGTCGCGCTCGTCGAAGAATTTGCGCTTCAGCACGGCGTCGACCATCAGCATGCCGTAGCCCTGCTTGACGTAGTGCCAGCCGACGAAGAAGAACATCGCGTTGGCGGCAAATCCAAGCAGCCGCGTGTTCGACGTCGCCGCGCCATAGGCGAAGAACAGCGCCATGACCACCGGAACCACGATGCCCGCGAAACCGTAGCGAAGCTGCAGGCTGCGGTCATAGCCCTCGCCGCGCAGCTTGCGCCCGAAATTGCGGTAGAAAATCTGGTACGAGTGCGCGAAGTGAGGATAGTTCACCGCGTAGGCCACGATGACCATCGTTGCAGCCAACGGACCTTCGTACGCGCGCGGCACCAAGAACAGGATCGGCAGAATCAAAAAGGCGGCGCCGCCAAGCATGAGAAAATCGGCGATCGGGCCGAAGAGATATCTGCCAGGCGGCGTCGCCGCCTTTGGGGCCGCGGTATCTACCGAAAGGTCAAGTGTCATCTTGGAGCCTCCCTCGGGAGCTTTGAGTTTAGCCACCGCCTCGACCGACAACAAGGTGCCGAAGATCACCGATTGGTTGAACGCATCCGACCTCCCCGGAATCCGTCAGCAACCCATGCCACAGATTCCTGCTTTCAAGCCATGCGCCGTTTGGGATCCCGCGCTCAACTTCGAATGAGCGGCGTTGCTGATTTGCGCTGAAATTAGTGAGCGTGATGTGGTGCGAGCCCCTGCCATCGCGAACAGTCCGGCTCGTTTACGACTAACCTTGGCCCGCTGCCTCGCGATGGCGGGCCTTTTCAATGGGCAATAGGAACAACACAGCGGCGATTCCGTTTAACCGGCTATGCAGGGCAAAACCAAAGAACAACCGCCGAAGCCAGATCCGAAGACGAAACCAGTTCGCCGGCCCGACGAGGAATCGTCGCCTGAGCCTAAACATGTCGATCCGCCGCCGCGAGACGTGCGGGAGGCTCCGGCGACAAATCCAAACAGTCCCAGCCGCCCGGCTGGCCCGGCCGCTTAGACGGCCGGGGCCCTTTTTTGTTTGGCTGGTGCTACTTGTGGGACTGCTGGAAGCCGGCCACGTCGTACTGGGATACGCTCTTCGGGTTCTTGGAATTCTGCGGCTGCTCGCCCGCATAATGCGTTCCAGCGTTGCCATCCGGGTTAAAGGCTGAGCCCGGAGCAGAGGCCGCGTGGCCCGGCGTAGCACTTCCCGTCTCAGACGTGCCGATCGTTTGATTGGGCTGGCCTGTGGTGCCTGTTACCGTGTGGACGTTGCCCGCGAAAGTCATGCCGGTGGAGGCAAGGAATAGGCCTGCCGTAATCGGCGCGAAAAGATGTTTCATGGGGTTTCTCCTAAAGCAGTGTTTCAGGAGGGCGCTCGGGTCTTGCGAGCACCCGGCATGAAGCACAAACGCTTTCCGGAGCTTGTTTCGTCCCGAGCATCGCCGGCTGTGGCTGCCCTCACGGTGGCCGCTTTTTCGGACATGGAGCGGACACGGATCCGAGCGGACGCAAAAAGAAACCGCCAAACTTTTCGCAAGACCTTGATTTGTATCATGTTTTGGTGAGCGCGATGGGATTCGAACCCATGACCTACTGATTAAAAGTCAGTTGCTCTACCGGCTGAGCTACGCGCTCCCGCGGGCCCGGAACTGCCGCCCTCGAAATTGCGCGGAACATAGGGAGAGTGCCGCGGCGGGTCAACCGGAAAAAGCAGGCGTTCAGGCCGGACTTTCCCAGTGCGACCGCGGTGCATGAACCGCGAGGTCGGCGCGCCCTTCCGACAGGTCAAACAGGCTACGCCGGGCCGGCCAAAAACCTCCGAAGAACATTACAAATCAGTAACTTGGGACTGGAGTGGGAACAACCGCTCGTCCTCCCCGTTACCTCGTCACAAGGGACGTCAATCACCCTTTCGAAGGAGAAGACCATGAACAAGATCGTAACGGGTATTATGGCGACCACACTGTCGGTTTCATTCGCGGCCGCCGCGGCAGTGCCTGCCGGTGCGGCGCAGGTGTTCGTCCCGCAGGCTTCGCCGGCGACGTCCAACATTCAGAATGTTCGCGATCTTAGCGATTGGAGACGCGGCCATTGGCGCGGCGGCCGGAATTTCTCGCGCGACGATGGCGGCGCGTATTGGAACGGGCATCACGGTTATCGCAACTGGCGCCACGGCTACCGCCGGCACGGCGACTACTGGTTCCCGCTGGCGGCATTCGGCGCTGGCGCACTCATTACGGGCGCGATCATCAACAGCGAGAACAATCGCGTCTATCGCGGCAACTCGCATGTCCAATGGTGCTACGACCGCTATCGCTCGTATCGCGCCTCTGACAACACTTTCCAGCCCTACAACGGCCCGCGTCAGCAGTGCATGTCGCCCTACTGACGGCCTCCAGTCAGTAACAGGGTCGTTGACTGAGCCCGTGCCTCGAGAGGCACGGGCTCTCCATTTTCGGCTTAGCTCGCGCTCAGAGTCCTGCGCACCGCATTGCGCCAGCCTGCCAGCTTGGCTGCGCGCGCTGCGGCGTCCATGTCCGGCTTGAAGCGCCGCTCGAGCGCCCAGGTCTTGGCGAATTCCTTCGCCTTCGGCCACACACCCGCTTTCGATCCGGCAAGCCATGCGGCACCCAGCGCGGTTGTCTCCAGGATGGTCGGGCGGTCGACGGGCGCATCGAGAATGTCGGCCAGTCGCTGCATGGTCCAGTCGGAGGCCACCATGCCGCCGTCGACGCGAAGCACCGTCTTGGCGGCGCTGCCCTTCCAGTCCTTGCGCATGGCGTCGAGCAGATCGCGCGTCTGGAACGCGACCGATTCGAGTGCGGCGCGCGCGAACTCCGCCGGACCGGAATTGCGCGTCAGCCCGAAGATCGCGCCGCGTGCGTCGGCATCCCAGTGCGGCGCGCCGAGGCCGACGAAGGCCGGCACCAGATAGACTTGCTGCGCCGGATCGGCGGACGCGGCGAGTACGCCGCTTTGCTCGGCCTTGCCGATCACCTTGATGCCGTCGCGCAGCCATTGCACGGCAGCGCCCGCAATGAAGATCGAGCCTTCCAGCGCATAGGTTGTCTTGCCGTTCAGCCGGTAGGCAATGGTGGTGAGCAACCGGTTCTTCGACCGCACCAGGTCCGGGCCCGTATTGAGCAGCGCGAAGCAGCCGGTGCCGTAGGTCGATTTCATCATGCCGGGCTCGAAGCAGGCCTGCCCGATGGTCGCCGCATGCTGGTCGCCGGCGACGCCGAGGATAGGCATCTCAGCGCCGAACAGGCTCTTCTGCGTGACGCCGAAATCATCGGCGCAATCCTTCACCTGCGGCAGGATCGCGGCCGGAATGTTCAGGATCGAGAGCAGTTCATCGTCCCAGACGTTCTTCTCGATGTTGTAGACCAGCGTCCGCGAAGCGTTGGTGGCATCGGTCGCATGGACCTTGCCGCCGGTCAGCCGCCAGATCAAAAAACTGTCGATGGTGCCGGCAAGCAGTTCACCCTTTTCAGCGCGTTTCCTGGCGCCCTTCACCTCATCCAGCATCCAGGCGATCTTGGTGCCGGAGAAATAGGGATCGAGCAGCAGCCCGGTCTTGCGCGTGAATTTCTTCTCCAGCCCCTGCTTCTTCAGCTTCTGGCACAGCGGCGCCGTGCGCCTGTCCTGCCAGACGATGGCATTGTGGATCGGCTTGCCGGTCGCCTTGTCCCAGATGGCAACCGTCTCGCGCTGGTTGGTGATGCCTATTGCCGCCACGTCCGAGGCGGAACGGCCGGCGGCCTTGAGCGCCGCTTTCACCGTCGCCAGCACGCTCGCCCAGATTTCCTCGGGATCATGCTCGACCCAGCCGGAGGCCGGATAATGCTGGGTGAATTCCTGCTGGCCGGTGCCGGCGACCTTCATCTTGTCGTCGAACAGGATCGCCCGGGTCGAGGTCGTGCCTTGATCGATGGCTAAAACGAAGCCTGACATGGCTCATGCACTCCTGGAGAGCATATTCAGCGCTGCCGTAATTCTATCGTAGGCAACGTCGGTAAGCCGAAGCATCGGCTCGGCATTGACATCTAAATGCAGGTCGCGGCTACGAATGAAGGCCCGAACGACTGAGTGATCGGGGCGAAACCAGCGACCATCGTCGGTCGGAACCCCCTCCGGATTGATCCCTTCGCCGAAGATCATCGCGTAAGCGGCGAGATAGCCTATGGATCGCGGGTTTTCAGGACGGGTATCCTCGGGACCATTTTGCCACTTGTCCAACACCACAGACCGGTCAAAGGCACGATCTTCGATGGTGCACGCCGATGCGCGATCACGAGCGCGGCTGTCAGGATTCAACAAACCTCCAAACGATCGGATAATCTCGTCGATGTTTCGCGAGTGCATCATTCCCCCTCCAATGCAAATGGGCCGGAGATAGTTACCTCCGGCCCATAGATTAACTGACGTTCTTACTTCTGCCAGCTCTTCACCAGTTCGTCATAGTTGATGGTGATCGGCTTGTCCTTCTCCTTCTCGAGCTTCAGCTGAGGCGCCAGATTACCGGCCTTGACCGCGTCGGCATTCCAGTAGGCAAGGTCATGCTCTTCGGCCATCTTCGGTCCGATGTCGCCCTGGACACCGGATTTCTCGATACGGGCCATGACTTTTTCCTGATCGGCGCAGAGCGAATCCATGGCTTCCTGCGGTGTCTTGGCACCCGAGGATGCGTCACCGATGTTCTGCCACCAGAGCTGCGCCAGTTTCGGATAATCCGGCACGTTGGTACCGGTCGGCGTCCACTGCACACGGGCCGGCGAGCGGTAGAACTCGATCAGACCGCCGAGCTTCGGCGCACGTTCGGTGAAGCTCTTGTCATGGATGGTGGAGTCGCGGATGAAGGTCAGGCCAACCTGGCTCTTCTTCACGTCGACGGTCTTCGAGGTCACGAACTGCGCATAAAGCCAGGCGGCCTTCGCGCGGTCGGTCGGTGTCGACTTCATCAGCGTCCACGAACCCACGTCCTGGTAGCCGAGTTTCATGCCGTCCTTCCAGTAGGAGCCGTGCGGAGACGGCGCCATGCGCCATTTCGGCGTACCGTCATCGTTCATCACCGGAAGGCCCGGCTTGACCATGTCGGCGGTGAACGCGGTGTACCAGAAGATCTGCTGGGCAACATTGCCTTGCGACGGCACAGGGCCGGATTCGGAGAAGGTCATGCCCTGGGCTTCCGGCGGCGCATAGGCTTTCAGCCAATCAAGATACTTCTGGATGGCATAGACCGATGCTGGTCCATTGGTGTCGCCGCCGCGCGCGGTGCACGAGCCGACAGGCCGCGAATTCGCATCGACCTTGATGCCCCATTCGTCGACCGGCAGGCCGTTCGGCAGGCCCTTGTCGCCATTGCCGGCCATCGACAGCCACGCGTCGGTGAACCGCCAGCCAAGCGACGGATCCTTCTTGCCGTAGTCCATGTGGCCATAGACTTTCTTGCCGTTGACGTCGCGGCCCGTGAAGAACTCGGCGATGTCCTCATAGGCCGACCAGTTGACCGGCACGCCGAGATCGTAGCCGTACTTGGCCTTGAAGTCGGCCTTGTTCTTCTCGTCGTTGAACCAGTCGTAACGGAACCAGTAGAGGTTCGCGAACTGCTGGTCGGGAAGCTGGTAGAGCTTCTTGTCCGGAGCGGTGGTGAACTTGGTGCCGATGAAGTCGTCGACATCGAGCATTGGATCGGTAACGTCCTTGCCTTCGCCCGCCATCCAGTCGGTCAGGTTGCGCACCTGCTGGTAGCGCCAGTGCGTGCCGATCAGATCGGAATCGTTGACCCAGCCGTCGTAGATGTTCTGGCCGGTCTGCATCTGGGTCTGGATCTTTTCGACGACGTCGCCTTCCTGGATGACGTCATGCGTGACCTTGATGCCGGTGATGGCGGTAAAGGCTGGTGCCAGCACCTCTGACTCATACTTGTGGGTCGTCAGGGTTTCCGAGACCACCTTGATGTCCATGCCGGCGAAGGGCTTGGCCGCGTCGATAAACCACTGCATTTGCTTTTCCTGGTCGGCGCGGGAAAGCGTCGACACATCGCCTATCTCCTTGTCCAGAAAGGCTTTTGCCTCGTCCATGCCGGCATAGGCATGGCCCGCTCCAAGCAACAGGACCAGCGCGGTCGTCGATGTGAGAAATTGCCGTCGCATTGTTGTCTCCTCCATTTAAGTTGCAAGTTCTGTCCGGTGCGGCCGCCTTCCACGCGGCCGCACCGGCATTCCCCCTCTATACGTACCGGAACACGCCGATGGCGTAGACCACGGAGAGAGCGAGAGCCCACCAGAGACTCGGTCCGACAAGACCCAGCCAAGCGAGATGGATAAAAGCGCTGCCGAGCAGCGATAGGAACAGGCGGTCGCCGCGCGTTGTCTCGAAGCGCAGCACGCCGACGCGCGGATTGCCGCCCGGCGAGGCGTATTCCCAGGCGCCCATGCCGACCAGAAGCAGCGCGATGACGATGAAGAACGCCGCCGTCGGCCACGTCCACGCCATCCAGGAGAAGTCGAGGTTCATGGTCACGCCCTCCCCAGGGCTGAGCCCTTGAAGATGGTGTTGCGGCCGAACTCTTGTGTTCGTTTCATCACACCCTCCCCAGGGCGAAGCCCTTGGCGATGTAGTTGCGGACGAACCAGATGACCAAAGCGCCGGGGATCAGCGTCAGCACGCCGGCGGCGGCAAGCAGGCCCCAGTCCATGCCGGATGCCGAGACCGTGCGGGTCATGGTGGCGGCGATCGGCTTGGCGTCGGTCGTGGTCAGCGTACGGGCGATCAGCAGTTCCACCCATGAAAACATGAAGCAGAAGAAGCAGGCGACGCCGATGCCGCTGGCGATCAGCGGCATGAAGATCTTCAGGAAGAAGCGCGGGAACGAATAGCCGTCGATATAGGCGGTCTCGTCGATCTCCTTCGGCACGCCCGACATGAAGCCTTCGAGGATCCACACTGCCAGCGGCACGTTGAACAGGCAGTGGGCGAGCGCCACCGCAATGTGTGTATCGATCAGGCCGAAGGCCGAGTAGAGCTGGAAGAACGGCAGCGCGAACACCGCCGGCGGCGCCATGCGGTTTGTCAAAAGCCAGAAGAACAGGTGCTTGTCGCCAAGGAAGCGGTAGCGCGAAAAGGCATAAGCCGCCGGCAGCGCCACGGAAACCGAAATCACCATGTTCATGACCACATAGGTGATCGAATTGATATAGCCGGAATACCAGACCTTCTCGGTGAAGATGGTGACATAGTTGGCGATCGTCGGTGCATGCGGGTAGAGCGTCAGCGAGTTGACGATTTCGGCGTTGGTCTTGAAGCTCATGTTGATGAGCCAGTAGATCGGCAGCAAAAGCACGAAGATGTAGAGCGTCGGCACGATCCACCACCAGCGCGATTCCTCGCCCCGCCGGCGCATCAGCTTCGCCACCTCGTCCTGCGACAGCGTGCTGCCGACCTCGGTGACCGCTGTTTCGCTCACCCGTGTCGTGTCGTTGGCGCTCGTCATCTGTCAGCGCTCCGCGTCGTAGTTGGTCATCACGGTGTAGAACACCCACGACAACAACAGGATGATGAGGAAGTAGACCAGCGACATTGCGGCCGCCGGACCAAGGTCAAACTGGCCGAGCGCCGTTTTAACCAGGTCGATCGACAGGAACGTCGTCGAATTGCCGGGCCCGCCGCCGGTGACGACGAAGGGCTCGGTGTAGATCATGAAGCTATCCATGAAGCGCAACAGCACGGCGATCAGAAGCACGCGCTGCATCTTCGGCAGCTGGATATACCGAAACACCGCCCAGCGCGATGCGCCGTCGATCTTGGCCGCCTGGTAAAAGGCGTCCGGGATCGAAACCAGACCGGCATAGCAGAGCAGCACGACGAGGCTGGTCCAGTGCCAGACGTCCATGACGATGATCGTCACCCAGGCGTCGAATGGATCCTGGACGTAATTGTAGTCGATACCGATCGCGTTGAGATAATAGCCCAAGAGCCCGATGTCGTTGCGGCCGAACACCTGCCAGATGGTGCCGACGACGTTCCACGGAATCAGCAGCGGCAGCGACATCAGCACCAGGCAGACCGGCACGCCCCAGCCCTTTTTTGGCATGTTGAGCGCAATGAAGACGCCAAGCGGCACCTCGATTGCCAGGATGATGAAGGAAAAGATCAGGTTGCGGACCATCGCTTCCCAGAAGCGGTTGGACGACAACAGCTCCTCGAACCATTCGGTGCCGGCCCAGGTGAAGACATTGTTGCCGAACGTGTCCTGCACCGAATAGTTGACGACCGTCATCAGCGGGATGACTGCGGTGAAGGCAACCAGCACCAGCACCGGCAACACTAGGAACCAGGCCTTGTTGTTCCAGGTCTTGTCCATCTACGCCCCCATCTCGACGCGCCAGGAATCGGCGTAGATGTTGATACCGGCCGGATCGAAGCGCACCTTGGGCTCGGCGGGAACCTCGTCGTCCTCGCCGATGACCGCCGCGATCTCCTTGCCCTCGAGATTGGCGCGCACGACCTTGTGGCGGCCGACATCCTCGACCTTGCTAATGGATACAGCCATGCCGTCGCGGCCAAGCCGCACATATTCGGGGCGGATGCCGAGCTCAACCGTGCCGGCTTCGGCCTTGGGCACGCCCGGCAGTTCTATGCGCTGCGCGCCAAGCTTGGCCGTCTTGCCATCCAGCGACACCGGCAGCACGTTCATGCCCGGCGAGCCGATGAAATAGCCGACGAAGGTGTGGCGCGGCCGCTCGAACAATTCGGCCGGCGTGCCGATCTGGACGATGCCGCCATCATACATGACCACCACCTGGTCGGCGAAGGTCAGCGCCTCGGTCTGGTCGTGCGTGACATAGACCATGGTGTAGCCGAAACGGCGATGCAGCTGCTTCAGCTGCGAGCGCAGCATCCATTTCATATGCGGGTCGATGACGGTCAGCGGCTCGTCGAACAGGATGGCGTTGACATCCGAGCGCACCAGGCCGCGTCCAAGCGAAATCTTCTGCTTCTGGTCGGCGGTGAGCCCGCGCGCCTTCCGCTTCGCCATCGAGGCGAGATCGATCATGTCGAGCGTCTCGCGCACCTTGCGGTCGACATCGGCCTCCGGAACGCGGCGGTTGCGCAGCGGAAAGGCCAGATTGTCGTAGACGCTCATGGTGTCGTAAATGACCGGGAACTGGAACACCTGCGCGATGTTGCGCTCCTGCGTCGACAAATTGGTCACGTCGCGGCCGTTGAACAAAAGCTGCCCATGCGAGGGATGCAGCAGGCCGGAGATGATGTTGAGCAAGGTGGTCTTGCCGCAGCCCGATGGCCCGAGCAGCGCATAGGCGCCGCCATCCTCGAATGTGTGGTGCACTTCCTTCAGCGCGAAATCGGCATCCTTCTGCGGATTGGGCAGGTAGGAGTGGCGGATATGGTTGACCTCGATGCGCGCCATCCGATGCTCCTCAAGCCGCCAGCTTCGACGCGGACACGGCAAGGCCGTTCTGGTCGAAGACCATGATGTGGCGCGGGTCGATGAATACCTCGACCTCGTCGTCGGTTTCGAAATTGAGGATGCCATGCGCCAGCATCACCCAGCGCGCGTCGGCGAAATCGAGATGGACGAAGCTTTCCGAACCGGTGATCTCGGTGATCGTCACCTTGGCCCGCACCGGCACCGCGCCGGCGTTCGGCCGCTCGAGCGACAGATGATGCGGCTGGAAGCCGATCGTGTAGCTGGCGTCGGCAATGCCGGTGAGTTCCGGCGGCACCGGCAGCTTGACGCCGCCTTCGAGCAGGAAATCCGGGCCCTTCTTGGCCAGCACGATGGTGTTGAGCGGCGGGTCGGCAAAGGTCCTTGCCGTCACCAGATCGATGGGCATGCGGAACACCTCGATCGTCGGGCCGAATTGGGTGACGCGACCCTGCGACAGCGTTGCCGTGTTGCCGCCAAGCAGCAGCGCCTCATGCGGCTCCGTCGTGGCGTAGACGAAGATGGTGCCGGCGGCGGCGAAGATCTTCGGCAATTCGGCGCGCAGTTCCTCACGCAGCTTGTAATCGAGATTGGCTAAAGGCTCGTCGAGCAGCACCAGGCTGGCATTCTTGACGATGGCGCGGGCAAGCGCCGTGCGCTGCTGCTGGCCGCCCGACAGATTGAGCGGCGTGCGGTCGAGGTAAGGCGTCAATTTGAGCAGCGCGGCCGCGTTGCGCACTTCCTTGTCGATCTTGGCCTGCTCGACACCGGCCACCCGAAGCGGCGAGGCAATGTTTTCGTAAACCGTCATCGCCGGGTAGTTGATGAACTGCTGGTAGACCATGGCGATCTTGCGCTTCTGCACCGGCACGCCAGTGACGTCTTGACCGTCGAACCAGACCGAGCCGGAGGTCGGCTTGTCGAGGCCGGCCATCAGCCGCATCAGGCTGGTCTTGCCGGAGAGCGTCGGGCCAAGAAGCACATTCAGCGAGCCGTGCTGAAGCGTCAGCGAGACGTCGCGGATATGCTCCTGCGCCCCAACCGTCTTCGTCACGTTCCTCAATTCCAGCATCAAGCCTCCTCCAAAGCGTTGCGCGTCACCGGCCGATAATCACTCGGCCGCCGCCACGTGTCGTCTGCTCAGCCCACGCATGAATTCGTCGAGCGCTGCCGTCTGCTCCGGGTTGAAGTGCAGCCCGCGCTTGGTGCGGCGCCACAGCACGTCCTCGGCGGTGACCGCCCACTCGTTCTCGATCTGATAGCGGACTTCCGCCTCATAGAGGTCGCCACCGAAATTGCGGCCGAGATCGGTATAGGATTTGGCCAAGCCCAGCAGCTTCTCGGCACGTGTGCCGTAAAGCCGCGTGAACCGGCGCGCGAGCCGCTGGTCGAGGAACGGATAGGCGCTCTTCAGCCTGGCAACCTGCGCATCGAAGCCGGTCGCCGGGAAATCGCCGCCGGGCAGCGGCGCGTCATGCGTCCACGGCTTGCCGCGTTTGCCGAGAAAACCCTCGATCTTGTCCAGCATCGATTCCGCCAGCCGGCGCGACGTGGTAATCTTGCCGCCAAACGCGTTGAGGAGCGGCGCGCCCTCCCCGACATCGGCCTTCAGCACATAGTCGCGGGTCGCTTCCTGTGCTTTCGAGGCGCCGTCGTCATAGAGCGGTCGCACCGCCGAATAGGTCCAGACGATGTCCGACCGTGTGACCGGTTTCGCGAAATACTCGCTCGCCGCGGCGCAGAGATAGTCGATCTCGGTGTCGCTGATCTTCACGTCATGCGGATCGCCGGGATAGTCGCGATCGGTGGTGCCGATCAGCGTGAATTCTTCCTCGTAAGGAATGGCGAAGATGATACGGCCATCCTTGTTCTGGAAGAAATAGGCGCGGGGATCGTCGAACTTCTTGTTGATGACGATGTGGCTGCCCTGCACGAGGCGGACGTTGTGGACGTCGTTCTGGCCAACTGCGGCCTGCAGCACTTGATCGACCCAGGGTCCGGCGGCGTTGACCAGCAGCCGCGCGCGGATCTCTTCGGTCTCACCGGTCGAAACGTTCTGGATCTGTATCGTCCACAGCGCCTTCTCACGGCGCGCGCTGACGACCTTGGTGCGCGTGCGGATGATGGCGCCCCGGTCGGCGGCGTCGCGAGCGTTCAGCGTCACGAAGCGGGCATCGTTGACCCAGCCGTCTGAATATTCAAAGGCCTTCTGGAACAAGGGCTTCAAAGGCTTCCCGGCCGGATCGCTGGCCATGTCGAGCGTCTTCGTCGCCGGCAGTAGCTTGCGGCCGCCAATATGATCGTAGAGGAACAGCCCAAGCCGGATCAACCAGGCCGGCCGCAGGCCCTTGGCGTAAGGCAGCACGAAGCGCATCGGCCAGATGATGTGCGGCGCGTTCTTCCACAACACCTCGCGCTCCATCAGCGCTTCGCGCACCAGCCGGAACTCATAGAATTCGAGGTAGCGCAGGCCGCCGTGGATCAGCTTGGTCGAGCCGGAAGATGTCCCGCTGGCCAGATCGTTCATTTCCGCCAGGAAGACTGAAAATCCGCGGCCGACGGCGTCGCGGGCTATGCCGCAGCCATTGATGCCGCCGCCTATGACGAAAATGTCATGGATCGGAGATGCGTCCACAAATTCCTCCAACGATTTCGCATTGCACCATTTTTTTGTTTTGCGAAACCGTGACGGAATTATTTCGAACTCAAACCGAATGTCAAACGAAATATCGCAGCCGTGCGGGACGCCCTGCTATGCGCCTACGAAATCGTCGTCTCGATCAGGCGCACTTCCGTTTCCTCGCAGATCCGGCGAACCGAGGGGATATCGCAACGATCGGTGATGAAGGTATTGACCTGCGAAAGATGGCCGATGCGGACCGGCGCCGTGCGCTCGAACTTGGTCCGGTCGGAAACTAGAATCACGTGTCGGGCATTGGCGATGATGGCCTGAGCCACCTTCACTTCGCGAAAATCGAAATCGAGCAACGCGCCGTCATGATCGATCGCCGAGGCGCCTATAACCGCATAGTCGACCTTGAATTGACGAATGAAATCAACGGCCGCCTCGCCGACTATGCCACCGTCGGAGCCGCGCACCACGCCGCCGGCAATCACCACTTCTATCGAAGGATAGATACGCATCCTATTGGCGACATTGATGTTATTGGTGATGACCATAAGCCCGCTATGGTCGAGAAGCGCCTTGCTGACAGCCTCCGTCGTGGTGCCGATGTTGATGAACAGCGAAGCATTGTCCGGGATCAGCCGCGCTGCCGCGCTGCCGATCGCTTCCTTCTCGTCGGCGGCGATCTTGCGCCGCGCCTCATATTCCATGTTCTCGATGCCGGAGGGAAACAGCGCCCCGCCATGGATGCGGGTGAGCAGGCGCTGGTCGCACAGATCGTTGAGATCCTTGCGGATGGTCTGCGGCGTCACATTGAAATGTGTCGCCAGGTCATCGACCAGGACGCGGCCATGATCCTTCGCCATCTGGATGATTTCGGCATGGCGTGGCGACAGAAACATCGCGCGTCTCCCCCGTTTTCGTTTTTCCTCTCTATAAGCGAAAACGAAAGCGATGAAAAGGCACGCGCCGGCTAACGAAATCGACCGGACCGCGACAGAGCAGCCTGCGCGTCAGGCGAGACCGCGAGCAACCTCGATGATGACGTCGAAAGCGGCATCCACGTCCGCTGCCGTCGCCTCGAACTGGCCGGCCTGGAAGCGGATCGCAACCCGCCCATCGACCCGGGTCTGCGTCAGGTAGATGCGGCCATCCGTGTTGATGGCGTCCACCAGGCGCAGATTGTGCTCGTCAGCATCGGTGCCCGAGGGTGCGCGGTGCCGAAACGAAAACAGCGACAGCATGGGTTCGGTGACGAGTTCGAAATCGGCCTCCTTCGCCAGCCGCGCTGCCAGGCCTTCGCTCCAGGCGACATGGTTGCGGATCATGGCGCGCAGGCCTTCGAGCCCATGGGCACGCAGCAGGAACCAGAGTTTCAGCGCCCTAAAGCGACGGCCGAGCGGTACCGACCATTCCGAATAGTTGATGATGCCGTCATGGCCGCGCGTCTTGAGATAGTCCGGCTTGATGGCCAGCGTGCGCACCAAATCTTCCGGCTGGCGCACGAACTGGATCGAGCAGTCGAACTGCGCGCCCAGCCATTTGTGCGGGTTGAAGACGATCGAATCGGCGCCCTCGACACCGGCCCAGAAATGACGGTATTCCCGGCAGATCATCGCCGATCCGGCCCAGGCCGCGTCGACATGCAGATAGAGCCCGTGGCGTTTGGCGACGGCAGCCACAGCCGCGATGTCATCGGTGCCGCCGGTGCTGGTGCCGCCGACGCAAGCGATGATACCGGCAGGCAGCAGGCCGGCTTCACGGTCGGCAATGATCGCCGCTTCCAAAGCCGCCGTATCCATGGCGCGATAGCGCCCTGTGGCCGGGATGCGGACGAGGTTGTCCTCGCCGATGCCGGCGACCCAGATCGCGCGGTCGATCGAGGTGTGGACCTGGTCGGACGAATAGACACGCAGCCTCGCCTGCCCCGCCAGCCCCTGTTTGTTGCCCTGCCAGTCGAGCGACCGCTCGCGCATGGTCAGTACGGCGGCAAGCGTCGCCGACGAGGCCGAATCCTGGATCACGCCGGAAAAGCCGCCCGGCAGGCCGAGTGCCTGGCGCATCCAGTCGACAATGCGCGTCTCCAGCTCGGTTGCCGCCGGTGAGGTTTGCCACAGCATGCACTGCGCGGCCATCGCCGAGACCAGATATTCGGCCACCACCGAAACGGGCGCCGCGTTGGCCGGGAAATAGGCAAAGAAGCGCGGATGCTGCCAATGCGTCATGCCGGGCACGATCTTGTCTTCGAAATCGGCGAAGATCTTGTCCATTGGCTCGGGCGTCTCGGGCGGCGAGGCTTCGATGCTCCTGAATATGTCACCCGGAGCGATCGCCGGCCGCACCGGCCGGTCGCGCAGGCCGGCACGGTAATCGACGCCCCAGTCAGCCGCCCGTCTCGACCAGTCGCGGAACTCCTTGCTGTCCATATGTCCTCCCAATCCGGCCAACTGCGCAGCACCGCGCGCCGTTTCAGCATTTGATTAACATGTTAAATAGAATCAGGCAACGGGCGGCGAATTGCCAGGCCCTATCCCGGAAAATCCGGCAGGCTGGCAAAGGCCGTCTTCAAGGCGTTCGACCAGCCCTGGGAAATGGCGCGGTAATAGGGATCGTCCTGGCCGATCCGTTTCTTCAGTCCAACCTGGAACGCGTCGTTTTCCAGGAACAACAGATCGAGCGGCAGGCCGACCGACAGGTTCGATTTCAGCGTCGAGTCGAAGGAAACCAGGAGCAGCTTCACCGTCTCCGCCAGGCTCATCGCACGGTCGTAGGCGCGGATGATGATCGGCTTGCCGTATTTGGTCTCGCCGATCTGGAAGAACGGCGTGTCATCGGTCGATTCGATGAAGTTGCCTTCCGGATAGATCATGAACAGCCGTGGCGGACTGCCCTTGATCTGGCCGCCAAGGATGAAGGAGGCGTTGAAATAGGAATCGGCCTTCTCACCGGCGGGCGAGGCATTCGCGATGACTTCCTTCACAGTGTCGCCGACCAACCGCACCGTCTGGTACATGGACGGCGTCTCGAGCAGCGCCGCGTGGCGCTCGCCGATCGCCTTGTTGCGTTCTTCGAGCAGGCTGACGACGGCCTGCGTCGTGGCGAGGTTGCCGGCCGACATCAGCACGATGACGCGCTCGCCGGGCTGCTCCCAGACATGCATCTTCTTGAAAGTCGAGATCGAATCCATGCCGGCGTTGGTGCGCGTGTCCGACATGAACACGAGCCCGCGATCGATCTTGAGGCCGACGCAATAAGTCATAATTGCTTTCTGGTAGTGATTCCCAGCGAAGATTACTGCTCCACCGTGACCGTGACAGCAAGCTTCTCTTCCGCGTGGCCCATCACTATCCCCGATACCGGCGAGGCATCGCGGTAGTCGCGTCCCGTCGCCACGCGCACATAACGCTCATCCGGGGAGATGCCGTTCGCGGGGTCGAAGGCGACCCAGCCGAGCCCGGCAACATGCGCCTCCGCCCAAGCATGGCTCGCCGCCTGTTCGATTGCTGCGTCCATCATCAGATAGCCGCTGACATAGCGGGCGGGAAAACCCATCGCGCGCGCCGCGGCGGCGAAAATGTGGCTGTGGTCCTGGCAGACGCCGCTCTTCAGCGCCAAGGCCTCTTCGGCGGGCGTAACCACACTGGTGGTGCCTGGCTTGTAGGCGACGCGCTCGCCAATAGTGGCCATCAGCCGATGCAGCCGGTCGATATCGCTGCCCTCGCCGAGCGACCCGACAAGCGCGCGGACACCGTCGCCGGCGGTGGTCAGCGGCGTCTGCTGGCAAAACAGCCAGAGCGGCGCAAAGCCATGGTGCGGGCCCGATACCCCTGCCGTATCGCGCGTCGTCACCTCGCCTGTCGCCTCGATCGCGATGGTGTTGTGGCCGCCTTCGGCGCTGACCAGACGTGTATCGTTGCCGAACTGGTCGGTGAAACGGACCTCGCCGCGCGCGCCCTCGATGTTGATCGCCCAGGCCGCAACGGTCTGGGTGTGGCCGCTGAGCGGCAAAAGGCGCAGGCGCTGCAATAGGTATTGCACCGGCGCGTCGTAGCTGTACTCGGTTCGGTGGGTGATCTTGAGCCGCATGGTGCCCGCCTCGGTGTCAGCGCACGATCAGAAGAAACGATAGTTCTGGGCAATCTCGTCGCCCAGCCTGGTGTTGTCGCGAATGAATTCGGCCAGGAATTCATGCAGGCCGTGGTCGAAAATGTCCTTGATCGACCCCCTGCGCAACGTCGCCTGGATTTTCTCCGCCGTGGCGTGGCAGGCATGTCGCTCGCCATAGTCGTCACCGAGGAATTTGAGATGCTCGCCAAGGAAGCGGTAGCAGAAGGTGAGTGAGCGCGGCATGCGCACATTGAGGATCAGATAGTCGGCTATGTTCGTCGGTTTGTAGTCGGCTTCATAAACCCAGCGATAGGAGCGGTGCGCCGACACCGAGCGCAGGATGGATTCCCACTGGTAGTTGTCGAGCGTCGAGCCGACCCAGGAGAGCGACGGCAACAGCACATAATATTTCACGTCGAGGATGCGCGCGGTGTTGTCGGCGCGCTCGACATAGGTGCCGAGCTGCGAGAAATCGAAGATCTCGTTGCGTAGCATCGTGCCGTAGAACGAGCCGCGGATCAGCGCCGTCTCGCGCTTGATGGCATCCAGCACATTGGGCAGGTCGCGCTCGTCGATCGGCCTTGCCAGCATGCGCTTCAGCGCCATCCAGGCCTCGTTGATGCTTTCCCAGGTCTCGCGCGTCAGCGCCGTGCGCACCATGCGGGCATTGTTGCGCGCCGTCTCGATCGACGACATCGTGCTCGATGGGTTGGACGTATCGCGCAGCAGGAAGTCGGAGACGTTGGCGGCCGTATAATCCTGATATTTTCGCGAAAAGGCAGCGTCGGAGCCGGCGCTGAGCAGCACCGAGTTCCACTCCTCGGCAGCGCTTTGCGTGCGCGTCAGCGCCATGCGCAGGCCGGCGTCGACCAGGCGCGCCATGTTTTCAGCCCGCTCGATATAGCGGTTCATCCAATAGAGACCGTTGGCGGTGCGGCCGAGAAGCATGGGGGACGCCCTTCGGGCTAGTGAGTAGGGAATAGTGAGTAGGGAGCAGTAAGCGTTTGAATCTCAATGGAATATGGCATGTTTGTACCCTGTCCTTTCACTACTCACTACTCACTACTCACTATTCCCTACTCACTCGTCTCAATCATCCAACACCCAAGTGTCTTTCGTTCCGCCGCCTTGCGATGAGTTCACAACCAGCGAACCCTCTTTGAGCGCCACCCTGGTCAATCCACCCGGTACAATCTGGATCCGGTCGGAGACCAGCACATAGGGCCTGAGATCGACATGGCGCGGCGACAGGCCTTTTTCCGTCAGGATCGGGCAGGTCGACAGCGCAAGCGTCGGCTGCGCGATGTAGTTCGAGGGTTTCGCTTGCAGCTTCTTGGCGAACTCCTGGCATTCCTTCTTGGTCGCCGCCGGTCCGACCAGCATGCCGTAGCCGCCGGAGCCGTGCACTTCCTTGATGACCAGTTCGTGGATGTGTTCCAGCACATATTTCAGGCTGTCCGGCTCCGAGCAGCGCCAGGTCGGGATGTTGCCGAGGATCGCCTTGCGGCCGGTGTAGAATTCGACGATCTCGGGCATGTAGGAATAGATCGCCTTGTCGTCGGCGATGCCGGTTCCCGGCGCATTGGCGATGGTGATGTTGCCGGCGCGGTAGACATCCATGATGCCTGGAACACCGAGCGCGGAGTCCGGCCGGAAGGTCAGCGGATCGAGGAAGGAATCGTCGACGCGCCGGTAAAGCACATCGATCTGCTTGTAGCCTTCGGTGGTGCGCATCGCGACATGGCCGTCGATGACGCGCAGATCCTCCCCCTCGACCAGTTGCACGCCCATCTGGTCGGCGAGGAAGGCATGTTCGAAATAGGCCGAATTGTAGGAGCCCGGCGTCAGCACCGCGATGGTCGGTGCGCCCTTGGTGCTCTGCGGGCGCACGGCAGCGAGCGACTGGCGCAAGAGCTGCGGATAATTCTCGACCGGCCTGACTTTGATCTTCTGGAACAGCTCGGGAAAGAGCTGCATCATCGTCTCGCGGTTCTCCAGCATGTAGGAGACACCGGACGGCGTGCGGGCATTGTCCTCGAGCACATAGAATTCATTTTCCGAGATGCGGACGATGTCGACGCCGATGATGTGGGTGTACACGCCGGCCGGCGGCTTGACCCCGATCATCTCGGGCAGGAAGGCCTCGTTCTTGGCGATCAGGTCCCTCGGCACGCGTCCGGCGCGCAGAATCTCCTGGCGATGGTAGATGTCGTCGAGAAAGGCATTCAGCGCCTGCACGCGCTGCTCGATGCCTTGCGTCAACCGGCGCCATTCATTGCCGGAGATGATGCGTGGGACGATGTCGAAGGGGATCAGCCGCTCGGAGGCTTCCTGCTCGCCATAGACGGCAAAGGTGATGCCGGTCTTGCGGAAGACGCGCTCGGCATCCTGCATTTTCTGTGTGAGCCTGGCTGGATCCTGCTCCTTCAGCCAGCGATCGTACCCCTCATAAGGTCTTCTCAATCCGGAGACTTCCGGAAGCATTTCGTCGAACGCTGCCAATCGCCTACTCCCCTATGAAGCCATTTGAATGGCCTTGCCGGGAGAAAATCAAGAGCAATCGGTGATTTGAGAAGCAGCGGCGGTCGTTATGAAGAAATTGCCCAAGATTAAGGCAAGGCCTGCCGGCTTAGGTCAGGGACTGCCCGGCGACCGGGCATCGGGCGTGTCAAAACGCCCGGAAGGTGACGATCGTGAACGTGTCCTTGATTCCCGGCAGGATCTGCACACGCTCGTTGACGAAGTGGCCGACGTCTTCCTCGTCGTCGATATAGAATTTGGCGAGCAGGTCGAAATTGCCGGCGGTCGAGTAGATCTCCGAGGCGATCTCGGCATCGGCGAGCGCGCTGGCGACCTCATAGGCCTTGCCCAGATCGCATTTAATCTGCACGAAAAATGCCTTCATTGCCCGGTCCTGCCAGCCTGCTTCAAGAATAAGCGGCCCTTGTGGCAGACTGCCGCCCGGCTTTCAAGCATCAGGCGGCGCGCGCCTTGGCGACCGCTTGCCGCAATTCGGCGACCGGCAATCCGCGCCGGTAGAGATTGCCGCCGATCACGAGCGCCGGCGTGCCCCTCAGTCCGAAGGCGCCAGCCTGACCATCGGTGCGGGCCAGAAGCCCGTCAAGCTCGGCCTCGCGGCCGGCGATCCCCGCACGAATTGCAGCGGCGTCGACGCCAACGGAATCGAGAATGGCGTCGGTGCGGTGTGGGGAGAGCCCGCGCTGGTTGGTCATCAGCGCGTCAACCACCTCCGCGTAACGCGGACCGGCCGACAGCGCCATCAGTGCCGCATCGCGCGAGGCGTCGCCGAAGATCGGCCAGTCCTTCATCACCAGGCGAACGCCCTTGTCTTCGGACATGAGCTTTTGCAGCTCGATGAAGACCAGCTTGCAGACCGGGCATTGGTAGTCGACGAATTCGGCGATCGTCACATCGCCTTGCGGATTGCCAAGTGCTGGAATGGCAGGATCGAAGGCGACGTCCTTCACGCTCGGCATGGCTGCCGCCCAAACTGACACCGGGGCCAGCAGCGTTGCGGTGCCCACCAAAAACAGGCGACGATCGATTGGTCGTTCAAACATTTTCCGTCTCCGGGAAACGGTCTGCCCACCCGATGCAACGATGCGCCTTGCGCCTTAACGACTTGCTAAACACGACACCGTAGCGCCGAAAGGGCGAAATCTTCTCGCGGCCATGAAACCACGGCGCGCCGACGAGCGTATGTTAGATTACGTTCGCCAGAGCAATTCCAGGAAAAGTGTCCACGGTTTTCCGTCTGGAATTGCGTAAGGCAAAAATGGAGATTCCGGGGAGACAGGCCATGCGCCGCGCCTTGTTCGCATTCGCTTTGATGCCGATGTTCATGATCTCGCTTGCTTTTGCCGGCGACGCCGAGATCAAGGCCGCGCAGTCTGCCATCGACGGCCAGTTGAAAGCCTTCATCGCCAATGACGGCGCCGCCGCCTACGGCTTCGCGGCGCCCAATGTGAAGCAGATCTTCCCGACCGTCGACACCTTCATGAACATGGTCACCAACGGCTACGCGCCGGTGCGCAAGCCGCAGAGCTATTCCTTCGGCAAAGTCGAACAGACCGGCCCGGGCTCGATTGTTCAGCAGGTGCTGATCGTTGGCCCCGACGGCAAGGACTATGAGGCCGTCTATACACTGCAGCAGCAGCCGGACGGCAGTTTCAAGATCACCGGCTGCAGCCTGCGCGCCTCGACCTCGGTCAGCACCTGAGAGCGCTTCACAAGACTGGAATATCGCCCCGCGCCCAGCCTTCCGTGATTTCGGCGGCGCGCAGCTCGAAGGCTTGAGCCTCGATGGCGGCGCGGATGTCCTGCATCAGCTTCTGGTAGTAGGACAGGTTGTTCCAGGTCAAAAGCATCGCGCCGAGCGCTTCCTGCGAGCGCACCAGATGATGCAGATAGGCGCGCGAATAATCGCGCGCGGCCGGGCAGTCGCTCTCCTCGTCGAGCGGTCGCGGATCGTCGGCATGGCGGGCATTCCGGAGATTGACCTTGCCGCGCCGCGTATAGGCAAGGCCGTGGCGGCCGGCGCGCGTCGGCATCACGCAGTCGAACATATCGATGCCGCGCGCCACCGATTTGAGGATATCGTCCGGCGTGCCTACGCCCATCAGGTAGCGCGGCTTGTCCTCGGGGAGTTCCGGACAGGTGATGTCGAGCATTTCCAGCATCACCGCCTGCGGCTCGCCGACGGCAAGGCCGCCAACGGCATAACCTTTCAGCTCCATCGCCTTCAGCGCCTGCGCCGAGCGCACGCGCAGCTGAGCGCTGTCGCCGCCTTGGACGATGCCGAACATCGCCTTGCCGGGCTGGTCGCCGAAGGCCGTCTTGCAGCGTTCGGCCCAGCGCAGCGACAATTCCATGGCGCGCTCGATTTCTTTCGGCTTGGCCGGCAACGCGACGCATTCATCGAGCTGCATCTGGATGTCGGAATCGAGCAAGCCCTGGATCTCGATCGAGCGCTCCGGCGACATCTCGTAAGCAGCGCCGTCGATATGCGAGCGGAAGGTGACGCCTTTTTCCGTCAGCTTCCTGAGCTTCGACAGCGACATCACCTGGAAGCCGCCGCTGTCGGTCAGGATCGGCCACGGCCAGCGCGCAAACTCGTGCAGACCGCCGAGCCGCGCCACGCGCTCAGCACCGGGCCGCAGCATCAGGTGGTACGTATTGCCAAGGATGATATCGGCGCCGACGCCGCGCACCTGGTCCATATACATGGCCTTGACCGTGCCGCCGGTGCCGACCGGCATGAAGGCCGGCGTGCGGATCTCGCCGCGCGGCATGGAAACCACGCCGCGCCTGGCCTTGCCGTCGGTCGCCAGCACCTGGAAAGAAAAAGTCTCAGCCATTGAATTCCTTGTCGTG
The DNA here is from genome assembly GCF_041355295.1 of Mesorhizobium sp. RCC_202. Classification (NCBI taxonomy): domain Bacteria; kingdom Pseudomonadati; phylum Pseudomonadota; class Alphaproteobacteria; order Hyphomicrobiales; family Phyllobacteriaceae; genus Mesorhizobium; species Mesorhizobium sp. RCC_202. Next base: position 213,151 of record NZ_JBFUPO010000005.1, read on the forward strand.
CACCGCAGCGTCGGGCGCCTGCTCATCGAGCGACTGGCGGTAGCGGATGCAGCCGCGGATGAATTTCGGCCATGGCGGCACGGCGATGGCCGGCTCGATCTTTTCCGGCAACAGCCCCCACAGGTCGGGGTGATGCCAGCACAGATCATGCCCGGTCGTGTCGCGATGCGCGCGAATGCCGGCGCGCAGCTTCTTCACTTCGCCAATCAGTGTGTCGCGGTCCATGTCATCGAGATCATCGTCCATCGCTCGTCTCCGCCCGGAAAAGCAGGCTTGCATCGCCATAGGAGTAGAATCTGTAGCGGTTGGCGATGGCGTGCGCATAGGCCGAACGCATCGTCTCCAGCCCGCTGAAGGCCGAGACCAGCATGAACAGCGTCGAGCGCGGCAGATGGAAATTGGTCATCAGCATGTCGGCCGTGCGGAAACGATAGCCGGGGGTGATGAAGATATCCGTGGGTCCGGACCAGGGTTCGACCGTGCCATCCGCTCGCGCGGCACTTTCGAGCAAGCGCAGCGACGTCGTGCCGACGGCGATGATGCGCCCTCCCCGGGCCCTGGCTTGGTCGAGCGCTTGCGCTGTCTCCGGGCTTACCGAGCCAGTTTCGGCATGCATCTTGTGGCCGGCGGTATCGTCGGCCTTCACCGGCAGGAAGGTGCCGGCGCCGACATGCAGCGTTACGAAATGGCGTTGAACACCCCTGGCATCGAGCGCGGCAAACAGCTCCGGCGTGAAATGCAGGCCGGCTGTGGGCGCCGCGACGGCGCCCTCTTCCCTGGCGTAGATCGTCTGATAATCGCTGCGGTCGCGCTCGTCATCGTCGCGCTTGGAGGCGATATAAGGCGGCAGCGGGATGTGGCCGACGGCGTGCAGCGCCTCGTCGAGGAACGGCCCGGACAGGTCGAAGCCGAGCAATACCTCGCCTGCTTCGCCCTTCTCGATCACCGTCGCGTCGAGCTGGCCAAGGAAGCAGGAATTGCCGTCATGGCCGAAATGGATGCGGTCGCCGGCGGCGATGCGCTTACCCGGCCGCATGAAGGCCTGCCAGCGGTCGGGCGCGACCCGCATATGCAGCGTTGCCTCCACCTGCGCAGCCGCCTCGCCGCGCCTGCGGATGCCCTTCAACTGCGCTGGAATGACCTTGGTGTCGTTGAACACCAGCACATCGCCTTCGCTGAGCAGCGACGGCAATTCATAGACGATACGGTCCTGCAAAGCCTCGCCAGGCCTGACGACCAGCAGCCTGGCGTTGTCGCGCGGCTCGGCGGGTCGCAGCGCGATGCGTTCGTCCGGCAGGTCGAAGTCGAAGAGGTCGACGCGCATCAGAACAGCCGGACGAGCAGCGCTCCGGCCAAGAGCAATACCGCACCGGCGACGCGACCGAGCGAGATCTCGCGCACCGCAACACCGAGGAAACCGATGCGGTCGATGAGCATGCCGGCCAGCAGCTGACCGGCAACAAGAAACGCCATCAGAGCAGCCGCGCCGATGCGCGGCGTGAGAATCGTGGAGAGCGTGACGTAGAAGCCGCCAAGCATGCCGCCGGCAACGAACAGCCACGGCGCCGGCGCCTTCCAATCCAGCGTGACGCCTTGCAGCTTCACCACCGTGACGGAGATGATGCCGAGCACGACTGCGCCCGACAGGAAGGAGAAGGCGGCGGCGGCGACCGGGAGACCCAGGCCGCGCGCCAGCTGCGAATTGATCGGCGCCTGAATGGCAATGAAGGCGCCGGACAGGATGCCGAGAAGCGACCAGACGACGCCCATCATTGTCGTTTGCCCTTACTTGACGTCGGCCGCGACCTTGAGCGACACGATCTTGTCGGGATCGACCACCGGTTCGCCGCGCTTGATCTTGTCGACATTGTCCATGCCTTCGATGACCTGGCCCCACACCGTATACTGGCGGTTGAGGAAGGCTGCCTCGTCGAAGCAGATGAAGAACTGCGAGTTCGCCGAATTCGGGTTCTGCGCGCGCGCCATCGAGCAGGTGCCGCGGCCATGGTTGGCGTTGGAGAACTCGGCCTTCAGGTCCGGCTTGTCGGAACCGCCCATGCCCGCGCGGGAAGGAGCAAAGGTGGGCTTCGACGAATTGCCGAACTTGACGTCGCCGGTCTGCGCCATGAAACCGTCGATGACGCGGTGGAACACCACGCCGTCATAAGCGCCTTCGCGCGCCAGCTCCTTGATGCGAGCGACGTGGCCGGGGGCCAAATCGGGGAACAGTTCGATGACGACCTTGCCCTTGGTCGTTTCCAGGATGAGCGCGTTCTCGCGATCCTTGATCTCAGCCATGTCAGAAATCCTTTTTAAAATAGAGGGTTATTTGCCGTCAGCGGCGATGCGAACCTTGATCATGCGGTCGGGGTCGGTGACTGAGCCATTGTCGCCCTCGTCACCCTTCTTGATCTTGTCGACGAGATCCATGCCGCTGACCACCTTGCCGACGATAGTGTACTGGCCATCGAGGTTCGGCGCCGGCGCGAACATGATGAAGAACTGCGAGTTCGCCGAATTCGGATCGGCCGTGCGCGCCATGCCGAGCACGCCGCGCGTGAATTTCTCGGTCTGCGAGAACTCGCCCGGCAGGTCAGGCAAATCGGAGTTGCCTGTGCCAACGGCTTCGGCGCTATAGCCCTTCTTCATGTTGCCGAACTTGACGTCGCCGGTCTGCGCCATGAAGCCGTCGATGACACGGTGGAAAGCGACATCGTTATAGGCGCCGTCGCGCACCAGTTTCTTGATCTGCGCGACATTCTTGGGCGCCAGGTCGGGACGCAGCGCGATCGTCACGTCGCCGTCCTTCAAGGTGATGATCATGGTGTTTTCCTTGTCGGCGGCAAAGGCCGGCAGGGATGCGGCCATAAGGCCGGCAAGCACGACAAGGAACGAGGCAAGCTTCTTCAGCTGCATAGGGATCTCCGGGAAAGCCTATTTGGTGAACTTGGCGGTGAGCGCGCCGGCAACGGCCGCCGGCACGAAGGGACGGATGTCGCCGCCCATCGAGGCAATCTGGCGGACAAGTGTGGCGGTAATGGTGCGCACCGAAGGGCTGGCGGGCAGAAAAACCGTCTGCAGCTCGGGCGCCATCGTCTCGTTCATGCCGGCCATCTGCATCTCGTAGTCGAGATCGGTGCCGTCGCGCAGGCCGCGGATCATGATCGAGGCGCCCTGCTTGCGGGCGGCGTCGATAACCAGCCCGTCGAAGGAGACAACCTTGATGCGGTCTGCGTCCTTGCCGAATTCGGCCTTCGTCGCGGCCTCGATCAGCTTGACCCGTTCCTCGAAGGAAAACAGCGGTGTCTTGCCGGGATGGATGCCGATCGCCGCGTAAACGGTGTCGGCCACCGCCAGCGATGCCTTCAGCACATCGAGATGGCCGTTGGTCAGCGGGTCGAAGGAGCCGGCATAAAGGGCGGTGCGCTCGGTCATGGCAGGCTTCTAGAGCAATTCCAGGAAAAGTGGGAGCGGTTTTCCGCCCGGAATTGCGCAAAAAACAAAAGCTAGAACCTCTCAAACAAAGGCAAATCCGCCTTTGAACCTTTCCGGCGCCATGAACGACAGATGAATGCAACGATCACGAACGCTTCACGCAGCGTTCACTAGCTTGCAGCTTTAGAAGATGAAACCAAATCCCCATCTTCTCGTTGTAAGCGCAGGAGAACACGCAAATGCTGATCTATATGCTTGCCGCCGCAATGACCGTCGTAATGCTGATCGCAACCGCATTCGGGCTGCATCAGGAAGCAGCAAGAGTTCGCGTCAAGGCCAACACCAGGCGGATCGACCATTTCGTAGTCCGCAAGCCCTATCGCCGCTTCTGATTTCCAGAATGAACGCACCGGCCCGCTGGCCGGTGCTTGTGCAGTGGGAGATTATTCGCCCTGGGCGTCGTCTTCGCTGGTTGTCTCGCCTGAGATCTCCTCGGCTTCCTCGTCGGACTGCGGTTCCGAAATCCGCTCGACTGACACCACCTTCTCCCCCTCAGCGGTATTGAAGATGGTCACGCCCTTGGTGGCGCGACTGGCGAAGCGTATGCCGTTGACCGGCACGCGGATGACTGTGCCGCCGTCCGAAACCAGCATGATCTGATCGTCATTGCCGACCGGGAAGGTCGCGACCAGCCGGCCGATCTCGGCCACTTTCGACACGTCCGTGGCGCGGATGCCCTTGCCGCCGCGGCCCGTCAGGCGGAAATCATAGGACGACGAGCGCTTGCCGTAGCCATATTCGGTAACCGTCAGAACGAGTTGCTCGTGCGCCTTGAGGAATTCGTAGCGTTCGTCGGAAAGCTCCGCCTCCTCGCCGATCTCCTCATTGGTCAGCGCAATCTCTTCCTCCTCGCCGGTGGCGCCGGCGGCAAGACGGCGCTCGGCTGCTGCACGCTTGAGGTAAGCGGCGCGCTCGGCCGGCGAAGCATCGACGTTCTCGATCACCGACATCGAGATGATGCGGTCGGTGTCGGCCATGGTGATGCCGCGCACGCCGACGGAATTGCGGCTCTGGAAGACGCGCACGTCCCCGACGGAGAAGCGGATGCACTGGCCCGAGCTCGCCGTCAGCAGCACATCGTCATTGTCGGTGCAGGTTTCGACGCCGAGGATCTCGTCGCCTTCTTCCTCCAGCTTCATGGCGATCTTGCCGTTGCGGTTGACCTGGACGAAATCGGACAGCTTGTTGCGGCGCACGGTGCCGCGCGTGGTGGCAAACATCACGTCGAGCTCGCCCCAGCTCGTCTCGTCCTCCGGCAGCGGCATGATCGTGGTGATGCGCTCGCCCTGCTCCAGCGGCAGCATGTTGATCAGCGCCTTGCCGCGCGACTGCGGATTGCCGATCGGCAGGCGCCAGACCTTTTCCTTGTAGACGATGCCGCGCGAGGAGAAGAACAGCACCGGCGTGTGCGTGTTGGCGACGAACAGCCGGGTGACGAAATCCTCTTCCTTGGTCGACATGCCGGAGCGGCCCTTGCCGCCGCGGCGCTGCGCCCGGTAGAGCGACAGCGGCACGCGCTTGATGTAGCCCGAATGGCTCACCGTCACGACCATGTCCTCGCGCTGGATCAGGTCCTCGTCTTCCATATCCGAGCCGCCCTCGGAGAGCTCGGTGCGGCGTGGTGTGCCGAACTCGTCGCGCACCACGGCCAGCTCGTCCTTGACGATCTGCTGGATGCGGGCGCGAGACGACAGGATGTCGAGGTAGTCCTTGATCTCGTCGCCGATCGTGTTCAACTCATCGGCGATTTCGTCGCGGCCAAGCGCCGTCAGGCGCTGCAGGCGAAGCTCGAGGATGGCGCGCGCCTGTTCCTCGGACAGGTTGTAGGTGCCGTCCTCGTTGATGCGATGGCGCGGATCGTCGATCAAAAGGATCAGCGATTCGACGTCGCCTGACGGCCAGCGCCGCTCCATCAACTGCTCGCGCGCCGTCTGCGGATCGGGCGCGGTGCGGATCAACTTGATCACTTCGTCGATGTTGGCGACGGCGATTGCCAAGCCGACCAGCACATGGGCGCGGTCGCGCGCCTTGCGCAGCAGGAACTTCGTGCGCCGGCTGATCACCTCCTCGCGGAAGGCGACGAAGGCCTTCAGCATGTCGGTCAGGTTCATCAGTTCCGGCTTGCCGCCGTTCAGCGCCACCATATTGGCGCCAAAAGAGGTTTGCAGCGGCGTGAAGCGGTAGAGCTGATTGAGGATGACGTCGGCGACGGCGTCGCGCTTCAATTCGACGACGACGCGGTAGCCCTGGCGATCGCTCTCGTCGCGGATATCGGAAATGCCCTCGATGCGCTTGTCGCGCACCAGTTCGGCCATCTTCTCGATCATCGACGACTTGTTCACCTGGTAGGGAACTTCCGTGATGATGATCGATTCACGATCGTTGCCGCGTTGTTCGATGTTGACCTTGCCGCGCATGACGATCGAGCCGCGGCCGGTCGAATAGGCGCTGTAGATGCCGGAGCGACCGAGCACGATGCCGCCGGTCGGGAAATCCGGCCCTGGAATGATCTCCATCAGCGCCGGCAGGTCGATCGCCGGATTGTCGATGACGGCGATGGCGCCGTTGCACACTTCAATGAGATTGTGCGGCGGGATGTTGGTGGCCATGCCGACGGCGATGCCGCCGGAACCGTTGACAAGCAGGTTCGGGAAGCGCGCCGGCAGCACCTTTGGCTCGCTGCCCGAGGCGTCGTAAGTGTCCTGGAAATCGACGGTTTCCTTGTCGATGTCCTCCAGGAGTTCATGCGCGACCTTGGTCAGCCTGGATTCGGTGTAGCGCATCGCCGCCGGCGGGTCGCCATCGATCGAGCCGAAATTGCCCTGACCGTCGATGAGCGGCACGCGCAGCGACCAGTCCTGCGCCATGCGCACCAAGGCGTCATAGATCGAGGCGTCGCCATGCGGATGGTACTTACCCATCACGTCGGCGACCGGGCGCGCCGACTTCACATATTTGCGGTTCCAGTGGTAGCCGCTCTCATGCGAGGCGTAGAGGATGCGGCGATGGACGGGCTTCAGGCCGTCGCGCACGTCGGGCAGCGCGCGGCTGACGATCACGCTCATGGCGTAATCGAGATAGGAGCGCTGCATCTCCTCGATGATGGAAATAGGCTCGATGCCGGTGGGGCCGCCGTCGCTGCCGCGCGGTGTCTTCTGGTCGGTCAAATCAGGTCACAATCCTGTCGGGAATCACTGCACGCTTATATAGGAAGCTTCGCCGAAACTCCAACCTTGGCCGGACTTTTCCAGAGACAATTTTCGTGGTAATTTCAAATGGATACCGCTGATTGCGACGATATGGCCAAAGAGCATTTCGCCTCAACGTTGCCGCTAACGGGGTAAAGGCCGGCAATGGATCGTCACCCTGAAGCGACAGTCGCAGTGAACCGAAGCCCCTGGCTGCCGCTGCGGGCCTTGAGCGGCTGGACCGCAAAGGACCTCAATGGCGATCTGGCGGCCGGCATCACGCTGGCGGCGATCGCGATACCCGAACAGATGGCGACGGCCCGGCTCGGCGGTTTCGCGCCGGAGATCGGGTTTTTCGCCTTTGTCGCCGGATCGCTGGCTTTTGCGCTGCTCGGCGCCAACCGCCATTTGTCCGTGGGCGCGGATTCAACCATCACGCCATTGTTTGCCGGCGGTCTCGCGCTGATCGCGACCGCCGGCTCGCCGCATTATCTTGCGCTGGCGGCCATGCTGGCGCTGATGGTCGGGTTCCTGGTGGCGCTGAGCGGCCTCCTGCGGCTCGGCTGGATTGCCGATCTCCTGTCGGTGCCGGTCACCACCGGTTTCCTTGCCGGCATTTCGATCCACATCATCGTCTCGCAATTGCCTTCCTTGCTCGGATTGCCGCCGGAAAGCGGCGAAACGCTGCGGCGCGTCGGCGAAATCGCCGCCAATCTCCACCTGACCAATCCGTGGAGCCTGGCGATCGGGCTTGGCGTGTTTCTGATCGTCTTCCTGGCTGAGCATATCAGCGCCCGTATCCCGGCGGCGCTGATCGGCATGGTTCTGGCAACGCTTGCCGTCATCGTTTTCGACCTCAAGGGCCACGGTGTCGACGTGCTCGGCGCCCTGCCCAACGGCTTGCCGACGCCAGCCGTGCCGCTGGTCAGCTTCCAGGACGCACAGGCGCTGGTTCCGCTGGCGCTGCTGATCGCCATCGTCGTCATGGTGCAGACTGCGGCGACCTGCCGCTCCTTCATCCCGCAGGACGGCAGCCAGCCGGACGTCAATCGCGACTTCATCGGCGTCGGCGCCGGCGGCATCCTTTCGGGCCTGTTCGGCGCCTTTGCCGTCAATTCGAGCCCGCCGCGCACGGCGATCGTCGCCCATAGCGGCGGCCGTTCGCAATTCTCGGGCCTGATCGCGGCGGCCATCGTGCTGGCGCTCGGCGCTTTCGGCGGCGGCCTGCTCGCCAACGTGCCGCAGGCGGCGCTTGCCGGCGTGCTGATGTTCGTCGCCCAGCACATCCTGCGCTGGCAGGTGTTCGCCAATGTCTATCGCCAGGCGCCGGTCGAGTTCGCGCTGATCCTGGTCACCATGGTGGCGATCGTGGTGCTGCCGATCGAAACCGGCGTCGCCATAGGCATCGGCCTGTCGCTGCTGCACGGCATCTGGAGTTTTACCCGCGCGCAGGCGATCGAACTGGCCGAGGTTCCGGGCACGTCCGTGTGGTGGCCGCCGACCGCCCAGAGCCCCGGCAAACAGCTTTCAGGCGTGCTGGTCGCGGCATTCCAGGCGCCGCTCTCCTTCGTCAATGCCGACCATTTCAAACGCGGACTGCTCGACCTGATCGACGCCAGGAGCGAAGGCGTCAAACTGGTGGTGCTGGAGGCCTCGAACATCGTCGAGATCGACTACACCGCGGCGCAGGCGCTGATCGACGCCATTCGCCATTGCCGCGACAGGAACGCGGTGTTTGCCATAGCGCGCATGGAATCGTTGCGCGCCCAGGCGGCGCTGAAGCGCTTCGGCATCGCCGAACTGGTCGGCCCGGAGCGGATTTTCCACAGCGTCGACGCCGCCATCAAATCACTCGGTCCGGGGGAACCGCGGCAGCGAAAACAGGACGAAGCACAATGATTGACCCGCGAGAACCCATTGTCACCCCGGTCCCCGTCGAGGAATTGAGGCCGACGCAGATAACCGTCGGCCTGCGTGAGGTTGAGTTGAAGCGCCAGATGATCCGGGCTCAGGACGCTCGCAGGGAGACCGGCGCATTTCTCGGCAGGCACATGGTGCCGGTCGTGCTAGGCCCAAAAAAGCGCAACTACGTCACCGATCATCATCATCTCGCGCGCGCCTTGCTCGAGGAAGGCGTCAAGGACGTGCTTGTCACTGTGGTTGCCGACCTGTCGGCGCTCGACAAGGACGCCTTCCTGTTCATGCTCGACAGTCGTGGCTGGATGCACCCGTTCGACGAGAACGGTAAGCGTCGCGACTATTCGGCGATACCAAAGACGATCGGCGAACTTGTCGACGACCCCTATCGCAGCCTCGCTGGCGAACTGCGTCGGCAAGGCGGCTTCGCCAAGGACACCACGCCGTTCAGCGAGTTCCTGTGGGCGGATTTCCTGCGCCGCCGCATTGATCGCAGCGCAGTTGCGAAAAACTTCGACAAGGCGATGAAGCAGGCGCTGACTTTGGCCAAAGGCAAGGACGCGGATTATCTGCCGGGCTGGTGCGGGCCAACCACGGACTGATCGCCAAAGCCGTCGATCAAGAAACGCTTTGTCTTCTTGTTCTAACGCAATTCCGGGCGGAAAACCGTTTCACATTTTTCCTGGAATTGCTTTGGCCCTGTAATTGCCGGGCGCCTCGCCCATTTCGCGGCGGAAACGGCGGTTGAAGGTCGACAGGTCGTTGAAGCCGGCGTCGAAAGCGATGGTCGAGATCGGCATGCCGGAGCTACGCAGCCGCACCGCCGCCCGGTGCAGCCTTGTCCGGAGCAGGAACTGGTAAGGCGTCATGCCGGCAACATGCCGGAAGATGCGCAGGAAGTGATACGGGCTGGTGGCTGTGCTGTCGGCAAGTGCTGTCAGCGAAAGCGGTTGCTCCGCCTCGAGTTCGATGCGCCGCACCGCCTCGGCAACGCGCTTCTGGTCGCGGCTGCTGGGCGTCCGGTCAGCCGGCCCTGCATCCGAGCCGGCGGCGACGACCGCGCCGGCAAGACGCAGGCCGAATTCCTCGAACGCCTCGCTGTCGCCCGTCTCCCGCGCGGCCTCGGCCTCCGCCAGCAACGGCGCAAGCGCCGGCAAGGGCGGCAGGCGTGGCGCGGCAAAGCCAAGCCGCTTCGCCCCCGGCACATCGGCGACGACGCGCTCCATATAGGCCGGGGTGAAATGGAAGGAGAGGCAGCGGTCGCCGGCGCCATGCTCATGACCGCATTCGTAGCAGGCGCCAGGATTGCCGAGCAGGATGGCGCCTGGCGCAAGCATCGCGGTGCCTTGGCTCGTGCGGTAGCGGAACGTGCCGCCGGTCACGGCGGCAACGCAGAAATTGCCATGCTCTTCCTCGAACGGCTTGTCGCCGGCGCCGGCCGTGCAAATCACGTCCGAAACCTGCCAATCAAGCCCGGAAGCGAGATTTTGCTCGGTCGTCATCACCCAAAAGATAGCAATTTTTCCCAAGCGTGAAAGGCTGCCATGCCCCTATTGCTCGCGCCTTCCTGACAAACGAGGCAGCAACCATGACCGATACCTTTGCCGAAGCTCTGCACAGCGACGGCCCCGATCCCGATCTTGCCGACAAACTGAAGCTCTATGGCCGCTTCATCGGCGCCTGGACGTTCGACGCCACACGCATTCAGGAGGATGGCACCAGGCTCACCGGGCGCGGCGAAGTGCATTTCGGCTGGGTCCTCGAAGGCAAGGCGGTGCAAGACGTCTGGATCCTGCCCGCGCGCGACGCCGGCCCCTCGCCTTCGCTTGGACCCTGGACCTTCTACGGCACGACGCTGCGCATCTACGATCCTCGTGAAGACGCCTGGCACATTTTCTGGAGCGATCCCCGCAACCAGTATTACAGCCGCCAGCTCGCTCACCTGGAGGGCGACACGATCACCCAGGTCGGCGCCGACGGCACCGGCGCGTCGGTGCGCTGGAGCTTTTCGCGCATCACCGAGGATTCCTTCCGCTGGCTCGGCGAGCGCTCGCATGACGGCGGCGCGACCTGGCGCATGGAGGTCGAGTTCCTGGCGCGGCGCATGACTCCAGCCTGATCCACCAACGCCTTGCAATCATGGAGGAAACAATGCTCGACCATATCTCGATCGGCGTTCGCGACAGCACTATCTCGAAACGCTTCTACGACGCCGCGCTGCGACCGCTCGGCTATTCCTGCCTCAGCCAGTCGCCGGGGTCGCTCGGCTATGGTGCGAAGACGGCGCAGCTCTGGGTCCAGGACGCCAACCGGCCGGTGCCGGCCGACAAGGAATCCGGGCTGCATTTCTGCTTCGCGGCGCCGACGCGCGCCAGCGTCGATGCCTTCCACGCCGCCGCGCTGCGCGAAGGCGGCAAGGACAACGGCCCACCCGGCCTGCGCGCCGCCTATGGCGACAACTACTATGCCGCCTTCGTCATCGACCCCGACGGCTACCGGCTCGAAGCCTATTGCGGCAAGGCCGAGTAGCCGGCTGAATTTGCCCTCGTCACCCGTTTTCACCGCTCCCGCTTTGCTCTACCAATTGCAGCGCATGGGCGTTGCCCGGCGGGAGGGTGAGAGATGCCGAGCTTCGACAGCCTATTCAACGCCTTCGTCACCATCCTGGTGACCATCGATCCGCCCGGGCTGGCGCCGCTCTTTCTTGCCGTGACGCGCGGCATGAACCGCGACGAGCGCCGCCAGGTCTCGGTACGCGCCTCGATCATCGGCTTCCTGGTGATGGCGCTGTTTGCGGTTGCCGGCGCCTCGATCCTGTCGGTGTTCGGCATCACCTTGCCGGCCTTCCGCGTCGCCGGCGGCTTCCTGCTGTTCTTCATCGCCTTCGAAATGGTGTTCGAGCGCCGCCAGGACCGCAAGGAAAAGATCGGCGACGTCGCCATCACCAAGGACATGATCCACAACATCGCAGCCTTCCCGCTGGCGATCCCGCTGATCGCCGGCCCCGGCGCGATTTCGGCAACGGTGCTGCTCTCCGGCTCGTTCCAGGGCTTTGCCGCGCAGGCAGCGCTGGTCGGCATCATCTTCCTGTGCCTGGCCATCACCTATCTGGTCTTCGTGCTGTCGGAACGCATCGACCGCATCCTCGGCCAGACCGGCCGCTCGATCCTGACCCGCCTGCTTGGCGTCATCCTGGCGGCATTGGCCGTGCAGTTCGTGGCCGACGGCATCAAGGCGCTGATGGCGGGGTGAGCGAAGGCGCCTGCCGCCTATTTCGTCGCCGTATCAACCACCTCGAAATCATGCGTCAGCGTCGCCGTCTTGGCCATCATGGCGGACGCGGAGCAGTATTTCTCGATCGACAGGTTGATCGCGCGTTTGACCTTGTCGTGCGACAGCGCGCGGCCCTTGACGATGAAATGCATGTGGATGCGAGTGAACACCTTGGGGTCGGTCTCGGCACGGTCGGCGTCGAGCTCGACCACGCAATCCTCGATCGCCTCGCGGCCTTTTTCCAGGATGTGGACGACGTCATAGGCCGAGCAGCCGCCTGTGCCGATCAGCACCAGTTCCATCGGGCTCGGTCCCGGCGTTGCGCCGTCAGGGCCATGCGCGGTGCCCAGCACCAGTTTGTGGCCGCTGCCGGACTCGCCGACGAAGGTGCGCTCCTCGACCCATTTGACGCGTGCTTTCACGATATTCTTCCTTGCAAGACTGCCGGTCGCATTATTGGCCGAAGACCACCGAATGCATGATCCGGCCGGGTAACAGCGTGAACACGCCGGCGCCGATCAATGCGAACAGATAGAGCTTTATCATGGCGCTGCGGTGAGCGGCGACGCGGTGGGTATGTGCGTACCATGCCGCCAGCGGCACTGTGATCAACACCAGGATCGACAACAGGTGGATTGGGCTGAACGGACCGATAAGCCTGATCTGCTGGATCCAGAAGCTGGAGATGGCGATGACCAGCATCAGCGCCACCCAGGCATAGCCGAGCACCCGGTGCCGCATCGTGCCTTTCGGCAGCGCCAGTTGCGCGCCGCCGACCGCCAGCGCGGCAAAAGCCGCGAAAGCATGCCATGGAATAGGAGGCGGCGCGGAGAGAAGCGATCCGAGCGACATCGCACCAGCCCTAGACACCGATTGCCAGATACTTAGAACGGAATCTCGTCGTCCAGTTCGCGCGATGAACCGCCGCCACCGCCGCCCCTCGGGGCATTGCCGCCGCCGCGGTTGAAACTTTCATTCGGGCTGGACTGGCCGAAATCGGAACCACGGCTCGCGCCACCGCCGGAATAGCCACCGACCTGGCCGCCTTCGCCCTGGCCGCGCGCGTCGAGCATCTGCAATTCGCCGCGGAATTTCTGCAGCACGACTTCGGTCGTATACTTGTCGGCGCCGGTCTGGTCCTGCCATTTGCGCGTCTGCAGCTGGCCCTCGACATAGACCTTCATGCCCTTCTTCAGATACTGCTCGGCCACCTTGGCGATGCCCTCATTGAAGATGACGACATTGTGCCACTCGGTCTTTTCCTTGCGTTCGCCGGAATTCTTGTCGCGCCAGCTTTCCGAGGTCGCGATGCGAATGTTGACGACCGGCTCGCCCGAATTCAGGCGGCGGATTTCCGGGTCCGCCCCGAGATTGCCGACCAGAATGACCTTGTTGACGCTACCCGCCATCGTATTTCTCCGCGCTCATCCGAAACAAATTTTAAGTCGCTCACCTTACAGCCTCGGGATCGCCCGTGCCTGCGAAGGCTGGCTTTTCCCACAAGGTTTTTGTTCTATTTTTGTTCTAGTATCAGCCGCCCATTCTGTCAAGGAATGGCAGCAAGGCGGCGTTTGAACCTGCGTTTCGATATGGCGATCAAATAGGCGCTTGCCAAATCAATAAGTATCGACTTATGCTTTCGCCATGATCGAAGCAGAGATTTTCCGGGCACTGGCCGATCCGACACGGCGCGCCGTCTATGAGCGGCTCACCGCAAGCGAGATGTCGGTGTCCGAGCTGCGTGCCGGCATGAGCGTGTCACAGCCGGCGGTCTCGCAGCACCTTGCCGTGCTGCGCGGAGCCGGGCTGGTGGTCGAGCGGCGGGCCGGCCGCAACGCCTATTACCGCGCCGACCCGCAAGGGCTGGGTCCGCTGCTTGGCTGGATCGACCGCTACCGCGCCTTCTGGCCGGAGCGCATCGAGAAATTGAAGACGGTTCTGAAGGAAATGGACCAATGACGGCAACCGAACACCCGATGACAGCCACCGAGGCGCCGCTCAGCTTCGAATGCGAGCTGGACGATCCGCCGGAAAAAGTCTGGCGGGCGCTGAGCCAACCGGAACTGCTCGCCGCCTGGCTGATGCCCAACGACATCCGGCCTGAACCCGGCGAGCGCTTCACACTTGCCGGGCCGGCTGCACCTATCGAATGCAAGGTGCTCGACGCCGAACCCGGCAAGCTGCTGCGCTTCTCTTGGCGCGAACAGCCCGGTGCGGATGCCGTCGAGTTCCCCGCCTTCGACAGCATCGTCACCTTCACGCTGGCGCGCACCGCCGCCGGCGGCACGCAGCTTCGCATCGTCCATGACGGCTTCGTGCCTGTGGCGCAGCCTGTTGTCGCCGTGTCGGGCGCCGGCTGCGGGCTTTCGCTCGATGCGCGCAAGAACCCCACCGCCGCCAATGCGCCCTGCATGATGCGGCGCGCGGCCTGAACCTGAAAGAGGAAGGGATACGCCATGAGCATTGGCAATCTGGTACCGATGGTGATCGAGCAATCGAGCCGAGGCGAGCGCTCTTTCGATATTTTTTCGCGGCTGCTGCGCGAGCGCATCGTCTTCATCAATGGCGAGATCAACGACAACGTGTCGGCGCTGGTCTGCGCCCAGCTTCTGTCGCTGGAATCGGACCATCCCGACAAGGAAATTTCGATCTACATCAACTCGCCTGGCGGCATGGTGACCAGCGGCTTCGCCATCTACGACACCATGCAATACATCTCCTGCCCGGTCGCGACCGTCTGCATGGGCTTTGCCGCCTCGATGGGCTCCTTCCTGCTGATGGCCGGCGCGCCGGGCCGGCGCATCGCGCTGCCCAACACCCGCATCGTGCTGCATCAGCCGCTTGGCGGCTTCCAGGGCCAGGCCTCCGACATCCAGCGCCACGCCGAGGACATTGTGCGCACCAAGCAGCATATGACGGAACTCTATGCCAGGCATTGCGGCCGGACCTATGAGGAGGTCGAGCGCACGCTCGACCGCGACTATTTCATGAGCGCCGAGGAAGCCAGGGTCTGGGGTCTTGTCGACCATGTCTACGACAGCCGCAAAAAGGCGGCGTGATTGCCACCGCGCGGCGATTTGATCGCCGCGCGTCTGGTTTCGCTCCGATTGCGCCCCTATAGTTCGGGAATGATCCGAGACCGCATCTTGAAGAAATCGCACGTCGCCCTTGCGGTGCTGGCTGCAGCGCTGCTCGCCGGCACAAGCGCCTTTGCCGCCGACAACGCATCGCAAAAACTTCCGGGCGTCAGCGGCGACTACCGCATCACCAAGCCCGCGCCGCAGCCGGACCCGGACGATGTGCCAACCAGCAGCGACGGCTCCTTCAAGATCGGCAACACCGATGTCAGGATCGGCGGCAGCATAACCGTCGACATGGCGACCGGCGGCACGCGGATCCCGAACCACTGATCACAAGCCGCCCGCCGGATCGAAAGCGCTCTTCGCAAAAATGTAGCCCCGCCGCTGCTTCCGCAGTCAGACGGGGCTTTCATGGATTTGAAATCCAACTTTAGCCGGGAGTGTACTGCCGGCGTTCTGTTTCGGATGCATCGCGGCATTCAGCCGACGATCCGACTATCGTCTCTGATTGTGGGGGATCGGCAAGTCACGGTTTGTCGGGCTGGCGTTTCAAGTCTGCCCTGGCACTTATGCCCGCCGCGGCTCCATCCATGTGTGGAGCCTCAAGGGACTGTCCGGTGGCGTCATGCTCCGCTCCTGGGTCCGTTGCGACAATGTCGTCCGAAGCACAAATCGCTATCACCTGCGGCGTCTCGCAGGCCGCCTGCTGGGCGGCGAGGCCATCGAAAGACGGCCGGCTTCGTTGACGCTTTTGAGACTGCGCCCCCCGGCCGGGCACGTCAACCATTGAATAGCCGGTTACCGAAAAATGTGATCGCCGGCAGGTTACGTGCAGGTAAATCGAGAACCTTTGTGGACCAGGCCCGAGGTCATGTCAGCGCTCGCTGTTTCCACAGTTTTGTCAGGAGCGTGTTCGGCCTTTGTTCTTTCCGCTTGCCCGCTCGCGCGAAAGACGGTTAAACGCTTGTGGTCGAGATTTGTGGCGTCACTCGACTTGGCGGCGAAACCACCTACATAAGGGATGGCCGGGGGCAACCCGCCAATCCAGCAAATTCCAGACCTGAGGCGGCGACCGGCTATGGCCGACCATAAATACCTTTCCATTCGCGGCGCGCGCGAACACAATCTCAAGAATGTCGATCTCGACCTGCCGCGTGACAGCCTGATCGTCATGACCGGACTGTCGGGTTCCGGCAAATCGTCGCTCGCTTTCGACACCATTTATGCCGAGGGCCAGCGCCGCTACGTCGAAAGCCTGTCGGCCTATGCCCGCCAGTTCCTCGAAATGATGCAGAAGCCGGACGTCGACCA
Source organism: Mesorhizobium sp. RCC_202 (assembly GCF_041355295.1). Classification (NCBI taxonomy): domain Bacteria; kingdom Pseudomonadati; phylum Pseudomonadota; class Alphaproteobacteria; order Hyphomicrobiales; family Phyllobacteriaceae; genus Mesorhizobium; species Mesorhizobium sp. RCC_202. The sequence continues at coordinate 229,415 of NZ_JBFUPO010000005.1, forward strand.
GATCGACGGTCTGTCGCCCGCCATCTCGATCGAGCAGAAGACAACCTCGAAGAACCCGCGCTCGACGGTCGGCACCGTCACCGAGATCTACGACTATATGCGCTTGCTCTTCGCGCGTGTCGGCATTCCCTATTCGCCGGCCACCGGCCTACCGATCGAGAGCCAGACGGTCAGCCAGATGGTCGATCGCGTGCTGGCGCTGGAGGAAGACACCCGCCTGTTCCTGCTCGCGCCGATCGTGCGCGGCCGCAAGGGTGAGTACCGCAAGGAACTGCTGGAACTGCAGAAGAAGGGTTTTCAGCGCGTCAAGGTCGACGGCGTCTTCTACGAGATCGCCGACGTGCCGGCGCTGGACAAGAAGTACAAGCACGACATCGACGTCGTCGTCGACCGCATCGTGGTGCGCGGCGATCTCGCGACGCGGCTCGCGGATTCGATGGAAACCGCGCTCAAGCTTGCCGAGGGGCTGGCCGTGGCCGAGTTCGCCGACAAGCCGCTCGATGCCAGCCAGACCGGCGACGATGCCGTCAACAAGTCGAAGAACGAGACGCATGAGCGCATCCTGTTCTCGGAGAAATTCGCCTGCCCGGTGTCCGGCTTCACCATCCCGGAGATCGAACCCAGGCTGTTCTCCTTCAACAACCCGTTCGGTGCCTGCCCGACCTGCGACGGCCTCGGCAGCCAGCGTGCCATCGACGTGAATTTGGTCGTTCCCGACGAAAACGTCTCGCTGCGCGACGGCGCCATCAGTCCGTGGGCGAAATCGACCTCGCCCTACTACGCGCAGACGCTGGAAGCGCTCGGCAAGGCCTATGGCTTCAAACTCGGCGACAAGTTCAAGGATCTGAGCGCGGAAGCACAGAATGCCGTGCTGCACGGCACGGGCGAGCGCGAGATCACCTTCCAGTATGATGACGGCCTGCGCTCCTACAAGACCACCAAGACTTTCGAGGGCGTCGTTCCCAATCTCGACCGGCGCTGGAAGGAAACGGAATCGGCCTGGATGCGCGAGGAGATCGAGCGCTTCATGTCGGCCACCCCCTGCCCGGTCTGCAAAGGCTATCGTCTGAAGCCCGAGGCGCTGGCCGTGAAGATCGCCGGCAAGCATATCGGCGAGGTCACCGAGCTGTCGATCCGCAAGGCCGACCAGTGGTTCACCGACCTGCCGCCACATCTCAACGACCAGCAGAACGAGATCGCGGTGCGCGTGCTCAAGGAAATCCGCGAGCGGCTGCGCTTCCTGAACGATGTCGGCCTCGACTATCTGACCTTGTCGCGCAATTCCGGCACTCTGTCGGGCGGCGAGAGCCAGCGCATCCGGCTGGCCTCGCAGATCGGTTCCGGCCTCACCGGCGTGCTCTATGTGCTGGACGAGCCGTCGATCGGCCTGCACCAGCGCGACAACGCCCGCCTGCTCGACACGCTGAAGCACCTGCGCGACATCGGCAACACGGTCATCGTCGTCGAGCATGACGAAGACGCCATCCTGCATGCCGACTATGTCGTCGATATCGGCCCCGCCGCTGGCATCCATGGCGGCCACGTCATCGCGCAAGGCACGCCGCAGCAGATCATGGCGACGCCCGCCTCCATCACCGGCAAATATCTGTCGGGCGAACTGGAAGTGGCCACACCCGGAGTGAGGCGCGAGGCCAAGAAGAACCGCCGCATCAAGGTCGTCGGCGCGCGCGGCAACAATCTGAAGAACGTCACAGCGGAAATCCCGCTCGGCACCTTCACCGCGGTCACCGGCGTCTCCGGCGGCGGCAAGTCGACCTTCCTGATCGAGACGCTGTTCAAGGCGGCCTCGCGCCGTATCATGGGCTCGCGCGAGCATCCGGCCGAGCATGATCGGATCGAGGGGCTGGAATTCCTCGACAAGGTCATCGACATCGACCAGTCGCCGATCGGCCGCACGCCGCGTTCCAACCCGGCCACCTATACCGGCGCCTTCACGCCGATCCGCGACTGGTTCGCGGGCCTGCCGGAAGCCAAGGCGCGCGGCTATCAGCCGGGCCGCTTCTCCTTCAACGTCAAGGGCGGCCGCTGCGAGGCCTGCCAGGGCGACGGCGTCATCAAGATCGAGATGCACTTCCTGCCCGACGTCTACGTCACCTGCGACGTCTGTCACGGCAAGCGCTACAACCGCGAGACGCTCGACGTTCTGTTCAAGGGCAAGTCGATCGCCGACGTTCTGGACATGACGGTCGAGGAAGGCGTCGACTTCTTCGCCGCCGTGCCTGGCGTGCGCGACAAGTTGGAGACGCTGAAGCAGGTCGGGCTCGGCTACATCCATATCGGCCAGCAGGCGACAACGCTGTCTGGCGGCGAGGCGCAGCGCATCAAACTTGCCAAGGAATTGTCGCGCAAGGCGACCGGCAAGACGCTCTACATTCTCGACGAGCCGACCACCGGCCTGCATTTCCACGACGTGGCCAAGTTGCTCGAAGTGCTGCACGAGTTGGTCGACCAGGGCAATACCGTGGTGGTCATCGAGCACAACCTCGAAGTCATCAAGACCGCCGACTGGGTGCTCGACCTCGGCCCTGAAGGCGGCGACGGCGGCGGCGAACTGGTTGCCCAGGGCACGCCGGAAGCGATCGTGCGCGAAAAGCGCAGCTATACCGGCCAGTTCCTGAAAGAGCTTCTGGAGCGGCGCCCAGGGGGTAAACGCGAAGCAGCCGAGTGATGGCGAATAACGGCCTCGTCTCCGTCGAAAGCCGTTTCAGCGTGGCCGAGACGATCGATCGGCTGGCTGAGATCGCAACTGCCGCCGGATTGCGCATTTTCGCCCGCATCGACCACGCCGCCGGCGCGCATGAGATCGGCGCTTCGCTACGACCGACCGAGCTGCTGATCTTCGGCCATCCAAAAGGCGGCACGCCGCTGATGCAGGACCAGCAACTCGCCGGTATCGACCTGCCTATCAAGGCGCTGGCCTGGGAGGATGGGCACGGCAAGGTCTGGCTGTCCTACAACGATGCCGACTGGCTGGCCGAGCGGCATGGCCTCGGCGACGCCAGCCGCGAGGCCGTTGCGGCGATTGCCGCAGGCATGCAGAAAGTTATTTCGGCAGCTGCCGGGGTGGGACAACCATGAGACCTGCCCGCCCCGACGACCTTGCCGTCATCGTTGCGCTGACTTCGGTCGCCTACGCGCCTTACATACCCCTCTTCGGCGGGCCGCCGATCCCGGTGACCGAGGACTATGCGCCGCGCATCGCGCGCGGCGAGGTCTGGCTGCTTGACGATGGTTCGGCATTGGCCGGACTGATCGTTCTCGAGCGGCACAAGGACCACGCCATGATCTTCAGCGTGGCCGTTTCGCCGGCTTTTCAGGGCAAGAAACTCGGCATCAAGCTGCTCGGCTTTGCCGACGAGCAAGCGCGGTCGTGGGGCCTGCCTGAGGTGCGGCTCTACACGAATGCGCTGATGGAGCGCAACATCGCGCTCTATTCGGCCTACGGCTATCGGGAAACGGGTCGCCGGCCCAACCCATACCGGCCAGGATGGATATTGGTCGATATGGTGAAGCCGGTCGCCAAGGCGGCCTGACCGCATTTGAAACACGGAGGAGGAAGACGATGAGCCAAGGAAAAATCCGCTCGGGCATGGGTGGCTGGACCTTCGAGCCCTGGGACACGTCCTTCTATCCGGACAAGCTCGCCAAGGCCAAGCAGCTCCACTACGCCAGCCGACAGGTGCCCAGCATCGAGGTCAACGGCACCTATTACTCGAGCTTCAAGGAGCCGACCTTCGTCAAATGGGCGGGCGATGCGCCGGCGGGCTTCGTCTTTTCGCTGAAGGGCAACCGCTTCGTCACCAACCGACGCGTGCTTAGCGAGGCTGGGGAATCCATGATGCGGTTCCTCGGCTCAGGCGTCGCCGCGCTCGGCGAAAAACTCGGCCCGATCCTGTGGCAGTTCGCGCCGACGAAGAAATTCGATCCGGATGATTTCGAAGCGTTTCTAAAACTGCTGCCGGAAAAGCAGGACGGCGTCGCGCTGCGCCACGCGCTCGAAGTGCGCAACGACAGTTTTATCGTGCCGGAATTCCCAGCGCTTGCGCGAAAATACAACGCCGCGATCGTCTATGCCGACCACGCGAAATATCCAGCGATTGCCGACGTCACCGGCGACTTCATCTACGCACGGTTGCAGACGGGCAGCGACGACAATCCCGACTGCTACACGCCGAAAGGCCTCGACGAATGGGCGGCGCGGGTCAAGACCTGGGCGCAAGGCAAGCAGCCCGCAGACCTGCCGCGCGCCGATGCCAAGATCGATGCGCCGGTCAAGCCGCGCGACGTGTTCGTCTATTTCATCACTGAGGGCAAGGTGCGCGCGCCCTTCGGCGCCATGGCGCTGATGAAACGGGTGACGGCCTAGCAAAGAGAGCAAGCGCACGGAGATCAATGCCAAGCGCTTGGCATCCTAAGTCGCCCTGGCATAAGCGGCAAAACCCTCGCATCTTCGCGGCTATCGTAACGTAATCGATACTTCCTTGCTGCACTAATGTACCTACGCCAGGTTGCAGAGACCCGGCGCCGGCAAGGACGCGTGCATGCTGCTCGACTACAACTCGCTGCTTCTGGCCGTCGGCTTCTCTGCCGCTTGCCTCAGCCTGACGTTGTTCGGAACCTGGCTGACCGCTCGTACCGACAAGTTCCTGCTGACATGGGCGATCAGCGTTATGGTGGTGGTTGGCGAGGTCTTCGTCTATGACGCCTATATCGCCAAGCCCGGACCGGCGCTTGGCGTGGCGACGCTCGCTTTGCTTCTGCTCGGCTTCTCCGTGATGCTCGGCGCCTCGCATCAGTTCAGGACCGGCCGCTCGCCATTGCCGCGCATCGTGCTCGGCGCCGGTATTTCCTTTGCCTTCACCTTGCCGCCCATGGCGCTCGGCTATGATGGGCTGGGCTTCATATCGGAGAATTTCTTCGCCGCGCTGCTTTTGTTCGGCACTGCCTATGAATATTGGCGGGGTCGGCGCGAAGCGCCTGTGCATCTTATCGGCGTGGCGCTGCTCTATTCGCTGACCGCCGCATCCTTCGTTTTGTGCTCGGCCATGCTGGTGTTGGGTGGCAAGCTTGTCCTCGGCCACGCGCCGAGCAACTGGGCGGAAGATCTGAACCTCGTCATTGTCATCGCCGCGATGACCGGCATCGGTGGGCTGTCGCTGGCGCTGAACCAGGGCCGGATCGCCCGCCATCACCAGCGCGAGGCGCAAACCGATGCGCTGACCGGACTGCTCAACCGCCGCGCGCTGTTCGACCTGCATGGCAAAACGCCTGTCGGCGCTTTCACGGCCGTCGTGGTTTTCGATCTCGACGGCTTCAAGGCGATCAACGACCAATACGGCCACGCCGCCGGCGACGAGGTGCTGAAGGTCTTTGCCGCGGAGCTGACGGCCAGCCTGCGCCCCAACGACATCGCCGCGCGCATGGGCGGCGAGGAATTCGCTCTCGTGCTGAAGCGCACCATGCCGGAGATGGTCGAGGCCACTGCCGAGCGGATCAGGGCAGCCTTGGCCGTGCGCACGATTGAAACGGAGACGGGCCAGATGAGATGCACGGTCAGCGCCGGCTTCGCTTTCGGCAGCAATGAAGGCGTAAGCTTCGACAAGGTGCTCAGCGCCGCCGACAAGGCGCTCTACGCCGCCAAGCGCGGCGGCCGCAACCGCGTGCTCGACTTCCGCCGCGCCGGCTAGTTCAAGCTAAGCTCAAGCCTTCAATGGCGTGATATCACGTCGTAGAAGGCATCGAGATCGACGTAGAAAACCTTGGTTATTTCATCCAGCAGATCATCCTCGTCAAAGCCCTGCGACATCAGGATGTTGATCGCCGTCATGATATCGACGCGCTCGGTGAGGCGCCGTTTCTGATAGTCCTCGACAAAACGCTCCATCGCCTTTTCCCCTGGCAAGATTCTTTTTGGACGCATTGACCGACAATCACTGCGGGGAAGCTAGGAGGACTGGCTTGCGTGAAACTTGCGGGCCGAGCCAGGCCTTCCCCGTTCATCTGCGACTGGTACGGAAAGCGGCCGACTCACCAAGGCCAAGAAAAGACTAGCATGCGCTATTGAGCGCGCCAGAGTTAGACAGGGTTGCGTGGAGGAAATAGTGGACTGACCGTCGTTTAGCGATCTAGGCGAAGTCGAGCGGCCGCTTTAGACTGTCAGAAACTTCCGAACATCGGCCCGGTCGAGGTCCTCGGCTGGCCCGGTATGGACGATCTGGCCGCGATCCATGATGTTGACCTCGTCGGCAAGCTCGCGGCAGAAGTCGAGATACTGCTCGACCAGGAGCACGGCGATCCCGGCCTGGTCGCGCAGATAGCGGATGGCGCGGCCGATATCCTTGATGATCGAAGGCTGGATGCCTTCGGTCGGCTCGTCGAGCACAAGCAGCTTCGGCCGCATCACCAGCGCCCTGCCGATGGCAAGCTGCTGCTGCTGGCCGCCGGAGAGATCGCCGCCGCGACGTCCAAGCATTTGCTTCAACACCGGAAACAGCTCGAAGACATGCGCCGGTATATTGCGGTCGGCGCGCTTGAGTGGTGAGAAACCGGATTCCAGGTTCTCGCGCACCGTCAGCAGCGGGAACACTTCCCTGCCCTGCGGCACGAATGCGATGCCCGACCGGGCGCGATCATACGCCGCGCTCCGGTCGAGCGCCTTCCCCTCGAAGGCAACGCTTCCGCTCGTCAGCCGGTGATGGCCGACGATCGATCTCATCAAACTGGTCTTGCCGACGCCGTTGCGGCCGAGCACGCAAGTGATCTTGCCGGCGCCGGCTTTAAGCGAAACGCCGCGCAGCGCCTGGGCGGCGCCATAGTGGAGCGTCGCGTTGGAAACTTCGAGCATGTCAGCGCCTTCTCCAGAACCGGAGAAACGACAGATCGAAGCTATGGAATTGCACGCGCCACACCATGCTCATCTCCCCAGATAGACTTCGACGACACGCTCGTCGGCCGAGACGAAATCGAGCGTGCCTTCCGACAGCACCGAACCCTCATGCAGGCAGGTGACCTTGACGCCGAGCTCGCGCACGAAATGCATGTCGTGCTCGACCACGATCACCGAATGGTCGCGCGCAATGTCCTTGAGCAGGCGCGCGGTCTCCTCGGTCTCGGCGTCGGTCATGCCGGCGACCGGCTCGTCGACGAGCAAAAGTTTTGGATCCTGGGCGAGCAGCATGCCGATCTCCAGCCATTGCTTCTGGCCATGGCTGAGATTGGCGGCGAGCTCGTCGCGCTTGTCGCCAAGCCGGATGATGCCGAGGATATCGTCGATCTGGCGCGTCTCCCCGGCGGAGCGGCGATGGAACAGCGCCGGAAAGATCGAACGCGGCCCCTTCAGCGCCAGCATCAGGTTTTCCTCGATCGTGTGGCTTTCGAAGACGGTCGGCTTCTGGAATTTGCGGCCGATGCCCATCATGGCGATCTCGGCCTCGTCATGGCGGGTCAGATCGATCTCGCCGTCGAAGAACACCTCGCCCTGGTCGGGCCGCGTCTTGCCGGTGACGATGTCCATCATCGTCGTTTTGCCGGCGCCGTTGGGGCCGATGATCGCCCGCATCTCGCCCTTGTCGAGCACCAGCGACAGATTGTTGATGGCGCGAAAACCGTCGAAGGAGACCGAGACGCCGTCGAGATAGAGGATGGTGTTCGTTTTGCTCATGGGGTCGCTCACTCCGCCGGCTGCGGTTCGGGGCCGGAGGCCGACCAGGTGCCTGGCGCGGTCGCGGCGGAGCGCACGATCTTCGGTTCTTCCGTGTCGATGCCGGCTTCGGCGGCGACCGAGGCCGCGCGCATCGCTCGGGCATTGCCGCGCCAGGAATCCCACATGCCGACGATACCCTTGGGCAGCAGCAAGGTGACGGCGACGAACAATCCGCCCAGCGCGAACAGCCAGTATTCCGGCAGCATACCGGTGAACCAGGACTTGCCGGCATTGACGAGCAGCGCGCCGATGATCGGCCCGACGATGGTGCCGCGCCCGCCGACGGCGGTCCAGATCACCACCTCGATCGAGTTGGCCGGATCGAACTCGCCGGGATTGATGATGCCGACCTGCGGCACGTAGAGCGCGCCGGCGATGCCGGCCATCACCGCCGAGACGGTGAAGGCGAACAGCTTGACGTTCTCCGCCCGCCAGCCAAGGAAGCGGGTGCGGCTCTCGGCGTCGCGCACCGCCATCAGCAGCTTGCCGTATTTGGAACCGACGATTGCCCAGGTGAGCAACACGGCGAGTGCGAGCGTCACCGCGCTCGCGGCGAAAAGCGCCGAGCGCGTCGCATCGGCCTGTACGTTGAAGCCCAGAATGTCCTTGAAATCGGTCAGGCCGTTGTTGCCGCCGAAACCCATGTCGTTGCGGAAGAAGGCGAGCAGCAGCGCATAGGTCATCGCCTGGGTGATGATCGAAAGATAGACGCCGGTGACGCGGCTGCGGAACGCGAACCAGCCAAAGATAAAGGCGAGAAGGCCGGGCACGGCCAGCACCATCAGCGCCGCGAACCAGAAATGGTCGAAACCGGTCCAGAACCAGGGCAACTCCTTGTAGTTCAGGAACACCATGAAATCGGGCAGGATCGGGTTGCCGTAGACGCCGCGCGAGCCGATCTGACGCATCAGATACATGCCCATCGCATAGCCGCCGAGCGCGAAGAAGGCGCCGTGGCCGAGCGAAAGGATGCCGCAATAGCCCCAGACAAGATCGAGCGCGAGCGCCAGCAGCGCGTAACTGAGATATTTGCCCGTCAGCGCCACCATGTAGGACGGGATGTAGAAGGCGCTGGCCGGCGACACGGCGAGATTGAGCACCGGCACGACGATGGCCGCCGCCAGCAGGATGAAGATGGTGATGGCGATGCGGCGCTCGGCGCCGAAGAAGCGCTGCGTGATCATGCTTCCACCGCCCTGCCCTTGAGCGCGAACAGGCCGCGCGGGCGTTTCTGGATGAACAGGATGATCAGCACCAGGACGACTATCTTGCCGAGCACGGCGCCGGCATAGGGTTCCAGGAACTTGTTGACGATGCCGAGCGAGAAGGCGCCGACAAGCGCGCCCCAGAGATTGCCGACACCGCCGAAGACGACGACCATGAAGCTGTCGATGATGTAGCCGCGACCGAGATTGGGCGAGACATTGTCGATCTGGCTGAGCGCCACGCCGGCAATGCCCGCAATGCCGGATCCAAGCGCGAAAGTCAGCGCATCGACCCACGGCGTCCTGATGCCCATGGAAGCAGCCATGCGGCGGTTGGCGGTGACAGCGCGCATCCGCAGCCCCCAGGACGTGCGCTTCATGACATAGAGCAGCACGCCGAACACCGAGAGCGCGAAGACCAGGATCCACAACCGGTTCCAGGTGACCGCCAGCTGGCCGACGTCGAACGAGCCCGACATCCAGGACGGATTGCCGACCTCCTGGTTGGTCGGCCCGAAGATGGTGCGCACCGCCTGCTGCAGGATCAGCGACACGCCCCAGGTGGCCAGCAATGTCTCCAGCGGACGGCCGTAGAGGAAGCGGATGATGCCGCGCTCGATGGCCAGGCCGACAAACGCCGCGACCAGGAAGGCAAGCGGCAGCGCAATGATCAGCGACCAGTCGAACAGGCCAGGAAACGAGGTTCGGATCACCTGCTGGACGACGAAGGTGGTGTAGGCCCCCAGCATCACCATCTCACCATGCGCCATGTTGATGACGCCCATGACGCCAAAGGTGATGGCGAGCCCGATCGCGGCCAGCAGCAGCACCGATCCGAGCGAAATCCCGTACCAGATGTTCTGGCCGGCATCCCAGAGCGCCAGGCTCGAATTGATGCCGGCGATTGCCGCCGTCGCCGCGTCTTTGACCGTTCCGGAGGCGTTGGCCTCGACGGAGGTGAGGATCGAAACCGCGCTGCGGTCGCCACGCGCGCCGATGAGGGCGATTGCGGCGAGCTTGTCCGCTTCGGGCTTGTCTGAAACCAGTATGGAAGCAGCACGCGCCTGCTCCAGCACGGCCTTGACGCTCGCCACGCTTTCACTGGCGATCGCTGCGTCGAGCGGCCCGATATTGGCGGCGTCCGGCGTCTTGAACATGGTGTCGGCGGCGGCGATGCGGACAGTCGGATCCTTGGAGCCAAGCGTCAACGTGCCCAATGCATCGCGGATGGCGCGGCGCAACGTGTTGTTGACGCTGACCTTGGTGATGTCGTCCTCGGAGGCCTCGCCCGCTGCCTCGCCGCTCAGCGGATCGAATAGCTGGACGTTTTCGTCGCCTTCCTTGCCGACAAACACCATCGAGTCGGCCGTGCGAATGTAAAGATTGCCGTCCGCCAAGGCAGCAAGCGGCCGTTCGACCGCTGGATCGCCCGTGGCTGTCAACTCCTGAACGACAGCTCCTGTCTCGGAAAAGTCGGTTACCGTAGCGAACTTGGCGATAATGGCACGCAGATCGGCTTCCGCGGCACCCGAAGCCGACAACGTCGTCAGCAGGAGCAAGAGCGTCAGGCCCATCGCATGGAAAATCTTCATCGGTTTTTGACGACCCTTGAAGGTTGAAGTGGGCGTCCGGACAGTGGAGGAAACCGTCCGGACGCGCGCGGTCTTGGACATGGACCCGGAGGTCCAGTCCGGGGAGGATCAGTTCGTGCCTTTGCCGCCGCACTTGCCGGTTTTGACGTTGAAGTTGCCGCAGCTGAGCGGCGCGCGCCAATCGGAAATCAGGTCCTTGGAGTCGGGCAGATAGTCTGACCATTCGTCGCCCATCACCAGGCCCGGCGTCTTCGAAACCGTTTCGAACTGGCCATTGGCCTGGATTTCGCCGATCAGCACCGGCTTGGTGATGTGGTGGTTCGGCATCATCGTCGAGTAGCCACCGGTCAGGTTCGGCACCGAAACGCCGACCATGGCGTCGATGACCTTGTCCGGGTCGGTGGTGCCGGCCTTTTCAACCGCCTTCACCCACATGTTGAAGCCGATGTAATGGGCTTCCATCGGGTCGTTGGTGGTGCGCTTGTTGTTCTTGATGAACTTGTGCCAGTCGGAGATGAACTTCTTGTTCTCGGGTGTGCTGACGCTCTCGAAATAGTTCCAGGCGGCGAGATGGCCGACCAGCGGCTTGGTGTCGAGACCGGCAAGCTCCTCCTCGCCAACGGAGAAAGCCATGACCGGGATGTCCTCGGCCTTGATGCCCTGGTTGCCGAGTTCCTTGTAGAACGGCACATTGGCGTCACCATTGACGGTCGAAACGACGGCGGTCTTCTTGCCGGCCGAACCGAACTTCTTGATCGCCGAAACTTCGGTCTGCCAGTCGGAGAAGCCGAACGGCGTGTAGTTGGTCATGATGTCTTCGGCCGCGACGCCCTTGGACTTCAGATAGGCTTCGAGGATCTTGTTGGTGGTGCGCGGATAGACGTAGTCGGTGCCTTCCAGCACCCAACGCTTCACCGAGCCGCCATCCTTGCTCATCAGATAGTCGACCGCCGGAATGGCCTGCTGGTTCGGAGCGGCACCTGTGTAGAACACGTTGCGCTCGCTTTCCTCGCCCTCATACTGGACCGGGTAGAACAGGATGTTGTCGAGCTCGGAGAACACCGGCAGCACCGATTTGCGCGACACCGAGGTCCAGCAGCCGAACACCGCCGCCACTTTGTCCTTCGAAATGAGCTCGCGCGCCTTTTCAGCGAACAGCGGCCAGTTGGAGGCCGGATCGACGACCACAGCCTCGAGCTTCTTGCCGAGCAGGCCGCCCTTGGCGTTCTGCTGCTCGATGAGCATCAGCATGGCATCCTTCAGCGTCGTCTCCGAAATCGCCATGGTCCCCGACAGCGAATGCAGGATGCCGACCTTGATCGTGTCTTCCGCGGCCTTTGCGGAAGCCGACGCCAGCAGGCCGGCCGCGACGACTCCTGCCGATACGATTTTTGTTATTTTCGCGAAATTACCCCTCATATGACACGCTCCCAAGCTGGTTGTTTGCACCGCACCATAGACTTGCAAGCGACGTGCCAGACGGAATGGCATCGCAGAATTTTATGAGATAATATAGTGTTTACAGCAGCTTATATTATATTCTTGAAATGTCTCAACCTGCTGCAGCGCGGAAAGATTGAGAAAAGTTTACGCACCGCTGCCTAGATTTTGCCCAATTGGCAAAACTGCTCTAAGTTTCATCATATGCGTGAAAATGGCCTGCGCAGCCCTGTTGCAGGGTCACGGCCAAATGAGGCAAGGTCGCCCTGCAAACGAGCGACGCCATGGCCTCCCGCTTTATTCTGAGCTTCCTGATTCTCATGTCTGCCGCCAGCGGCGCGCGCGCCGACTTCGCCGACGGCAAGCTGCCGGACGGGACCTATCACTGCGAAGTCTATCTGCTCGGCCTGTTCATCAACCTCGGCGACATCACCATCAAGGGCAACCTTTATAGCGGCCCGGTCACCTTCGGCAGCGCGCCGCAGGCCTACAACTATCAGATGGATGCCAATGGCGAGATCAGCTGGCTCGGTCCGCTCGGCGGCTACACCGCCGGCGGCAATTCGCTTTCGATGACGCAGGCGACGTTGGACGGCCAGAGCGCCCCTTCCTTCGATATCATCATGAAGCAGCCCGACGGTGCCTTCACCGCGTCGACCTGCACCAAGGGCTGACCTCATAAAAAAGGCGCGGAACCCTGTCGGGTCCCGCGCCAGCAGGCAGTCGGGGAGGTCTACGCAATTCCAGGAAAAGTGCTTCGCGGTTTTCCGTCCGAAATTGCGTCAAACGAAATAGCTGGAGCGGTCGGCGGCAACGCCGAACCGCTTCAGATGGTCTTCTCCGACATCTGGGCGGCGATGTATTCCGCCTGGCGGATCGCCAGCGACACGATGGTGAGCGTCGGATTTTCGGCCGCACCCGTCGTGAACTGGCTGCCGTCGGAGACGAACAGGTTCTTGATGTCGTGCGTCTGGCCATGCTGGTTGACGACGCCGTCTTCCGCCTTCGCGCTCATTCGGTTGGTGCCGAGATTGTGGGTCGAGGGATAAGGCGGCGTCGGGAACGAGCGCGTCGCGCCAACCGCGTCGTAAAGTGCGGCGGCCTGCTTGTAGGCATGGTTGCGCATCGCCTCGTCATTGGGATGATCGTCGAAATGCACGTCGGCGATCGGCATGCCGTGCTCGTCCTTTTCGTCCTTGTGCAGCGTGATGCGGTTTTCCTCGCGCGGCATATCCTCGCCGACGATCCAGAGGCCCGCCATGTGGTCGTAATGGTCGAGCGCGGTGGTGAAAGAGCGGCCCCAGCCGCCGGGGTTGAGGAAGGCAGCCATGAACGGCAGGCCGAGCGACAACGTCTCGAACTCGTAGCCGCCGACGAAGCCGCGCGATGGGTCATGCCGCGCCTCGTCGCGGATAATGCCGGCCATGGTCGTGCCGCGATACATGTGCACCGGCTTGTCGAAGATGGCGTAGACCGAGCCGGTGGTGTGGCGCATGTAGTTCTTGCCCACCTGCCCCGACGAATTGGCGAGCCCATGCGGGAACTTCGACGACTCTGAATTCAGGAGCAGGCGCGGGCTCTCGATCGAATTGCCGGCCACCGCCACGATGCGGGCCTTCTGCTCCTGCAGCTTGCCGTCCTTGTCGGCATAGACGACGCCGGTGACCTTGCCGGACGCGTCGTGGTTGATCTTGACCACCATGGAATTCGGCCGCACTTCGAGATGGCCGGTCGCCTCCCCCTTGGGGATCTCAGTATAGAGCGTCGACCATTTGGCGCCCCATTTGCAGCCCTGGAAGCAGAAGCCGGTCTGCTGGCAGGAATTGCGGTCGTCGCGCTCCACCGAATTGATGGCCATGTTGCCGGTGTGGCATTCCTTGTAGCCGAGCTTATCGGCGCCGGCCTTGAGTATCTTGAAATTGTTGTTGCCGGGCAGGCGCGGCCAGTCATTGGTGCCAGTCACGCCCATCTTGGCCTCGGCCTTGGCGTAATAGGGTTCCATTTCGGCCAGTGTCACCGGCCAGTCGAGAAGGTTGGCGCCCTTCACCTTGCCGTACGTCGTTGCCGTCTTGAACTCATGCTCCTGGAAGCGCAGCGAGGCGCCCGCCCAATGCGTGGTCGAGCCGCCGACCGATTTGACGATCCAGGCCGGCAGGTTTGGAAAATCCTTGGCCACGCGCCACTCGCCGGATGTGGTGCGCTTGTCCTTCCAGGCGAGTTGGGCAAACGAATCCCACTCGTCATTGATGAAGTCCTCATACTCGTGGCGGGCGCCGGCTTCGAGGATGACGACATCGATGCCTTTCTGCGCCAGTTCATTGCCGAGCGTGCCGCCGCCGGCGCCGGAGCCGATGATGACGACCACGCCGTCGTTCTTGAGATCAAATTGTGCTGCCATGGTTTCCTCCCATGAAATCGGTCAAAAAGCGGTGCCAAGACAGAGCGGCTCAGAGCCACTCGATGTCGTTGAAACCGCGCGCGATGTAGCCGCCCTTGGAGTAGGACTCGCCCTCGTAGCCGAAGATCGGCCACACCTCCTTCTGGTTGTAGAGGCTGACGACGAGGCCGCCGCGCACCGCCTGGAAGAAGGGCGTCTTCTCGATGTCGGTGAGCAGCGCCACACGCTGCTCTTCCCAGCCAAGCCCGCGATAGCCGCCCTTGCCGGCCTTCTTGTCGAGTTCGGCGATCCCCTTCTCGATCAGTTCCTTGTGGGCAGGATCCTTGGCGGCCGTCTCGTCATGGCCCTTGACGGCGATGGCGTAATATCTGTCCGGCACCTGGTCGTGCGGATAGATGTCGCGCGCCACCTGGATCAGCGTCGCCATCGTTTCCGGCTTCAAAGCCGAGGTTTCCAGACCCCAGGCATGTTCCGGGCTGATAACGGCGCTGCCGGAAATGACAAGCAACGCACCGACGCCACCGCGTTTGAGAAGCTCGCGCCGCGAAAGGCCCGGCTTCTTTTCGTAGACTGTAACCATGATTTCCTCCCTGCTTGCTGTTCGCACCCCTGAGAGTGCCGTTGCTGGCGCCGCGCCCCTGCGCGGCCATATCCCCTATTGGAAGCGCCCTCCTCGCTGCAGGACCTCGATCTTGTAGCCGTCGGGATCCTCGATGAAGAAGAAGCGGGCGATCAGCGCTCCGTCGTGGTTGAAGTCGACGATCTTCTTCGGATTGAAGCCGAGCGCGCCGATCCGGTCGTGCTCGCTGTCGAGGTCGGTGACCGAAACCGCGAGATGGCCATAGCCGTCGCCGAGCACATAAGGCTCGGTACGCCCCTTGTTCACGGTCAGCTCGACCTCGAAGCGCGAGTCCGAATTGCTGAGATAGACGAGCGTGAAGGTTTCGAAATCGAGCCGCTGCGCAACCTCGAGGCCAAAGGCTTTGTTGTAGAACTCGACCGACCGGGCCTCGTCGAGAACCCTGATCATGGAATGGATCGTCTTCGCCAAATCGGACTCCGCAGCTTCTGGTGCTTCGGAGAGGATTATGCGCGCCGGCGAAAAAAGGTGGTGGCAGCCGATTACCACGCATGCGGCTGGAAAACGGCTAGTGTCGCCGCGGTTTTCAAAGAGGTAGCAGGCCTAAGGACGAAAGTCTGATTGCCGTTGCCGGCTCTCAGGCCGAAGATTGCAGATGCAGGCAGTGTTCAAAAGGCGCCAACCATCCAATCGGCGCCCAAGATAAACAAAAACGGGAGGTTACCGATGTGCAGAGTCTTCGCCGGGCAGGACCCGGAAGGCTACCGGCAGATCAACCGGTCGATCCGCATCGACGGACATTCGACCAGCATCCAGCTCGAGGCGACGTTCTGGGGTCTCCTCGACGAGATCGCCGACAGCCAGGGACTGACGACGCCGAAATTCATTTCGAAGCTCTATGACGAGGCCATCGAGATCAATGGCCAGATCCCGAACTTCGCCTCCATGCTGCGCACCACTTGCGCGCTCTATTTGCGCGGGCATCGCCCGAGCATCGAGGAACAGTCTCAGATGAAGCAGGAAGCCGCCTGAGCGGCGGTACGGATAACTTTTCCTGGACAGGCGAAGGCAGCGGAACGATCCGCGCGCCCGTGAGTTGTTGCGGCGATCTCAAGCACAGGCACAACCGACCAGCGACGACAGGCCCAACTAACAATTTGTCAATGCGCTTGACGGACAGTCTATCTTTCCGCACGCTGTCAACAAATCGAGCTATGCGGCTTGAACTTTACGGCTTTTGTCACCTTTTAACTTGGGCGTGACTTCCCGAGCCATGCACCTTTATTTGCAGGGGCCCTAATATGAGCGAACGCTATCGGATGAACCGGCGCCTTTTCCTCTCCTCGGTCGCCATGCTCACCGTCACCGCCCCGGCGGTCAGCCTGGCGCGAACGATCTCGGGCGCCCTGCCCTGGGAGCCCATGGCGTCGGATCCGCCGACGCAGGTGACCGCCGGCGGATGGCAGTTCTTCACGCCGCAGGAGGCAGCTTTGGTCGAGGCCATTGTCGATCGCCTTGTCCCGCATGACGATCTCAGCATCGGCGGCAAGGAGGCGGGTTGCGCCGTCTATATCGACCGGCAGCTGACGGGCGCCTTTGGAAGCTCGAGCCGGCTTTACACGCAAGGGCCGTTCCTGCCCGGGCTGCCGACTCAGGGCTATCAGGGCGAAGCCAATCCGGCGCAGCGCTACCGCGCCGGTCTTGCCGCTATCGACGCCTTCCTCAAGCAGCGCGACGGCAAGACCTTCGTCGAGCTCAAGCCCGAGGATCAGGATGCGTTTTTGACCGCCATGGAGGCCGGCAAGGTCGAGCTTCCGAACAGCGTCAAGGCTGCGGGATTCTTCGCGTTGCTCTTGCAGAATACGATGGAAGGTTTCTTCGCCGATCCAGTCTATGGCGGCAACAAGGAGATGGTGTCCTGGCGCATGCTGGGCTTTCCCGGCGCGCGCTACGACTACCGCGACCATGTCGCCAAACACAATCAGCCCTACCCGCTGCCGTCCGTCTCGATCAGCGGGCGTCCGGAATGGCTGAGCAAGGGAGCTTGACCGATGACGAGGATATTGCCGCGCAAGGATGTCGTCATCGTCGGCCTCGGCTGGACCGGAGCCATCCTTGCCAATGAGCTGACCGACCAGGGCCTCGACGTGCTTGCCATTGAACGCGGGCCCTGGCGCGACACCGCCACCGATTTCAACATCGGCTACATGCAGGACGAGTTGCGCTACTCGGTCCGGCGCGATCTCTTCCTGCAGCCCACCGTCGAAACCATGACCATGCGCAACGACCCGTCGCAGACGGCGTTGCCCATGCGCGATTTCGGCTCCTTCCTGCCCGGCAACGGCGTCGGCGGCGCCGGCGTCCACTGGAACGGCCATACCTGGCGGTTCTGGGATTCTGACTTCAAGATCAAGTCCAATCTCACGAACAGGTATGGCGCCGCCCGCATCGCCGATCTCCAGCTCGAGGACTGGGGTGTGACCGGCGCCGAGATGGAGCCCTACTACGACCAGTTCGAATATCTGGCCGGCATCTCCGGCAAGGCCGGCAACATCAAGGGGCAATTGCAGCAAGGCGGCAATCCGTTCGAGGATCCGCGCTCGCGCGATTATCCCAACCCGCCCATGGATATGACCTATGCGCCGACGCTGTTTGCCGAGACCGGCCGGTCGATGGGGCTGCATCCCTTCCCGACGCCGTCCGCGAACATGTCGCGCGCTTACACCAATCCGCTTGGCGTGACACTTGGCCAGTGCACCTTCTGTGGCTTTTGCGAGCGCTTCGGCTGCGCCAACTATTCCAAGTCCAGCGCCCAGACGACTGTCCTGCCGGTGCTGATGAAGAAGGCGAATTTCGAGGTCCGCACCGACAGCGAGGTGCTGCATGTCGATCTTCACACCGGCGGCAAGTCCGCGCGTGGCGTCACCTATATCGACTCCTCCGGCGAGGAATTTTTCCAGCCGGCCGATCTGGTACTTCTGTGCGCCTACGGCCTGCACAATGTGCGGCTGATGATGCTGTCCGGCATCGGCAGGATCTACGATCCCGGCAGCGGCGAAGGCACGGTCGGCCGCAACTATTGCTACCAGACCAATGCCGGCACCCAGGTCTTCTTCGACGACAAGAACTTCAACCCCTTCATCGCCGCCGGCGCGCTCGGCCAGACCATCGACGACTATAATGGCGATGCCTTCGACCATGGGCCGCTGGATTTCGTCGGCGGCGCCGGCATCAACTGCATCCCGACCAACGGCCGCCCGATCGGTACCCGTCCGACGGTGCCCGGCACGCCGAAATGGGGCAGCGCCTGGAAGAAGGCGACAGTCCAGGGCTACAAGAGCACGCTTTCCTTCTCCTCGCAGGGAAGCAGCTATGCCACGCGTACCAACTATCTCGATCTCGATCCGACCTACAAGGACCGCTTCGGCCGGCCGCTGATGCGCATGACCTTCGATTTTCCGGACAATGATATTCGCATGTCGAACTATCTTTGCGATCGCATGGAGGAGATCGCCAAAAAGCTCGGCGGCAAACAATATGCGGTTGGCCGGCGCAAGAAAGGGTGGGACAGCGTACCCTATCAGAGCACGCACAACACCGGCGGCGCGATCATGGGCATCGACCCCAAGCGCAGCGCCGTCAACACCTATCTGCAGAGCTGGGACGTTCCAAACCTCTTCGTCATCGGCGCTTCCGCCTTCCCGCAGAATGCCGGCAAGAACCCGACGGGAACGGTCGGCGCGCTGGCCTTCCGTGCCGCCGATGCCATCCGCAACCATTATCTGCGCAATCCCGGCGCGCCATTGGTGCAAGCATGAAGACGCTCGCTCTCACCTTTGCCACGGGCCTTGCCACGTTGGCGCTTGGCCCCGCGACCGCCGCAGACCAGGCGGACCAGATTATTCGCGGCCAGTACCAGGCCGTGCTCGGCGACTGCGTCGGCTGCCATACCAGGCCCGGCGGCAAGTCGCTGGCCGGTGGGCCGCCGCTGGAAACGCCGTTCGGCGCGCTGGTCCCACCCAACATCACGCCCGACGCGGAGACCGGCATCGGCAATTGGAGCGAAGCCGACTTCCACAATATGATGAAGACCGGCATCGGCCATGATGGCGCGCGGCTTTATCCGGCGATGCCCTACCCGGCCTACACGAAGATGACCGACCCGGACCTTTCCGATCTGTGGGCCTATCTGACCACGGTCGAACCCGTCTCGAACAAGGTCGAAGCCAATCAGCTGCCCTTCCCGCTCAACATCCGCTTTTCGATGTGGGGCTGGAACCTGCTCAATTTCAGCGAGGGCGGCTTTGCGCCCGATCCGTCCAAGTCTGCGGAATGGAACCGCGGCGCTTACATCGTCCAGGGCGCCGGTCATTGCGGCACCTGCCACACGCCGAAATCCTTCCTCGGCGCCGACCAGGACAGCGTCTTCCTGCAAGGCGCGTCGCTGCAAGGCTGGTTCGCGCCCGACATCACCAACAGCGCCCGGTCCGGCCTCGGCAAATGGTCCGAGGATGACCTGGTCAAATACCTCAGGACCGGCGTCAACGCGCATTCGATCGCGTCCGGCCCGATGGCGGAGGCCGTTGAAAATTCAACGTCGAAGATGACCGATGCTGACCTGAAGGCGGTTGCCGTCTATTTGAAGAGCCTCGGCTCCGACACGGTCGTTGCCGCGCCGGCAAAGCCTGAGCAGGCGCGCATGGTGACGGGGGAAGCCGTCTACCGCGACAATTGCTCGGCCTGCCATGGCGGCGACGGCGCCGGCGCCGGCGCATTGTTCCCCGCACTCGCCGGCAATTCGATCGTTGCGCAAGGCAGCACCGAAACCCTGTCACGGCTGGTTCTGGCCGGCAGCCAGGCCGTGCACACGGCAAACGCACCGACGACGCCCGCGATGCCTTCGCTCGCCTGGCGGCTGAAGGACCAGGAGGTCGCCGACGTCCTGACTTATGTGCGCAACAGCTGGGGCAATGCCGCATCGGAGGTTTCGGCCAGCGAAGTCGCCGCCGTGCGCAAGGAGTTGACGCAATAGCAATTCCCGGAAAAATGTAAGCGGTTTTCCGTCTGGAATTGCGTTAAGACAAAGAGGCTTCAGCTCTCGTTTGCGACCTCGAGCGCCAACCGGGTCATATCGGAGAACAAGGCCTGACGCTCCGAATAATCGGTGAGTTCACCGGTGGTGATATGGTCGACGACGGTGAGCAGCGATAGCGCACGCGCACCGAAATGCGCCGCGATGCGATAAAGCGCGCTGGTCTCCATATCGACCGCCAGCGCGCCGCGCGCCATCGGCTCATCGAAGCGTGCCCTGCCGTCGGGATGATGGAACACATCGCTGCAGACTGTAAGGCCCGCATTGCAGACGATGCCAAGCTCGGCCGCCCGCCGCACCGCCAGCGCAAGCAGGGCCTGGTCCGGCCCGGCTGGCTTATAGAGCCCGAAGACTTGCCCGCTCATTGCGCCCTCGGCGCGAACGGCGCTGGAAATGACGACGCCGCGCAACGGCACATCTCGCGACAGGCCGCCGCAGGTGCCGGTGCGGATCAACGTTTTGACGCGGTGAAAATACAACAGCTCATGGGCATAGATCAGCAAGGACGGCACGCCGATGCCGGTTGCCTGGATGCTGACCGGCTTGCCGCGGTAAAGACCGGTGAAGCCAAGCGCGCCGCGGCGACGGTTCACGCAGCGCGACGCCTCCAGAAAATTTTCCGCCATCCATCGGGCACGCTCGGGATCTCCCGGCAGCAACACCGTTTCGGCATAGTCTCCCCGGGCCGCCTCGATATGCGGCGTCACGCTACCTTACCACTCATGCATCTCTACCCCCGCCACCATCATGGCAGGGTCAATGCAATGTGCAAGCTGGCTTATTAGGATTCCAGAACGTCCTTGACGATCGTCGCCAGCTGCTTGAGCGAGAACGGTTTTGGCAGGAAGCCGAAATGCGCGTCGGCCGGCAGGTTTTTGGCAAAGGCGTCCTCGGCATAGCCTGAGACGAAGACGAACTTGATGTCCGGCTGACGCTTGCGCAATTCGCCAAGCAGCGTCGGTCCATCCATCTCCGGCATCACCACGTCGGACACGACGATGTCGACCTTGCCGCCGAGCGCCTCGAAGACCTCCAGCGCCTCGACGCCGGACGATGCCTCGTGAACGGTATAGCCGCGCGACGTCAGCGCCCGCATACCGCCCATGCGCACGGCGTCCTCGTCCTCGACCAACAGCACCGTCGCCGAACCGGACAAGTCTTTTGCGGCATCGCTCGCCTTGGCGGGAGCCGACGCCGCGCTGGCCGGCGCATCGGCGGCCTCGCCCTGCTTCTTCACCTCGGCGATATGCCGCGGCAGGAAGATGCGGAACACCGTGCCCTTGCCGACTTCGGAATCGCAGAAGATGAAACCACCGGTCTGCTTGATGATGCCGTAGACCATCGACAGACCAAGGCCGGTGCCCTTGCCGACTTCCTTGGTGGTGAAGAACGGCTCGAAGATCTTCTTCAGCACGTCCGGCGCGATGCCGCTGCCGGTGTCCTCGACCTCGACCAGCACGTAGTCGGCCGGCGCCAGCTCGCGATAGGCGAAGGACTTGCACTCCTCGTTCGAAACATTGCGGGTTCGCACCGTCAGATCGCCGCCGGCGGGCATGGCGTCGCGGGCATTGACGGCGAGATTGACCACCACCTGCTCGAACTGGCCGATATCTACCTTGACCGGCCAAAGGTCGCGGCCATGGTCGATCTTCAGCTTGATGTCGTTGCCAACCAGCCGGGCAAGCAGCATCCTGAGATCGGCCAGGACATCGGTCAGATTGAGCACTTCCGGCCGCAGCGTCTGCTTGCGCGAGAAGGCGAGCAGCTGCCGCACCAGCGAAGCGGCGCGGTTGGCGTTCTGCTTGATGTTCATGATATCGGGGAACGACGGATCCGACGGCCGGTGGTTGGTCAACAGAAGATCCGACGCCATGATGATGGCGGTCAGCACATTGTTGAAGTCATGCGCGATGCCGCCGGCAAGCTGGCCGACGGCTTGCATCTTCTGGCTCTGCGCCATCTGGCCTTCGAGCGCTTTCTGCTCGGTGGTTTCGACCGCATAGACGATCGCCGCTTCCTCCACGCCATCACCGGCAGCCCCGTCGGCGACGGCGTTGACGTAAAAGCGGATGTGGCGTTCCTCGTTGCCGGGCAGCACGGAGTCGATCGCCTCGATATTCGCCTGCCGCTGCCGCGCCTTCTCGAAGGCGCCGGCGAAAGCCGGTCTGTCCCTGTCATGCACGATGGTCTCGAACCGCACCCGGCGGTCGACGGCGTCGCGGTCGACGACGGACGAGAACAGCTGCAGGAACGGCGCGTTGGTGCGCAGTATGCGCCCGCTCGCATCGACGCCGGCGATCGCCATCGGCGTCGAATTGAAGAAACGGGTGAAGCGCACCTCCGAGGCCCTGAGTTCGGCGGAAGCGTCCTCGCCCTGGGTGCGGTTGAGCACGATGGTGCGGGTCGGACCGTTGACGCCCTCGCGGCTCGCCGAAACGCGATGCATGAAGCGGACGGGCAGCGCCTGTCCGCCCATCGTCGTGAGATCGAGGTCGATGACGGCATTGCGCGTCGTGCCGGGGTCGGCCTTCACCGACCGCACCAGCGCCATACCGTCGCCGGCGATGATTTCAGGCAGTGAGATGGCGCCCGGCGTGAAGGAGGCAAGGTCGATACCGAGCCATTCGGCAAGCGTGGCGTTGATATAGGTGACGCGACCTTCCTGGTCGGCTGAAAAGAAGCCGGCCGGCGCGTGATCGAGATGGTCGATGGCTTTCTGCAGGTCGAGGAAGAAACGCTCCTGCTCGGCGCGTTCCTGCGAGATATCGGCGAGCTGCCAGGCCAGCATCGGCAGCCTTTGCCCCGGCATGCTGAAGGCGCGGGCCCGCGCCCGATACCAGCGCGCGCCGGGTTCGGCGCCCGGCTTGATCGACTGCGCCAGTCGGAACTCACCGTCGCCGGCCTGGCCGTCGCGCAAGCCCGAGGCCAGCCGATAGATCGTCATCGAGGCTTCGGGAACATCCGACAACAACCCCTCGACCGTCTTGAGATCGGCAGCCGACTCCGCGCCTGTCATGTCGGCATAGGCCCGGTTGGCATAGACGACACGGCCTTTGGTGTCGGTGACCAGCAGGCCTTGCGACATCGAGTCGACAAAGGCCTTCGACAACTCGTCGCCCGTCGAACGCGGCGCGATCTGCACGAAGCCGATGGCGGTGGCGAACAGGAAGCCGACGCCGATCATGGCGAGCACGCCGAGCATGCCGAGCAGGAAAGGGTCGCCCAGCCGCTCGCGGAACAGCCCGAAGACGATCGCGGCGCCGGTCAGGACGACGATGAAGACGATGAGCCTGGTGACGGCGCCCGGACGCGTGTTCTGGTCGACGATCGGTACCGGATAGAAATCGCCGCGCGCTTCCTTGGCCATGTTCCCCCTGCGTGTGATTCCGGTGTCCGACGGGTGCGGACGGCCGGTTGAATCACATTCTCCTGTAGCGGAAAAGGCCTTGGCGGCAAATGTCCGATAAAATCAACGATTCATGTTTCAAACTGTTCACGATGGGTGAAGCGAACTTGCGGCGGGCTGCCACCACGGTCTAGTGTCGCGTCACTTCAAAAAGGTGACGGGTGCACACCGATGCTGCAGTGGCTGGATAGCGTGGCGGGTCCGGGTTATGTCGCCGCAATCCTGTGGACCTTCGCGGCCCTCATTTTGCTGGTCGTCGTGCTGCTCGTCATCAAGGTCGTCCGCAACCTGACTTTCGGGACCTTCGTTGCCGGCGGCAGGAACCGCAAGACGCGGCTCGCCGTCATGGACGCCACCGCCGTCGACAGCCATCGCCGGCTTGTCCTGGTGCGTCGCGACGACATCGAGCATCTGATCCTGATCGGCGGACCGACCGATGTCGTCGTCGAGCGCGACATCAGGCTGGCGACGCTACGTCGCCCGGCATTGACAGGCGACGGCGGCCAACAACAGCAACAGGCGGCCGCGCCACGCCCGCGGGCGCCGCAACCGGCCCCCGCCCCGGCGCCAGCCAGACAACAGCCGCAGCCGGCCGCCCAGCCGGCGACCGCCGCGCGGCCACGGCCAGCCCCCGCGCCGGCGCCCAGGCCGGCAGCGCCGAGCCAGCCGACCGCGAAGGTCATGCCGTTGCCCACCTATGGCGTAACCAACGGCAGCGCGCGCTACACGCCGCCACCCGCCAACGAATCCATCGACGACACATTGATGCACGAGCTCGAGGCCTCGCTCGACGAAGACACCACACCTGCCAAGCCGGTGGCCAGGCCCTCGCTTGACGACGAGATGACCAAGCTTCTCGGTGAACTGGGCAGCCACAAACGCTGACCGAACGGCCAAGGGCCGAAGAAAACGGCCAGACGCGGGACAGCGTCATGTTCGTTGACGTCCGCAGAGGCTCGCATCAACCCGATTTTGGCAGCAACGACATCGAGCTGCTTTCCCAGCTGGCGGCGCATTTCGAAAAGGGCCGGCCAGCGCATATGGGCAATCCGGAAAGGTTTGACCGGTATGTTCGATCGATCTTCAGCCTGACCCAATCGGAAGCGCCTCAAAGCCGCAAGCTTCGCGCGCAAACAAAAAATGGCCGGGATTCCCGGCCATTTTTCAAACAATCCTGCTGTCGGCAGCCCGTTCAATCGTCGCGATAAACCTTCTCGCGACGTTCATGGCGCTCCTGCGCCTCGATCGACAGCGTCGCGATCGGACGCGCATCGAGCCGCTTCAGCGCGATCGGCTCGCCGGTTTCCTCGCAGTAGCCGTAGGTGCCTTCGTCGATGCGCTGCAGCGCGGAGTCTATTTTCGAGATGAGCTTGCGTTGGCGATCGCGGGCGCGCAATTCGATGGCGCGGTCGGTTTCGGACGAGGCACGATCGGCTAGGTCGGGGTGGTTGGCGTTTTCTTGCTGAAGGATTTCGAGGGTTTCACGCGCTTCACGAAGTATGTCATTCTTCCAGGTGATAAGCTTTTGACGGAAGTATGATTTCTGCCGTTCGTTCATGAACGGCTCGTCTTCGGAGGGTACGTAATCGGCGGTAACGATATCGTTCATACGACTCACCCAACAACCCCAAATTTGGCGCCTATATATTCGCGGACAAGGGGCTGCACAAGCGCAATCGGCAACAGTTTCACGCAATTGTTAGTCACCGTTGGAAGGCCCGGCGAGCGCTTTGTTTCAGCGGCGGCAATCCAACCGGCCGTGATTCGTCACGGTTGTTGAAAGCCCGCCATTGTGCACGATGCGGTTCTGATGACTAATCGTTGTTTGCCAGCAAAGGCGGCACCATGGGGGGTGGTTTGAGCAGACTTTATCTGTTGCGGCATGCCAAGGCCGGATGGGCGCTGCCAGGTGTGCGCGACTTCGACCGTCCGCTGGACGAATCGGGCATCGCCGACGCCGAGGCTATGGGCGAGGCCATGCGTGCGCTCGATTACGTGCCCGACATCACCCTTTGCTCCAACGCCAAACGGGCGCGGCAGACGCTGGAAGGGCTTGCCGGGCGCACCGACACCGGTCGGGTTCTGTTTTTCGACACGCTCTACAGCGAGGATGCCGCCGGTTATCTCGACATCATCCGAAAAAACGGCGTCGCCGCCTCGCTGCTGGTGATCGGCCACAATCCGATGACGGAAGACCTCGCCATGGCCGTGTCGGGCGATGGCGACGAGACCGCGCGCGGCCTGCTCAACCATGGCTTTCCCACCTCCGGCCTCGCCGTGGTGCGCTTTCCAGGCGACCTTGCCGAAGCCGCGCAAGGCAATGGCTATCTCGAAGCCTTTCTCACCCCCGCCGACCTCTGACACCATTTCAAACGGGTGCACCAGGGCCTATATCGGGTCCTGAACTGTGACCCAGAGACATGATTTGGCATCATCGCTGACCACTTTCACCGACGAAGCGAGGATTGCGCTCGACACGCTGTCGGGCCGGGCCGCCGGGCTCTTCTCTCCGTCCTTGCGCCTGGGCGTCACCGGTCTTTCCCGGGCCGGCAAGACGGTTTTCATCTCCGCCCTCGTCCACAATTTGATCCATGGCGGGCGCCTGCCGCTGTTCGAGGCGCAGAAATCCGGCCGCGTCGCCCGCGCTTTTCTCGAGGAGCAACCGGACGACGCCGTGCCCCGCTTCCAATACGAGGATCACGTCGCCGCCCTGGTCAACGATCGCGTCTGGCCGGAATCGACGCGCGCCATCTCGGAACTGCGGCTGACCATCGAATACGAATCCGCTTCCGGCTGGAATCGCCTGTTCTCCGCCGGAAAGCTCTCGCTCGACATTGTCGACTATCCCGGCGAATGGCTGCTCGACCTGCCGCTGCTCGGCAAGTCCTTCGCCGATTTTTCACGCGAGGCGGTGGAACTGGCCGCCCTGCCCGTCCGATCGGACCTGTCGCGGGCCTGGCGCGAGCTGGCATCCGCCGTCGACCCCGATGCCGACGCCGACGAGATGACGGCGCGCCGGCTGGCCGAAAGCTTCGCCGCCTATCTCAAGGCCTGCAAGCTCGACGAACGTGCGCTTTCGACGCTGCCGCCCGGACGTTTCCTGATGCCGGGCGACCTTGAGGGCTCGCCGGCGCTCACCTTCGCGCCGTTGATGACGCGATCGGAGCGGCGGCCGCGTTCCGGCTCGCTCCAGGCGATGATGGAGCGCCGCTACGAGGCCTATAAGACGCATGTCGTAAAACCGTTCTTTCGCGAGCACATCACCCGCCTCGACCGCCAGATCGTGCTGATCGACGCCATGCAGGCGTTGAATGCCGGCCCCGCCGCCATGGCCGATCTGGAGCGCGCCGTCACCGAGATCCTGTCCTGCTTCCGGCCGGGCCGGGGCAATTTCCTGACCGACTTCTTCTCGCGCCGCATCGACCGCATCCTGGTGGCGGCGACCAAGGCCGACCATCTGCACCATGAAAGCCATGATCGGCTGCAAGCGATCGTGCGCCGGCTGACCGACCGGGCGCTGGCGCGAGCGAATTTCAGCGGTGCGGATGTCGATGTCGTCGCCATGGCGGCCGTACGCTCGACCCGCGAAGGCACCGTCAAACAAGGCCGCGAGACATTGCCGGTGATTATCGGAACGCCGCTGAAGGGCGAAAGGATCAACGGTGAGACGTTCGACGGAAAAACCGAAACCGCCATATTTCCCGGTGACTTACCGGAAAAAGCCGATGCGGTGTTCGATCTTTCCGAGCCGGAGAATAACGAGCCGGCGATCCGTTTCGTACGCTTTCGCCCGCCGAAGCTCGAGCGCACGGCTGAAGGCGTCACGCTGTCCTTGCCGCATATCCGGCTCGACCGCGCGCTGCAGTTCCTGATCGGAGATCATCTGGCATGACCGCGCCCCGCAAACCCGCGGCCTTCCGCATCGAGCCCGAACTAGAGTTCACCCCGCAACCGCCAAGAAGCCGACGCCCGGAAGAACAACCAGCGCGCAGGCTGCGCGCGACGAAAGCCGACGTGGCGGTGGTGGTCCCTTCGGAAATCGACGTCTTCGACGAGCCGGACCTCGAAGCAGTGGCTCCACCGCCGGCGACCGCGCCAAGGAAGCGGTCGCTGCTTGCCCGGTTGTTTTTCGGCGCGGTCGGCGCGCTCGTCTCGCTCGCGGTCGGCCTGTGGACGGACCAGCTCATCCGCAATCTGTTCGCCCGCGCCGACTGGCTGGGCTGGCTGGCGGTCGGCATGGCCGCGATCGCGGTTCTGTCGCTGTTCGTCATCCTGATCCGCGAGTTCCTCGCCATTGCCCGCCTCGCCGAAGTCGAGAAAATGCAGAAGCGAGCCCTGGACGCGGTGGCGCGGGACGATCCCAAGGCCGCCCGCGCTTTGGTCGACGAACTGTCGGCGTTTGTCGCGGCAAAACCCGAGACCGCGGCCGGCCGGCGCTCGCTTGCCGCGCTGCGTGGCGAGATCATCGATGGCGCCAATCTGGTGCGGCTCGCCGAGGTCGAAATCCTGTCGCCGCTCGACGCTCGCGCCAAAATCATGATTCTCGAAGCCGCCAAGCGTGTCTCGCTGGTAACGGCGGTCAGTCCCCGCGCGCTCGTCGATATCGCCTATGTCGTGTTCGAGGCCGGCCGGCTGATCCGGCGGCTGTCCGAACTCTATGGCGGCCGCCCCGGCACGCTCGGCTTCTTCCGGCTGGCGCGCGGCGTGCTCGCTCATCTCGCGGTGACCGGCTCGATCGCCTTTGGCGACAGTTTCGTGCAGCAGATCGTCGGCCACGGCCTTGCCGCGAAACTGTCGGCAAAGCTCGGCGAAGGCGTCGTCAACGGCATGATGACCGCGCGCATCGGCATCGCCGCGATGGAAACCGCCCGGCCCTTGCCGTTCATCGCCGTCAAGCGGCCGGGCCTCGGCGATTTCCTGTCGGCGCTGACCTCTTTCGCGTCACGCAAGGACGGTCAGAACGACAGTTAAGGTAAACACCCAAGCCGGCGCCGGTGACGAAGCATTAACCAATCTTGGTCATGGTCATTCAGGTTCCAACCGCAGACTCTGCCGTGCCGGGTGTCGTCCATGAGAAGCGTAATCTTGTCCTGCGTCCTGTCTTCGGCAGTTGCCATCGCCGCACCTTTGGGCCTCGTTGCAAAGGCCTTCGCAGCAGAACCCGACAAGCAGTTCTTCCATTCCATCGAAGGCACATGGGCCGGTCCCGGTGAGATTATCGCCGGCAAATACAAGAACACCAAGTTCACCTGCAATTTCGTCGGCTCTACGCCTGACGGCAGGGTTGGGATGACACTCGACGGCGGTTGCCGGGTCGGCATGTTCACGCAGAAGATGTCGGCCACCGTTGAGCGCAAAGGCCGCGACGGTTACCGCGGCAGCTTCATGGGCGGTTCGACCGGCGACGGCATGGATATCGTCGGCGGCAATGTCGTCGATCCCCAGAAGGTCGTCTTCACCATCAATCGCAAGCAGTTGAACGGCGTCATGCAGGCGCGTGTCCCCGACGACAATTCGATGACCGTGACGATCGCCGTGCGCGTCAACAATCAGCTGGTGCCGGTCGTCGGCATGAGCCTGAAGCGCATCGATTCGCTCGAAGTCGGCGCCATCGCCAAAAACTGATCTACGCTACCGAAGCGGCAGTCAGACCAACGTTGGGAAGTGGCAGGCCACTTTGCGGCCGCTGCGATGTTCCTTCAGCTCGGGGCGTTCCGAACGGCATCGATCCGCCGCGATCGGGCATCGCGGGTGGAACCGGCATCCCGATGGCGGCTTGAGCGGGCTTGGCACGTCACCGGTCAGGATGATTCGCTTGCGCGTCCCACTGGGCGTCGTCTCCACGACCGGAACCGCCGAGATCAGCGCCTGGCTGTAGGGGTGAGACGGGGTTGCGAACACCTCTTCGGCCGGCCCCTCTTCGACGATCGAGCCGAGATACATGACCGCGATACGGGTCGAGACCTGACGCACCACGGAGAGGTCGTGCGCGATGAAGATGTAGGTGAGCTTCAGCTTTTCCTGCAGATCGGCGAGCAGGTTGACGATCTGCGCCTGCACCGAGACGTCGAGCGCCGAGACAGGCTCGTCCAGCACGACCAGATCCGGGTTCAGCGCGATCGCCCGCGCGATGCCGACGCGCTGACGCTGGCCGCCGGAAAACTCGTGCGGGAAACGCATGACATGGTCCGGCAGCAGCCCGACCAGGTCGAACAGCTCGGCGACGCGTTTCTTGATCTCGGCGGATGAAAGCTTGGTGTGAATGCGCAGCGGCTCGCCGACCAGGTCGCCGACGCGCCGGCGCGGATTGAGTGAGGCCGACGGGTCCTGGAAGACCATCTGCAGGCGGCGCCTGAGCGGCCTGAGCTCGGACAGCGACTTCGAGGTGATGTCGTCGCCTTCGAACAGCAGCTTGCCATCCGATATGTCGTAGAGCCGCACCAGGCAACGCGCCAGGGTGGACTTGCCGCAGCCGGATTCGCCGACCAGCCCGACCGTTTCGCCGTGCCGCACCGTCAGCGAGACATTGTCGACCGCGTGCACCGTCCGCCTGCCCTCGGCCGAAAAGCGGCTGCCGATCGAAAACCGCTTTGCCAGCGAGCGCGTTTCGAGGATAGGGGTTTCTGTCATCGGCTCGCTCATGCCTGCGTCACCCGAAAGCATGCGGCGGCATGCGCGCCGGCGCCGAGACCTGGCTTGTCGGCGGCGCAGGGTTCGTAGCGAACCGGGCAGCGCGGACCGAAGGCGCAGCCTTGCGGCAGCCGCAGCAGCGACGGCGGCGAGCCGGGAATGGCCGGCAAACGGCGCGGTTTTGCGCCGGTCAGCGGCGGGATCGAGCCAAGCAGCGCGCGCGTATAAGGGTGTCGCGGATCGGAAAACAACTCACTGCGCGTGCCGCGCTCCACCACGCGGCCGGCATACATGACCATGACGCGGTCGGCGAGTTCGGAAACCACGCCCATGTCGTGCGTGATGAAAACGACAGCCGATTTGTGTGTCGCGCGCAATTTGCGCACAAGGTCGAGAATGCCGGCCTGCACCGTCACATCGAGCGCCGTGGTCGGCTCGTCGGCCACCAGCAGCGCCGGATTGCAGGACAGCGCCATGGCAATCACGGCACGCTGGCGCATGCCGCCGGAGAGCTGGTGCGGATAGCGCGACATCGCCTCGTGCGGGTTTGGAAAGTTCACTTCGGCAAGCAGCTCTTCGACGCGCTCCATCGCCTTGGATTTGCTGATGTTGCGATGCGCGCGGATTTGTTCGGCGATCTGCCAGCCGATCGTGTAGACCGGCGTCAGCGCCGTCATCGGATCCTGGAAGATCATGGCGATCTCGTTGCCGCGCAAACGGCGAAGTTCGCGCGCCGGCAGACCGACGAGCTCGCGGCCCTTGTAGCGGATCGAGCCTTCGATCCTGGCATTGGGATCGGTGATGAGGCCCATCACCGCCAGCAGCGACACCGTCTTGCCCGAACCGGATTCGCCGACGACGCCGAGAATCTCGCTTTCCTCGAGGTCGAAGGAAACGCCATCGATCGCCCGCACCAGGCCCTCATTGGTGCGGAAGGATACTTTGAGGTCGCGCACCGACAGGATCATGATGCCCTCAGGCGCGGATCGAGAAGGATGTAGACGAAATCGACCACCGCATTGGCGATCACCACGAACATCGAGGCATACATCACCGTCGCCATGATCATCGGCAGGTCGAGGTTCTGCAGCGCGTCATAGGTGAGCTTGCCGATGCCGTGCAGGCCGAACACCACCTCCGTCAGCAGCGCCGAACCGCCGACCAGGGCACCGAAATCCAGGCCGAACAGGGTGACGAAGGCGATCAGCGACGTGCGCAAGGCGTGACGCAGCAGGATGCGGGTTTCCGACAGGCCCTTGGCGCGGGCGGTGCGGATAAAATCTTCCTGCATGGATTCGATGATGGCCGCGCGCAAAACGCGCCCGTAGATGCCGATATAGAGGATCGCCAGCGTGATCCATGGAATGACCAGGGTCAGGAACCACCCCTTCGGATCGTCGGAGAAATTCTTGTAGCCGAGCGGCGGCACCCAGGAGAACACCCAGCTGTCATGGTAGCGGCTCTGGGTGATCAGGTTCATCACCTCGCCCAGCCAATAGACCGGCATCGAAATGCCAAGCAGCCCCAGCGCCATCAGAAGCTTGTCCAGCCAGCTGTCGCGGGTGGCGGCGGCAACAACGCCGATGATGATCGAGACAACCACCCACAGGATCGCAGCCCCGAACACCAGCGAGAGCGTGACGGGGATCGAATCCATGACCGCCGGCACAACCTTCCAGCCACGGTTGACGAAGGAGGTCAGATCGCCGGTGACGAAGATCTTCTCCATCATACGCACATACTGCACGTAAAGCGGCTGGTCGAAGCCGAAGCTGCGGCGCACCGCTTCCAGCACCTCCGGCGAGGCATTACGGCCGGCGATGCGCGCGGCCGGGTCGGCGCCCGGCGTCGCGAAGAAGATCAGGAAGACGATGACCGAGATGCCGAACATCACGAACAGCATTTGGCCGAAGCGGCGAAGAATGGCGTAAAACATCAGTCGCGCCCCAGCCGAACCTTGGAGCGCGGGTCGAGCGCATCGCGCAGACCGTCGCCGAAGACATTGAGCGCCATCACCGAGACGGCGATCGCCAGGCCAGGCACCAGCGCCACCAGCGGCCGCGTGTAAAGCAGCGCCTGCCCGTCCTGGATGATCGTGCCCCAGCTCGCGGCCGGCGGCTGCACGCCGATCGACAGGAAGGACAGCGCCGATTCCGTCAGCATGTTCAGCGCCATCATCAGCGGCACGAAGACGATCAGCGTGGTGGTGATGTTGGGCAGGATATCGCGCCAAAGGATGCGCCATCCCGGCACGCCCAAATTGATCGCGGCGAGCACGAACTCGCTGTGGCGCAGCGCCAGCACCTGGCCGCGTATCGGGCGCGCCACGTAAGGAATATAGACGATGCCGATGATGATGATCGGCAGCCACAGACTGCCGGATTCGATATCGATCGGCCCGATCCTGATGCCTTGCGCGATGGTGACGATGGAAAGCGAAATCGCCAAGAGATAGATCGGGAACGCCCACAATATGTCGAGCAGGCGCGACAGCACCGTATCGGTGATGCCGCCGAAATAGCCGGCGATCAATCCGGCCAGCGTGCCGACGATCAGCGTGAAGATGGTGGCCGCTCCCGCGATCAGCAGCGAGCTCAGCCCGCCATAAAGCATACGGGCCATGACATCGCGGCCTTGGCTGTCGGCGCCGAGGAAATAGTTGCCGAGCTGCCAGGTCGGGCCGATCGGCGTATAGCCGAGGCCGAGCCCCTCGGTCGACTGTTCCATCACCGGAACGTCGGCGCCGTCGATCTGGATGACGGCATCGAGCGTCGAGGCGAAGGGGTCAGTGCCCGCCCATTTCGCATAGAGCGGCGCGCTGAAGCAGGCGATGACGATCAGCAGGAATACGGCCAGGGACGCCATGGCGGCCCTGTCCGTTGCCAGCTTCGCAAACGCGACGGCCCAGGGCCCTCGCGTCTTGCGCGGCATGGCTGCGACTTGGTTGGACACGGTGTATGTGCCTTGCGCGGTTCGTTACTGCACCCAGGCCCGTTACTGCACCCAGGATTGGGTGACAATCCAGTTGAACTGCGGGTTGAACTTGAAATTGCCGATGCGCTTGCTGACGAAATCAAGCCGCTTCGGCGTGAACAGGCCGACAGCCGGCGCCTTGTCCGTGACCTGCCTGTCGACTTCCGCCCACAGCTTGTCGGCCGCCTTCTGGTCGGTCACGCCGAGATCCAGCGCCTTCTGCATCTGGGCGTCGATATCCTTGTCGCAGAAGCCGGAGATGTTGATCGAAGCGTCCGAGCCTTCACGATAGGAGGCGCAGGAGAACAGGATGTTCAGGAAGTCCGAGGCCGCCGGGTAATCCTTGTACCACTGGGTGACGGACATCTGCACCTTGTTGTTGGTGTTCTGGATGTAGGTGAACTGCAGGTTGGACGAGATCGGCTTGACGTCGGCGACAAAGCCGATGCTGGTCAACACGCTCTGCAGATAGACGCCGATCGACCGCGAAATCGCCGTGTCCTCGACGATGATGGTGACCTTCTGGCCCTTGGTGCCCGATTCCTCGACGAGCTGCTTGGCCTTGTCGAGATCCGGCGCCGACCATTTGGCGCCGGGGTTCTTGGTGAAGGGGCAATAGTCTTCATGGCCGGGGAAATCCGGCGGCAGTACCTGGCAGACCGGCGAGGCGAGCACCTTGCCGCCGAACAACTTGACCAGCGTGTTGCGGTCGACCGCATAGGCAACAGCCTGGCGCGCCTTCTCGTTGTCGAACGGAGCCAGCCGAGTGTTCAGCGGTGCGTACCACCATGCCGAAAGCGGCGAGATGTGTAGCTGGTCCATGGACTTGCTGCCGAGTTCGCCGAGGCGATCGCTGGGCAGCGCGTCGAACATCCAGTCCGCCTCGCCATTCTGGATCGCCGTGACCGCCGCTTCCTCGGACAGGCCGAAATCATATTGTACGACATCCGGATAACCGTCCGGCTGTGCTTCCTCGCTCCACTGCTTGAAATTGGGGTTGCGCGAAACCGTCATGCCCTTGTTCGGGTCGAAGGCGGAGATCATGTACGGGCCGGTGCTTGGGATCGGCTTGGAGCCCATGTCTTCCGTGGGCGTGTCCGCCGGCAGCACCACGGCATGCGGCAAGGCCAGCTTGTAGAGAATCTCGGCATCCGGCTTGGTGAGATTGAGGGTGATGGTGCCTGCAGTCTCGTCAGCGACGACGCCGCCTTCCAGCGTGCAGCTCTTGGTGTCGGCCAGGCACTTGTCGGCGCCGACGATGCCTGCATAGAAGGTGCCGGAGGTCGGCCCGGAAATCTTGAAGATGCGCTGGAAGGAGGCGACGACGTCCTTCACGCCAACATCCTGGCCGTTGGAGAACTTGATGCCCTTGCGCAGCTTGAAGGTGAAGGTCTTGCCGTCATTGCTGACCGCGGGCAACGCCTCGGCCAGGTCGGCGACGACGGAAAAGCCATCCTTGCCCTCGGCTTTGCGGAAGGTGACCAGGCCGTCATAGATCGGCTGGTACATCTGCCAGCCCTGGTCGGTGTAATTGATGTGCGGATCGAGCGTGCCGGCCGCCGAGCGGGCGAGCAGGCGAATGGTGCCGCCACGGTGTTCCTTGAGGTACTCGGCCTGCGCCGGGGCCAGCCATGCGCCGGCCAGCAATGCCGCGGCTGACGCCGCCAAAAGCAGTTTCTTCATGTCGTTTATTCCCCTTTTTGTCAGTTGTCGTTGTCGTCCAGGAAGTCTCCCACCACCCGCATGCATGCCTCTTGCTCCTCGACATGCGGCATGTGGCTGGAATGCTCGAATATCTCCCAGTGTGATCCTTTGATGCCGTCCTTGAAGGGCTGGACGGTGGCCGGTGTGGCTTCGTCGTATCGGCCGGAGATGATCAGCGTCGGAACATCGATGGCCGACAAACGGTCAACGATGCTCCAGCTCTTCAGCGTCCCGATGACGTGGAATTCGTTCGGCCCGTTCATCACAGTGTAGACGGTCGGATTGCGCACGATCTGGGCGAAGGTCTCGGTCACCTCGGGCGGGAACGGCACGACCCGGCAGACATGCCGTTCGTAGAACCGCATCGTCGCCTCCTGGTAAGCCGGATCATCGGTCGTGCCGGCCTGTTCGTGCCGGGTCAGCGTCTCCTGCACGTCCACAGGAAGGTCGGCGCGCAGCCGGTTGGCCTCCTCGACCCACAGCTTCATCGAAGCCGGCGAATTGGCAATGGTCAGCGACTTCAGGCCCTGCGGCCGGGTCACCCCATATTCGGCGCCGAGCATGCCGCCCCAGCTTTGACCGAGCACGTGGAAGCCGCCGCGGATACCGAGGTGGTCGACCAGGTTTTCAAGTTCGTCGATGAAGAGTTTTGGCGTCCAGAAGTCGGCCCCTTTTTGCGGCAGCAAGGTGGAATTGCCGCAGCCCAGTTGATCGTAATGGATGACGGCGCGGCCCTGTCGGGCGAGAAGCTTGTAGGCGTCGACATAATTGTGGGCGGCGCCCGGCCCGCCATGCAGGATGACGATCGGAGCCTTGCCGGCGTCGAGGTCGCCGCTGATCCGGTACCAGGTTTCGTAGCCGGCGAAGGCTGCCCGGCCCTCTTTGCTTGCGATCTCAGACGACATTTCGGTACCTCGCGTGGCTGAAGACATCCTGTCGCCTAGTTGGTTGCGCGCGTGGAGCGCACCCACTCTTCCAGCATCTGCACACCGAACGCCGTGGCGCCTTCGCGGCCGAGCGGCCGATCCGCGTCGGCCATTTCCTTGCCGGCGATGTCGAGATGCACCCAGGGCCGATCCTCGGTGAAATGGCGCAGGAACGCCGCCGCGTAAGGCGCGTCGCCGTCTTCCATGTCCTTGGCGTGGTGCCGGATATCGGCGAAGGGCGATTGCAGGCCCTCGTCATAGGCTTTGTCGAGCGGCAACTGCCAGAACCGCTCGCCGACCGTTTCGCCTGCAGCGATCATCTGTGAGGCGATGGCATCGTCGGTGCTGAAAAGACCGGCGAAGACCGATCCGAGACCCCGCATCACCGAATAGGTCAGCGTCGCCAGATCGACGATCACGGAGGGGTTGAAGCGCGAGGCGGCGTAATAGAGGCAGTCGGCCAGGATGAGGCGCCCTTCCGCATCCGTGTCGAACACCTCGACCGTCTGTCCCGACGCCGTGGTGATGATGTCGCGCGGCTTGAGCGCGGTGCCGGACGGCATGTTCTCGGCAATGCCGAGCACGCCGACGGCATGCACCGGGCTGCCTTGCCGGGCCAACGCGATCAGCAGGCCGACGACGGCGGCAGCACCACCCATATCGGCCTTCATGTCGAACATCTGCTCGCCGCGCTTGATGCACAGGCCGCCGGAATCGAAGCAGACGCCCTTGCCGACGAAAGCCATTGGTTGGGCGGGAGATCCCTTGCCGCGATAGCGCAGCACCGCCACGCGCGGCGGCCGCACCGAGCCCGAGCCGACGGCCAGGATGGCGTTCATGCCGAGTTCCTTCAGCCGCGCCGGATCGAGGATCTCGACATCGATGCCGGCTTCGCGCAGCGGCTCCAGATGCTCGTGGAAACTGTCGGGATGGAGATGGTTCGGCGGCAAATTGACCAGGGTGCGCGCATATTCGACGCCATCCGCAATGGCATTGATCCGCGCCAGCGCCGGAGCGAGGTCCGCACCGCTCGCGCCGACCAGTTGCACCCGCAATGTGCGGTCCGAGCCGGCTCCCTGGCGTTGGTTGCGCATGTCGAAACGATAGCGCCGCAGCCGCATGCCGAGCGCGACGCGCGACAGGATTTCGGCGGCAGGCAGGTCGACGCCGGCGATCGGGTCGAGAACCAGGGTGGCCGCGCACTCGCCCTTGCCTTCCAGATGCGCGGCAAGCAAGCCGCCGGCGCGCGCCAAGGACAGCGTGGTGACGGCATCCGCCTCACCAAGGGCGAGCACCACAACGCGCCGGGTAGGAGCGATGACGTCGATGCAGGTGCCGCACTCGGCCAAGGCGGCCCGGTCGGAGCAGGCACGGGAAAGAATCCCGTTCATGTCGGTGTCCAGTGCCGCCGCCCGGGGACCGAAGCCGGCCCGGGCAGCCTGCAGGATCACGACGACGGAGGCTTCCGTCGAAATCTCGTCCGCCGTTTCAAAGACCGGCACTGGCGATTGCGGCATAGACGCTCGTTCTCCCATTTGCGGGCGCTCTTGCCGAGGTTCTGCTTGCGCGATGCGCAAAGCTTCGCCTGCCACCGGCAAAATCCGGTCATACCGGTTTGCGCCGCTGGGGAAATGGCATCGGAGTGCCCAAATAGTCGTTTTTGGACGGCGACTTAGTCGCTCTTGCCAATTTGGTATCCCCGAACCGGCGGGGTGATCAAACGCCAATTTTGACCAAGTCGATTGACAAAAACTCAACTGACAATTCATGATCGACTGATGGCGCTACCCTCACTCAACGGCATGCGCGCTTTCGAGGCCGCCGCGCGCCTGGGCAGCATCAAGGATGCAGCGGAAGAATTGCACCTGACGCCCTCGGCCGTTAGCCGTCACATCCGGGCGCTTGAGAGAAATCTCGGCCAGGACCTGTTCGAGCGCGGCTTTCGCCAGATCACGCCGACGATCAGAGGCTCCTACTATGCGCGCAGCCTCTCCGAGGCCTTCGAGGCCATCTGGCGCGCCACCGACGATGTCAGCTTCGTCGACGGCCCGGCGCATGGCAGACCCCAGCGGGTCCGGGTTTTATGCGTGCCGGTTGTTCTGAACCTTTGGCTGGCGGATCGGTTGCCACATTTTCGTAAGCTGCATCCGACCGTGGATCTGGAGATTTCGACTTCAGGCAAGCGGACCGACTTCGATTTGGCCATCATCGACGAGTTCGTCTACAAGGCCGGCCCGGCTTTGACGCTGCTGATCCCGCTGATCCTGACGCCTGTCTGCGCGCCCTCGCTGCTCGAAGGGCCAGTGCCGCTGCGAACGCCGGCCGATCTCGTCAATCACCACCTGATCCACGAATGCGAGAGCATGCGCTGGAAGCGATGGCTGGAGCAGGAAGGTGTTATGGACACCACGCCGAAATCGAGCACGACGCTTGATGACTGCACCTTGATCATGCGCGAGACGATCAATGGCGCGGGCATAGCGTTGGCCGATACGATGATGGCGCAGGATCTCCTGCAGCAAGGCAAGCTTGTCGCGCCCTTTCGCGCCCGCCACACTTATCCGGCCGGCATCTACCTGCATCAACGCAGGAGCATCGGCAACAAGCCGGGCACCGGCCTGTTCCAGGATTGGCTGCTCGCAGAGATCGCCGACCACAAACGGACGATGGCGATCGCCTAGGCAATTCCAGGAAAGTTTGACGCGGTCTTCCGTCAGGAATTGCGTCGAACAAAGAGAAGCTTCCACCAACGAAAAAGGCGGCAGCCAATGGCCACCGCCTTCCGTGTCCCGAAGGGCTGCTTAGCTTTTGATCGCCGCAGTCAGTTCGTCATAGGCCTTGCAGGCCTCGTCCAGTGTCGTCGCGCCCTGATACTTGGTCGTCACGGCCTGCACCTTGGCGGTGAGGTCGGCAGCCTTGGACGGATCCTTGGTGATCGCTGCCTGAAGTGCTGCAGCCATATCCTGCGCCTTCTTGGCGGCCATTTCCTGCGTGCATTCCGGCCCCTTGGAACAGGCGGAGCCGGCGAGTGCCGCAACACCAACGGCAACGAGCAAAAACTTCTTCATGTCAGTCATCTCCTCAAAAAAGGCAGCCGCCCATCGCTGCTGCCTTTCCAAATGGCCAAAGCCTGATGGCTCCAGCCAGGCGTGCCTTAACCGCTGATTGTGGCGGGATGCAACGACCGGAGTGCATAAACTTGTGTAACCAGCCTGCAATGACGGGCGGCCCGAATTCGGGCCGCCTACGTCCGCTGCAGCAAAGTTCAGTCGCCGCGAGGCTGCAGCAGCGCCAGCGCCACCATCGCCAGGGCAAGGATGGCGGTAAGGGTCAAGGGTCCCGTCGCGCCATAGGTGTCCACGACATAGCCACCGACAACCGCTCCAGTGGTGATGGCAATCTGGAAAGAGACGACCATCAGGCTGCCCGCGGCTTCCAGCGCATCGGGTGCCGCACGCGACAGATTGGTCGGCAGCACCACCGGCCCCATGCCGAAGGCCAGGCCCCAAAGCGTGACGAAGCCGAAAGCAACGCCGATGTGCACGCCCCAAAACACCAATGCCAGCGCCGCAATCGCCATCAACGCGGCGGTTACTACGAGAGCAAAGCGGATATTGGCGTCGGCCAGCCGGCCGCCGGCAATATTGCCGATCACTGCGGCGACGCCAAATCCCAGCAGAGCCAGCGCAATCGGCCCGGTTGCAAGCAGCGTCACCTGTTCGAGGAAGGGCCGCACATAGACCGAGCCGGCAAAATGCCCCGTCATCAGCAAGAGAATGGCAAGCATGCCGAGTTGAATGCCGCGCCGCCCTGTCAGCCGGAACACATCCGCAAGACTGTTGCTGGCTGTTGCAGGCAAGGTCGGCAGGCTAAGCAACTGCAGCAGCATGGCAACCACGGCGAGCCCGGCCGTCATGGCCATGGCGCTGCGCCAGCCCAGCCAGTCGCTGATCAACGCCCCCATCGAGGGTGCTGCGATGGTGGCAAGCGAGACGCCGAGGGTGACGATACCCATGCCTCGACCTGTCGCGTTGGCGCCGACCAGCCTCGCCACGACCGCGACCGAAAGGGCCCAGAAAGCGCTGATAGCGATTCCGAGCCCTGCCCGGCCCAGCAGCAACAGCCAGAAATTGGGCGCCAGTGCTGCAAGAATATTGGAACCGATCGCCAAGGCCATGAGGCCAACCAGCACCGTCTTGCGGTTCAACCGGCCGATAAGAACATTGCTCAACATCGCCGTCACGGCGCCCACCGAGGCGGTGGCCGTGACGACCTGTCCAGCCGTTCCTTCGCTGATGCCGAGATCGCGCGCCATCGGCGTCAACAGACCAGCCGGCAGGAATTCGGCCGACACCAGGGCAAAGCTGGTGGCCGCCAATGAAATGACCGCGAACCAGGTGGCTGCGCTCCACGCCGCCGGTGCTTCGGCATCGAGGTCTAACGGCCCGTCTTCAAGCTGTAATGTCGTGTCAGTCATCAGAATATCTCCAAAGGTTGGGGATATTCATAGACGAGTCCTTCCGGATGATATGTGGCCTAAAATCCGAAATTCATGTCCGTTCGTCCGGGAATTGTGCGACGCACAACGCCCGGCGAGACATTCGTGATGCGCTTGAACGCGCGCGCGAAGGATGCCTCGGAATCATAGCCCAAACGGGTCGCGACCTCGGCAACCGACAAGCCGTTCTGCCCCAGCAAATCGCGGGCAAGCTGCATGCGCAGGCGGGCGAGATAGCGTGCGGCACCCTCGCCCAATACTGCGCTGAAGCGCTCGGCGAAAATCGAGCGCGATTGGCCTGCAAGGGCGGCGAGGCTTTCGAGCGTCCAGTTATGGCCGGGGTCGCGGTGCATGGCTGCCAGAGCGCGGCCGATATGCGGGTCGCGGATGGCGGCGAGCCAACCGGTGGTCGAGGCCCCCGTGCAATTAACCCAGCAGCGGATAAGCCGGGCCGTCAGCAAGTCGGCCATGCGCGACAGAATCGTGGCGCTGCCCATCTGCGGTTGCGCGGCCTCCGCTGTCATGGCCGCCAGCAAGGGGCGGACGACCGGGTCATTGCCGGCCACGTCGCACCCCTTGATGATAGGCGGCATCAACATGATCAATGGGTTAAGCGCACAAGCGCCCAAAGTCATGGAGCCGCAGAAAAGCGTGCTTGTCGCGCCCGTTCCCTGCCTTACCACCTCGCAGACATTACCGCCCAGCTTGGTCACCTGGCAACCTTCGAGCGAGTCGCCTGCAACGTCCGTCGCACTGGCCAGCCGGTGCGCGACGCCTTGCGGCAGCAGCACCAGATCGCCATCGCGCAGCTCCTGCCAGCCCTCCGCCTCGGTATGAATCCAGCACGGACCCTGGCCGACAAAGTGAAAACGAAGCAGCTTTTGTTGCGGGAAGGCGATGCTCCATGGATGCCGCAGCTCGCAGCGGCCATAGTTGACGCCACTCAGGCGAAAGTCCTGCAGGACTTCGCTGAGCGCATCCATCGGGATATGCGGCGCCGAAGACGCTCGGGACGAATAGTCAGACATTTCGCAATTATAGATGCCGAACGTCCGGCAGGCAAGCGGAGACCGTTTCAACGGCACCCTACCCTTACTGGCAGGCCCGCTGCCCTTGCCTCTCCCTCCCAGTGCATGCAAGGAAGTTCTCGGGAACAACAGGATAACAGGCATGGCGGTTGAAGCTTCGAGCAGCGATCTGGTGCAGGTGGTGGCGCTGCTTGCCGCCGGTGTCGTCGCCGTGCCGATCTTCAAGCGCCTGGGGCTGGGCTCGATCCTGGGCTATCTCGCCGCCGGCGTGATCATCGGCCCGTTCGGCCTTCGTGTCTTTTCCGAATCGGAAGCCATCCTTCACGTCGCCGAGCTTGGCGTCGTCATGTTCCTGTTCATCATCGGGCTCGAAATGCAGCCGTCGCGGCTCTGGGGCCTGCGCCGCGAGATCTTCGGGCTCGGCGCGCTCCAGGTCGGCTTCTGCGCCGTATTGTTGACGCTCGTCGGGCTGGCCGGCGGCTTTCCCATCGCGCAGTCCTTCGTCGCCGGCGCCGGCTTCGTGCTGACCTCGACGGCGATCGTCATGCAATTGCTGGAGGAGCGCGGCGAAATGGCCGCGCCCAAGGGCCAGCGCATCGTCTCCATCCTGCTGCTCGAAGACCTGATGATCGTGCCGCTTTTGGCTTTGGTCGCCTTTCTGGCGCCCGGCGGCGCCGAGACAAGCCTGTCGGAGCGGCTGACTGAAATCGGCATCGGCATCGCGGCCATTGTCGGCCTGGTCGTGGCTGGACGCTATTTGCTCAATCCGCTGTTTCGCATCCTGGCCGACGCCCGCGCCCGCGAGGTGATGACCGCCGCCGCCTTGCTGGTCGTGCTGGGGTCGGCGCTTGCCATGCAGCTATCCGGCCTGTCGATGGCGATGGGCGCTTTCCTCGCCGGTGTGCTTCTGTCGGAATCGACCTTCCGCCATCAGCTCGAAGCGGATATCGAGCCGTTCCGCGGCATCCTGCTCGGCCTGTTCTTCCTCGCCGTCGGCATGTCGCTCGACCTTGGCGTCGTCGCCCGGAACTGGCGGCTCGTTGCCATCTATGTCGTCGCCTACATGATCATGAAGGCG
The DNA here is from genome assembly GCF_041355295.1 of Mesorhizobium sp. RCC_202. Lineage (NCBI taxonomy): Bacteria > Pseudomonadati > Pseudomonadota > Alphaproteobacteria > Hyphomicrobiales > Phyllobacteriaceae > Mesorhizobium > Mesorhizobium sp. RCC_202. Next base: position 271,688 of record NZ_JBFUPO010000005.1, read on the forward strand.
CTCGGCATCTATATCGTCGCGCGCTTGCTGAAGACCGGCCATCGTGAGGCGCTGGAACGCGCCGTCGTCATGGCGCAGGGCGGCGAATTCGCCTTCGTGCTGTATTCCGCGGCCAACGCGGTCGGCATTATCGACGGCCCGGCCAATGCGACGCTGACCGCCATCATCATCATCTCCATGGTGCTGACGCCCCTGGCCATCATAGCGCTGCGTTACTTCACGCCGCGCGACGAGCAATCGCTTGAGGGCGTCGACGTCGCCGACGGCCTGACCGGAAGCGTTTTGATCATCGGCTTCGGCCGCTTCGGCCAGATCGCCAGCCAGCCGCTGCTGTTGCGCGGCATCGATGTCTCGATCATCGACAATGATGTCGAAATGATCCAGGCGGCCGCCGATTTCGGCTTCAAGGTCTATTACGGCGACGGCACCCGGTTGGACATTCTGCGCGCCGCCGGCGCCGGGCGCGCGCGCGCCGTGCTGATCTGCGTCGACAAGGCCGACGCCGCGGTCCGCATGGCCGAACTGATCAAGTCGGAGTTCCCGCTGCTGACGATCCTGGCGCGCGCCTTCGACCGTGGCACCGCGCTGCAGCTTATTCGCGCCGGCGTCGACTACCAGCTGCGCGAAACCTTCGAATCGGCGCTCGTCTTCGGCGGATCGGCACTCGAGGCGATGGGCGTCGATCCGGAGGAGGTCGCCGACGTCATCGACGATGTGCGCCGGCGCGACGCCGCCCGCTTCGAGACGCAGCTGGCCGAAGGCATCCGCGCCGGCCAGCGCTTCCTCAGGGGCAATATCGGTACGCCGATCCCGACGCCGCTCGCACAGCCGCGCCGCGCCGGCCAGGCGCTGAACCAGGAGACCGCCGTCGTCCTGAACAAGGATATGAACAAGGCCGAAACGAAGAGCTGATGGGGGACGGAATGGCAGGACTCGACGCGCGAGCGCTTTCGGTGACGAAATTCTGGCGCGATGCCGGCGAGGATGCATGGTTCGAGAAGAACGATGCCTTCGACACCGATTTCCGCAACCGGTTTCTGGAATTGCACTACGCCGCCGCGCGGCGCGAATGCGACGACTGGAACGCGCATGCCGAAGGCTCGCTGGCGCTGATGATCCTGCTCGACCAGTTTCCGCGCAACTGCTTTCGCGGCACCGGGCACATGTGCGCGACCGATCCCTTAGCCAGGTATTTTGCCGACAAAGCAATTGTCGCGGGCCAGGATCTCGAACTGGAAGAGCTGGTCCGCGTCTTCCTCTATCTGCCCTTCGAGCATTCCGAACTGCTCGCGGACCAGCAACGGTCAGTGGCGCTTACAACCGCGAACGCGGCGGAATACGTGAAATACGCCCACGAGCACCTGGAGATCATCCAGCGTTTCGGCCGCTTCCCGCACCGCAACCGCTTTCTCGGCCGCGAGACGACGGCCGAGGAAAAAGCCTTTCTGGATGGCGGCGGGTTCTCAGGCTGAGTCTCGGCAATTCGAGGAGAGTGGCGACCGGTCAGGCTTTGCGTCTCCGCCGCAGCCTGCCGTCCGGAATTGCGAAACGAAAAGTCAGCTCAGCCACCACTCCCGGCCGGATGACAGCCGCTCGATGCCTGAAATATCGACGGCGCCCAGCCGCTCGGACACGCTCCTGCCGCTGACGGAAAGCTCTGGCGCGATCTCGGCCAGCGGCGCCAGCACGAAAGCGCGCTCCAGCATGCGCGGATGCGGCACTTCGAGGCCCGTCTCGTGGATGACGCGGTCGCCGAACACCAATATGTCGATGTCGATCAGGCGCGGTCCCCAGCGCTCCTCGCGCACGCGCTTCAAGCGCCGTTCGGCATCGAGGCAAAGATCGAGCAGCGCGCGCGGCGACAGTTGTGTCTCGATCGCGGCGGCGGCGTTGAGGAAATCCGGCTGGTCGAGCTTGCCCCAGGGCGGCGTGCGATAGAGCGACGACACGGCGGTAACGCGCGTCTGGTCGTCGCCGTCGAGCATGCGCAGCGCAGCGCCCATGGATTTCGCCGGGTCGCCGAGATTGCCGCCGAGACTGAGATAGACGGTGCTACTCTGGCCAGACAATGGTCACCTCGACATGATCGAGCACGCCGGGCACCGGCGCATTGGGCTTGCGCACCGTGATCGCCGCCTTCCTGATCTGCGGAAAGCGCGACGTCAGCGCCTTCGCCACTTCGAGCGCCAGGGCCTCGATGAGGAAACGGCGATGCCCGGTGACGATCTTTTCGATGACTGTGAAAGCGACGCCGTAATTGACCGTATCCTCGATGGAGTCTTCCTCCAACGGACGGCCGGGCTCGACCGTCAATTCGGCATCGACATAGAAACGCTGGCCAAGCGCCTCCTCCTCGTCCAGCACGCCGTGGCGGGCAAAGAAGGCGCAGTTCTGCATGCGGATGACGTACATGTTCAGTGTCCGGAAGGAGGGTCGGTCTCGCGCGCCAGCATAGCATCGGTCACCGCCAGCGCGTCCACGTTGATTGCGACATCGTGGACGCGAAACAGGTCGGCTCCCTTCAAGCGCAGGATGACGCTGGTGGCCGCCGTTCCGGCGGCGCGCTCGGCTGGAACGCGGCCGGTAACGTTGCCGATGAAGCGTTTGCGCGACGTGCCCGCCATCAGCGGGTAGCCGAGCGCGCGCAGCTCGGCGAACCGCGCAATCAGATCGAGGTTTTCCTCGGCCGTTTCCTTGGCGAAACCGAAACCCGCATCGAGCACGATCTGACCGTCGGTGACGCCGGCTCCATGCGCAATCTCCAGCGATTTGCGCAGGAACACGAACTGGTCCTCGATCACGTCCGCAAGCTTTTGCCTTTCGCGCCCGGTGTGCATGATGACGAGACCGGCGCCGGTTTGCGCGGCGATGCGCGCAATGCCCGGTTCGCGTTGCAGCCCCCAGACATCGTTGACGATATGCGCGCCGGCGGCGACGGCGCGTCGCGCGGTGTCTTCGCGATAGGTGTCGATCGAGATCAGCGCTTCGCCGGAAGCGGCGAGCGCCGCGATGACCGGCAGCACGCGCGCCTGCTCCTGCTCGGCGGTGACGGGCGAAAACCCGGGCCTGGTCGACTCGCCGCCGACGTCGACGATGGCCGCGCCTTCCGCCACCATGCGGCGCGCCTGTTCCACCCCTTTTTCAGCCGCGATGAACAGGCCGCCATCTGAAAAGGAGTCCGGCGTCACATTGAGGATGCCGACGACGACGGCCCTGGGCCCGAGGTCGAGATGGCGCCCATGCGCCAGCTGCCATCGCCGTGTCGTCATTGTCCATCAACCATGTGTGATCCGCCCGAAATCAATTTCGTTGCGCCGGCAACGGCCCTAAAGCAAGCTGCGTGAAGAGGCAACATGATGAACCGGTCCCTGCTCTGCGCCCTGATGCTCGCCATGACCGCACCCACGGCGAGCGCAGCCAATCTGGTGAAAACCTACAGCTATTTCAGCGTCGGCGGCCGCACGCTGGACGAGATCCAGAACCAGCTGTCGAAAAACGGGCCGCAAGTGAAAAGCACCGGATCGCGGCATCCTGGCGCCACGCAGATGGCCTTCACCAGCCGCATCAGCTACGCGCAGAGCGCCAGCTCCTGCCGCATCGCCGACGCGGTCGTGACCTTGAAGGTCAAGGTGATCCTTCCCGAGTGGCGGCGGCCGCGCAAATCCGATCCCGATGTCAGGCTGTTCTGGGATACGCTGTCGGCGGACATCAAGCGCCATGAGGAGCGCCATGTCGAGATCGCCAGGAACCATGCCAAGGCGCTTGAGGACGCGCTGAAGGCCAGCTATCCGCAAAAGACCTGCGAGGCGGCAAAGGCCAAGGCCGCCCAGATCACCGCGACCGAGCTCGCCAGGCACGACCAGGATCAGGTGCGCTTCGACCGCGTCGAAGGCGCCAATTTCGAAAGCCGTATCCTTCGCCTCATGCGCTACCGGATGCAGCGCGTGGAAAATGGCCAGATGCCGCCGCCATAGGGCAATTCCAGGAAAAGTGTGAAGCGGTTTTCCGTCCGAATTGAAACGCTCCAATGCGAAGCAGGTCACATTCAGGGCCAATCACGTCCAAGCATGGTGCCAGAACGCAAAAACTTTCGAGCGAGGGTCGAAATCGGCCTATATCGCCCGACATAAAGCGGGTTTGAAAGACGCGAGCCTCGAAACAGCAAAGCAACAGGCGCCCGATGCAACGGACCGCCTATAGCCGTCCGCTTCACGGTGGATCGAGCATCAGCCTTTGAAAGAATGAAGCATGGACCAGACCGTCGACAACAACACGATGGCGACAAAACCCTCGCCGGTGTTGAGCGAGAGCGAGAAGAACGCCATCATCGGCGGCGTGCTGTTGTCGATGCTTTTGGCAGCCCTTGATCAGACCATCGTCGCCCCTGCCCTGCCGACCATCGCGCGCGCACTCGGCCATGCCGAATACCTGCCCTGGATCGTCACCGGCTATCTTTTGACGGCGACCGCCGTTGCGCCGCTTTACGGCAAGATTTCCGATGTCTATGGCCGTCGTCCGGTCATCTATGCCGCCATCCTCATCTTCCTCATCGGATCGCTGGTCAGCGCGCTGGCGCCCAACATGCTGGTGCTGGTCATCGGCCGCGCCATCCAGGGCGCCGGCGGCGGCGGCCTGTTCGCGCTGGCGCAAACCGTGATCGGCGACCTTGTGCCGCCGCGCGAGCGCGCCCGCTATGCGGCCTGGATCTCCGGCACCTGGGCGGTCGCCAGCATCGCCGGTCCGCTGCTCGGCGGCGTCTTTGCCGAGCATCTGCACTGGTCGCTGATCTTCTGGATCAACCTGCCGATCGGCTTTCTGGCGATGGCCATCATCAACAACCCGCTGAAGAAATTGCCGATCGTCGCCAAGAACCACCGCATCGACGGGCTTGGCGCCGTGCTTTTGGTGATTGCCACGGCGCTGCTGCTTCTGGCGCTCAACTGGGGTGGCAGCACCTATCCCTGGTTCTCCCGCGAAATCCTCGGCCTGGTGGCCTGCTCAGCCGTGTTCTGGGCTTTCTTCGCTCTGAGGCTACTCAAAGCCGCCGAGCCGCTGATCTCGCTCGAGGTGCTGAGCAATCCGATCGTGCTCGCCGGCACGCTGTCGATGTTCCTGCTGCAGGCGGCCAACATCGGCGCCTCGGTCTATTTGCCGGTCTATCTGCAATCGGTCGTCGGGCTTTCGGTCAGCGAATCCGGCACGGCCATGCTCGGCCTGCTGCTCGGCACGGTTGCCGGCGCCACCTTCTCCGGCCGCATGATCCCCCGCTTCGCGCACTACAAACGTATCGCCATGGTCGGCGTCAGCCTGGCCATCGTCTGCATCGGTGTGCTCAGTGCCATTGCGGGACAAGCTTCGCTGCTCGACGTCCTGATCCTGACCACGCTGACTGGCCTTGGCAGTGGAACCACCTTCCCGGTCGCCACCGTCTCGGTCCAGAACGCCGTGGATCGGACCCATCTTGGCGTCGCGACCGGCGTGTTGACCTTCCTGCGCACGCTGGGCGGCGCGCTGGGCGTCGCCATGCTCGGCGCCGTGGCGCTCGGCTATGGTCTGCCGCTATCCTCCGAAGGTTCCGCGACGCATATCGAAGTGACCTCGGCACTGCCGTTCGTGATGATTTTCCTCACCACCGGGATCACGCTGGTCCTGGCGCTGATCGTGCTGGCGCTGATGCCGGAAAAGGAACTGCGCGGCCGCGACGAGCACGCCGCGCCCGTGCTTGCGGAGTAAACCTCTCCGAGTGTGTTGAGATTCAGGTCAGGCCGAGCTGACGTTCGCAGGCCGGCATCACCTGAATATCAACACATCTTAATCGTGCACGCCGAGCTTCTTTTGCAGGCTGGTGGACGAGGTCGTGTACTGGAAGACGATACGTTCGCCCGGGCTGACGATGCGCTTGGCCGCCTGCGCCATCAGCGCCACCTCGTGGAAGCCCGACAGGATCAGCTTCAGCTTGCCGGGATACCAGTTGATGTCGCCGACGGCGAAAATGCCGGGCACCGATGTCTGGAACTTCTCGGTGTCGACCGGGATGAGGTTCTCATGCAGGTTGAGGCCCCATTCGGCGATCGGCCCGAGCTTCATGGTAAGGCCGAAGAAGGGCAGCATGCGCGTGCACGGCACCGCGACATCGCCGTCCGGACCGCCTTTGATCGTCGCGGCGGAAAGCTGGCCGTCCGCGCCGGCCAGAGCGCTTACCTGACCGACCAGGAATTCCAGCTGCTTCATCTCCTGCATGGCATACATTTTGTTGACGCTGTCGGGCGCGGCGCGGAACTCCGGTCGCCGATGGACCAGCGTCACGCTTTTGGCGATCGGCTGCAGGTTGAGCGTCCAGTCGAGCGCGGAATCGCCGCCACCGACGATGACCAGATCGTGGCCGCGGAATTCCTCCATGCGCCGGACCGAATAGAAGACGCTCTTGCCTTCATAGGCCTCAATGCCCGGTATCGGCGGGCGCTTGGGCTGGAACGAGCCACCGCCAGCGGCGATCACCAACACCTTGGCCTCGAACAATTCGCCCTCGTCGGTGGTGACGCGGAAAGTTCCATCCTCGAGCTTTTCCAGGCTCGACACCATGCGGTTGAAGGTGAAGTCCGGCTTGAAAGGGTGGATCTGCTCCATGAGCTTGTCGACCAGGCCCTGGGCCGAGATCGTGGGCCATCCGGGAATGTCGTAGATCGGCTTTTCCGGATAGAGTTCGGCGCACTGGCCGCCGGAACGGTCGAGAATGTCGATGAGATGGCACTTCATGTCGAGGAGGCCAAGCTCGAACACGGCAAACAGGCCGACCGGCCCTGCCCCGACAATGAGGACGTCCGTCTTGATGGTCTCGGTCATGCGCTGTGCCCCCTTTTGGGAATGGGGCGAGACTGCATGAGCAGCGGGCTGCTGCCAAGCAGCCAGCGTAAAAGAATATTGTAAGCCGCTTAAGGCGCCGAGATTCAGGTCAGGCCGAGTCGGAGACGAAGACGGGCGCGAAGCGACCAAACTGGGTGGCTTCCGGGAACCGGAGCGGAGCGTACTTTACGCACGTGAGCACCGGAAGCGCAGGAGGCCGCCATTTGCAGGCCGGCCCCACCTGAAATCGACGCGCCTCATCCCTGGCGCTCGGGAACCCGAACGACCAGGCCGTCGAGCGCGTCGCGGACCTTGATCTGGCAGGACAGGCGCGAATTCGGCCGGACGTCATAGGCGAAGTCCAGCATGTCCTCCTCCATCGCTTCCGGCTCGCCGACCTCGGCCGTCCATGCCTCGTCGACATAGACATGGCAGGTCGCGCAGGCACAGGCGCCGCCGCACTCGGCTTCTATACCGGGAACCGCGTTGCGGATCGCGTTTTCCATGACGGTCGAGCCGTTTTCGGCATCGACGTCGAACTGGGTCCCGTCATGGGCGATGTAAGTCAGTTTTGTCATTAGTCACCTGAGGAGTCGCAGCGGAGATAATCACTCCACCGGACAAGTCAACTGCGGCGCGAAAGCGCCACGAAATGACGTTTTTACGGGAAACGAAGGCCAATGCATGTCGCGCAAAAGTGTGCAGCGGTTTTGCGGCAACGACATGCATGAAAACAATGAGCTAAAGCGCGACGCGCTTTAGCGATTGATGCCGGCGATGAAGTCGCGCACTTCCTCGATCAGCGTGCTGAGCTTCTTGAGCGCGCGGGTGTCGTCCGGCTGACTTTCGATGACCGCCGCGCAGTCGGCGACCGCAAAGGCGCCGATGCCGCGCGCCGATCCCTTCAAGCCATGCGCGAGAAGCACCCTCTGCCTGGCGTCGGCATCGACGATCTGATCGCGGACCGAAAGCGACTGATGCACGAACATCGCCAGCACCTCCCTTTCGAGTTCGCGGTCGCCCATCGTCTGGCGTGCCAGATGGGCAAGATCGACCGGCCGAGCCCCGACCGTCCCGGATGTATCGCCACCGGGCATGGAAAACGCAACACCAACTTCGCCACGCATACGCACTAGAAACTCCATCAAGCGGGCAGACAGCCCAAGAAAATAGGCGATTCCGGTCGCCATCGGGTTAACGATTGGCGCGGAAAAATGTTGTCACGGAGGCAAGCGCATCACGCTTGCGTTAACCTTATATTTAAAGTTTTACGTATCGGCCCGAATGCATGTTTTCTTTACCCCTGTGTGTCATTACGATACGAAGGTCCATTTTTCAGCCTCCTGCGCGGGATAGACAAGCCAGAATCGGGCCAGAATCAGGCCAAAATCATAAGTCCCGCGGCAGCTAGTACAGGGTAGCGAAGGCATGGCTAAGAAACCAACGACGACGAAATCTCTCGAGAACGACGTAGCCGCGGAGCTGGAAAAGGCGCTCGACCTTGACCTCAACGGCGACGACGGCGGCCTCGACATGGCGGCGTCGATGGAAGATCTCGAGGCTCAGATTTCGGCGGCGGCGGACGAACTGGCGCGCGAAGGCCGCAGCCAGAAGGCAGAGCCGGCGGCGCAGCCCCAGCCTCCTAAGGCGCCCGCGGCCAAGCCGGCCGAACTGCGTCCGGTCGAGTCGCGCAATGCCCAGACGACCAGCTTCGCGCCACCGGCCGGCTTTGCGCCCGCCAATGACGACCGCCAGAAGGATTATAAGACGCTGCTGCACAGCCTCAACCGCCGTGCATCGAGCACCATCTACTGGGTGATCGCGTTTGTTTCGCTGGCCTGGATCGCCGGCGCCGGCGGCCTGGCCAACCTCTTGTTCGGCCCCGGCATCTGGAAGATCCGCACTTTCGACCAGTTCTTCGCCCGCCCCGAGCTCATCGGGCTTGCGGTCGCCGCAATCGTTCCGGTCATCCTGTTCTGGGCCTTTGCCGCCATGATCCGGCGCGCGCAGGAAATGCGCCTCGCCGCGCAATCGATGACCGAGGTCGCCTTCCGCTTGGCAGAGCCGGAGAACCTTGCCCAGGACCGCGTCATGATGATCGGCCAGGCCGTTCGCCGCGAAGTGGCGGCCATGGGCGAAGGCATCGAGCGCACTTTGGCGCGCGCGGTCGAGCTCGAAACGCTTGTCCACAGCGAAGTCAGCCAGATCGAACGCTCCTATTCGGAAAACGAATCCCGCATCCGCTCGCTGGTCGACGGTCTGGGCAGCGAACGTGAAGCGGTCGTCAGCCATGCCGAGCGCGTGCGCGCCTCGATCTCCAGCGCTCACGAGACGTTGCGCGACGAGATCGGCGCGGCCAGCGACATCATCCGCGATTCGATCCTCAACGCCTCGACCAAGCTGTCGATGACGATCAACAATTCCGGCGACACGCTGATCGATCGCATCAACGAAAGCTCGACGTCGATCTTCGATTCCGTGGAATCGCGCCTCGACAACATCACCGATCGGCTTTCGACCTCCGGCGAGGCCTTCGCCAGCCTGCTCGACACCCGCATCGCCAAGCTCACCGACACCACGGACGGCCTCACCCGCTCGCTGACCGATCTACTCGACGATCGCACCCACGGCATGGTTTCGCTGCTCGGCGGCGCGGCGCGGACGTTGAATTCCGAGTTCGAAGCAAGCCTCAACGGCATCGAGCGCACGCTGGCCGAGCGCGGCCAGGCGCTGATCAGCGAGTTCCAGACCCGCGCCGAGGCGCTGGACACCGGCACCCAGAAGCTGAATGCCGCGCTGGAAGCCCGCGCCCGCCAGATCAATGAGACGCTGGTCGAACGTGCCCGCGAGATCGCTCACACCTTCGCCGAGAGCAAGGACCATCTGTCGTCGATGATCGACCAGGGCAAGACGCAGATCGGCGCCGATATGGCCGACATCATCTCGTCGACCTCGTCCATGCTCGAAGCCCGCGCCACCGATTTCGCCGGCCGCATGGAAGCGGCCCGGCACGTCGTGTCGCGCTCCTTCGATACCGACATCCAGCGGCTCGCCAATGCCCGCGTCGGCATCGAGGAAGCCGTCGAAAACCACAGCCGCAAGCTTTCCGAGAGCCGCGAACGCATGGCCACCGCCATGCAGACGGACCTGGCGAAATTCGCCGAGGGCCGCGCCGCGATCGATGCGGCGGTCACCAACCAGGTGCAGAAGCTGGCCGAAGGTCGCGGCCTGATCTCGCGCGCGCTGGAAGAAGATTTGCGCAAGGTCAACGAGTCGCGCGCCGCCATCGACGCGTCGCTGGGCGGCCATCTCGAACAGCTGGAGGAAGGCCGCAACCGCCTCGCCCAGGCTTTGAACGAAGACTCCAGCAGGCTTGTCCAAGCTCGTACGATCATTGACGAAATGGTCGCTGGTCACGTCGGCAAACTGGCCGAAGGCCGCAACATCCTTGCCCGCGCCTTGGAAGCCGATCTCGGCAAGCTCGCCGACAGCCGCGCCTCGATCGACGGCCTTGTCGCCGACCAGGTCGAGAAGATCGCCGAGGGCCGCGCCGTGCTCGCCAAGGCGCTCGAAACCGACATTATCGGCATCAGGGGCCTGGTCGACACCCATTCGGCCAAGATCGCCGAGGACCGCGGCGAACTGAGCCGCGCGCTGGAACATGATCTGAGCGGCATCCGCGGCTTGATCGAGAGCCATTCCAACAAGCTCGCCGACGATCGCAGCGTGCTGTCGCAGACGCTCGAGGCCGACCTCGCGAAACTGGCCGAGGGCCGCGCCTCGATCGACGGCCTGGTCGCCGGCCAGGTCGAGAAGCTCGCCGAAGGCCGCGATATCCTCAAGCGCGCGCTGGAAGCCGACCTCAACAATATCAAGGGTGCCATTGCGGGACACTCCAACAAGGTGCTGGAGGATCGCGCCCAATTGTCGAAGGCTCTGGAAGCCGACCTGCAGTCGGTCAGCGGCGCCATCAACGAGCATCAGAACAAGCTCGTCGAGAATCGCTCCGCCTTGTCCAATGCCCTGCAGGACGATTTGCGCCATGTAAGCAGCGCAGTTGCCGACCATCAGGATCGCCTGGTTCAGGAACGCTCCGTGCTGTCGAAGTCGCTTGAAGACGATCTGGCGAAACTGGCCGAAAGCCGCTCCTCGATCGACGGTCTGGTTGCCGGTCAGGTCGAGAAGCTCGCCGAAGGCCGCAACATTCTCAAGCGTGCGCTCGAGGCCGACCTCAACACGATCCAGGGCGCGATCGTCGACCATTCGCAGAAGATCACCGATCACCGCGCCGAGCTTTCGCGCGCCCTTGAAGGCGATTTGACGAGCGCCAGCGGCCTCATGCAGACGCATGCCGATCAGCTCTCGCAAAATCGCTCGGCACTGTCGAAGGCCCTGGAGGACGATCTGGCGAAACTGGCCGAAAGCCGGGCCAGCATCGACGGCCTCGTCTCGGGCCAGGTCGAGAAGCTTGCCGAAGGCCGCGATATCCTCAAGCGCGCGCTCGAGGCGGATCTTGCCAAGCTGGCCGAGAGCCGTGCCGGCATCGACGGTTTGGTCACCGGTCAGGTCGAAAAGCTTGCCGAAGGCCGTGACATCCTGACACGCGCCCTGGAAGCCGATCTCGCCAAGCTTGCCGAAAGCCGCGCCGGCATCGACGGCCTGGTCGCTGGCCAGGTCGAAAAGCTCGCCGAAGGCCGTGACGTGCTGACACGCGCCATGGAAGCCGACCTCCAGAAGCTGGCTGAAAGCCGCTCGGATATCGACGACATCATCGCCGGCCATGTCGGCAAACTGTCCGAGGGCCGCAACATGCTGGCCCGGGCGCTCGAGGACGATCTCGTCAAGCTCACCGACGCGCGCAAGGAGGTCGACCGTTCGGTCGCCGGCCATATCGACCAGATCGCCGCCAGAAGCGGTGACATCTCGGCCGCGATCGCAGCCGATGTCGAAAAGATCGAACAGGCCTTCAGCCGCCAGACCGGCATCATCGAGGAACGCGCCGGCACCATGGAACGCGCGCTTTCGACCGGCGTCGACAATGTCCGCGGCGTCCTGGAAAAGACCGCCGTCTTCGTGGCGGGCGCCCTGCGCGACAAGGTGATGGAAGTCACCAGCACCTTGCACGAGCAGGCAGGCGCGGCCTTCAGCGACGCCGACCGCAAGATCGCCGAACGTGCCGAGCAGACTTCCGCCGCGCTGCTTGCCAGGGCCGAGGACATCGCCCAGGCCTTCGAGCAGGCGGACCGCCGCCTGCACGAGCGTGCCCAGGATACCTCCAACATGCTCATGGCCCGTGCCGACGATGCGTCGAGCGCTCTCATGGCCCGCGCCGAGGAAACCGCCGACAAGCTGGCCAGCCGCGCCGGCGAGATCGCCAACACCTTCGACGCCGCCGACCAGAAGCTCGTTGCCCGCGCGGTCGAAACCGCGCAGTCGCTGGCCGCCCGCGCCGGCGATATCCTGCGCAACTTCGAAGGCGCCGACGAGCGGCTCTCGATGCGCATCGGCGAATCGGCCGAAGCCTTGGCCGCCCGCGCCTCCGATCTCGGCCGCATCTTCGACAGCGCCGACCAGCAATTGATGGCGCGCATCGCGGAAGGTTCGGAAGCGCTTTCGGCCCGCGCCGGCGAAATCGGCCGGATCTTCGACGACGCCGACAACCGGCTGGTTGCGCGCATCGCCTCGAGCAGCTCGGCCATCGGCGAGCATGCCGACACCATCATCGGGGCCTTCGCCTCAACCGAGCAGCGCGTCGCCGACCGCGCGCGCCAGACCGGCCAGGAGCTGGCTGTGCACGCCCGCGAGATCGAGCAGGTGCTGGCCGGCGCCGACGAGCGGCTGTCGGCGAGCGCCGCCGCTACCGCCGCCCGTGTCGAGGATCAGGTGGCCAATGTCGAGAACCGCCTCGCCTACACTGCCGAGACGATGGGCCAGAAGCTCAACGAGCAGGTCTCCAGCGCCGAAGCGCAGCTGATCTCGCGTGCCAACGTCATTGCCGAGACCTTCACCGCGGTCGGCCAGCATATCGGCCAGAGCACCAACGAGGCGGCGAGGACCATCGGTTCCAACACGCGCGAGCTCAACACCATGCTTGCAGCGCGCTCGGCCGAAATGGCGAAAATCCTCGACGAGACGGCGAGACCCTTGGTCGATCGCTTCACCCAGGGTGGATCCGAGCTGCAGCGCAGCATGGAAGAGGTCACCGAGCGGGCGACCGAGAAGCTGCGCAGCGAAAACGCAAGCCTCGTCAACGCGCTCGCCAGCCGCACTGCCGAGACGCTTTCGGCCGTCGAAGGCGCACGCTCCTCGCTTTCCGACAGCGTGGCCGACCTCATCGGCCGCATGTCGACCTCCAGCGCCCAGCTCGGCCAGCTGATCGATCAGGCTGCGGTCAACCTCGGCCAGGTCGAGGAACGGCTTGCCGGCTCGACGCAGAGCTTCGCCACGACCACGGAGAAGGCCGCGCAGACCTTCGCCTCCTCGGCCCGCCTCGTCGATTCGAACACGACACGGCTCACCGACCTGTCGTCGTCGACGCTGCGCGAGGTTGCCTCGATCGCGACCAAGTTCGACGAGCACAGCCGCCTCTTGTCCAGCGCCTCGAATTTGCTCAGCTCCGCGCAGAGCAATCTCGAGCACACGCTGGAGCGTCAGTCCTCGCTGGAAGACCTCGCCGTCGGCCTGGTCAAGAAGTCGGAAGACCTCGAGCGGGTGATGCGTTCCTTCGAGAACCTCGTCGGCCAGACGATGCAGAACGCGGAAGGCCGCACGATGGAATCGGCGGAGAAGATTCGCACGGCCATCACGGAGGTCGTCGAATCGGCCACCCGCCGCTTCGCCGATGCGACCGAGGAGATGCGCCGCACCGCCGGCTCCATCAAGAGTGAGCTCGACCTCACCCGGGCTGAGCTCAAGAAGGGCGTCATCGAGATGCCGGAAGAGGCCAAGGAATCGACCTCGGCCATCCGCCGTGCCGTCGCCGAGCAGATCAATGCGCTGAAGGAACTGTCGGACATCGTTGCGAAATCCGGCCGCAGCGGTTCCAGCGAAGCCGGCGAGCCGCGCGGTCTGCGCCCGGCTCCGCAGGCGCCGGCCCGTGCGGCTGAACCGCCGCTGCGTCGTCCGCCGGCGCCGCAGCCGCAGCAACAGCCGCAACCTGTGCCTCGCGCACCGCAGGCGCCGGTCGCCGAGACGGCGCTGCGCGGCACGCTCGATCTCGAACGTCCCGCCGAGACGCCGCGCCGCGATCCCAATGCCAAGACGCCACAAGGCGGCTGGGTGCGCGATCTGTTGACCAACGCCTCGCGCGAGGAAGAACTTAGGCCGGCAACGCCCGCCGAAGCACCGCGCGCAACGCCTGCCCAGCGCTCGCCGCTGCATGTCATGGAATCGCTCAACTCGCTCTCCGTCGACATCGCGCGCGCCATCGACCACGACGCCTCGATAGAATTGTGGAACCGTTATAGGGGCGGCGAGCGCGACGTGTTCACGCGCCGCCTCTACACGCTGAAGGGCCAGCAGACCTTCGACGAAATCCGTCGCAAGTATCAAGCCGAGACGGAATTCCGCGCCGCGGTCGACCGCTACTGCGAGGATTTCGAGAAGCTGCTCAAGGATGTCTCGCGCAACGACCGCGACAACATCATGGCGCAGACCTACCTGACGTCGGACACCGGCAAGGTCTACACCATGCTGGCTCACGCCAGCGGCCGGTTGCACTGAGCTGATTGGGAAAGCAAAAGGCGGGCTTCGGCCCGCCTTTTTTGTTGCCCCTCAACGGGCTTTGTCTCGTAAAGCGCACTGATGACATCAGTCGGCGCTGCCCCTCATCCGCCTGCCGGCACCTTCTCCCCGTAAACGGGGAGAAGAGAAATGGCCGCAACCTTGGCGCCCGTTCTGCAACGTTGGCATTTGGCGAAATCATACGCGAAAAGCGTCTTTCTCCCCGTCACTATACGGGGAGAAATGCCCGGCAGGGCAATGAGGGGCAGCGCTAACGTCAGATAACGGAATCCGTCCAACGCACGATATCTTTCGCCGCCTGGCCAAACGCATTGTCCAGCGCACCAACATAGGCTGCGTTGCCGCTGCCCGACACCGGCGCGCTCGCCGTGAAGCTCTTTGAGGCGCGCACCTCGCCGTTGCGGTCATTGAGGATGCGCACGAACAGGTCGACATCGGCATGCTCGCCGCCATTGACGCGTACCTCGAAGGAACGCACCTCGACAATGACCTGGTAATCTATCGCCAGTCCCTCGCCCGGCTTGCCGACGCCGGCAAAGCTGCCCGAGCGCTGGAAGGTTTCGGCAAGCCTGGCCTGGACGATGAGCGGCAGGCGATCCGCCCATTGGGCGCCCTTGAGGAACTGAATCGAGCGGTCGGACGGCCTGATGACGATGTTCTGGCTGTCCAGCGCCTTCAGCGCCGAAGGCTGGGCGATCAGGATCTGGCGGCGGCTATGCGCGCGTATGTCGACCGATGGCGCGGACAGTTCGAACGTATCGAGCGGCGCCGGCTTGCCGCCAAGCACCGCACAACCGGCAAGCGCTAGCACAAGCAATGCCGCTGCCGGCTTCAACTTTCGCACCCTACCCAAAGCCACGCGCGATCCCCGTTGTCCACGGACCCTAAAGCAATTCCAGGAAAAGTGTGTAGCGGTTTTCCGTCTGGAATTGCGAAAAACAAAGAGATGGAACGGTTCGCCGCTCCTGTGAAATGGTGAACCGCTCTAAGATCAATCCGATCTCGCCGTCTATTTTCCTGGCGGTCGCGACAGCCGAAGTCAACGCCGCGCCCTCCCGTCAAACTGCCGGACCTCGCCATCGCCACCCGACAGAATACGCTGCGGATTGCGGCTAAGGTCGGTCACGGCTTCCTCGATGCGGTTGATCGAGCGCCGGCTGTCCTGCACCAGCGCCTCGACATTCGTGAGACCTTGGCCTGAGAAACGCGCCAGATTGTCGGTGATGACGCCGAGCCGCGAATTCAGCGTGTCGGCAACCTGCTTGAAGGATTTCAGCGTCGCCCTGGCATCGGCCATCACCCCGTCGGCCTCGCCGGAGCCCAGGATCTTGTCGACCTTGGCGAGGATGCCGTCGACGCGCACCGAGGCATCGTTCAGCCGCTGCGCCAGCTGACGCGCATCCTTGATGGTCTGGTCGATATCGTCCGAACGGTTGGCGATCTTGCCGGTGACCCTGGCGATGTCGGCGGCAGCCTGGTCGGCGCTGGCGCTGGCCTTCTGGATGTTGGCCAAGGCCGCCTTCACATCGGCTGGATCGATACCGTCGAGCACGCCGTTGACCTTGTCCAAGGTGCCTTGCGTCTGCTTGGCGAAGTCGTTGATCGAGACGACCGCCGTGTTGACGTTGCCGATGACGGTGTCGAACTGCTTGCTGGTCTCTTTCAGGTTCGCCGTCACCGTATCGACATTGGCCACGATGCTCTTGATCCGGTCCTTGTCGACCGAATTGAGCAGGCCTTCGGCCGCCTTCAGCGTAGAGTCCAGCCGGCCCGAAACGTTTTTCAGCTGATCCGAAAGCGAGCTCACCGCCGACAGGAACTTGTCGATGCCGTCGGAATTCTTGGCCAGCGCGTCGGAGAAGGTCTCGACATTCTTGACCGTCTGCGTCAGCGGGCCGCGAACATCCTTGGTGAAGCCTTCGAGCTCGGTCAGCACTTTGTCGGCGCGGGTAAAGATGTTCTGCGCCGTCTGCAAAAGATTGGTGACGGCTGACGGGTTGGCGACGATCTCGGCGATCTTGCCTTCCTTTTTCGCCTCGTCGAGAACCCTGGCTTCCTTGGGATCGGCGCCCTTGAGCTCGATATTGGCCTGGCCGCTGAGGCCGGTCAGTCCCAAATCGGCCTGCGTCGACTTGGTGATCGGCGTCCAACTCGCGACTTCGGTATCGGCGATGGCGACGGTCGGATCGTCGCCGTCGATATAGACGTTCTTGACGTCGCCAACCCTGACGCCGTTGAACAGAACCAGGCTGCCGCGGCTGAGACCGGAAGCCGACCCCGGGATGCGCACGCGCAGCATCGTCGTTTCGCCCTTGTCGCCGATCGCCGCGGTCCAGAACACGAAAGCAAAGGCCGCCAGGATCGCGCCCAGCGTGAAGATGCCGACAATTACATAGTTGGCTCTTGTTTCCATCGCCTCACTTATGGCTATGCGCGCGCCGCAAGATCAAGTTGCCGAGCGCGTTTTCCGCGGAAATAGGATTTCACCCACGGCTCATCGCTCTTCAGCATGTCGTCAATCGTGCCTTCGACCAGCACCTTCTTCTTGCCGAGCACTGCCACGTGGTCGCAGGCGGTGAACAGCGTGTCGAGATCGTGCGTGACCATGTAGACGGTCAAATCCATCGTGTCGCGCAGCTTGACGACCAACTCGTCGAATTCGGCCGCGCTGATCGGGTCGAGCCCCGACGTCGGCTCGTCGAGAAAGACGATGTCGGGGTCGAGCGCAAGCGCCCGAGCAAGCGCGGCGCGCTTGATCATGCCGCCGGAAAGCTCGGACGGGAATTTTTGGGCAGCATCCGGCGGCAACCCGACCAGCTCGATCTTGAGCAAGGCGAGTTCATCCATCAACGATCTGGGCAAATCGAGATATTCACGCATCGGCACCTGAACGTTCTCCAGCACCGTCAGCGCCGAAAACAGCGCGCCATGCTGGAAAAGAACGCCGAGACGCATGTCGATACCCAGGCGGTCGGCATCGCTTGCCTTGTCGACGTCGATGCCGAACAGGCTGATCGTTCCCGACTGTTTCGGCATCAAACCAAGGATGGTGCGCAACAGCACCGACTTGCCGGCGCCCGAGGCGCCGACGAAGCCAAGGATCTCACCGCGCTTGATGTCGAGCGAAAGCTTGTCGAGGATCAGCCTGTCGTCGATGGCAACGGTCACATCTCGAACCGAGAGAACGATTTCGTCGTCGTTTTTGGCTTCCTCGGTTGCCGCGCCGCCGCTCGCCATCTCAGAATCCGATCGCTGCGTAGAACATGGCGAAAAGCCCGTCGAGGATGATGACGACGAAGATCGACTTCACCACCGAAGCGGTCACGTGCAGGCCGAGCGATTCGGCGCTGCCGCCGACCTTCATACCTTCCACCGACGCGATGATGCCGATGATCAGCGCCATGAACGGCGCCTTGATCAGGCCGGCAAAGATGGTGCTGAGGTCGATGGCGGCGCGCAACCTGTCGATAAAAGCGGCCGGCGGGATGTCGGAATAAAGCCATGCGGCGGCGATGCCACCGCCAAGTGCGGCGAAATTGGCGATGATGGTGAGGCACGGCAGGCCGATCACCAGCGCCACAAGGCGTGGAAAGACAAGCACGCCGATCGGGTTCAGCCCGATCACCTTCAGCGCGTCGACCTCCTCGCGCATCTTCATCGAACCGATTTCGGCCGTAATCGCGCTTCCCGACCGACCGGCGATCATGATCGCCGTCATCAGCACGCCGAGCTCGCGCAGGATCAGCACGCCGACGAGGTCGACGACAAAGATGTTGGCGCCGAAATAGCTGAGCTGATAGGCGCCTTGCTGGGCAACGATGGCGCCGACGATCGCCGACATCAGCACCACCACCGGTATCGCGCCGACGCCCATGCGGTCGATCTGGTTGAAGACCGCGGCAAGATTGACGCCATGGCCGCGGCCAAGCTTCATCTGCGCACCGCGGATGGTGGCGCCGAGGATGTTCATCGAAGCGAGAAAATCGTCGCGTATCTCATAGACCCGCCGGCCGACCAGCTCGAGCGCCCGCAGGACGATGTTGGGCGGCCTGGACGGCTTCGATTCGGGCTCGCGGCGGACGGCGTCGCTGACAGCGCCGAGCAGAATCGAGGCCACCTCGCTCTGCCCCTGCATATGCACCTCGACACCCTTCTTCTCGAAGACGCTGGCCAGCCGGTCGATCAGCCAGGCGCCGGCCGTGTCTATCTTTTCAATCTTGGAAAGGTCGAGCATCAGCTGCTTTGCGCCACTGCGCTTCTCGATCTTGCGCATGTCGGCATCGATCAGCGCCACGGTGCGCGTCGTCCACACGCCGGAAAACGCGCAGCCCAGCACACCGCCCTCCTCGCCCACGGCGACGCGTGGCTGGTGCTCGGCGTCTTTGGCGGCCTCGCCGCTTGCGCCGCGTTTGCGGATGGTCAACATGGCGTCCTGTGTAGCCTGATGGGACAGGCGTGTCGATTTGCCGGCAGACCGGTGTCGCACAGCCGGAGAAGAAAATTATGGCGCGTGTCATTTCGGTCGAAATGGAGCGATTCCCGATCGCCGGCACCTTCACCATCTCGCGCGGATCGAAAACCGAGGCCGAAGTCATCACGGTGACGATCACCGACAACGGCCATATCGGTCGCGGCGAATGCGTTCCCTATAGGCTTTACGGCGAGACGATGGATGGCGTGCATGCGGCAATCGATGCCATGCGGGGCGAGATCGTCCGCGGGATCGACCGTATGGCCCTGCTCACGGCCATGCCTGCCGGCGCGGCGCGCAACGCCATCGACTGCGCCTTGTGGGATCTGGAAGCAAAGCTGAGCGGTACGTCCGTGGCCGCCGCGATCGGCGCCCTTCCAACCAAGCCGCTCGAAACCGCCTACACGCTGTCGCTTGCCGAACCGGAAGCGATGGCGGCACAGGCCCGCGCCAATGCGCAGCGGCCGCTGCTCAAGGTCAAGATCGGCGGCGACAATGACACGGCCCGCATCCGTGCCGTCACCGCGGCGGCGCCCAACAGCCGCATCATTCTCGACGCCAATGAAGGCTGGACCGACGACAATGTCGAAGCCAACCTCGCCTTTGCCGCAGAGCTTGGCATCACGCTGATCGAGCAGCCTTTGCCGGCGGGCAAGGACGCCATCCTGCGGCGGATCGCGCATCCGGTGCCGATCTGCGCCGACGAAAGCGTGCACGAGGCAAACGGCCTCGAGGCGCTGGTGGGGCTCTACGACGCCGTCAACATCAAGCTCGACAAGGCGGGCGGCCTGACCGAGGCGCTGAAGCTTCGCGACCGTGCCCGCGATCTCGGCTTCGGCATCATGGTCGGTTGCATGGTAGGCACGTCGCTTGCCATGGCGCCGGCGGTGCTGCTGGCCCAGGATGCGGATTTCGTCGATCTCGATGGTCCGCTGCTCTTGGCGCGTGACCGCGAGCCTGGTCTCGTCTACCGGGGATCGCTTGTTTCACCGCCTGAGCGGGCGCTGTGGGGCTGAGCGCGCGGCTAGCCCGATGAGCGCCATGCCGACGATCGCGATCGGGATCATCGCCCAGAAACCGTCGACGCCCAGGCGGTCATAGAGCGGACCGGAAGCAAGCGTCACGGCCGCCATGAAGAAGCCGTTGAAGAAATAGGCAATGCCTTGAGCCGCACCCGTGCGCTCTTCGGAAATCGTCTCGCCGATCATCTTCTGCAACCCGATCAGCACCATCGCGACCGACACCGAATGCAGCGACTGCACGAGGAAGAAGCCGGCAACGCCAAGGCCGAGCGGCCAGACCAGCGGAAAGACGATCCAGCGCACGATCGAGCCGATGCCGGCAATCACCATCACCTTGACCACCGACACCGATGAGAAAATGCGGTTGAAGAACAAGAACATGCAGACTTCGGAGACCACGCCCCAGGCCCACAGCAGGCCGACGACGGAATCGCCGATGCCGATCGATTTCCAGTAGATCGATACGAAGCCATAGAGGAAGGCGTGGCTGGCGGTGATGATGCCGACGCCAAGGGTGAAATACAGGAAATAGGCGTTGAACAGGCTCGGCGCCTTGTGCTGGATCTCGGTCGCCGACAGCGGCGAGGCCTTGCGCGGCCGCCCCATGCGCGGCGCCGCCAATGCCGCGACGAAGGCCGCGCCAAGCGCGACGAAAATGATCACCGGAACCGCCTGCGGGCCGGTGGCCGCCAGGATGAAGCCGCCGGCGACGTTGGCGCACAGGTAGGAGATTGAGCCCCATTTGCGCATGGCGGTGTAGTTGGAGCCGAAGCGGCGCACGCCCGACAAGGCCAGCGAATCGGCCATCGGCGAATGCGGTGTCCAGGCGATCGTCAAAAGCAGCGAGACGGCAAGCACGATGGCGTATGTGGCCGGCAGGAAATAGCCGGCCGACACCGCCATCGAGGCTGCGACCAACGCGATATAGACATTGGCGCGGTCTTTCGCCCGGTCGGCAAGCGCCGTCAGCATCGGCGTCGTCACCACGCGCAGGAACATCGGCGCCGCCAGGATGACCGCGATTTGCTCGGCATGGAAACCTTTCGCCTGCAGCCAGAGCGGAAAATAAGGCAGATGCGTGCCCAGCGACATGAACAAGGTCGCGAAGATCACGCTCATGCGCAGTTCGAAATGGCTTGGCTTGACGAGCTGTTGGGGCGAGAGCGGCGGCAGCGACATGAATCGATCCAATTTCGCTGCACTTGGCGTGCGCGCAACGTGTTTCGATCCCTAACATGCACCAAAGCGCGGCGGAACTGCCTGGACCAATCGATCAAAGGCAAAGCTGTTGATGAACGCTCGAAAGAGCGGGCAAAGCACCTGTTACACCAATGCAATCAAGGCAATGGAGCTGGGCGGGCAAACTTGCCGTAGTCAGGCGGCCTGCGCCGCCCTGCCCTCGAGGTCGATGAGATCGACCGGCACCAGCATGTCGCTGCCCGCCTCGGTCTCCGGCAGCACATGCGCCCAGGTCAGGATCTCCATGTGGCCGTCGAAATGCTCGACCACGGCCGTGCAGCTTTCCACCCAGTCGCCGGTGTTGATGTACTGCACGTCGCCATAGCTCTCGATCGCGGCGTGGTGGATGTGGCCGCAGATGACGCCGTCGACATGTGAGCGGCGGGCCTCGTCGGAAAGCACCGTCTGGAACGAGCCGATGAAGTTGATCGCCTTCTTCACCTTGACCTTGGCCCAGGACGAGAACGACCAGTAAGGCAATCCAAGCAGATGACGCAGCTTGGTCACGACGCGATTGACCAGCATCGCTCCGTCATAGGCATAGTCGCCGAGATAGGCGAGCCAGCGCTGGTTGTGCACCACCGTGTCGAACTGATCGCCATGGATGACCAAAAGCCGCCTGCCGTCGGCGGTTTCATGGATGGCGCGGTCGGCAACGACGATGCCGCCGAAATGCACGCCCTGGAACTGGCGGGCGAATTCGTCATGGTTGCCGGCGATATAGGTGATCGAGGCACCCTTGCGCGCCTTGCGCAGCAGCTTCTGCACGACGTCATTGTGGCTCTGTGGCCAGTGCCAGCTGCGCCGCAACCGCCAGCCATCGACGATATCGCCGACCAGATAGATGATATCGGCGTCGTGATACCGCAGGAAATCGATCAGGAACTCGGCCTTGGCCGCCTTGGAGCCAAGATGCACGTCGGAAATAAACATAGCACGGAAAGTGCGGGGCTCTGCGCCTGACATCGCGATTTCACCTTTGCTTTCGCGTGCCTATGCCCCGATTCATGCAACAACCGTATGACGGTTGCGGTTGGTCCAGCCCAGGCGCTAGCTTGCGCGCAACTCAATCAGGAGAAAATCGTCATGGATCTCGGCATTCGCGGCAAGAAGGCGATCGTCTGCGCTTCGAGCAAGGGACTGGGGCGCGGCTGCGCGATGGCGCTTGCCGAAGCCGGCGTCGATCTCGTCGTCAACGGCCGCAATGCCGAACTCGTGGCCAGCACCGCCAAAGAGATCCGTGACCGGTTCGGGGTCAAGGTGATCGAGATTGTCGGCGACGTGTCGAAGCCGGAGGTGCAGAAGGCGCTGCTCGCCGCCTGTCCCGATCCGGATATCCTGGTCAACAACAATGGCGGCCCGCCCTTGCGCGATTTCCGCGAGCTCGACCGGGCAAAAATCCTCGAAGGCGTCACCCAGAACATGGTGACGCCGATAGAGCTGGTGCAGGCTGTTGTCGACGGCATGGCCAAGCGCGGCTTCGGCCGCATCGTCAACATCACCTCGCTGTCGGTCTATGTGCCGATCCCCGGCCTCGACCTGTCGTCCGGCGCCAGGGCCGGCCTGACGTCGTTCCTCGCCGGCGTGGCGCGCACGGTCATCGACCGCAACGTCACCATCAACAGCCTGTTGCCCGGCAAGCTCGACACCGACCGGCTGCGCGGCCCGCATGAGGCCGGCACCGTGGAAGACCCGGCTGCGGCTGCCGCGCGCAAGACCCGCATCAGCGCCGATGTGCCGGCCAAGCGCCTCGGCACGCCGGAGGAATTCGGCCAGATCTGCGCCTTCCTCTGCTCGGTCCATGCCGGCTATCTCACCGGCCAGAACATCCCGGTCGACGGCGGGCTCTACGTCAGCGCCTTCTGAGACAGGTCGGGCGTCGCAGACTCTCGAAGCAACGAGCTGAAATAACGCGACGATTCCGGTTTCGCGAATGTGAACGCGACGCCCGGGATTTGGCGTCGCGAAAAATCATCGACGCGTGCATCCTGCCCGACACAATTCCGAGCGGAAAACCGTTTCACACTTTTCAGGGAATTGCTCTAAAAGGCTCGGAAAGCAGGAAGCAGAGGGAGGCCGCAATGGACGGCGAGAACAAGAAAACGGCCCGGTCCGACCTCGACGAGGCCGCCCTCTTCTTCCACAAATATCCGATCCCGGGAAAGCTCGAGATCCAGGCGACGAAGCCGCTCGGCAACCAGCGCGACCTGGCGCTTGCCTATTCGCCCGGCGTGGCGGCCCCCTGCCTCGAGATCCGCGACAATCCGGCGACCGCCGCCGACTACACGGCGCGCGCCAACCTGGTCGGCGTCGTCTCCAACGGCTCGGCGGTGCTAGGACTCGGCAATATCGGCCCGCTCGCTTCCAAGCCGGTGATGGAAGGCAAGGCGGTGCTGTTCAAGAAATTCGCCGGCATCGACGTCTTCGACATCGAGATCGACGCGCCCGAGATCGACCGCATGGTCGAGACGGTCGCCGCGCTGGAGCCGACCTTCGGCGGCATCAATCTCGAGGACATCAAGGCGCCGGAATGCTTCGAGGTCGAGGAGCGGCTGAAGGCTCGCATGAGCATCCCGGTCTTCCACGACGACCAGCACGGCACGGCGATCATCGTCGCCGCCGCAGTGCTCAACGGGCTGGAACTGGCCGGCAAGGCGATTTCGGACATCAAGATCGTCACCTCGGGCGCAGGTGCCGCCGCCCTTGCCTGCCTCAACCTCTTGGTCTCGCTCGGCGCCAAGGTGGAAAACATCTGGGTCACCGACCGCTTCGGCGTCGCCCATAAGGGCCGCGTCGAGGAGATGGACCGCTGGAAGGATCCTTATGTGAAGGATACGGCGGCGCGTACGCTGGCCGATGTCATTGCCGGCGCCGATGTCTTCCTTGGCCTGTCTGCCGCCGGTGTGCTGAAGCCGGAGCTTCTGCAGCATATGGCGCCGAAACCGCTGATCCTGGCCTTGGCCAACCCCAATCCCGAGATCATGCCGGAAGCGGCAAGGGCGGCGCGCCCGGACGCCATGATCTGCACCGGACGCTCGGATTTTCCCAATCAAGTCAACAATGTGCTGTGCTTTCCTTACATCTTCCGCGGCGCGCTCGACTGCGGCGCTAGCGCCATCAATGAGGAGATGAAGATGGCCGCGGTCAGGGCAATCGCCGCCCTTGCCCGCGAGGAGCCGTCGGACGTCGCGGCGCGCGCCTATTCCGGCGAGACGCCGATGTTCGGCCCGGATTTCCTGATCCCCTCGCCCTTCGACCCGCGCCTCATCCTGCGCATCGCGCCGGCGGTGGCCAAGGCCGCCTGCGACACCGGCGTGGCGACACGGCCAATCGCCGATTTCGCCGCCTATATCGATAAGCTGAACCGCTTCGTCTTCCGCTCCGGCCTGGTGATGAAGCCGGTGTTTTCCTCCGCCAAGGCGTCGAGCGCCAAGCGCGTCATCTATGCCGACGGCGAGGACGAGCGCGTGCTGCGCGCCGCCCAGGTGGTGCTGGAGGAAGGCATAGCCGAGCCGACCCTGATCGGCCGCCCGCATGTCGTGGAAGTGCGCCTGAAGCGCTATGGCCTGCGCATCAAGCCGGGCGTCGACTTCGCGCTGATCAATCCCGAAGACGATCCGCGCTACCGCCACTATGTCGATCTTCTGATCGAGCTTGCCGGCCGGCGCGGCATCACCACGGAGGCCGCGCGCACCATGGTGCGCACCGACAACACGGTGATCGCGGCGCTGGCGCTGAAGCGGGGCGACGCCGACGCCATGATCTGCGGCCTCGAAGGCCGCTTCGAGCGGCATCTGCGCAACGTCACGCTGATCATCGGGCCACGCGCCGGCATCAAGGATTATGACCTGTCGACGCTGTCGATGCTGATCTCCCAGCGCGGCATCATTTTCCTCACCGACACACATGTTTCGGTCGATCCTACTGCGGAGGAGATCGCCGAGATGACAGTGTTGGCGGCGGAGGAAATCCAGCGCTTCGGCATCGAGCCCAAGGCAGCGCTCCTGTCGCACTCGGATTTCGGCTCGCGCGACTCGGCAAGTGCGTTGAAGATGCGCCAGGCGGCGGCAATCCTCGGCCGCATCGCGCCGGACTTGCAATGCGACGGCGAAATGCACGCCGACACCGCCCTGTCGGAGCATCTGCGCCAGCGTGTCTATCCGCATTCGCGGCTGAAGGGCGAAGCCAACCTTCTGGTGTTCCCGAACCTCGATTCGGCCAACATCACGCTGACGGCGCTGCGCGCCATGATGGACGCGCTGCATGTCGGGCCGATCCTGCTTGGCACCGACAAGCCGGCGCACATCCTGACGCCGTCGGTGACCTCGCGCGGCGTCGTCAACCTGACAGCGCTTGCCGTGGTCGAGGCCGCGCATAAGGCGCAGGCGCTGGCACCGCTCTGAGTCAGGCTCTGCGCTGGCCGCTCAGATTGGCGCGAAGCGGAAATGACCGGTCTGCCGGAAGACGTACAACGTGTCCTCCTGGCGGGCGCCCCAACCGATATTGTGGATAACCAGCGGCCGTTCCGGCACCGGCATCGGCGATTTGGGTCGAGATCATCTTTGGCTGTAGATTGAGGAAACGGTTAACCGCGAATCCGGTAGCATCCCGATAAACGGGCTAGCAGGGGTTGGCACATGACGCGCGGAGGGTTGAGGCTGACCCACCTTGCGGCGCTGCTTGCAGCGCTTGCCGCCTCGGCCGTTGCCGTGACCGAACCGCAGGCGGCGTCGCGCACGTGCCGGCAGCTCGAAGCCGAACTTGCCGCCACGCGCGGCGGTGGCGGCGGGCCCGGCCTGATCCGCAAATATGACGACGCCATCCAGCGCCAGCGCGAGCAGCTCGCCAAGGCACGCAGCCGTGCAAGCGATGCCAATTGCGGCTTCTCGCTGTTTTCCCGCAACGTCAGCCAATGCGCCGGGATCAATGCCTCGATCCAGCGCATGAACGCCAATCTCGACACCTTGCAGGCCAAGCGCGAGCGGCTGGCCGCCGGCGGCTCAAGGCGCGACCGCGGCCGCATCCTGGCGGCGCTCGATGCCAATGGCTGCCGCGACGACGAGATCGCGCCACGGCGCGCGCCAAACCAGGAGGCTGCCCGCGACAATGGCGGCGGCAGTCTGTTCGAGCAGCTTTTCGGACGGCAGGATCCGGGCAGCCCGACGCTGGACGACGTGCCGGAGGAAGCGGACGTCCCGCCTGATGATCCGAGCGTGCGCAATATCCGCCGCGTCATCAACCAGCCCGACGGCATGGACCTGCCGAGATTGGGCGGCGAGTTCCACACGATGTGCGTGCGCACCTGCGACGGCTATTTCTTCCCGATGTCGAACGCGGCTTCCGTCGGTGATTTCGAACGCGACCAGAAAAATTGCGAATCGAGCTGCCCCGGCACGGAGATGCAGGTCTTCTATTCGCGTGGAATGGACGACGATTCGGGCTCGATGACCTCGTCGGCGACAGGCCAGCCCTACAGCGAGTTGCCCAGCGCCTATCTCTACAAGCAGGCCAATTATTCGCGGCCACCGAGTTGCGGCTGCAATGCGCAGGCCGGCAATTTCTCGATCATCGGCGGCAATCCGCCCAATCCCGAACAGTCGCAGCCGGAAAGAGAAACAACGCCGTTCATTCCGGTGCCGGCGGTCAAGCCCGACCCGGGCGCCGATCCGGAAACGCTTGCCAATGCCCAGGGCGGGCTCGACCGCGAGGCGATCAAGCGCCTCACCACCAAGGTGCCGGTATCGCCTGTGTCGGCGCTGCCGCCGGATCAGCGCAAGGTCAGGGTCGTCGGGCCAGCGTTCCTTCCCGACCCATCAGCGGCAATAGATCTGAAAGCTCCGGCCCCGCAGTCCGCCCAGTAAGGGCGAGCCTCAGCGGCATGAACAGCGGCTTGCCCTTACGTCCGGTGGCTTCCTTGATCTTGCCGGTCCAGTCCTTCCAGACCGTGCCGTTCCACGGCTCCTCGGGCAGCACGTCGAACGCCTGGTTGAGGAAATCGCGATCCTCACCGGAAAATTCGGCGGGCTCTGGCGGACCCTCGCTCAGAATTCGCCACCAGGTGACGGCATCGGCCAGCCGGTCGAGATTGCCGCGCACGGCCATCCAGAACGGCTCGGCTTTGTCGCCGGAGATGCCCAGCACCATCAGCCGGTCGCGCGCTTCCTCGAAGGAAAGGTGATGCAAAAGTGAACGATTGAGCACGAACAGTTCATCGGGGTCGAATTTTGCCGCCGATTTCGAGGTTGCCGCCGGGTCGAAATGGCCGGCGAGTTCGTTGAGATCGTGTGCTGCGGTGACGTTCTCCGACGTGCCGACGAGCACGGCCAGCGACGCAACCGCCATCGGCTCGATACCGTCCTCGCGCAGGCTCTCGATCGACAGCGCGCCGCTGCGCTTTGACAATCCCTCGCCTGTCGTGGTGGTCAGCAGATTGTGGTGGCCGAAGACCGGCGGCTCGGCGCCGAGCGCCTTGAAGATCGAAATCTGCACGCCGGTGTTGGTGACATGGTCGTCACCACGGATGACATGGCTGACGCCCATATCGATGTCGTCGACCACCGAGGGCAGCGTGTAGAGATACGTGCCGTCCTCGCGCACCAGGACCGGGTCCGATAGCGAGGCCAGATCGACAGTCTCCTCGCCGCGCACCAGATCGTTCCAGTGCACCTCGGTGCGCTCCGGCTGCTGCGGGTCGCTGGTGAAATTGGGCAAGAGGAAGCGCCAATGCGGCCGACGGCCGTCGGACCGGTATTCGGCCACCTGCTCGGTCGTCAGCGTCAGCGCTTCGCGGCCATAGACCGGCGGCAGGCCGCGCGTGCGCCGCACCTTGCGGCGCAGATCCAGTTCCTCGGGCGTTTCGTAGCAAGGATAAAGCAGCCGCGCCGCCTTCAGCTTCTCGACCGCCGCGTCATAGATCTCGAAACGCCGCGACTGATAGTCGGTGGCGTCGGGGAAGATGCCGAGCCAATGCAGGTCGTAGAGGATGGAATCGGCGAATTCCTGCTTCGAGCGGGCAATGTCGGTGTCGTCGAAGCGCTGGATGAAGCGGCCCTTGTTGTTCATGGCGAACAGCCAGTTGAACAGCGCGGTGCGCGCGTTGCCGATATGGATTCGGCCGGTGGGCGACGGGGCAAAACGTACGGTAACTGTCATGGGCGGGGCGTAGCGGATGCTTTTCACGTTGACAAGGCGCGCCCCCGCGCGAAGGCAACAGATAGTGCAAGCCAGCTAAAATGAAAAGCCGCATAGCCGACGCGGCGCGCGACGCTGCGACAAAACCCGTCAAGAGGCATCGAATCCAAGCTGCCTGTGTCCCCGTTATCCACATATGTGACACACAAGATGTTGGGGTCATAAAAGCTACGCAAACGAATCCTTGACGGTTCGGGACGAGTCGCTTTTTATGGGCCATGCGTTTCTGTTGTAGGCGCGACCGGAGAGTTCTGAGGCCGGTCTTTTTTCCCGGATTTTGTGCGTTTTGCCCGGATTTCCGCCCGTTTACGAGGCCGGCGGAGGCGTGGGGATTGTTGGGGCTTGGGTGGGCGAAAGGGAGAATTGTCGGTCTGGAAAAAATGATCTGTTAACACTATATTTAGTGTTTGCAGGCAGGCTCGACGCTAGATAGTGTGAACCTCCCTCCATGGAGGGAATCGACCAAAGTTTCAGTTGAGGGACCCGCGAGGGTCGGTCTGCAGCCCGGGCAAACGCCCGGCGGCGCGTATCGCTGTCTGCATGCCGGCACTTGCGACGAGGAGAGTGTCGGCGTCGCCTGCGATGCCGGCAAACGGCGGACCGTGCTTTTCGCCATGTGGGGCAGAAATCCCCGGGGAAAAGCGCTATATATAGACACAAAGGGACCGGACCAATGCGCATCGAGCGTCGCTTCACCAAGCCAGACCAGTCTGCCTACGCGGAGATCGAATTCCGCAAGGCGCTGTCGGAGATCAAGAATCCTGACGGTTCGGTGGTGTTCCGCCTGGACAACATCGATGTGCCTGTACAATTCAGCCAGGTCGCGGCCGACATCCTGGCGCAGAAGTATTTCCGCAAGGCCGGCGTGCCGGCGCGGCTGAAGAAGGTCGAGGAGAACGACGTCCCTTCGTTCCTGTGGCGGTCGGTCGCCGACGAGGCCGAGCTCGCCAAGCTGCCCGAGGCCGAGCGCTATGGTTCCGAGACCGACGCCCGCCAGGTCTTCGATCGCCTTGCCGGCACCTGGACTTACTGGGGCTACAAGGGCGGCTACTTCAAGTCCGAGGACGACGCGCGCGCCTTCCGCGATGAGCTTGCCTATATGCTGGCCACCCAGCGCGTCGCGCCGAACTCGCCGCAGTGGTTCAACACCGGCCTGCACTGGGCCTATGGCATCGACGGTCCGAGCCAGGGCCACTTCTATGTCGACCCGTTCACCGGCAAGCTGACCAAGTCGAAGAGCTCCTATGAGCATCCGCAGCCGCATGCCTGCTTCATCCAGGGCGTGCAGGACGACCTCGTCAACGAGGGCGGCATCATGGATCTGTGGGTGCGTGAGGCGCGCCTGTTCAAATACGGCTCCGGCACCGGCTCGAACTTCTCCATGCTGCGCGGCGAAGGCGAGAAGCTGTCCGGCGGCGGCCGCTCGTCCGGCCTGATGAGCTTCCTCAAGATCGGCGACCGCGCCGCCGGCGCCATCAAGTCGGGCGGCACGACCCGCCGCGCGGCGAAAATGGTCATCGTCGACGCCGACCATCCCGATATCGAGGAATTCATCGACTGGAAGGTCAATGAAGAGCAGAAGGTCGCCTCGCTGGTGACCGGCTCCAAGATCGTCAAGAAGCATCTCGAAGCCATCATGAAGGCCTGCGTCAATTGCGAAGGCAATGGCGACGACTGCTTCGACCCGGCGCTGAACACCGCGCTGAAGCGCGAGATCAAGGCGGCCAAGAAGGATGCCGTGCCGGAGAACTACATCTACCGCGTCATCCAGTTCGCCAAGCAGGGCTACAGCTCGATGTCGTTCAAGACCTACGACACCGACTGGGATTCCGACGCCTATCTCACCGTCTCCGGCCAGAACTCCAACAACTCGGTATCGCTGAAGGACAATTTCCTGCGCGCCGTCGAGGCCGACAGCGACTGGCAGCTGACCGCCCGCAAGGACGGCAAGGTGCTGAAGACGCTGAAGGCGCGCGACCTGTGGGAAAAGATCGGCTACGCCGCTTGGGCGTCCGCTGACCCGGGCCTGCATTTCAACACGACGATGAACGACTGGCACACCTGCGCTTCGGCCGGTGCGATCCGGGCCTCCAACCCGTGCTCGGAATACATGTTCCTCGACGACACGGCCTGCAACCTCGCCTCGATCAACCTCCTGCCCTACCGCAACGCCGATGGCACGATCGACATCGCCGCTTACGAGCACACTGTGCGTCTGTGGACCATGGTGCTCGAAATCTCGGTGATGATGGCGCAGTTCCCTTCGAAGGAAATCGCCAAGCTCTCCTACGAATACCGCACGCTCGGCCTCGGCTACGCCAATATCGGCGGCCTGCTGATGACCTCGGGCATTCCTTATGACTCGGACGAGGGCCGCGCCATCTGCGCAGCACTCACCGCCATCATGACCGGCGTCGCCTATTCGACCTCGGCCGAAATGGCCGGCGAGCTCGGCGCCTTCCCGGACTATGACCGCAACGCCCAGAACATGCTGCGCGTCATGCGCAACCACCGCCGCGCCGCCTATGGCGAGAAGCAGGGCTATGAGAAGCTGGCCGTCGATCCGGTGCCGCTGGTCGCTTCCGACCTCAAGCAGCAGGCGCTGGCCGAGCATGCGAAAGCCGCCTGGGACCGCGCAATCGAGCTCGGCGAGGAGCATGGCTATCGCAACGCCCAGGCGACCGTGATCGCGCCAACCGGCACGATCGGCCTCGTCATGGATTGCGACACCACCGGCATCGAGCCCGATTTCGCCCTGGTGAAGTTCAAGAAGCTCGCCGGCGGCGGCTACTTCAAGATCATCAACCGCGCCGTGCCGGAAGCGCTGCGCACGCTCGGCTATTCCGAAAGCCAGATCGCCGAGATCGAGGCTTATGCCGTCGGCCATGGCAACCTCAACCAGGCGCCCGGCATCAACCCCGGCTCGCTGAAGGCCAAGGGCTTCACCGATGAGAAAATCGCGGCGCTCAATGCGGCGATGAAGTCGGCCTTCGACATCAAGTTCGTCTTCAACCAGTGGACGCTCGGCGCCGACTGGGTGAAGGACACGTTTGGCTTCACCGACGAGCAGCTCGGCGACTTTGCCTTCGAGATACTGCCGGCGCTCGGCTTCTCCAAGAAGGACATCGAGGCCGCCAACATCCATGTCTGCGGTGCGATGACTTTGGAAGGCGCCCCCTTCCTCAAGGCCGAACACTTGGCCGTGTTCGATTGCGCCAGCCCTTGCGGCAAGATCGGCAAGCGTTCGCTGTCGATCAACAGCCACATCCTGATGATGGCGGCGGCCCAGCCCTTCATCTCGGGCGCCATCTCCAAGACCATCAACATGCCGAACGACGCGACGGTCGAGGACGCCAAGGGCGCCTATATGCTGTCATGGAAGCTGGCGCTGAAGGCCAACGCGCTCTATCGCGACGGCTCGAAGCTGTCGCAGCCGCTCAATGCCTCGCTGCTCGCCGATGGCGAGGACGACGAGGACGAGGCGGTCGAGCAGCTGATCGCGGCGCCCGCCGCGCAGCGCGCCGTGCAGGTGACGGAAAAGATCGTCGAGCGCGTCATCGAACGCCTTTACCGCGACCGCGAAAAACTGCCGAACCGCCGCAAGGGCTACACGCAGAAGGCCGTCGTCGGTGGTCACAAGGTGTATCTGCGCACCGGCGAGTTCGACGACGGGCGTCTGGGCGAGATCTTCATCGACATGCACAAGGAAGGCGCCGCCTTCCGCGCGATGATGAACAACTTCGCCATCGCCATCTCGCTCGGCCTGCAATATGGCGTGCCGCTCGACGAATATGTCGAGGCCTTCACCTTCACCAAGTTCGAGCCGGCCGGCATGGTGCAGGGCAACGACGCCATCAAGAACGCGACGTCGATCCTCGACTACGTGTTCCGTGAGCTTGCGGTCTCCTACCTCGCCCGCCACGACCTCGCCCATGTCGACCAGTCCGACTTCGACAAGACCGCGCTTGGCCGCGGCATCACCGAGGGCAAGGCGACGCCCTTCTCCAAGGGCCTGACGCGCGGCGTCTCGCCGGTGAAGCTGGTGTCGGGCGTCGGCTCCGAGCCCAAAGGTTTCGCCGGCGCAGCCCCGGCGGCGGCTCCCGGCCGTGCCGCGCCCACCGCGTTTTCCGGCTCCAACGTCCTGACGCTGAAGCCGGCAAGCGACGAGGCGATCGCCTACAAGCGCGACTATGAGGATCGTGCCAAGGAACTGGCCGAGGAGATCGTCGAGGAGGAAGCCGGCGGTGCCGAAGCCCTGTTCACCGACGCCGCCGCCAACGAGGCAGCCGAGGCGAAGAAACTCGCCGCCACCCGCCGCCAGCAGTCGCTGCTGCAAGGCTACACCGGCAACGAATGCACCGAGTGCCACAACTTCACCATGGTGCGGAACGGCACCTGCGAAAAGTGCGACACGTGCGGAAGCACGAGCGGGTGCAGCTGATCAGAGCTTGGTCGACGGAGTAGTCGCCGATGGACAAGCTTGTTCATCCATTCCGCGTAATCGACGGGGGCGGGCAGACGCCCGCCCGATGGCTCGATATTCCTTCGGCCGTCATCGGGCGCTCGCCTTATCGGCGAGACGAGAATGTTGTCTACCGCATTGCTCAGCATGACGCTCGCAAAGCCCTAGAACACGGCCGCAAACAGCCACTTCTTGATCTCTGGAGCGTCGTTCTTGGCGAAATACCGCCTGTGAATAACGCGTTGGCAAAATGGGGAAAAACTGCAGAGGCACATGGGCTGTCGTCCCTGCTTAGCGCGCATGCCTGTTTCCGTGGTATTAAGCGCCCTGCAGGAAATGACGATAAGGGATTTGATTTTTATGCTTTCGTATCGAAGCCTGCCATATTCTTCGTATATGATCCGAGCATCGGCTGCGTGATCAAACCGTCATATGTGCCTGATGACGTAGTGCATGTAACGTACGTACGGCTCGACTACCCGGAGGGCCGTCCGGCAAAAGAATGTTCGATGGTGCCCAATGGCGCAGTCGGTGTTGTCACGCACTGGGAGTTTGTCGAAGCTCACAGAGACGCGCCGAATTTGCCGACAAACTTTACGGAGCGCTATCGACAACAAAAGTGGTGAGCTGACGCTATGGGCAAAATAGACAGGACAAACTCAATCGATAGTTATCGGCCCTGCGCTATATATTATGAGCAGTCGGACAGCCTTGAATATGTGCGACAGGACACTCCAGTTATATATCGTCGGATCGATGATTTTCTGACTTTGATTCTTGCGATGGATAACCGCGCCCCTCTTGGCTTCAAGCTCAAAGGATTTCGACATTTCTATCTTCGTCACCTTAAAAAAAATTATCATTCAGAACGTCAAGAGTTTTTGACACTCGTAAAGATTGTTGAAGATGCTCTTTGCGTTTTAGGGGACAAGGTCTTCGATGATGAAAAGCGCATTGCATATCAAAGGGCTATAGACATTGCTCAAAGCGACAACGTTGAAGTAAGAGACTTCCCATCCATGGCGGCGCACGGCTGAAAATTTGCGTTTAGGATTATTCTAGCGGCTGTTCCTATGCCGGCAACTTGCCTAGGCGCTGTCGTTAGCCTGAAGGGTGATGGCATGCGTTACGCCGTGGTGATCGAAAAGGCAGGAGCCAATTTTTCAGCTTCTGTTCCAGACCTCCCCGGTTGCATCGCGACCGGCGAGACGGTGCCTGAGGTAGCAATCGAAATCCGCGATGCAATCCGTTTTCATATCGAAGGATTGCGCGCCGATGGGCTGGATGTGCCCAGAGGCGTCAGCTTAGCGAAATATGTAGAAGCATAACTGCTATTCCTGATGATCGACCACATCACCATCGAAGTGAGCGACCTCGCCAAGAGCAAGCTCTTCTACGAAAAGGCTTTTGCGCCTTTGGGCTACAGCCTGTCCTTCGGCAAGGAAGGCATTTTCTGGGCCTTCGATGTCGGCAATGGCTGCCTGTTCGAAATCCAGAGCACCGGCGAAAAGCCGCCGCTTACCCATCTGCATGTCGCCTTCCGGGTGAAGAGCAAAGCGGAGGTCGATGCGTTCTATCGCGCGGCGCTCGAAGCGGGCGCCGCTGACAATGGCGCGCCCGGGCCGCGTCCAGACTATGCGGCGAATTACTACGCCTGCTTCGTGCTTGATCCCGACGGCAATAACATCGAGGCGATGATCAACGAGGGGTAGTGCCGTGACTCCCCGACTCCCCTGCACTTCGTCATTCTAGGGCGGAGCAAGAAGCGAAGCGACGCGCGCAGACCCGAGGATGACGAAGGTGCGTTGCGAGGCGTGAGCCGCGCCCTCTCCTTCTCCCCTTGTGGGAGAAGGTGGATCGGCGCGCCAGCGACGAGACGGATGAGGGGTGTTCCAGGGAATGCCAACGTCTCACTCCGCTGGAACACCCCTCATCCGTCCGAGCTTCGCTCGGCCACCTTCTCCCACAAGGGGAGAAGGAAGAAGCGCCCCATCACGCCGGCCGCACAGCCAGGAACGTGTTCCATTCCTCCTCATTGCGCCCCAAATTGAAATCGTCCCGGAGAAGCACCAGCCCGGCGGCCTCGATGCGGGCCGCGAAATCGTCCCTGCGCCAGTAGACCGTATGATATTTACCGTCCGTCTCGCCGTCGCCATTGCGCATCGACACCAGGAAGGCGCCGCCTGGCCGCAGTGAGCCGGCTATCTTGGCGAGCACCTGGTCGATCTGGTCGCGCGGCACATGGATCAGAACAGCGAGCGCCAGGACTGCGTCGTAGGGACCGCCGAGATCGTCGGTGAGGAGATCGAGCAGTTCGCCGTGCTTGCCGCGCGCGGCCTGCAGCTCGAGAAACCGTTTCGTCGCGTCGGTGCGGCGAACCTTGACGCCCAGGCCCTCTAGAAAGTCCGCATCGTATCCGGCCCCTGACCCGACTTCCAGAATCTGGCCGGCCGTGCCGGCGATCGCCACGAGGCGTTTCAGCGACGCCTGCTCTCTCGGGTTGGGAACATGGCGTACGATGGCATCGTAGCGTTCCGCGTAGTCTTCATAGGCATCGATCGTTTGCCGGCTTTTCGCCAGAGCCTCGGACAGATCGCTCAACTTCTCCTCCCCGCATCCATGTCAGTCGAAGAGCTCAGCGAATGGTGCCGGGAGGCACCCGCCCGTCAAGCAGGCCGATGTCGCGCAGGAAATGATCCGATACCGTACGCTGGTCAAGCAAGCCGCGCTTGCGGGGCTTGAACGGCGCGGTGAAGAGGTCGAGCAGCGGATGGCGAAGCGTGTTGTAGAGGATGGTCATTGCCGTGGTCCTTTCGGGTTCGATCTGATGGACAAAGCATGCCGGTTTCCGGTCTTGGTTTCCAATCGAACCTCGCGTATCATGCATCAGGAGGATTGATGCGTCATGAGCTGGGAACTGCCGCCACTGGGAGCCATTCGCGTCTTTGAGGCCGCCTCGCGCCTAGGCAGCTTCACCAAGGCGGCCGAAGAACTCGGCATGACCCAGTCGGCGGCCAGCTATCAGATCAAGGTCCTGGAAGAACGCGCTGGAACACCGCTTTTCATAAGGAAAACAAGGCAGATCGCCTTGACTGAGGCAGGCCAGCAGCTGGCGCCGCACGCGACAGGCGCGTTCTCGTCCTTGGCCGATGCATGGGTCGCCACCAAGGGCGGCGCGACCGGCGTGCTCTCCGTGACGACCATGGAAACCTTCGCCACGAATTGGCTGGCCGTGTGGCTCGGAACATTCCAGTTGATGTATCCCGACCTCGCCGTGAAGGTCAACACATCGCAGCGGGTGTTCGATTTCAATCGCGAGGACGTCGATGTCGGGATACGCACCGGTACCGGGAAATGGCCCGGCCTGACGGCTCACTATCTGTTCAAGGCCGACTACACGCCGATGCTCAGCCCAAGCCTCGCCGAGAGCGTCGGTGGCATCCGCCGCCCCGAGGATCTCTACAAGGTGCCGCTATGCTGCGCCGACGATCCCTGGTGGCCAATCTGGTTCGTGGCGGCCGGTGTTGCCTTCGAACCCGATCGGGTGACCCCAGGCCCGACGCTAGGCTCGCAGGCCTATGATGCGATGGCCGCGCTGACCGATCGGGGCGCCGCGATCCTGACGCGCAACATCTACAGCGCGCTTCTGGCCAAGGGACAGCTGATCCAGCCCTTTGACGTGCTTGGCTCCGATGGCGACGGCTATTGGCTGGTGCATCTGGAGAGCCGCCGCAACACGCCCAAGATCAAGGTCTTTCGCGATTGGGTGCTGGCGCAGACGGCGGAAATCCGCGAGCGCGAAAAGGCCGAGGCAGCGCTATGATGAGGTGTGGCGCCTTTTCCTTCTCCCCACAAGGGAAAGGGAAAGAGCCTCAATCCCTGAACGTGATCCCGTACTTTTCGGCCTGCTCCTTCGGCATATCCGCAAACGCCTGGCGCACGGTGTAGCCGCCATAGACCTCGCCGCCGTCGCGGATCATCCAGTCCTCGACGTCCGCCTCGGCCACGGTCATGCGGTCGCCCATCTTGTATTGGTTGCCATTGACCGGCTCGTCTGCGAGCAGGCCGACGAAATGGCCGTCGGAGAAACCGACAAGCTGCATCCAGATATGCTCGGTGGCGCCATTCTGCGTCAGCGGGAATTTCACCGTGTAGGTGCCGGGCGTGCCGGCTTTAATCAGCGCGTGGAAGCGCGGCAGCGTCGAGTGGCCCTTGGTCTTGGCGTTCTGCATTGCCTTGTCGCCAGTGTAATAGGCGACGACGTTTTCCTTGATCGGGCGCGGCGCCGTGGGCGAGGCGCCGGGCGAGGCTTCCGGAATGGCGACGGGCTTGTCGCTCTGCATGTGCCCAATCGCATTATAAAACCCGTAGCCAAGAGCAGCCAAAAAGGCGAGTGCCACAGCCGGATTGCGCATCGAACCCCTCCGTCCCCGATGAAGCCTGCCCACGCACGCGAACCGTTGGTTGCTTGACAGGCGCGATCACGGACACGTTACAAGAAGGCGGTTGCCGCACCGCTAAGAGATACGGTGAGCGGATGCTTAGCGAAATGCTGAAATTGCCGCCAAGTCAGCTGCAGGCCGCCCCGACCTGAATATCGGCACCCCTCAGTCGGCGTCGGCCATTATCTCACCGCCCCCGCCAAGCCATGCGCGCCAAGCCTTTTCATCGCCGTGGAAGACGTTGAGGTCGATGCGACCCGTAACGCCATGCGACAGGCCGGAGCCGGAATACTGCCAGAACAGCCACTTGCGGCCCGGATAGACCTTGGACGGGTGCGCCGCCACGGCGCGCAACCAGAACGGATAGTTCTGGAACGCGCCCTGCAGGTTGTCGCGATAGAAATCCGGCGATGTATAGATGATCGGCCGCTGGCCGTAATGGCGCTCGAGCTTGTCCATGAACACCTGCATCTTCTCCAGCACTTTTTCGCGCGACGGTTTGCGCCTGCACGAAGAATCGCCGTTCCATTCGACATCGATCACCGGTGGCAGCGCGCCGTCCATTTTCGGCACGTTGCGGATGAACCAGTCGGCCTGTTCGCCGGCGGTGCGGCACCAGTAGAAGAAGTGATAGGCGCCTCGCTTCAGCCCTGCGGCATCGGCATTGCGCCAGTTCTTCATGAACATAGGATCGAGATGGTCGCCGCCATCGGTCGCCTTGATGTAGGCGAAGTTGGCGCCCTGGGCGCGCAGCTTCTGCCAATTGATGTCGCCTTGCCAGCGCGAGACGTCGACGCCGTGGACGGCAAGATGGCGCGGCGAGGCGCGGCCGAAATTGATCGGTTTGGCATCGCGGAAGGCGTAACGCGTGACGGGACCGGCAAGCATGGCCGGCGCCGCGCGCGACAGCCGCTTCGGCGCGGAGACGAGCGCCGCCTCCTGCACCGGCGGCTCGACGCTGTCCGGCAGGCCGGGCGCGGGAAAGTTCACCGTCTCCTCTTCGGCAAGGCCGAAAGGACGCGAATTTTCGTCGTCGGGGCGCGCGTTCTCCTCGTCTAAATTCTGGTCGCTCAGGCGCGAATTTTCGTCGCCAAGCAGCGGCGCCGGCGGCGCGATGCGCGCGGCACCAGACATCGACGCGGTCTCGACGGTTCTTTCGGTCCGGGCCGTCCGCACGGATTTCGACACCGGCGCGCTTGGCCGCACGACCGAACTGGTCGTCTCGTTGGACGGCACCTGCAAGGCATCGACGCCCGACGTGGACGAGCAGCCGGCAAGGCTTAGCGAAGCGAGCACGAAACTGACGACGCTGAGAATCCGCATCTTGACCTGTACGCGATACAAAACAGACCGAGGCAGGAACGGCACCATCGGACAATCAGCCCTTTCCTAACGAGAAATTACCAACAAAGTTTGAATCAAAATTTACTTTTGGCCGACAGGCGCCGGTGCGATTCGGTGTGTCCCGTCACCTCGCCAGTGTGAATTCGACAGAAAACGCGGGCCCGCCGGCCTTCGCCACGCTTGACACCGCGCACGCTTCACCGTTGAGACGACGCGATCCATTCGCTCGCAAAGAAGGCGCCAATTCAAAAATGGTCCGTGTGTTTCGCCTCTTGCTGCTGCTCGTCTGCCTTGTCGGAGCCTTGCAGGGCTCGCCCGCGCGCGCCGGGAAACTGATCGTCGTGCCGCCCGGAAACCGTTCCGAGACCCAGCCACCGATCCCAAGCGCCTCGGCCAACCGCACCCGCGCGTTCAAGACGACCTACGAGGAAAAATACCGAAAGATCATCGCGCTGCTGAAGCGTGAGCCGAAGCTGGTGGCGCATATCAAGCAGGCGGCCGCCGCTTACGACATCGATCCCATCCACATAGTCGGCGCGCTGGTCGGCGAACATACCTACAACGTCACCGCGGTCGGTTCGGTGCAGACCTACTACGTCAAGGCGCTTTCCTATTCCGGGCTCGATTTCGCGTTCCGCTACAAGGGCGTGCGCGTGCAGGATTTCGTCAAGCGCCCGGAATTCGCCGGTTGCGAACAGGCCAAGGGCAGCGCGGCTCTCTGGAGCTGCCGCGACAGGGTCTGGACCGGGCATTTCAAGGGCAAGAAAGTGGACGGCGTCGCTTACGAGCCGATGACCTTCCAGCAGGCGTTCTTCCAACCCTTCTTCGCCGGCCAGACTTTTGGGCTCGGCCAGATCAGCCCGCTGACCGCGCTCGAAGTCACCGACCTCGTCAACCGGGTAAGCGGCTACGACAGGCTGACACCCGACAACCCGCAAGCGATCTATCGCGATGTGATGGATCCCGATCGCAGCATCGTCTACATCGCGGCAATCGTGCATGACGCGATCGAGGCCTATCAGGAACAGGGCTTCGATATTTCCCGCAATCCGGGCATCACGGCCACGCTCTACAATGTCGGCCAGCCCAGGCTGCGCGCCGCCCAGCTGAAGGCCTCGGGGCGCAAGTTTCCGGTCGAGAATTACTACGGCTGGCTGGTCAACGAAAAACTCGACGAGTTGAAAAGCCTGCTCGACAGCGGCAGCTGAGATCGCAACCCGGTGGAGAATTTCGTCGATCAGTGCGTTGGGCTGATCGAAACGCATCAGGCCTGGGCCGGTCTCATTGTCGGTCTGCTTGCCTTCGGCGAATCCCTGATCCTGATCGGCATCCTGCTGCCCGGCACCACGGTGCTCGTCATCGTCGTCGGCATCAGGCTCCTCGCGCGCGGCAAAGTCCAAAGCCGAAGCCGGCCTAGCCGCCTTTCCTGAAGACGCCGATCATCGGGCCGAGATTCCAGAAATCGTCGTTGCGGCCGAGCGCCGGCGCATAGAGGCTCGAGATCGAACCGTCGAGGAAGAGCGCGTTGGGGCAGCCGAGCTCGTCGCGAAACAACCGCGCGAATTCGTGGAAGGTGACGACATCGTTCGAGATGGCGAAGACGGCGACGCCGTCGGCGCGCACGCCGACGCCATCGCGGATTTTCCGCGAGGCGCTGTCGGGCTGGAATTTCGGATGCAGCTTGCCGTCGATCACCAGCATCGGCCCTGACTGCGTCGCAAAATCCACGCGGGGCGTACGCCTCAGATAATCCTTGGTCGCCCGAACGCCGGCCTTGTTGCCGCTCAGATAAAAAATGCCATTCGGCTGCATGGAGAAATTGCCGGTGCCCGCACCGGTTTTCGCCGCTGTGATCTGCTCGCCGCGTTCGACATAGAGGCCGACCGGCGCAAGGTCTGGATGGTACATGCCGGCATTGATGCCGAACAGCATGGTGCGGCCGGCGGCCTGCTCGGCGATGCGCAGATTGTGCAGCGAGCGATAGAGTTCGCCATCCTTGTTCTTCCAGAACAGCTCGATGGAGAACTGCTTCGGATCGGCCTCGCAGACCAGGTAGGTCGCGGTCTCGAAGGTATGGTCGCGGCAAGGCGGAAGCGCCGCCAGCCATTGGCCGGCGCTCAAGCCAGCGCCAACCACCGCCGGCACCGCGGATTTCACCAGCGCAGCCAGCAACGGCACCGATTGCAGCAGCGTGGCGAGATCCATCAGCGCGCCCCCATCAAGGGGTTTTCGACAGAGGGGCGTCTAGGTAAGCCATCCGGTAGCCACGCCGATCAGGAGAACAACGCCAAGCAGGCCACGATAGATCACGAAAGGCCAGGCGGAAAAACGCTCCAGGATGCGCATCAGGCCCCAGATGGCGAAAAAGGCCGAGATCGAGGCGACGACAAGACCGACCGCCAGGATCGACCAGCCATGCGCGTCGAGATGCACCTTGTGCAATTCCCAAAGCTCCTTGAGGCCGGCAAGCGCGATCGCGGGCAGCCCTAGCAGGAAAGACAAACGCGCGGCCTCCGGCCGCGCAAAACCCAGCCCCATGGCCGCCGTCAGCGTCGAGCCCGAGCGCGAGACGCCGGGGATCAGGGCGCCGACCTGGGCGACGCCGACCAACAGCGCATCAAGGATCGACGCCTGGCGCAGCACGAGCTTGTGGCTGGCGAAGATTTCAGCCAGCGCCAGCAGGATTGCCATAACGATACAGGCCCAGCCGATGACGGCCAATCCGCGCAGCGGCGAATTGCAGGCGTTGAGGATGCCGGAAAGCGCCAGGCCGGCAATGACGATCGGAATGGTGGCAAGCACGATGCTGATCGCAAGACGGAAATGCCGATCGCCGAAATCGCGGCGCGAGATCGCAGATAGCGATCCGAAGAGCACGTCCCTGACGTCGCCCCAGAAATAGCTGACCACCGCTGCCAGCGCCGCCAGCTGCATGGCGGCCGAAAACGCCGAGCCGGGGTCCTGCCAGCCGAGCACCGCCGGCACGATGCGCATATGCGCGGTCGACGAAATCGGCAGCAATTCGGTGATGCCTTGCACGATGCCCAGAAATGCCACCTTGGCATAACCCAGGCCGACAAAGCCGGTATCCAACCCTTGAGTGCAGACGTCGGTCATCTCAGTCCTTTTCCCAGCGCCGCAGTCCCTCTCCGACGCCAAAGTGAATCGTCATTCGAAAGCCTTCAGCGACAGGCTTAGCCTCACGATAGCGTGATTCCAACTCACGGATTTGTAAGGCGCCGCTAATCCTGCTTGACAATGGCCATCTTAACATTAACAT
The DNA here is from genome assembly GCF_041355295.1 of Mesorhizobium sp. RCC_202. Classification (NCBI taxonomy): domain Bacteria; kingdom Pseudomonadati; phylum Pseudomonadota; class Alphaproteobacteria; order Hyphomicrobiales; family Phyllobacteriaceae; genus Mesorhizobium; species Mesorhizobium sp. RCC_202. The sequence goes on from NZ_JBFUPO010000005.1 coordinate 313,725, forward strand.
CAGCTAATCTTACAGTGTAAGGCAAATCGGAGGAGCATCACCATGTCGACCAGCGCCCTCTCGGAACTGCAGCCCGCCGTGCCGCCGCAAACGCATGTCCCGGAAATCGCGATCGAGGAGATATCGCGCGATATCAGCCGTGCCGTCGAGCGCGCCGAAGTCGCTGCCTGGCTCGACCTTTACGAAGCCGCGCCCGCGGATTTCGCGGCGCGGCACGGGCTGTCGATCGCCAGCGACGGCGACCTTGTCTGGACCACCTGCACGACGATCCCGTTCATCCACTTCAACTGCGTGAAGAATATCGGCGTCGATAGCCCGACCTCGGAGGCTCAGCTCGACGCGTTGCTCGCGCATTACCGCGATGTCGGCGTCATGCGGCCGTGGTTCTATGTCAATCCGCATGCGGAGCCGTCACGGCTGAGATGCTGGCTGGAAGCACGCGGGCTGCAGCAGCAAGGCGGTTGGGAGCGCATTTTTCGCGACGCGACGCCGCTGGCGCCCGAACCGCTGTTCCCGACCGACCCGCTCATCCCCGTTGACGATCTGTCGGTTGAGGAAGTCACGTCCGAAACGGCTCCGCAATGGGCTTCCTTCATCGACGGAAAATACAGGCTGCCCACCTCGCCCTGGCTCACGGCGCTCGTCGGCCGCAAGGGCTGGCATCACTACATGCTAAGACGCCGAGGCGCGGTGGAGGCGGTGCGCTCGCTGTTCATCTCAGACGGCGCCGCCTGGACCGGCATCGAGGCGCCGATACCAGGCATCATGACGCAGAGTTTCGATCTCGACGCCATGCTTGGGGAAAGGCTGGTTCGCGACGGCATCGCCGCTGGCGCGAAGCTGTTTGTCGCCGACATCGAGGCGCCGCGCCTCGAGCGTGACGGGCCGGCCTATCGCAACTACGACCGGCTCGGCTTCAAGCTCGCCTATTTCCGGAGCCATTACAGTTATTTGCCCGCATATTCGAGCTGACAGCCTGTCGTCGCCCTGCGCCATTGTCGACGGAAGCCCGTGATGCCTCAGCGGTGCAGCCATTGCTGCAGGCAGGTCTTTGCCACGACATGCGCAGGCGGCAAAGCCTCGTCGATCTTGCTGCGGGCCCTGAGGATATTGGTGCGCAGCTCGGCCGGCTGGACGCGATCGCGCGCCATGACAAGTTGCACCATCGGGTCGTTCAGCAGCTCATCCAGGGTGTTGATGGTCTCGCTCATCCGTCGTCTCCTCGATCTCGGCCCGCACGCCATAAATAGGCAGCCAATCGTGGCCCGCCAATGACGCTTTGCCGGCTATCTCGTGAATCGAAGATGAAATTTTTGTGCAGTAAAAAGTGAATCAGGCCGGCGGCGCGCCTTCATATTGCGGCAGGCCATCGTCCAGCCGCAGCCATGGCTGTTTCGAGGCGGTCCAGAAATGCATGTCGGGCTTGAACACCGAAGGATCATCGAGCGAGCCTGACGTGATGCCGATCATGCCCCTGGAATCGCGCCGCGAAAACATCGTCGTGCCGCAGGCCGGGCAGAAGCCGCGCTTGAGGTCCGGCGAGGTGTTGATGGTCGCCACATGGCCTTCGATGGTCACGTCGTCGAGGCGGAACAGAAGCCGTGCGTTGAAGGTGGCGCCGATCGCCTTCTGGCAAAGCCCGCAATGGCAGACGCGTTCGTTGATCGGCTCCGCCCCGGCCTTGTAGCGCACCGCACCGCACAGGCATCCGCCCTGGTATTTCGTCATCGCAATCACTCGTTCGTGGGATAGGGGCACGGTAGCGGTCGGCGTCACCGCGTCAATCAAAAAGCTCTGATGGGAAGCGATCGATTATGCTGATGCGGTGGCCCAGCGACCAGCATTTGTCTGTGATTGACAATCGGCGGCAGCTACGCCCTGCTTGCATCGTCCGGTGGAGGAGTTGATGGCCGATATCGATACGATCGCGATCGCAGCATTGTTCGGGCCGCCCTCGCCCGCCCGCGATCAAACCGACGCCAGGATCATGGCCGCGGCCTCCGGGATCGGCTTCATGGCGATCCGCGATTTCCCGGGCGACGGCTGGCTGACGCCGCAGAACCGGGCACGGCTGCTGGCGCTCTTTTCGCTGCCTGAGGCCGAGAAGCAGAAGCTGCTGCGCTGGAATTTCGATCCGACGAAGAAAAATGTCTATCGCGGCTGGTTCCCGCTGCAGCCGAATGCCGTCTCCCATAAGGAAGGCATCGACATGGGGCCGGACATCGCCAGCGCACGGGCCGTTCCGACGGGCGTCGATGCCGACGACCCACTCCGCGAGGCGACGCCGCTGCCGCCCGAAAGCGCCCTGCCCGGCTGGCGCGCGGCCGCCGCCGGCTACTACCAGGCGATGGAAGCGGTCGGCAACGCGTTGCTGCGCTCGGTCGCGCGCGGGCTCGGCCTCCCGGAAACCATCTTCGATGCCGATTTCGAAGGCGGCATTTCGACCTTGCGGCTGATCCGTTATCCGCTGCGCGAGCCGAACAGCGGCATCGACCTGCGCGGCCCGGATTTCTCCGTGCTGCACAAAGGCGAGACACGCACGATCATCGGTCGCGAACATGCCGATTCCGGTTTCGTCACCTTGCTGGCGCAAGACGGTGTCGAAGGCTTGCAGGCGAAAAACCTTGCCGGCGAATGGATCGACGTGCCGCCCGCCGACAACACGCTTGCCGTCAATTTCGGTCAGTTGCTGGAGCGCTGGACCACCGGCCGCGTGCGCGCGACGAGACACCGGGTGATCGCGCCGAGAAAGGCGCGCTTTTCGATCCCGTTCTTCTATGAACCGCGCGTCGACGCCGAGATCGCGCCGCTGCCGCTCAAAGACGCCGAGCCCTTCGAGCCGTTCCTTTACGGCGACTATCTTTGGGATACGGCGACGAAATTCGTCGAGATGAACGGCGTCAGGCACCTGCGCCAGCCGCGTCGGGCGAAAGCCTCCTGACGATACGCTGGCCGCTCAGCCGAAGCTGGCGGCCAGCGTCTTTGGTCATTCGCTGACCATTTCGTCCCAGCTCTTCACCTTGGTCTCGCCGTCGAGGAAAGGCAGTGTCGTGGTGACCAGTTCCGGCGCGAAGAAGACATCGTAATGCGTGCGATTGGGCAGGATGGCCAGCCGGTTCTGCGACAGGTGTTCACGCATCCACCCGGCATCCTTGAGCCCGCCGCCAAGCATCTGAAAGAACTTGATCTCGTGCTCGGGCTTGTACATGTCGCTGTCGCCATAGACGAGCATGACCGGCATCGTCAGCTTCGGCACATCGGCCGAAAAATCGTAGTCGACGCGCATGAAATTGCCGAGCGCGTCGAGCAGTTTTGGAAAATCCTCCGGATGCGGCGCCACCGCGACGTAGGATTTGTACATCGGCGTGTCCTTCATGAACGGAGCGGCCGCCGCGCTCACTTGCGCCTGCTGCGGGCGCATCTCGTCGTAGAAGCCGTTGGCAGCGTAGCCGGTCGATATCAGGACCAGACGACGCACCGCCTCGGGATGCTGGACCGCCATGCGGAAAGCGACGCCGCCCCCCAGCGAATAGCCCATGACATCGACCTTGTCGTAGCCGAGCGTCTTGACGATGGCGGCCATGTCGTCGCCATTCGCCTGCAGGCTGAACGGGCTATCGCCCAGCGCGGTCCGGCCGTGTCCCTGCAGGTCGATGGCGATCACCGTGCGATGCTCGGCGAGCTTCGGCAGGATCGGCGCGAACATATCGGTCGAACCGAGACCGCCATGCAGCAGGAGCAGCGGCTCGCCCTTGCCGTAGACGGCGTAATAGTAGTTCAGGCCGTCGATCGGCAGAAGGCCGGATTTCTCCGGTTTTGCGGGCGCTTTGTTCTGAGCGGTGGTCATGGCTGGCTTTACCTCTTCGGATTTGGCGCTTGGCGTGGCCACCAGGGCCACGGCGGAAGCAAGAACGGCGAAAAACAGGGTTTTGGGTATTGGGGTCTCCTCCAGGTGGAATACCCCAAGGACGCTGCGACAGAGCTCGTGCCGACACGGCCCGCAAAGAAATTTGCGGCATTCGCGAAAAACCCAGTGGGATCAGGAGGTTGAGAAAAGCTAGTGGCGCTTGGCCTGGACGAGATAAGCGTCGATTTCGGTCTCGCCCAGCCATTTGGCGGCTTCCAGCCTATGCAACCCTTCGACGAGGATATGGCGCTTGCCGTCGTGGCGCACCTGGATCGGCGTCTTCAGGCCGTTCTCGAGGATATCCTCGGCCAGGTGACGGACCGTTTCGGGGTGGAGTGTCTTCTTGCGCGCCGTCGGCACGTAGATGTCGCCGACCTTGACCTTTTGCACTCTTAGCATGCCCGCTCCCAGGGCGGAAAATACCGCCTTATCTGAAATAGTCGCTTTGGCCGGTATGGCCAAGGGCGGCTAAGCAATTGCTGGCCCGATCGTTTCCATTTGACGCTTGGCCGGCCAATGGTCTCAATGGCGGCCTCTTCGTTTCAGGTGTTCCTTGACGCTGTTGCCGACCGAATTCCCCGATTTCGGGCTGACGCCCGAACAGCGCCGCGAGGCGGTGCGAGGCCATTATTACGAATGGCCGGGCATGGACGGCGAGCGTGGCGAAATCTGGTGCTACGCCGACCGCTTTTCCTACCGTCCGGGCGAGACGGTGACGCTGCATGTCAGCGCGACGGCGCCGCAATACGGCATCGCCGTCTTCCGCGACGGCGGCGTCGAGACCAAAGTCTTTGAGAAGACCGGCCTGTCGGCGCACTGGCAGGACACGCCCGACCAATGCTCGGTAGAAGGCTGCGGCTGGCAAGCCTCGTTCGAATTCCGCGTCGATGCCGACTGGCCGTCCGGCGCCTACCGGATAACGCTGACGGCCGATGGCCGGGACGGCAAGCTGATCCTCAGTCATCACCTTTTCATCGTCGCGCCGCTGCCGGGCAGGAAACCCGGCCGCCTGCTGCAGGTCGCGGCGACCGGCACCTGGCTCGCCTACAACACGTGGGGCGGCTCCAACCACTACCAGGGCATCACCGGCCCGAAGCGCGACCGGTACGCCACAATGGTATCGACGCAACGCCCGTGGTGCCGTGGCTTCGCGGTGCTGCCCAAGGATGCGCCGCGCGTGCCTCTGGAAGTCGCCGTGCCGCCGAAAACCGTGCCGCGCTACCCGCACATGGAATGGGCATTCGCCACCGGCCACTCCAAGAAATACGCCTCTTCCGGCTGGGCGAGCTATGACAGCCATCTCTTCCGCTTCGCCGAGCGCCAAGGCTATGCCATTGATCTCGCCAGCCAGCACGATCTGCACTTTTCGCCCGAAATCCTCGAAGGCTATGACTGCGTCGTCTTCGTCGGCCATGACGAATACTGGACCTGGGAGATGCGCGACGCGGTCGACACCTATGTCGAGCGCGGCGGCCATGCGGCACGCTTCGCCGGCAATTTCATGTGGCAGACCAGGCTGGAGGACGAAGGCCGCCGGCAGGTCTGCTACAAATATCGCGCTCGGGCCGAGGATCCCGCCTATCGCGGCGGCGACGTGACCCGCGCCACCAATTCCTGGGAAGCGCCCGAGATCGGCCGTCCCGGCAGCGCCACCTTCGGCCTCAACGCGACCAGGGGCGTCTACGCCGGCTGGGGCGGCTGTGCGCCGCGCGGCGTGCGCGGCTTCCCGGTCTACCGTCCGGAGCACTGGGCCTTCGCCGGCACCGGCGTCTACTATGGCGACCTGCTCGGCGCCGACAGCCATGTCTATGGTTATGAAGTCGACGGCCTCGATTTCGAGATCCGCGGCGGCCTGCCCTACCCGACATCCGACAGCGGCGCGCCCGACGGATTGCAGGTGCTTGCCGTCGGCATGGCGAGCCAGGTCGAGGAAAGCGCCGACATCCCGATCGAGGACCAGTTCCTCACCGACGAGGACGGGCGCTTCACCGCCGAGACATTGTTCGGCGAGGCGAGCGACGCCAACCTCGACAAGGTCAAGCGCGGCAATGGCATGATCGTCAACTTTCCGCGCGGCAAGGGCGAGGTGTTCCACGCTGGAAGCTGCGAATGGGTCGCTGGCCTGCTAAGGCAGGATCCGATGGTCGAACGCGTGACGAAAAATGTTCTCGACCGCTATCTGGGCCGCGACAAGAGGGGTTGAATGAGCGCTGTGCAGACCATCGACGCCGACCGCCGACCGAACCTTTTCCATTTCACACGCCGGCGTCAGCCGATGGTGGACCGCGCAGACGGCATCTATCTGTGGGACAAGGCCGGCCGCCGCTACATTGATGGCTCGAGCGGCGCGGTCAACGTCAATGTCGGACACGGCAATCGCAACGTCATCGATGCGATGAAGCGGCAGCTGGACCGCGTCAGCTTCGCTTACATCTTCCAGTTCGAAAACGAACCGGCCGTCGCGCTGGCGCGAAGCCTGGCCGACCGGCTTCCGAACGGCCTCGACCGGATTTATTTCGTCTCCGGCGGTTCCGAAGCGGTCGAGGCCTGTATCAAGCTCGCGCGCCAATGGGCGGTGGCGACAAGTCAGGAGAAGCGCTGGAAAATCATCGGGCGCATGCCATCTTATCACGGCATCACGCTCGGCGCGCTTGCCGTCACCGGCGACGATGTCCTGACCAGGACATTCGACACTGTCGGCCGGCCTATGCCGCTGGTGCCGGCCCCGTTTATCCATCGCGATCAAGACAATCTGTCGATGGAACAGCGCGGCATCCGCTATGCGGATATGCTCGAGGAAAAAATCCTGGAGGAAGGGCCAGAAAGCGTTCTCGCCTTCATCATGGAGCCGATCGGCGGCGCCGCGACCGCAGCACTTGTCCCGCCCGATAGCTATTTTCCCCGCATCCGCGAAATCTGCGATCGCCACGGCATCCTGCTTATCCATGACGAGGTGATGACCGGCATTGGCCGTACCGGCAAGTTCCTCGGCGGTGACCACTGGTCCTGCCGGCCGGATATCGTCGCGCTGTCGAAAGGGCTGAGCTCGGGCTATGCGCCGCTCGGCGCGCTGGCCGCGACTGAGAGGATCGTGGGACCGGTTGTCGAAGCGGGTGGGTTCCTGCATGGCCACACCTACGGTGGTAGCCCAGTGGCTTGCGCGGCGGGCGTTGCCGTTCTTGGCGAGGTCGACCGCCTCGGCCTGGTCGAGAATTCCGCCGCCATGGGCGAGGTGCTGCGGAGCGAGCTCGAAGCCCTATCCGGTCGCTTTCCTTTCGTGGCCGATGTGCGCGGCAAGGGCCTGTTCATGGGCGCCGAACTCTACGCCGATCCCGTGGCCAGGACGCCATTGCCTCAAAACCTCAACGCCAATCTGCGGCTCATCGATCTGGCCTTTGAGCGCGGGCTGATCGTCTACTCGCGGCGCGTTCGCGGCGGACCGGTGAGCGACAATTTCATGGTCTGCCCGCCGTTGATCACGACCCGCGACCAGATCGGTGAGATCATCGCGGTGCTTGGCGACACGCTGGAAGCGCTTGCCGCCGAACTCGATTTGCCGGTCAATCGCTGAGGTCGCGCAAGGGGAGGAGCCGAAATGGAAAGGATACTCGTCTCGGCATGCCTGCTTGGCAGCAAGGTGCGCTACAATGGCTCATACCGGCTCAATGACCATCCCGTGCTGTCGCGCTGGCAGTCCGAAGGCCGGATCGTGCAGATTTGCCCGGAGGTCGCGGCCGGCTTCTCCACGCCGCGTCCTCCGGCCGAGATCCAAGGTTCGGGCGACGGCCATGCGGTGCTGCGAGGTGGTGGTCGGGTGATCGAGCGAACCGGAGGAGATGTGACTGCGCTTTACCGTGAGGCCGGCCAGCTTGCGCTCGACCTTGCGCGCGAAACCGGATGCCGCTTCGCCGTCCTCACCGACGGCAGTCCGTCTTGCGGCAGCAGCTTCATCTATGATGGGAGTTTTTCCGGAAGCCGCATATCCGGTCGCGGCACAACCACCGCGTTGCTGGAAGAGAACGGCATCCGCGTCTTCTCGGAGGACCAGATCGACGAACTTGATGATCTTTTGACCCGATCCGATCCAAACGTGGCTTGATCGATGCCACAGAAAACCCCAACCGCCGATACCGTTCTGCGACCAGGCACCATCGACGACGTCGAAACCATCTATGCCGCTCTGCTGCGCCTAGGCGCTCACATCGGCGGCCACCAGGAGATCAAATCGACGGCGAAAGACCTCCGCCGCTACGGTTTCGGCGAGAGGCCGGCCTTCTCGACGCTGATTGCCGAGGTCGACGGCGAGTTTGCAGGCCTTTGCGTGCATTTCCCTGTATTCTCGACCTGGATGGGACGCCCGGGCGTCTATATCCAGGATCTCTATGTCGAGGACCGCTTCCGCGGCCGCCGCATCGGCGAGAAGCTGCTGCGGCGCGTGGCGAAGGATTGCCGCGCGGCGGGCGGCGTTTATCTGCGGCTCTCCGTCGACACCGACAACGAGACCGCCAAGGCCTTCTATGAACGACTGGGCATCGGCTGGGCGAACTACGAGCAGGTGCAAAAAATCGTTGGCGACGCCTTCTTCGCTTTTGCCGACGCCCCGGAGGAATGACGATGAAAGCCTTCTATGCCGAAGAGCAGAAACGCCACGATCCAAAGGCTTTTCTGTCCAGCGGCGCGCCGCAGCCGAACCCGGAAAAACCGGAGCGGATCGAGAGATTGTTAGCCGGCGCAATATCTGCCGGATTGACGGTCGAAAGGCCGAAAAATTATGGACTCGGTCCGATTTCCGCCGTGCACACGCCTGAATATCTCGACTTCCTCGAGCATATTTTCGCGCGCTGGCAGCGCATCGAAGGCGCCTCGGCGGAAGTCATCCCGAACATCCACCCGATTGCCCGAGGCGGCTCCTATCCGGCCTCGGCGGTCGGCCAGGCCGGCTACCACATGGCCGACACCGCCTGCCCGATCTCGGCTGAGACCTGGGACAGCGCGCTCTGGAGCGCCTGGAGCGCGGTGGAGGGAGCGGAAGCCGTCATGGCCGGCGCGCCTGCCGCCTACGCGCTCTGCCGCCCGCCCGGCCACCATGCCTTCGCCGATGTCGCCGGTGGCTTCTGCTTCATCAACAATTCGGCGGTTGCCGCGCAAGTGCTGCGGAAAAACGCTACGCGCGTCGCCATCCTCGATGTCGACCTACATCACGGCAATGGCACGCAAGGCATTTTCTATGCACGACCGGACGTGCTTACCGTCTCGCTGCATGCCGATCCGGTGCGCTTCTACCCGTTCTTCTGGGGCCATGCCGACGAGCGCGGCGAAGGCCCGGGCCTCGGCCATAATTTCAACCTGCCGCTGCCGCGCAAATCCGTCGACGCCGCGTTTCTCGAAGCGCTTGCCACAGCGTTTCAGCGCATACGCGCCTTCGCCCCTGAAGCGCTGGTGGTCGCGCTTGGGCTCGATGCCTTCGAAGGCGACCCGTTCGGCGGACTTTCGGTGACGACGCCCGGTTTCTCACGCATCGGCGAAGCGATTGCCGGGCTTGGGCTGCCGACGGTGATCGTCCAGGAAGGCGGCTATCTCTGCGATGCGCTCGGCGACAACCTTACTGCGTTTCTGACCGGCTTCGGCGGCAAACATAGATAACAGCTCACCGCTGCTGCCGTAGCATCGCGATCACCCGATGCACGCTTTCCAGCGTCTCCTCGATTTCCGCCGCCGTGTTGTAGTGCGCAATGCCGATGCGCACGACACCTTGTTCGGCGGGGATGCCGAGCTGATGGACGATCTCCCACGCGTAATTGTGGCCGGACCACAGAAAAATGTTTTCGGCATTCATCTGCCGCACGATGGTTTCCGGCACGATGCCTTCGACGGTGAAGGAAACGGTGGGCACGCGTTCGTCAAAACGCTCCGGATCGGTGATGCCGCGGATGACCAGACCGTCGATATCCGATAGACCCTCGATCAGCTGCCGGGCCAGGGCATTCTCATAGGCGATCGATACCTCGAAGGCCTTCGCGATCCGCTGCCGGCGCGAACCACTCTCGCCGGCTGCCGCGCCGAGATCGGCGAAGTGGTCAACGGCCGCGGTCAGCCCGGCCATCAGCTCGATCTGCGGCGTGCCGAGCTCGAAACGCTCCGGCAGACCATTGGACGAGCAGCGGCATTTATAAGGTTTCAGCGCGTCGATGACATCGCGGCGACCCCACAGGATACCCATATGCGGGCCGAAGAATTTATAGGCTGAGCAGATCAGGAAGTCGCAGCCGATGTCCTGCACGTCGACAAGGCCATGCGGCGCGAATTGCACGGCATCGACATAGACCAGCGCGCCGGTCTGCCTGGCGATCGCCGTCAACGCTTTCACGCGGTTGATCGATCCGGTGAGGTTGGAGGCATAGTTCAACGCCACCAGCCGCGTCTTGTCCGAAAGCAGCGTCTTCAGCGCCGCTTCCTCGACCTGCCAGCTCTTCTCGTCGAAAGGTAGGAAGCGCACGACCAGCCCAAGATCCTCGGCCAGCTGCAGCCAGGGCGAGACGTTGCCCTCATGGTCCATGCGGGTGACGATGATCTCGTCGCCGGCCTTCATCGTGCGGCCAAGCGTGCGCGACATGTGATAGGTCAGCGTCGTCATGTTGGCGCCGATGACGATTTCCTCGACGCTTGCGGCGTTGAGGAAATCGGCCATCGCGGCATGCGCGTCGTCGACCACCTGCTGTGCCGCCACCGTCGTCTCGAAGAAGCCGCCGAGATTGGCATTGGTGGTGAGCAGACAGCGCGACACAGCGTCAGCCACCGCTTGCGGCACCTGCGTGCCGGCCGGATTGTCGAGATAGATGCGGCGGCCTTTGTCGGTCAGCGAAAGCGCCGGAAATTTGCCGCGCACGGCCTCGATCGGAAAATCTGCCATCGTCCCCCGTCTTTCCTCAACAATTCCCGGTCACGGGCACGGATTGCCGACCCGCTGGTGGATGGCGTCGACCGCCTTCTGCATTTCCTCGGTCCAGGTCACGTCGGCCGAGGACAAAGCGATGTCGAGCTGCGCGACGCTGGTGGCGCCGACGATGTTGGCGGTCACGAACGGCCGGCTCGACACATAAGCGTTGGCAAACAGCGCCGGCTCCATGCCGAAGGAACGCGCCAGCTCGTTGTATTCCAGTTGCACCTCGGCCGCGTTCGGCGTCTCGTAACGCTGGCCGCGGTTGAAGAGCTGTGAACGCGAGCCTTGCGGCCGCGCGCCGTGGTCGTATTTGCCGGTCAGATAGCCCTGCGCCAGCGGCGAATAGGGAAGAAACGCGATATCTTCGCGCGTGCAGACCTCGGCGAGGTTCACTTCGAAGGTGCGGTTGACCAGATTATAGGCGTTCTGCAGCGAGGCGACACGCGGACCGACGCCCTTTTCGGATTCGAAGAGGTAGCGCATGACGCCCCAGGAGCTCTCGTTCGACAGGCCGAAATGGCGGATTTTACCGGCTTTCACCAGATCCTCGAAAACCGCGAGCGTCTCGGCGATCGGCGTCTCGTCGGACGACGCGCCTTCGCTATCGGCGCGGCGCGGCATCGCGCCGATGCGCGTCGGGTTGGATCCCCATGGGATATCCCGCTCCGGCCAATGGATCTGATAGAGATCGATATAGTCGGTGCCGAGCTTGGCCAGCGACTTCTCGACCGCGTCGAAAATGTCGGCGCGGTTGAGCTGCGAAGGCCGGTCGCCGCGAAACCAACTGTTGCCGGTGCGGCCGACAACTTTCGAGGCGACGACGACCTTGTCGCGGTTGCCCTTCGCCTTCAGCCAACTGCCGATGATCTTTTCGGTCCGGCCCTGCGTCTCCGCCTTCGGCGGGATCGGGTAAAGCTCTGCCGTGTCGATGAAATTGACGCCGCGCGAAAAGGCGAGGTCCATCTGCGCATGGCCCTCCGCCTCGGTGTTCTGCTGGCCCCAGGTCATCGACCCGAGACAGATTTGCGAAACAAGAAGATCGGTCCGACCGAGGCGGCGTTTATGCATGGAATTCTCCGGTGGGAGGTTGCGCGGACAGCGCGGGGAGGAAATTCAAGCATAAAGCATAGGCCGGAGGTTCTCCAAGCCCGTTGCGGCAGCTTTTGCGTGAACTTCGAGCCGCTACCTTCTGGCGCCGGCCAGGGCCCGTCGCTTGGCCTCGTCGATCAGCATGTTGGCCACCTGCATACGGATCATGGCGCGTTGGCGCAAATGCGGTGCGACGCGGTCGGGATGGTTGGCGAAGGCGAAGCTGCGGCGTATGCGGCTAAGATCGGCATTCTTGGCGGAACGGTCGAGACCAAGCTCTCCGGCAATCGATTCGGGATCGATCGGCGGCAGCTTTTCTTCCGGGCGCTGTTCCTCAGCGGCCAACGTCAATTTCGCCTGGTCGAGCAGCGCAGCGAATTCGGCGGCCAGGTCGGCACCTGCCTCGCGATACTCGGCGGCGACGCTCTCGCCGGCGACCTTGATGCGGCCGGAATGGAGCTCGTCCGCCACCGACAGATAATCGAACGGAATAGACGGCCTTGCGCCCTCATCCTCGCCCTTCTCGGAGGCGGTGATCAGGTCGTCGAGCAACGAAGCGAAATCACGCTTGGTGCCGATCTCAGCCTCCCTCTGTCGCAACGGCATGCATTTCTCATCCATCGAGCATAGGGCGCTGTCGTTAAAAATGAATGCCTACGGCTATGAGAATTGCCGGCATTCATGGGGACTCTCGAGCGTTCGAAGGGCGCAAACATAAAAAGCCGGACTGCATTTTCACACAGCCCGGCAAAATCGCCAGGAGTGGCGAGGAAAAAGCCGGCCATGTGCCAGCATCTAGGCGTACGTTCCGGCCGAACGGAAAGTTTCAGCGAAAATCGATTGTGTCGAAAAAAATCGTTTGGCATGGCAGCCATGCAATTGCTGCACTGCACAATTTTCACAATTCGTCTATATAGTTGAGCGTGGAGGATGAACTGGGGCACAGAGTCATGGGGTTCTTCACTGAAATGTTCGCGCGGCCAAGGCCGCAGGAGCACCAGCGTTACCGTTCGGCGCTCGCGCTTCTGAATGCGATGAGCAACGCCGACCGCGCCGACATCGGCATCAAGCCGGCGGATTTCCCGCGTATCGCGCGTGAAATGTCGATCCGCTGAAGGCGCAACCAGGCACCGAAAAAGAGGTTTCCCGGAAGGTTCCGGGAAACCTCTAGACTCCTATCCGGTCAGCGATTTCCCAGGAAAGTCTGCTTGCCGAGCGGCACGCCATTGTGGCGCAGGATGTCGTAGGCCGTGGTGATGTGGAAGTAGAAATTCGGCATCGCCAGGTGCAGCAGATATTGCAGGCCTGGCAGCGTGGTTTCGCGCCCGCCGAGCCGCACTTCGACCGTCCTGTCCTCCGAGCTTTCCAGATCGGCCGCCGAAAAAGACGCCAGATGATCGAGCGTCTTGGCGATTCGGGCCTGCAACTCGGCGAAGCTTGATTCATTGTCTTCGTATTTCGGCACCTCGCGGCCGGCGAGCCGCGACGGCGCGCCCTTGGCGTGGTCGGTGGCGATCTGTACTTGCCTCGCCAACGCGAACATGTCGGGTGCGAGCCGGGCTGTCAGCAACACCTGCGGGTCGATCTTGCGCTCGCCGGCGTTCTGCTCGGCCGCTGTCAGCACGCTGGCCAACGCCTTGAGCCGAGCCGAAAAGACGCCGACCGATATGTCGTACATGGAAATGGTCATGGGTTATCTCCCAGGCGGCCCCAGCGCCGCGGGCCGTGACCTAGCGCCTCCCGCCACGATTCTTCAAGCCGTCGCTGAGCGGCGTCACCACGTCGCCGCAATCGCCGTGGTAGTATTTTCGCTACCCCAGTGGAGGACCCGATGAGACGCGCCACTTTCGCAGCGACCGCCTTTCTCTCCCTAATCTGCATAGGACAGCAGGCGCGGGCCGCCGACGCGCCCTATATCGACGACAGGTCCAGCGCAGAGTCGGTCGTCCGCTCGCTTTACAGCGCCATCGGCCGGCACGAGTTCGCCCGCGCCTGGGGTTACTTCGGCGATACCAAGCCGGCAAAGGATTTTGCCGCTTTCGTCAAAGGTTACGACGATACCAACACCGTCGAGGTCATGACTGGCGCCGTATCCGACGAAGGTGCCGCCGGCAGCATCTATTACAGCGTTCCGGTCGCCATCCAGGCGACCGACAAAAAGGGCGAGGCCAAGGTTTTTGCCGGTTGCTACACGCTCCGCCAGGTCAACGCGCAGATCCAGGAACCGCCTTTCCAGCCGATCTTCATCGACAAGGGCGCGCTGAAACCGTCGACCGAGGATTTCGACAGCGCGGTGCCGGCAAGCTGCGGCGACGGCCCGCCGCCGCCGAAGAAGGACACGGCGCTGGAGCAGGCCAAGAAGGCCTTTCTCGCCACCTATGGCGACCAGTGCGACAAGCAGGATACGGAAGGTAAGCCGATTGGAGAACCGGAAGCATACTCTATCCATTACAAAGACAAAGATGCTCAGCCCAACGATCCTGAGCGCGAGACAAGACTGTTCCGCTTTTTCTGCTCAATGGCCGCCTATAACGAAAGCGAGGTCTATTACATCGGGAACGATGTCGATGGCGTGACGCAGTTGCAGTTCACCGAGCCGGAGCTCGATATCCGCTACGAGAACAACGACAGTGAGGGCAAGGTCGAAGCGATCCACATCATCGGCTTCCAGACGAGCGGCTGGGCGACCAACTCTGACTACGACGACAAAACCAAGACCATCAGCACCTTCAACAAATGGCGTGGGATGGCTGATGCCTCGTCATCGGGAACTTACCTGTTCCGCAATGGTGACTTTTCCCTCGTGCAGTATGACGTCGACGCGTCATACGATGGCGAGCAAAATCCGCAGACCATCGTCGACTACAACTCCGCGCCTTGAAGGGAGGCCTTTAGAGCAATTCCAGGAAAAGTGTGAGCGGTTTTCCGCCCGGAATTGCGTAATAACAAAGAGTTAGAGCGCTTCGCCGTTTCTATGAAACGGTGAAACGCTCTAGGGCGCTTTGGTCAGCATCCAGTTCAGCGTGCCGCGCCAGTCGACCATGCGGATCGGTGTGCCATGCGTGCCGGTCTCGAAGCGCACGAAGCGGGTCGGATAGGTCTTCGACTTGGCCAGGATCGAGCGGAAGAAGGCTTCCTGCTTATCGACCGGGAAGACCACGTCGTGGCTGCCCTGGCCGAAAAACACCGGAATGCGGCGCTTAAAGGCGGGGCTCGTCAGAAAACTGTCGTCCCACAGCGAGCCGAGCAGCAACAGCCCGTTGATGCGGCTGCCCATGTCCTTGCGATCGGCGAGCTTCCAGCAGATCATGCCGCCCATCGAACCGCAGGCGACGAAGATCTTCGCCCCTGGCGACTGCTGCGCATAATGGTCGATCAGCGCCGCGACCTGCGCCGCGCCCTTGTCGCCGAAATCGGGGAAATCCGGTGAAAGATAGAGGCCGTTATTGGCCGCCATCAAATTCTTGATGCGGTTGAAATTGCCGCCGAAGGTGAAGTCGTCGACGCCCTGCTTACGGCTGCCGCCCTGCCCGTGCAGGTAAAGCACGACGATCGAAGCGCCTTGTGTTCTGCCGACCGCGACATGCCTTATGTCGCCGGTATCGGATTTCAGCATCAGATCCTGCTGGACCTTGCGCACGCCGGGATCGCTGTACTGGGCGCGCACCCGCTTTTCCGGCACCTCGTCGCGCTGGTTGATGTCGCGCATCTCGTGATAGTCGAGCACCGTGTAGGCGCCGTTGTCGCCGGAAGATAGCGTTGGCGGATAGGCGAAGAGATCGTCCTTGAACGGTTTTAACGACAGCCCCTGGCTGTGGGCAGCCGAGACGGCGAACCCAATTGCGACAGGCAGCACGAAGAGAAAGCGGAAATGGAAAGACATGTCCAAAGGCATGCGAAATTCGCCTTCGGTTTGTCAATCCTGCAGGACGCCGCCCGCCCCTTCCAGCGCCTCGCGGGTGTCGACATCGATCGAGGCGCCCTGCCCGATCTCGACATCGATGACATCGAGCCCGCCGGCCTCGACAAGATGGCGCGCGCCGGTGTCGCCCTCAAGCTGCGCGACGGCCGCAAACAACGCGCGCGGCAAAAGCACCGGATTGCCGCGTTTGCCTTGATGTGATGCCCGCACCACCGCGCGGCCGCCCGAGCGGCGGAACGCGTCGATCAGGCTGTCGAGGTCCTCTGACGAAACACCCGGCATGTCGCCGAGCACGATCATCGCGCCTGCCGCATCATGGGCGACATTGGCGATGCCTGCCTTCAGGGAAGAGGCGAGGCCGTCGGCGAAATCCGGATTGTCGGCGAGCCGCACATCCAGGCCGGCAAGCGCGGAGCGGATGCGCTCGCGCTGATGCCCGGTGACGACGATGGTGCCGTTGGCCTTGGAACCTAGCGTCCGCTCAGCGGTGCGGCGCACCAGCGGCTTGCCCTCGAACAGCGCCATCAGCTTGTTCGGGCCGCCCATGCGGCTGGAACGGCCTGCGGCCAGAAGCACGATGTCGACCTTCAACTCGGAATTTGCCGCTCTTGGTGCCGGCTCACGTGGTTGTGGCCGTGTCGGGATCTCCATCAACAAGCCTCCAACGCCCATGCCGGCAATGTCGCTCGCGGTGACATCGAGCCCGGCAATCAGGCGATCCAGCACCCAGTCGAAGCCATTCTCCTTCGGGCTGCGCGCGCAACCCGGCGCGCCGATGACCCGCTTGCCGTCGAGTGTGCCCAGCACGAGCAGATTGCCGGGATCGACCGGCATGCCGGCGCGGATGACCGTACCACCCGCCTGCTCGATCGCAGCCGGCACGACATCGGCGAAATCGCTCATCGCCGAGGCGCCGAAGATCACCACAAAATCATTGTCGCGCGCCAGCGCCGCGGCAGCCGCCGCGACTGGCACTACCTCATGCGGCGTGCGGCGCTCCGCCGTCACCCGGCTGCCGGAGCGCGCCAGCCGGACTTCGGTGATGCGCAGCGTCTTGTCGAGCACGCTCGGTTTGGTGCCGGGAAGGACAGTCTGGATGACGCCGACCTTGACCGGTCGATAGGCGTTGACCGCGAAGATTTCGCCCGCAGCGCAGATTCCGACGGCCTTTTCGACCAGGCCTCCCGCGACGGCAAACGGAATGATCTTCACCGTCGCCACCATCTGCCCCGGCTCGACCGGCGCGTGCTGCGCCAGCGTGGCGATCGTGATCGCCGGATCGACCGCGTTGATGGCATCGATCATGCCGGCATCGACGGTGAAGACGCCGGCCGCTTCTGCATGCAGGTTGACCCGCCCGGTCGCCGCCGGCCTGGCGTCGATGTTGCGGCGCCTCATCCCGGCTGCGATCCTGGTCGCCGCCGCATCCTCGCTGAGATCGTCGGCTGCCAGGACGGCGGCAACAACCTCGACGATGCCGGCTGCCTTCAGGATCGCGACATCCTCGGCGCTCAAGCGGTGAGCCTTATGGTACCGCCGCCCGCCGGCCGTCACAGCGTGCGCCAGCACCGCGCCTTGCGCCTCGTCGATCGAGACAGGGCCGAACTTCACGCCACGGCGCCCGTAGAGCGCCGCGCGTCCTCTTGGACGCGCAAAGGACGCTCTACTACTTTGAATCTACGCATCGTGCTTTTCCAAAATCGGTTCCGCTTTTGAAGCCAATGCGGTGGCTTCGAGGCCGCGCGAGCGGAAGGCATGGATGGTCTGCGCCAGGATGGCAACGGCGATCTCGGCCGGGCTGGCGGCGCCGATGTCAAGGCCGATCGGCGCATGGATGCGCGCGATCTGGTCCGCGCCGGCGCCCAGTGCCAGCAGCCGCTCGACGCGCTTGGCATGGGTTTTGCGGCTGCCCAGCGCCCCGACATAGAAGCATCTGGCGTCGAGCGCCGCCTTCAAGGCGAAATCGTCGATCTTCGGATCATGGGTCACGGCGGCGAGTGCTGTATAGCTGTCGAGCGGCTGGCGCTTCAGCACATCTTCCGGCCATTCGGCGTGCAGCGCCACATCGGGAAAGCGGTCCGGCGTGGCGAAGGCGGTGCGCGGATCGACGATCTCCAGAGGATAGCCGGCAATCCGGGCCATCGGCGCCAGCGCCTGGCTGATATGGACGGCGCCGATCACCACCAGCCGCGGCTGCGGCAGATGCGCGTTGAGGAAGAAAGTCCGCCCCTCGGCCTCGACCGAACCCGAATTGCCGGTCCGAAATGCCTTGGCGATCGCCGCTCCCAGATCGCCAGCAACCGGATCGCCTTCGCGCACGATGCGGTCGCGACCATCGCCGAGGTCGGTGACCAGGATCGCCGCGCGACGCGCGCGACGTTCGGCATTGAGCGTTTTGAGAGCGTAGGGATCCATATCTAACCGAGCCGCTCCACATAGACCCTGATGCGGCCGCCGCAGGACAGGCCGACCTGCCATGCGGTTTCGTCGGCGACGCCGAATTCAAGCATTTTGGCTTTGCCGGTATCGATAACGTCGATCGCTTCGCTCACCACCGCGCCCTCGACGCAACCACCGGAAACGGAACCGTGGAAATTGCCTTCGGCATCGATCACCAGATGGCTGCCGACCGGGCGCGGCGCCGAACCCCAGGTCTCGA
This sequence comes from Mesorhizobium sp. RCC_202, assembly GCF_041355295.1. Classification (NCBI taxonomy): domain Bacteria; kingdom Pseudomonadati; phylum Pseudomonadota; class Alphaproteobacteria; order Hyphomicrobiales; family Phyllobacteriaceae; genus Mesorhizobium; species Mesorhizobium sp. RCC_202. The sequence continues at coordinate 332,242 of NZ_JBFUPO010000005.1, forward strand.
CCACGGTGGCGATCGCGACATCCTTGCCATCCTTCATCCAGCCCTCCGCGATGATCAGAGGATCGCGGGCCTCATCGAGATACATGTTCTCGTCCATCGTTGCTTCTCGCAAAGTCGGTTTTTCGGGTGATCCTGCAATTCATATGGCTATGCCGCCTGCCTCCCGCCAGCTTGCAGCCAGCGGCGCAGATCGACCGCGGCAGCCGGTCTCTGGTCGAGCGATGCGCACAGATCGGCCAGCGCATCAAGGTTATGCACCGCGCGGAACTCGTCGACATGCGGCAGCATCGCCTTCACGCCACGAGCCCGCGCCTCGAAACCGTCGAAGCGCAGCAGCGGATTGAGCCAGATCAGCCGGCGGCAGGATTTGTGCAGCCGCTCCATCTCTTCCGCCAGGCCGGCAACGTCGTCGCGTTCGAGCCCATCGGTGATCAAAAGCACCACGGCGCCCTGCCCCAGTACGCGCCGCGACCACATCCGGTTGAATTCGGCAAGCGTGTCGCCGATGCGGGTGCCGCCCGACCAGTCCTTGACGGTCGCCGAGCATTCGGCCAGCGCCGCGTCCGGATCGCGATGGCGCATCTGGCGAGTCAGGTTCGTCAGCCGTGTGCCGAAGACAAAGGCATGCACGCGCCGGCGCTTTTCCGTCAGCGCGTGCAGGAAGTGGAGAAAAATTCGGGTGTACTGGCTCATCGAGCCGGAAATGTCGGCCAGCACCACCAGCGGCGGGTGCACTTCGCGCGGTAAGCGGTACTTCGGCAGGATGAGCGCGCCACTGGTGCGCGCGGCCGAACGCATCATGGCGCGCGGATCGATGCGCCGCCCCTGAGCGTCAGCCTTGAAGCGGCGCGTGCGCACCGTGTCGAACGGCAGGCGCAACGCCGCGATCGCCTTCTTGGCCTCAGCCATCTCGCCTGCGTCCATCTGCGCAAAGTCCTTAGCCCGCAGCACCTCGTTGCCGGAAAAGGTCAGGCGCGCATCGACCTCGATCTCAGGCACTTCCCGTACAGGCTGGTTCTTGCTATGGCCCTCGAACATCGCCTGGCTGACACGGTTTTCCGCCGCGCGCGGCTTTTGCTTCTCACTCGTGTCGGGCGCGACCGGCGAAAACATCGCCAGCATCTTTTCGATCAGTTCGCGCGATTTCCAAAACAGCCGGAAAGCCTCGTCGAAGACCGGATGATCCTCATGCCGAGACACCAGCACGGCATGCAGCGTCCAGTAGAAATCGTCGCGCGAGCCGATGCCGGCGGCAAGCACAGCCTCGATGGCATCCTTGACCGAGGCCGGACCGACACGCATGCCGGCTTTGCGCAGCGTGCGGGCGAAATAGACGATGTTGTCGGCGATGCGTCCGTCGGCGAGCGCCTCCCTGGGTTCCGGTCGCGAAGGCATCCGGGCTACTCCGCCGCCGAAAGCTCGGCCTTCACCTCATTGAGGATGCGCCGGCCCTCGCCCGCGCCGATGCGAGCGATATCGTCCTGGTATTTCAAAAGCACGCCGATCGTGTCGGACACGGTTTCCGGGTCAAGCGCCACCTTGTCGAGCTCGGTCAGCGCGCCGGCCCAGTCGATGGTCTCGGCGACGCCCGGCGCCTTGAACAATTCGACCTGGCGCAATTTCTGGATGAAGGACACCACTTCGGCCGACAGCCGGCTGTTGGCCTGCGGCACCTTGCGGCGTACGATCTCCAGCTCACGCTCGGCATTGGGATAGTCGACCCAGTGATAGAGACAGCGCCGCTTCAGCGCGTCGTGGATCTCGCGCGTGCGGTTGGTGGTGATGATGACGATCGGCGGCTCTTCCGCCTTGATCGTGCCGAGCTCGGGAACCGTCACCTGGAAGTCCGACAGGATTTCGAGCAGGAAGGCCTCGAAGGCCTCGTCGGTTCGGTCAAGCTCGTCGATCAGGAAAACCGGCGCGGCGCCTTTCTTGCCGGTCAGCGCGTCGAGCACGGGCCGGCGGATCAGGTATTTTTCGGAGAAGACATTGCGCTCCATATCGGAGCGCACGACCTTGCCCGCCGCCTCCTCCATGCGGATCTCGATCATCTGGGCGGCATAGTTCCACTCATAGACGGCCGAGGAGACGTCGAGCCCCTCGTAGCATTGCAGGCGGATCAGCCGGCGCCCAAGCGCCGCAGCCAGCACCTTGGCGATCTCGGTCTTGCCGACGCCGGCCTCGCCTTCGAGGAACAGCGGCCGCTGCATGCGCAGCGACAGAAACAGCACCGTTGCCAGGGAGCGGTCGGCGACATAGTCCGCGCCGGTCAAAAGATCGAGCGTCTCGTCGATCGAGTTCGGCGCGGGGCGCGGCGCGGTCATCTTATCTCCGTCGATCCCGCCCACCCGCTTCAAAGAAAATGGTAGCCGCGGTTGTGGTAGATCAGCGGCCGCAAATTATCGCCGATGCGCAGGCCTGTCACCTTGCCAAAAAGCACACGGTGGGTGGCAAGATCCTTGCTGTCGATGATTTCGCAGTCGAACACGGCGAGCGCGCCTTTCAAAGTCGGCGCCCCGGTCGAGATCACGTCCCACTCGGCAAGGGCGAAGCGCTCATCCGCCGGCAAGCCGGTGACGCCCGAAAAGCCGACCGAGACAGCCTCCTGGTCCGAAGCCAGCGTGTTCAGCGCGAACTTGCCGTTTTTGATGAAAGCCTCGTTCTTGGCGTTCTCGCGATTGAGGCAGACCAGCACCGTCGGCGGCGTATCGGAGACCGAGCAGGCGGCGATGACCGTCGCGCCCCTTTTGCCGCCGGGGCCGTCCGTCGTCACCACATGGACATGGCCGGCAAAATGCGCCATCGCGTCGCGATAGTGCTGCGGTCCTATGTCGTTGATCTTGAGCACGCGATAATCCACCTACTAGAGCAAGCTCGTTATATATGGCGGCCTATTGCGCGTCACAAGCCGGCCAGCACGGGCGAAGTGCTTGACCGCAATCCGCAAATTCGCGTGTTGCGCGGCGCTAAGCCAGCCTTTAGGTCTTTGCTGGAACAGTGTCGGAACTATACTCCCGGCACGGAGGATTTCATCACCCGAATGCGCCTTCTCACGACGACTTCAGCCGCGCTGCTTTTGCTGGCGCTGGCCGCCAATGCCAACGCCGAGATTCTTATCGGCGTCGCCGGCCCTCTGTCTGGTCCGTCAGCCACCCTCGGCAAGCAGGTCCAGAACGGTGCCGAGCAGGCCGCGGAGACGAATGGCGTCACCGTCAAGACTGTAGACGATGCCTGCACGGCCGATGGCGGCGCGGCGGCAGCGAAGGAATTCGCGGCCGAAAAAGTCAATATTGTCGTTGGCTTCCTCTGCACCGACGCGATCGAGGCGGCCTTGCCGATCCTGAAGGATGCCAACATTGCGGTGATCACGGTCGGCGTCCGCACCGAAAGCCTGACCGATCGCCGCGCCAAGACCGGCTGGCCGGTCTACCGGCTCGGGCCGCGCGGCGACGATGAACGCAACGCGGTCGCCACCAATCTCATCCAATTGTGGCGCGACGACTTGTTCGCCATTGTCGATGACGGCACCATCTATGGCCGCGAGATCGCCGAGACCTTTCGCGCCGCGGCCGAGCAGGCAGCGCTGAAGCCGGTCTTTACCGACACGTTCCGGCCGCAGCTCGACAACCAGATCGGATTGGTCGGCCGTTTGAAGAAGGCAGGCGCAACCAAAGTGTTTGCCGGCGGCGATGGAGACGACATCGCCATCATGGGTCGCGACGCCGCCCAGCTCGACGCCGGCATCACCCTGGCCGGCGGCGAAAATCTGCGCACGCCGCCCGGCGACGTGCCCTACGCGCCCGGCACGTTGATGATCGCGCCGCCAGAATGGGAACAGGTCGCCGACCCCAAGGTGGTGCAGGCCTTCACGGCCAGCAACATCGTGCCGGAAGGCTATACTCTACCGGCCTATGCCGCAGTTGAAATTGCCAAGGCGGCGCTGGCCGATACGCAAGCGTCCGGCAAATCGATTGCCGAGGCGCTGACCGGGCACGATTTCACCACCGCGATCGGCACCATACGCTTCGACGAAAAAGGCGACCTCAGCCAGAACCCTTTCCGTGTCTTCCGCTTCGACGGCACCAATTTCGTGCCGCTGGAGGCGAAGTGATGTTCCGCGCCGGCCCGCGCAACCTGATCACCGACGTCGCCGGCCTGCGTGTCGGCAATGCCGGCGACGGCAAATTGAAATCCGGCGTCACGGTTGTGCTGTGCGACGAGCCGGCGGTGGCCGGTGTCCAGGTGCTGGGCGGCGCGCCGGGAACGCGCGAGACCGACCTGCTCGAGCCGCAGAACTCGATCGCGACCATCCATGCCGTTGTGCTGTCCGGCGGCTCGGCCTTTGGCCTCGACGCCGCTTCAGGCGTGCAGGCGGCGTTGCGAGAGAAAAACATCGGCGTCGAAGTCGGCGGCTTCCGCGTGCCGATCGTGCCGGCCGCGATCCTGTTCGACCTGCGCAATGGCGGCGACAAGGACTGGGGCCGCTATCCGCCCTATCGCGACCTGGGCTATGCGGCCGTGCAGGCGGCAACCGCGGACTTTCCGATCGGTACGGTCGGCGCCGGTACCGGGGCGCTGACGTCCGGGCTCAAGGGCGGGCTGGGCTCGGCCTCGACCGTGCTCGACAGCGGCGTCACCATCGGCGCGCTTGCCGCCGTCAACCCGACCGGCTCGGTGACCGTCGGCCGCAGCCGCCATTTCTGGGCGGCGCCCTTCGAGATCGGCGCCGAGTTCGGCGGACTGGGCTACCCCAACCCGCTGCCGGAAGACGCAAGGCAGATACTGCTGAAATACCGCGACAAGCGTGTCGGCGGCCAATCGGAGGGTGGCAGCACGACAATTGCCGTCATTGCCACCGACGCGGTTCTGACCAAGGCTGCCGCCAAGCGGCTGGCCATCTCGGCGCATGACGGGTTTGTCCGCGCCATCTGGCCGACGCACACGCCGGCCGACGGCGACCTGGTCTTTGCCCTGGCGACGGGCAAGAGCGGCGTCAAGCTCAACGCCGACGCGGCAATCGACCTGTTCGCGGCGGCCGGTGCGACCATGGCCCGCGCCATCAGCCGCGGCGTATACGCCGCGACGCCGAGCGAGGGGGACTTGTTTCCGGTCTGGTCGTCACGCTAGATCCAATCAGGTCGGATCGGATTTTTCTTCCTCAAAGGTGACCGCCACATCGGAATTGGCCGACAGCCAGACCTTGCCTTCCTCGATCTCGGCAAACAGCGCGAGCGGGATATAGTGGTGATGGCCCTTATGCGCGCCCATGCCGCTGTCGTCCTTGGTCAGCTTGATCCGTTCGCCCTCGACCTTGTCGACGGTGCCGATATGGACGCCGTCGGCGCCGATTACTTCCATATGTTCGCGTATCTTGCTGACGTCGGTGGTCATGTTGATTCTCCACTGGTGGCCGTGCGTCGTTTTGGATGCCTGACGGCCGACAATAACAAATGAACGCCCGATTGGATGCATAGCGCGGCTGCTCATCATGCTTTGACGGGCATGACGCCAATGAGACAGCTGTGCGCGGCAGCGGCGTTGAGCATTTTGTCCACCTCTGTTAGGACGCGACCAACGCTTTTCCAGGCAGGACTTTTAAAGAATGATCCCTCGCTACTCACGGCCGGACATGGTCGCCATCTGGTCGCCCGAAACCCGCTTCCGCATCTGGTTCGAGATCGAGGCACATGCCTGCGATGCACTGGCCGAACTGGGCGTCATCCCGAAGGAAGCGGCAAAAACCATCTGGGAAAGGGGCGGTGCGGCCAAATTCGACGTCGACAAGATCGACGAGATCGAGCGCGTCACCAAGCACGACGTCATCGCCTTCCTGACCCATCTTGCCGAGTTCGTCGGGCCGGACGCCCGCTTCATCCACCAGGGCATGACCTCGTCCGACGTGCTCGATACCTGTCTTGCCGTGCAGTTGAGCCGCGCCAGCGACATCCTGCTGGCCGATATCGATGCCTTGCTCGCCGCGCTGAAGCGGCGCGCCTTCGAGCACAAGGACACCGTCACCATCGGCCGCAGCCATGGCATCCATGCCGAGCCGACGACCTTCGGCGTCAAGCTGGCGCAGGCCTATGCCGAATTCTCGCGCTGCCGCGAGCGGCTGGTGCATGCGCGGGAGGATATTGCCACCTGCGCCATCTCCGGCGCGGTCGGCACCTTCGCCAACATCGAGCCCTATGTCGAAGAGCATGTGGCGGCAAAACTCGGCCTGAAGCCGGAGCCGGTCTCAACGCAGGTGATCCCGCGCGATCGTCACGCCATGTTCTTCGCCACGCTCGGTGTCATCGCCTCGTCGGTCGAGCGGCTTGCGACGGAGGTCCGGCATCTGCAACGCACCGAGGTGCTGGAAGCGGAAGAGTATTTCTCGCCGGGCCAGAAAGGCTCGTCGGCAATGCCGCACAAGCGCAACCCGGTGCTGACGGAAAACCTAACCGGTCTCGCCCGCATGGTGCGCTCGATGGCGATGCCGGCGATGGAAGACGTCGCGCTCTGGCATGAGCGCGACATCTCGCATTCATCGGTCGAGCGCATGATCGGACCGGATGCGACGGTGACGCTCGACTTCGCGCTGGCGCGGCTGACCGGCGTCATCGACAAGTTGCTCGTCTATCCCGACAACATGCTGAGGAACATGAACAAGTTCCGCGGCCTGGTGCATTCGCAACGCGTGCTTCTGGCGCTCACGCAGGCCGGCGTCAGCCGCGAGGACGCCTACCGCCTGGTGCAGCGCAACGCCATGAAAGTCTGGGAGCATGGCGCTGATTTCCTTGAGGAATTGTTAGCTGACAAGGAAGTCACAGCCGCTCTTCCCGAAGCCGAGTTGCGCGAAAAATTCGATCTCGGCTACCACACCAAACACGTCGACACGATCTTCAAGCGGGTGTTCGGGGAAGCATGATCTTTCCTTCTCCCCGTTCACGGGGAGAAAGAAGCTGTCGCCAACGCCCAGTCAAGCTTTCCCAGGAACCGTCCTGATCACCGTGCCCCACGGATCCTCCCGGCTCGTCTCGGCCTTCGCAATATCCGAGCGCATCTCGACCCAGGCGAGGCCCGCGCGGGACGGATCACGGCGGCCGGCGCCGGCGCTCTGCCAAGCATTGGCGCCGATATGGTGGTGGTAGCCGCCAGACGACAGGAACACCGCCTGGCCGCCATATTTCGCCACCGTGTCGAAGCCGAACTGGTCATGCCACCAGGCCTCGGCATCCTGCGGACGGCCGACGCGCAGATGCACGTGACCGATAATGGAGTTTTCCGGCGCACCCTGCCAGCCGGCGTCACCGGCCGGAACGCTGGCCACGACCGCCGGCAGGTTCAGCCGCTCCGTCGCCATGGCGATCTGGTTGCCGTTCCATTTCCAATCTTTCGGCAGGCGGTCGGCATAGATTTCGATGCCGTTGCCTTCCGGGTCGGTCAGGTAAAGCGCCTCGCTGACCAGATGGTCGGATGCCCCCTCGATGCGGATCTGGCTGGCTGCGGCATGGCTGATCCAGCGGCCGAGATCGGCGCGCGACGGCAACAGGAAAGCGGTGTGGAAAAGACCGGCGCTGTGCGGATCGTCGGGCTTGGCCGAAGAATCCTGCTCCACCACCAGCAGCGGACGGTTGGCCGCCCCGAGCGTGATCGCGCCATCGGCGCGGCTCAGTTCCTGCAAGCCGACGACGGCGCGGTAATAGGCAGCCAGACTCTCGGCGTCGCGCGCCTTCAATCCGACGCGCGAGACGCTGACCGGGGTGGTCGCGGCAAAAGGCAATTCGCTCATCAAACTCTCCGTTAGGGCGGCATTTCTCCCAAAAAGGACTCTCCAGGCCGCCAGTCATTGCTCCCCATCCAAATCGTCGATTGCGATCGTTCACACAAGACAGCAAGAATCGAACAGGTTGTTCACGATTGCGATCAGAGCCGATGTTCAGGCGGGGTTGCAGGCGGAAAGGCGGCTCGCTACATCGGCGCCATGAAAGTCAAAGACGCAGACATACTGATCGTGCCAGGCTACACCAATTCCGGCCCCGAACACTGGCAGACCCGCTGGCAGTCGAAACTATCGACGGCACGTCGGGTCGAACAGGCCGAATGGACGAAGCCGGTGCGCGAGGATTGGACGGCAAGCGTGGCGAACGCTGTCAACGAGGCCGAACGTCCGGTGGTGCTTGTCGCCCATTCGCTCGGCGTCGCGGCGGCCGTGCAGGCCATCCCCCAGTTCAGGAAGCCGGTGGCCGGCGCCTTCTTCGTGGCGCCGCCCGACGTCGCCAACCCCGAGATAAGGCCGAGGCACCTGATGACCTTCGGCCCCTACTCACGCGAGCCGCTGCCTTTTCCCTCGATCGTCATCGCCAGCCGCAACGACCCGTTTTGCGCCTTCAATGTCGCCGAGGACATTGCCGGCGCCTGGGGGTCTCTGTTCATCGACGCCGGCGAAACCGGCCATCTCAACGAGGACGCAGGCTTCGGTCCATGGCCGGAGGGCTCGATGACCTTCGCCAAGTTCCTGACCGAGTTGAAGGCGCCCTGATACGGACCAAGGTGTGTGGAGATTCAGGTCAGGCTGAGTCGAAAATGACGATTTCCGAGAACCGGAGCGGAGCGTACTTTAAGTACGTGAGCACCGGAAGCGCAGGAAACCGCCATTTGCAGGCCGGCCTCACCTGAAGATCAACACACCTTAAGCGCCGATCGAATCGCGCATGCTCTTCAAAAGCGTCTTGGCGCCGAGCGAGATAAGCGCGTGGTCCGAGCCCATGGCGAGCAGCCGATAGCCCATCGCCACCATGCGCCCGGCAATCGCCGGCTCGACGATGTAGGTCGCCGCGTGCTTGCCGGCCTTGCGCGTGCGCTCGGCGATCGAAGCCACCGTCTCCATCATGCTTTCCAGCGTCGAATTTATCGTCATGCCGTTCGACCAGGCGATCGAGAAATCCGACGGCCCGACGAAGATGCCGTCGATGCCGGGGGTTTCGAGAATGCCGTCGAGCGCCTCCAAGGCCGCGCGCGTCTCGACCATCGCAAACGCCATGGTGCGCTGGTTGGTGTCGCGCAGCCATTCGGCATGGTCGCCTTTTCCGTGACGCGGAAAGGCATAGGTCGGCCCCCAGGAACGCTCGCCCATCGGCGGATATTTCATGGCTGCCGCGAACTGCCTGGCATCCGCCACGGAGTTGACCATCGGCGCGATCACCGCCTCGGCGCCGAAATCGAGGGCGCGGCTCGCCATATCGAAACGGCCGACCGGGATGCGCACCAAAGCCGGCTTATTGGCGGCAAGCACCGGCACCAGGCCGCGCAACACGCTGTCCTCGTGATGCCCGCCATGCTGCATGTCGAGTGTAACGGCGTCAAAACCCTGCTTGGCGATGATTTCCACTGTCAGCGCGTCCGGCACGCCGGACCAGGCGGTGAACAGCGTTTCATCGGCAGCCAGGCGGGATTTCAGCGACATTGGAACTTTCCTTGTTAACAGCGCATCGGCCCGAAAATCGGGTTCGATTTTCGGAAAGCACGATGCGCCAACTCAAAGCGTTGGAGCGCATACTTTGTGCGTCCAAACGGACGCACGTCGCTCCAATGCAGTTTCAGCGCGAAACAGCGGCAAAGGCAAAGAAAAACCGCCCGGCTAAGCCGGGCGGTCGATTGGTCCAGTTATCCGTTCGCCTGTCGCAGGGTCCGCCGCAAAACGTATGACATTTCGCCGACCTGCTTCGGTCGGATCAGGTGTTTTTGATCTGCTCGATCGCCTGCGCCATCAATTCGTCCATGGTGCGGCGGATCTGATGATCCGACTGGCTGACGCCGGCGGCGTCGAAATCCTTGCGGATCTTGCGGAAGACATCGTGGTCCCCGGCTTCCTCGATATCGGAAACCACCACTTCCTTGGCATAGGCGTCGGCGTCGGCGCCGGATTTGCCGAGTTTTTCGGCGGCCCACAGACCGAGCGCCTTGTTGCGGCGCGCCGAGGCCTTGAAGCGGAGTTCCTCATCGAAGGCGAATTTGCGCTCAAAACCCTCTTCGCGGTCTTTCATGCTGCTCATAACGTCCCTCCGGTCAAAATCCGATTCGCGTGGCGCTGAATATGTGTGGTGGGCAAGCACAAATCAAAAGGCCGCGAGCCGGTCAATATGCTTCGTCATATGCTGCGCTGCGGCATTTCAGTCCGCAAAGCGGTTGATTCGCCGGATTTGCCGATTGAGCAAATAAGGCGATTGCGATAACACCGGCATTGAACACCACCGTCGCCATACTAATTTAGGCAGACGGACAGGAACTGGTCACTTGCCGCCTGCCCGCAGATCCAGAGAAAAAATCAAATGAAAAATCGCCGCCGCATTTATGAAGGCAAGGCCAAGATCCTCTATGAAGGGCCGGAACCGGGCACGCTGATCCAGTTCTTCAAGGATGACGCCACGGCTTTCAACAAGAAGAAGCACGAGGTCATCGACGGCAAGGGCGTGCTCAACAACCGCATTTCCGAATATATCTTCAACCACCTGAACCGCATGGGCATCCCGACTCATTTCATCCGCCGGCTCAACATGCGTGAGCAGCTGATCAAGGAAGTCGAGATCATTCCGCTCGAGGTGGTGGTGCGCAACGTCGCCGCCGGCTCGCTGTCCAAGCGCCTCGGCATCGAGGAAGGCACGGTGCTGCCGCGCTCGATCATCGAGTTCTATTACAAGGCCGATGCGCTCGACGACCCGATGGTGTCGGAAGAGCACGTCACCGCCTTTGGCTGGGCAAGCCCGCAGGAAATCGACGACATCATGGCCTTGGCCATCCGCGTCAACGACTTCCTGTCCGGCCTGTTCCTCGGCGTCGGCATCCAGCTCGTCGACTTCAAGATCGAATGCGGCCGCCTGTTCGAGGGTGACATGATGCGCATCGTGGTTGCCGACGAGATCTCGCCGGATTCCTGCCGGCTGTGGGACGTCGCCACCCAGGACAAGCTCGACAAGGACCGTTTCCGCCGCGACATGGGCGGCCTGGTCGAGGCCTATCAGGAAGTTGCCCGCCGCCTCGGCATCATCAACGAGAACGAGCCGCCGCGCCCGACCGGCCCGGTGCTCGTCGCCTCGTCCGAGCCGCCGAAGGGCTTGAAGCACTAGAGCAATTCCGGGAAAAGTGTGTAACGGTTTTCCGTCCGGAATTGCGCAACAAGACAAATCAGCGGCCTGCCGGCAGCGGCAGGCCCGCCGACCAAACGACCGATCATTTCAGGAGCATCGATGAAAGCCCGCATCACCGTGACCCTCAAAAACGGCGTCCTCGACCCGCAGGGCAAGGCGATCGAACACGCGCTGTCCGGGCTGGGCTTCGACGGCGTCGGCCAGGTACGCCAGGGCAAGGTGTTCGACATCGAGCTCACCGGAACCGACAAGGCCAAGGCCGAGGCCGACCTCAAGGCAATGTGCGACAAGCTTCTGGCAAACACGGTGATTGAGAACTATAGTATGGTCATAACCTGAGGTTGTACCGGAGGCATTGGTGGCCGAGATTGATGGAAGCCTGATATTTGAGATCCTCAGGTCGATTCAATCTCGATTGGACAGGATGGATATGACGCTTGGAGAGGTGAGGTCCGAGCTTGGTTCTATCCGCGGCCACCTGATTGCCACTGAGGGCGACATCCGCAACATTTATGGCGTGCTCGCCCGCCAAGACAATCGGCTTGAACATATTGAACGCCGCCTTGAGTTGCGAGAACTCGCCGAGGCTCAAAAACCGTTTGAGCCGAAATAGAATTGGCTCGGCGTGTGACCCAGACTCATGCCGGACGACATCCAGATTTCGAAATTCATGAGCCTTGTGCTGCGGCATGCTCCGGAGCAGGCAGGCCTCACGCTTGACGAGAATGGCTGGGCCGATCTCGGCGCTCTCTGCGCTGTGATCGAACGGAAATTCGGCGCTTCGACCACCGATGTTGCGCGCATCGTTGCGGAAAACCCGAAACAGCGGTTCGCCATCGAAGGCGACCGCATTCGCGCCGTGCAGGGCCACAGCGTCGACATCGATCTTGGCCTGGCGCCAAGCAACCCGCCTGCCGTCCTCTATCACGGCACCAAGGAAGGGTTTCTCCCGGCCATTCTGCGCGAGGGGCTGCGCAGCCAGTCGCGCCAGCATGTGCATCTGTCGAAAGACATTGGGACGGCTCTCGTCGTGGCACGGCGCCGCAAGGGAAAAGATGTTATCCTGCGCGTCGACTCGGCGGCCATGGCTGGGGATGGGCTGATTTTCTTCCTCTCCGGCAATGGTGTCTGGTTGACCGACCACGTTCCACCCCGGTATCTGCAAGCGACCAGCGAACGGGAACTGCCATGAAATCAGCCGTCGTCCTCCTGCCCGGCCTCAACCGCGACCGCGACATGATCGCGGCGCTGACCAAGATTTCCGGCCAGGCGCCGGCGACCGTGTGGCAGACCGACACCGAAATCCCCGATGTCGACCTGATCGCAATTCCCGGCGGCTTCTCCTTCGGTGACTATCTGCGTTGCGGCGCGATCGCGGCGCGCATGCCGGTGATGCGGGCGGTCGCCGAAAAGGCCGCCAAGGGCGTCACCGTCATCGGTGTCTGCAACGGTTTCCAGATCCTGGTCGAGGCCGGCCTGCTGCCCGGCGCGCTGATGCGCAATTCGTCGCTGAAATTCGTATGCCGGCAGGTCAAGCTCGAGATCGCCAACGCCAATACCATGTTCACCCGCCGCTACCAGCCCGGGCAAATCATCCGCTCGCCGGTGGCGCACCACGACGGCAATTATTTCGCCGACGCCGAGACGCTCGCCCGTCTCGAAGGCGAAGGCCAGGTGGTGTTCCGCTATGCGGAAGGCACCAACCCCAACGGCTCGATCAACGACATCGCCGGCATCGTCAACGACAAGGGCAATGTTCTCGGCCTGATGCCGCATCCGGAGAACTTGATCGAGGCAGCACACGGCGGCAATGACGGCCGGGCGCTGTTCGAAAGCGCGCTCGGCATCGCTGCTTGATCTTTTAAGACTTCCAGAACGCAGGGGCGGACTGACCATGAGACCGACGATTTCTCGCCTTGCTCTCCTGGCCGCCGCCGGGCTTGCCCTGGCTTCCTGCCAGTCCAGCCCGAAGACCGCGCCGGTATCTTCCGGTAAAAGCGCCTCGTTGCTGGCCATGGAGCAGGTCGCCATCTCGGCGCACAAATGCTGGATCGCCAGCAAGGATCCGGCCTTCAAATCCTATCAGATGGCCAATGAGCTGAACTCGTTCAGCGGCACGCCGCGCTTCCTCCTGGTGCCGGCCAAGCAATATGGCGGCAAGCCGCTGCTGGTCGTGCAGGCGCAGGGCAATTCCAGCCGCGTCGACGCCTTCGGACCGCTGATGAACGATCCGCTCGGCGCACGCATCGGTTCCGACATCGCCCGCTGGCAGGCAGGCAATCCGTCCTGCACGGCAGCCGCGTAAGCCGCCATGGCCCGGTTCCTGCAGATCGCGGGACTGGTTATCGGCCTCGCCGGGCTTGTCCTGCAGTTCGCAATCAGCATGCCGGCATCGATGGCGGCCGGCCGCGGCCTGCTCGGCTCGATCGTCTTCTATTTCAGCTTCTTCACCATCCTGACCAACATCGCGGCCGTGCTGGTACACGCTTCGCTGGTGTCACCGGTCGGCTACGCCTGGTTCCCGGCCTTCGCCGGCGCACGGATGCGCGCCGGCGTCGCGGTCTCGATAACTCTGGTCTTCATCGTCTATGCGGCGGTGCTGGCAAGGCTGTGGCAGCCGCAAGGGCTGTTCCTGCTCTGCGACGTGCTGCTGCACTACGTAACGCCGGTGATCTTCGTGCTGTGGTGGCTGTTCGCGGGCGCCGACGGCGCCACGCGTTGGCGCGACATCTCCTGGTGGATGATCTACCCGCTCGCCTACCTCGCCTATGCGCTGATACGCGCGCCTTTTGCCGGCGAGGTGCCCTACCCGTTCCTCGATGTCTCCAAGAACGGCGCGGCCAGCGTCGCCTTGGCATCGCTGGCCATCACCGCGCTGTTTGTCGGATTGAGCGTGTTGGCCGTGCTTGTCGATCGCGGCATCGCACGGCTGCGCCGTTGATCACTCCCAGAACGACCTGATACCTTCGCGGTGTGCGTCGCAGCGCGAGACGCCGATGTCCTTGAGCTGCTCGTCGGTCATTTCCAGCAAGGCAAGGCGGCCGCGGCGGCGTTCGAGCATCCGGTCGAGTTGGCGGGCGATTGAACCGAGCATAATGACGACGCGATTCACAAAGCCCCCGCGAACCTGCGTCCGGACCTTGAGCGCCGGACCGGTGTAGCGAATTGTCTCGATTGTATCCATTGTCGTTCCACCTTGTCTCGATTGCACCCTTTCAATCGCAAACTCGATATGGATTGACTCATCTCGCGGGGCAATATAGAAAATTGTCACCATGACAAATTGGCTCCCTGACCTCTCCTCTGGTTCCGGTCCGCTCTATCAGCGTCTTGCTGACAGCATTGAGTCAGATATCGACAAGGGCGTCATCGATGCCGGTGCGAAACTGCCGCCACAGCGCGACCTTGCCTATGACATCGGCACCACCGTCGGCACGGTGGGCCGCGCCTATCAGCTGCTGCGCGAGCGCGGGCTGGTCAGCGGCGAAGTCGGGCGCGGCACCTATGTGCTGGCCCGGCAATCGGAAACGGCGACGCCCGAATTCGCCGCACCCGCCGTGCAAGGCACGCGCTATGTCGACGCGCCGCCCGGCAAGCTGCGCTTCGACAGCACGGCGGCGCCCGACATCGGCCAGGGCGCCATTGTCGCCGATATGCTGTCGCGCACGGCGCAGGACTATCCGCATGAGATTTCGAGCTACACTAGGGATTTTCCGGATCGCTGGTTCGAAGCCGGCGCCCGCTGGCTGTCGCGCAATTCCTTCCGTCCGGCCACTGAGGCCATCGTTCCCACACTCGGCACCCATGCCGCGGTGATGGCGGCGATCGCGGCGCTGACCACACCCGGCGACTATGTCGCCTTCGAGCACCTCACCTATTCGCAGATTTCGCGCAGTGCCGGCCTGATCGGTCGCCGCACGGCGCTGGTGGCGTCGGACGAGGAAGGCATCGACCCTGAGGATTTCGAGCGCGTCTGCGCGCAAAAGCATCCGAAGATGATCTTCCTGATGCCGACGGCGCAGAATCCCACTTTGGCGTGCCTGTCGGCGCCGCGCCGCGCCGCGATCGCGCGCGTCGCGCGCGAATACAATGTCGTCCTCATCGAGGACGATCTCTATGGCAGCCTGACCGACGATCCGGCGCCGCTGCTGGCCGAATATGCGCCTGAGCGCACCATCGTCGCCGGCGGGTTGTCAAAATCCGTCGCCGCAGGTGTCCGCGGTGGCTGGCTGTCCTGCCCGCCCGCCTACCGCCATCGCATCCGTGTCGCCCACAAGATGATAACCGGCGGCATGCCGTTCCTGCTGGCGGAGGTGAATGCCAGGCTGGTGCTGTCCGGGCAGGCCGATGACATAAGCCGACGCAGCATTGCCGAAATCAGCGCCCGTATGGCGATCGTGCGCGAAACGCTGGCCGGCTTCGCCTTCCGGTCGCACGATAAAGTACCCTTCGTCTGGCTGACCTTGCCAGAACCATGGCTGTCCGGAACCTTCAAGCAGGCCTGTCTCGAGCATGGCGTGCTCATCGACGACGAAGACGAGTTCAAGGCCGGCCGCTCCGAACAGGTTTTTCACGCCGTTCGCTTCGGCGTCTCGCAACCGAAACGGCGCGAGGACGTCGCCGGCGGCGTCGCGGTGATCCGCCGGCTGCTGGAAGAAGGCCGTGCCGGCTACGACAGCTTTTCCTGAGATGCGCGGCCGACGAAGCTGACGGTCAGCCTTCTGCCTTGAAATTCTTGGCTTCCTTCACGGCCTTTTCCTTGCCGTGCTTCTCAGCCAGGTCCTTGGCCTGCTTCGGCGAAACGTCGGTGGTTTCCGCGATATGCATGGCCTCCTTCTCCGAGAGGCGATTGTCTTTCTTGCCTTGCCTGGTAGCCATTTCAAAATCTCCTGATTGGTCGAGCCCCAACGGCTGGGAGGCCATAGCGTTCCGCACCGGCTCCTCGCTGTCGATAGTTGGTTGTTTTGCGTGTTTTTTCCTCGGTCGATGGGTGTATCGGCCGCAAAGCTTGCGATAAGAGGAAGACTCGAAGCTCCCCTTTACCATGGACACAACCCGCCGCCCATGACCATTTCCAATTCCGTGCCGATCACCCCGGAACTCATTGCCGCGCACGGGCTGAAGCCCGACGAATACCAGCGCATCCTCGATCTGGTCGGCCGTGAGCCAAGCTTTACCGAGCTTGGCATCTTCTCGGCGATGTGGAACGAGCACTGCTCCTACAAGTCTTCGAAGAAGTGGCTGCGCACGCTGCCCACCACCGGACCGCAGGTCATCCAGGGTCCGGGCGAGAACGCCGGCGTGGTCGACATCGGCGACGGCGACTGCGTCGTCTTCAAGATGGAGAGCCACAACCACCCGTCCTATATCGAGCCCTACCAGGGTGCGGCGACCGGCGTCGGCGGCATCTTGCGCGACGTCTTCACAATGGGCGCGCGGCCGATCGCGGCGATGAACGCGCTGCGCTTCGGCGCGCCGGACCATCCAAAGACACGCCATCTGGTCAGCGGCGTGGTTTCCGGCGTCGGCGGCTACGGCAACGCTTTCGGCGTGCCGACGGTCGGCGGTGAGGTCAATTTCGACGCCCGCTACAATGGCAACATCCTGGTCAATGCCTTCGCGGCCGGTCTTGCCAAGACCGATGCGATCTTCCTGTCGGAAGCCAAGGGCGTCGGCCTGCCGGTCGTCTATCTCGGCGCCAAGACCGGCCGCGACGGCGTCGGCGGCGCCACCATGGCGTCGGCCGAGTTCGACGACAAGATCGACGAGAAGCGCCCGACCGTGCAGGTCGGCGACCCCTTCACCGAGAAATGCCTGCTCGAAGCCTGCCTCGAATTGATGGCGTCCGGCGCCGTCATCGCCATCCAGGACATGGGCGCGGCCGGCCTCACCTGCTCGGCGGTGGAGATGGG
This sequence comes from Mesorhizobium sp. RCC_202, assembly GCF_041355295.1. Lineage (NCBI taxonomy): Bacteria > Pseudomonadati > Pseudomonadota > Alphaproteobacteria > Hyphomicrobiales > Phyllobacteriaceae > Mesorhizobium > Mesorhizobium sp. RCC_202. The sequence goes on from NZ_JBFUPO010000005.1 coordinate 349,283, forward strand.
CGCCAAGGGCGATCTCGGCATCGAGCTCGACCTTGACAAGGTGCCGGTGCGCGAGGAGCGCATGAGCGCCTATGAGATGATGCTCTCGGAAAGCCAGGAGCGCATGCTGATGGTGCTGCGCCCCGAGAAGGAGCAGGAAGCCGAGGCGATCTTTCGCAAATGGGGGCTCGACTTCGCCATCGTCGGCAAGACCACCGACGACCTTCGCTTCCGTGTCATCCACCAGGGCGACGAGGTCGCCAACCTGCCGATCAAGGATCTGGGCGACCAGGCGCCGGAATATGACCGTCCCTGGGTCGAATCCAGGAAGCCCGCGCCGCTTGCGGCAAACGACGCGCCGAAAGCCGACGTCGCCGACGCGCTGCTCAAAATGCTCGGCGGACCGAACCTGTCGTCACGTCGCTGGGTATGGGAGCAGTATGACACGCTGATCCAGGGCAATTCGCTGCAGCTTCCCGGCGGCGATGCCGGCGTGGTGCGCGTCGAAGGCCACGCGACCAAGGCGCTCGCCTTTTCCTCCGACGTCACGCCACGCTATTGCGAGGCCGACCCGTATGAGGGCGGCAAGCAGGCCGTTGCCGAATGCTGGCGCAACCTGACCGCCACCGGCGCCCTTCCCCTTGCCGCCACCGACAACCTCAATTTCGGCAATCCGGAACGGCCCGAAATCATGGGCCAGTTGGTCGGCGCGGTGAAAGGCATCGGCGATGCCTGCCGGGCGCTCGGCTTCCCGATCGTGTCTGGCAATGTCTCGCTCTACAACGAAACCAACGGCCAAGGCATCCTGCCGACGCCGACCATCGGCGGCGTCGGCCTCATTGCCGACTGGTCGAAGATGACGCGCATCGGCTTTGCCGACGAAGGCCAGATGATCGTGCTGGTCGGCGCGCCCGCCACCTGGGGCAGCCATCTCGGCCAGTCCGTCTATATGCGCGATATCCATGGCCGCGCCGACGGTCCGCCGCCGCCGGTCGACCTCGCGCATGAGAAGCGTGTTGGCGATCATGTACGCGCGTTGATTGCCTCCGGAATCGTGACCGCCGCGCATGACCTCTCCGACGGCGGCCTCGCGGTAGCGCTGGCCGAAATGGCGATGGCCTCGGGCATCGGCGCCACCATTCCGGGGCTCAGCGGCACCGACCCGATCCCGGTCTGGTTCGGCGAGGACCAGGGCCGCTATCTGCTGACGCTGTCGGTCGATCCGCAAAGCAAGAAATGGGACGCCATCCGCCAGCAGCAGGAAAAGCTTGGCATCTTCGCGCCATGGATCGGCACCACCGGCGGCAGCACGCTGAAGCTCGGCAATGCCCGCGCGATCCCGGTCGGCGACCTGACCGCCGCGCATGAAGGCTGGTTCCCGCGCTTCATGGATCAGGCCAGTTGACCAGGCTGGAAGCATGTCTCCCGAAAGTGTGCAGCGGTGCGACATGATTTAACCGCCAGGGCGCTGATCGCAGTCGTCTTCTGGCCGTCGCTGTTCTTCTTCTGGTTCCTCGGGCCGTTCGTGTTTTTTCTGCTGTCGACGACCTCGAGCGCGGTTTGTCCGCTGTTGGAAAGGCGCGAGCAGTTCCTGGCTTCGGCCAACGCCACGCTGCCGATGCTCGTCGTTCAGAACCTTATCTACGCGGTTCCGATCGTCTGCCTGGTGCTGTGGAACAGGCTTGCGCCGGACCCGGCGCGGGCACGGCATATCGTGACCTGCGTCAAACTCTTCGTCGTTGCCGCAGTGATCGGCGCGGTCTGGGAATATGGCTCCTCGTTGATCTGCGACGGCTACGGCCAGGCTTACTTCTCAACCGCATGGCAGATGACGAGCTATCTTCCCGTCGTCGTCCTGGTGATCAACATCCCGCTCTATGTGCTGACGTTCAGCCTCGGCCGGGCATTCTCGACCCGCGACGACATCACGGAAGACGGTGTGGTCCACTCCAGCCGGGATGACGCTTAGCCTGCCATTCCCGAGCCAACGGCTTCAATCCGGGCCAGAAAGGCTTTAGGCTCGCGCGAGTCACACATCAGGCTGCCGCCTGGCTGCCCGCTTAAAATAGGATTCCGCCATGGCAATGGATGCCCACGACATCGAAAAACTGATCAAGGACGGCATCCCGGACGCCAGGGTGACGATCCGCGATCTTGCCGGCGATGGCGACCATTATGCGGCCGAGGTCGTGGCCGAAAGCTTTCGCGGCAAAAGCCGCGTCCAGCAGCATCAGATGGTCTATGACGCGCTGAAGGGCAATATGGGCGGCGTGCTGCACGCGCTGGCGCTGCAGACCAGCGTTCCCGACTGAGGTTAGCCCAAAATCGCGTTATCCCTTGCGCCATCGCGATGGCGGCGCGGCTAACGTCTTGTTTCAGCCAATCTATGGGTTTATTTGAAGGATATGTTTCGAGCCTGACTCCCACAGGCGTGAAAGGACCTTCCATGACCGGCATCAACGACTACATCGACAATGAAGTGAAGAGCAACGACGTGGTGCTCTTCATGAAGGGCACGCCCGGCTTCCCGCAGTGCGGTTTTTCCGGCCAGGTGGTGCAGATCCTCGACTATATTGGCGCCGACTACAAAGGCGTGAACGTGCTCGACTCGGCCGAACTGCGCCAGGGCATCAAGGAATATTCCAACTGGCCGACCATCCCGCAGCTCTACGTCAAGGGTGAGTTCGTCGGCGGTTGCGACATCGTGCGCGAGATGTTCCAGGCCGGCGAGTTGCAGGATTTCCTGGTCGAAAAAGGCGTCGCCGTCAAAGCCGCCTCTTGATCGAACGCGCCTGCCCGCATCATAGCTGGCAGCGCTAATTCCGAGGCTGCCCCACCTCGGCATTGTAGTTCTCGACAGTGAGAACGAGACGGACCGATGCGCCGGCCAAGCCGGCGCATGTTCGTTTGGAAGATCGGATTTCGCCGTGGACAAGCAGGCAGCAGCGCAGCAATCGGCAACCCGCTTGCCCATTCCGCGCTGGGAGTTCATCGCGCTCTGCGCGGCCCTCATGGCGCTCAATTCCCTGGCCATCGACATCATGCTGCCGGCGCTGCAGCAGATCGGCGCCTCGCTCGGTGTCGTGAGCGAGAACCATCGCCAGTATGTCATCACCGCCTATATGCTCGGCTTCGGTGGCGGACAGCTCTTCTTCGGGCCGATTTCAGACCGCTACGGCCGCCGCGCGCCGCTGGTTTTCGGCCTGATTGTCTATGTCGCCGCCGCGGCCGCCGCCGCCATCGCGCCGAGCTTCGCCCTTTTGCTGACCTGCCGTCTCATCCAAGGCTTCGGCGCCGCAGCCACCCGCGTCATCGCAGTCTCGATCGTGCGCGACACGTTCGACGGACGCCGCATGGCGGAGGTGATGTCGCTGATCTTCATGGTGTTCATGGCGATCCCGGTCGTAGCACCGGGCATCGGCCAGTTCATCATGCTGTTTGCCAGCTGGCACTGGATCTTCGTCACCATGGCCGTCGGGGCGATGCTTGTTTCGGCATGGGCACTGCTGCGGCTGCCGGAGACTCTGCATCCGGAATACCGCCGGCCGCTGACGGTCAGTTCGGTTGTCGGCGGTTTCCGCATCGTGCTCACCAACCGCCTGACACTGTGCTACGCCTTCGCCAGCACCTTCATCTTCGCCGCCATGTTCGGCTTCATCAGCTCCGCGCAGCAGATCTATGTCGACATCTTCCATGTCGGCGAGCTGTTCCCGGTCATCTTCGCCGGCGTCGCCGGCGTGCTCGCTTTCTCGAACTACCTCAACTCGCGGCTGGTTGGCCAGGTCGGCATGCGCCGCCTGTCGCAAGGCGCGCTGCTTGTGTTCCTGTGCATCAGTCTCGCCTGGCTGGTCGTCTCCCTCGAAATGAAGATGCCGCTCTGGCTGTTCATCACCTTCTTTGCCTCAGCGATGCTGCCCTTTGGCGGGCTCGGCGCGAATTTCAACGCCTTGGCCATGGAGCCGCTCGGCGAGCTCGCCGGCACGGCTGCATCCATTCTGGGCTTCATGCAGACCTTTCTCGGCGCCCTCATCGGCGCGGCGATCGGCCAGGCTTTCAACGGCACGGTGACGCCGCTGGCGGCGGGCTTCTGCAGCGTCTCGGTCGCGGCGCTGCTGATGATCCTCATCGCCGAGCGCGGCAAGATGTTCCAGCCGCACAACGCGCCGGTTTCAGGGCACGTCACGGACCTGCACTAGGGCAATCCCAGGAAAAGTGTGAGCGGTTTTCCGTCCGGAATTGCGTCAAAACAAGGAGTTGGAGCGCTTCGCCGTTTCCATGAAACGGTGAAACGCTCTAAGCACGGTCAGGATTTGCGTTCCTCCGCCGCCGTGAAGAGCGGGCACAGTACGCGCCCCGCGATCGCGCCCCCCATGCCTTTGGTGAAAGGCACCGGCAGTTCCTTTCCAAGAGCCGCAACCACCGAAGCGACGAAAGCTCTGTTCAAATCGTCGTCCGGCCCCAACTTGGAGAAGGTGGCGCGCGGCTTGCCGATAAGCGTTCCGTCCCGGCGAAGCGAAAAGCACAATGTCAGCGACATGCCGCCGGTCCCGCGCGGCGGCTGCCAGCAGGCGTAAATGGCTCCCGACATCTCGGCTATGGCATTGACCGGGTCGCGACTGCCGCAGGCGCGGTCCTGCGCCTGGGCCTTGCCGCAACCTGCGCCCAGGATCAAGGCGAAGACAAAAGCGACCGCCGCGGACCGGAAATTCATGCATCCCCCGACTTCTTGCGAAGTCATTGGGATCCTGCCGACCTCCTGCCCCGCAACGGGCCTTATCCTATTCGGCCCAAAGCTCGCGGCGCAACTCGTCCCAGCTCTCTTTGTCCGGCGCCACCAGCAGCCCGCCGTCGACATGCGACGGCAGATAGGCGCTGCCGTCGATCCGCGCCGCATGGCCGCCGGCCTCCTGATGGATCAGCGCGCCGGCAAGATGATCCCACGGCATCAGCTTGTTGTAGACGACGAAATGCGCATGGCCACTGGCCAGGAGCCGGTATTCATGCGCCGCGCAGCGATAGGCGATTTGCGACAGCGCCTTGGTATGGTTGCGGGCAAGCCGCGAGCGCTCCGGCTCCTCGAGAAACTGCCAGGAGACCGCGCCCGTCATCTGCGACAACGGCACCGGCGCCGCGACATGAACCTTTTCCAGCGCGCCATGCGCATGGCGGATATGGCTGCCCGCGCCCCTGGCGCCGATCAGCCAATCCTTGCCGACCGGATCATGGATGATGCCGGCAACCGTCTCGCCCTTGACGACGACAGCCAGCATGACGCCGAACAAGGGCAGGCCGGAAGCGAAGTTGAAGGTGCCGTCGACCGGATCGATGACGAAGGCAAGCTCGGCATCGCCAAGGCCATCAAGCAGCGCCGGATTGTCGGAGCAAGCTTCCTCGCCGACCACCGTTGCGTCGGGATAGCGCTCGCGCAGCCTGGCGGTGATCAGCCTTTCGGCATTCACATCCGCCTCGGTCACCAGGTCGGCAGCTGACGTCTTCTGCCGGATATCGCCTTCGCCCAGCCGGCGGAAGCGCGGCATGATTTCGGCGGTTGCCGCATCGGCGAGAAGCCCGGCCAGCCAGTCGATCGATTGGTCGTCAAATGTCATCGGCCTGCCCTGCTGTGATGCTCTCATTGAGCGCTGCGAAGTCGAACAGTTTTCGGTCGAGCAGATGCGAGGGCCGCACATTGGCCATGGCGCGGATCATCGTGTCCTTGCGACCTGGCATGCGCTTTTCAATGTCGTCGAGCATCGCCTTCATCGCGTTGCGCTGCAGCCCTTCCTGGCTGCCGCAGAGATCGCAAGGGATGATCGGGAACCGCATGGCGTCAGCGAATTTCTCGAGATCGGCCTCGGCATTATAGGCAAGCGGCCGCAGCACCATGACATCGCCTTCGTCATTGAGGAGCTTGGGCGGCATGGCGGCGAGGCGCCCGCCATGAAAGAAGTTCATGAAGAAGGTTTCGAGAATGTCTTCGCGGTGATGGCCGAGCACCAGGGCCGAGCACCCCTCCTCCCGCGCGATGCGGTAGAGATGCCCCCGCCGCAGCCGCGAGCACAGCGAGCAATAGGTGCTGCCCTGCGGCAGCTTGTCGGTCACCACCGAATAGGTGTCCTGGTATTCGATGCGATGCTGAATGCCATTGGCATTGAGGTAATCGGGCAGGATGTGTTTTGGGAAATTCGGCTGGCCCTGGTCGAGATTGCAGGCCAGCAACTCGACCGGCAGCAGCCCGCGCCATTTGAGATCGAGCAGCAGCGCCAGCAGGCCGTAGGAATCCTTGCCGCCCGATAGCGCCACCAGCCAGCGCTCGCCGGGCTTGACCATGGCGAAATCCACGATCGCCTGGCGTGTCAGCCTGAGCAGCCGCTTGCGCAGCTTGTTGAACTCGACCGAGGACGGCACGTCGGCAAACAGTGGATGAAAACCGCCTTCGGCATCGTCGCCGATCGGCTCAATCGATTTTGCGTCAAGCGATTTGGTATCTGGCAGCATATTCATGGCGCTGATGCCCCGCGGTCTGTTGCCGCCCGGATTAACGGACACAGCTCATAAAGAAAAGGCCGCCTCGAGGGCGGCCTTCGATGTTGCGGCTGATAAAGTTCGCTTAGCGCGAATAGAATTCAACGACCAGGTTCGGTTCCATCTGGACGGCGAACGGAACGTCCGCCAGGCCCGGAACGCGGGCGAAGGTCGCGACCATCTTGTTGTGATCGGCTTCGATGTAATCCGGCACGTCGCGCTCGGCGAGACCAACCGACTCCAGCACGATCACGAGCTGCTTCGACTTCTCGCGCACCTCGACGACATCGCCCGGCTTGCAGCGGTACGAGCCGATGTTGACGCGCTTGCCGTTGACGTTGACATGGCCGTGGTTGACGAACTGACGGGCCGCGAAGATGGTCGGCACGAACTTGGCGCGGTAGACGACCGCGTCGAGACGCGACTCCAGCAGGCCGATCAGGTTCTCGGAGGTGTCGCCCTTGCGGCGGTCGGCCTCTTCATAGACCTTGCGGAACTGCTTTTCCGAAACGTCGCCATAGTGACCCTTCAGCTTCTGCTTGGCGCGCAGCTGCAGGCCGAAATCGGAAAGCTTGCCCTTGCGGCGCTGGCCGTGCTGGCCGGGGCCGTATTCACGCTTGTTGACCGGGGACTTCGGGCGGCCCCAGATATTTTCGCCAAGACGGCGATCGATCTTGTATTTCGCGGATTCGCGCTTGCTCATCGCATTCCCTTTCAAAACAACATACCCGGAAACCCCATGGCTCCGGGCGAAGGAAACGCGCCCTCCTCTGGCCCCCGTTTTCGGGACCTGACAGGGTCTTCCACGCAAAGCGACGGAAAACCCACGGGACACGTCGGTTCAGACAAGACCAGGACAACCGAGGCGACTGGTCTTGATGTATACAAAACAAACACCGGACATCGCTGCCCGGCGTTGGCGGCTGGTTAAACCGAGTTTTAACCGGTGTCAAGCTTGTGAGTGGCCTCGGGTAAGGCAACAATATACCGTTCCCGACGCTGATGCAGTGCCGGATGTGGCGGGAGGTTGCTGCGCCAACGGCACCACTGGAGTTAGAGGAGCGCAATTCTTATGAAGAAATTCTTCCTTACCCTGGCAGGCGCCGCGGTGCTTGTAGGTTCGATGGCGATAGCGCCGGAACCGGCCATGGCCCGTCACTGGCACGGCCACAAACAGGTTTGCCGCGTCATCGTCAAGAAGAGAGTGGTGTGGCGGCATGGTCACCGCAAGGTGTTCGTCGAGCGGATAAAGCGCTGCCGCCGCTGGTAACCGTCCGACAACCGGGAACAGCTTCGATGTCTCGGAAAGTGCCAAGGATTTCAAAGAGCCCGCGATTCGTCGTGGGCTTTTTTGCTGGCGGATGGCTGTCAGCATCGGACCACGCATGAGCCTGCAGGCAGAGACAAGCCGCCGAATCTGAAAGAATGGTCACCGCCAGTGGGTCATCCACAAGTTTCGGCGCTGTCACTTGCTCCATTCACGAGCCTCAGTTCCAGCAACGCTTACGACAAATCCAGGAAGGCCGGGGTCCATGCCGCGGTCCTTTCCCTTTGAAGTTGCCGACTTCGTGATTGGGATGCCGCGCCCCAATCGCTAGCATCCGCGCTCGGGCTCTCTGAGCCAGGGCAACCGAGGAGACATCATGAAGTATGCGGCTTTGATAATGGCGGTTCTGCTGTCAGCACCCATGACCTTCAGCGCGCCTGAAGTGGCTTTCGCGGGCAATGCCAAGTTCTCGGGCGGCGCTAAGCAAGTCTGCCGTTGGCAGACGATCACCCGGCGCGTCTGGCGCAACGGCCGCCCGCACAACGTGACCCACCGGGTCAAGCGCTGCTTCGTCAAGAACCACCACTAAGCCGCGGCTACGACTTCTTTTTGGGCAGGCTTTTGCGCTTGGTCTCGGCGAACTCCTCGAGCTGCTTCTCGCTCATCGATTCGTACATCTCGCGCGACGCGCCCTTGAGTTCGCTTTTCTTGGTCTCGCCGCGCTTGGCGGAAAGTGCGGCGCCGGCGGCTTTTTGCTGGGCTTGCGATGTAGCGGGCATGGTCGTTTCTCCTTTTGCTGTCAGGAGAAACGCGGCGCTTCGGCGGCAGTTCCAGCCTTCCCGTACGTGGGGCGCCAGTGTAGGACGGACGGCATGAAATCACTGACAGACCCCTCACAGGCACTCGCCGCCGGTCTTTCGAAAATCCGCACCGCGTTCCACGTGCCGGATGGATTTCCGCCCAATGTGATGGCTTCGGCGGAAGCGGCGGCCAAGCGCGTGCCCAACCGGCATGTGGATCGCACGGCGGTGCCTTTCGTCACGCTCGATCCGGCGAGCTCAACCGATCTTGACCAGGCGTTCTCGATCGAGGCCAGCGGCAGCGACCTGCTGTTGCAATACGCCATCGCCGACGTCGCCTGGTTCGTCGAGGACGGCGACGCGGTGGATCTCGAAGCCTGGACGCGAGGCGAGACGCTTTACCTGCCGGACGGCAAGGCCGGGCTCTACCCGCCGGTGCTTGCCGAGGCCGCGGCGAGCCTGTTGCCCGATGGCCCGCGTCCGGCGGTCATCTTCACAGTTCGCGTCGCCGAGGACGGCGCGGTGAAGCTGAACGGCGCCGAGCGGGCAATCATCCAAAGCCGCGCCAAGCTCGCTTATGACCGCGTGCAGGCCTCCGACGTTCCGGCCGGCTTTGCGGAACTGGCGCGGCGCATCGCGGCAAACGAAGACCGGCGCGGCGCCTCCCGCGTCGACCCGCCCGAGCAGGAAGTGGAAAGGCTGGCCGATGGCAGCTTCCAGCTTTCGTTCAGGCCGCTTCTGCAATCCGAGAAGGACAACGCAGCACTTTCACTGGCCGCCAATATGGCCATTGCCGACGCCATGCTGGCGCACAAGACCGGGTTGTTCCGGGTCATGGCGGAGCCGGATGGCTTCAAGGTGCAAAGGCTGCGCAACGCGGCACAAGCGCTCGGCCTGTCATGGCCGGCCGCCACCAGCTTGCACGACTATCAGCGGACGCTTGATCCGACCAACAAGCAACAGGCGGCGCTGATGCTGGAGATCCGCCATGCCAGCTCCGGCGCGTCCTACCAGCCCTATGAGGAGGGCGTCGTCCCCTGGCATGAGGCGATGGCCGCGACCTACGCACACTCGACCGCGCCGCTCAGGCGGCTGGCGGACCGCTATGTCGTGCGCTGCACGTTGGCAATCGCCAATGGCCAGCCGGTGCCGCAGGCCGTCAGCGACGCGTTCACCAGATTGCCGAAGGCGATGGGGCGCGCGGATGGCCGCGCTCGACAGGTCAACCACGCGGCAATCGACCTTGCCGAGGCTGTCATGCTGAAGGGGCACGAAGGCGAGATGTTCAACGCCGTCGTCACCGACATCGTCGATCAGGGCGTGCGCGTTCAGCTCGCCGACATGCCTGTCGTTGCCAACGTCAAAGCCTCGGGGCTCCGGCAGGGCGACAGTCTGAAGCTAAAGCTGGTCTCCGCCGATCCGGATCAACGCAGCATCGTCTTCGAACCTGCGTGAGCGATGGTCTCCAAGGCGTGTTGAGATTCGGGTCAGGCCGAGCCGAAAATGGTGGGTTCCGAGAACCGGAGCGGAGCGTACTTAAAGTACGTGAGCACCGGAAGCGCAGGAAACCGGCATTTGCAGGCCGGCCTCACCCGAATATCAATACGCCTTAGCGGGTGGTCAGTCCAAAGCCCTGGATCAGGCGCCTCGTGGCGAAGTCCACCTTGCCCGAGGTGAAGATGGCGATATCGGGCTCGTTCTCGCCTGAAGGCTCGCCCACCGGATCAAGCAGCGACATGGCGCGCCGTGCGATCGCTTCCGCCGGATCGATCCAGTCGACCGGCCAGGGCGCCGTCTTGCGCATGCGATTGACCAGAAACGGATAATGCGTGCAGGCGAGCACGACGATGTCGGTGCGATTGCCGTCGCGTTCGATGAAGCACGGCGCGATCTCGGCGCGCACGGCCTCCTCGTCGACAAAGCCCTCGCGCATATAGGTTTCGGTCAGCCCCGCCAGCCTGTCGCTGCCGACCAGGCGGACATGGCATTTCTGCGCCCATTTGCTGATCAGGTCGCGCGTGTACTGACGCTTCACCGTGCCCGGCGTCGCCAGCACCGAGACCAGGCCGGAGCGGGTACGCTCGGCCGCCGGCTTTATCGCCGGCACGGTGCCAACGAAGAGATGGTCGGGAAATTCTTCGCGCAGCGCATCGATCACCAGGGTCGAGGCGGTGTTGCAAGCGATGACCGAAACCGCGGGTCTAAACCGCTCCAGCAATGTGCCGAACAGCGCCAATATGTGGGCGTTCAGCGCCGGCTCTTCCCAGGCGCCGTATGGAAAGGCCGCGTCGTCGGCAACGTAGACGAAGCGGCGGTCCGGCATCAGCACACGCGCCTCGCGCAGCACCGTGAGCCCGCCGACGCCGGAATCGAACATCAGGATCGGCGGCTGGCTTGATCGATCGCTCATTGTCATCCGGTCCTAGAAGGTTCTGGCTCATAATCGGGCCAATGGCGCTTCTATCGCGAATGATCTTGGTCTTGAAGTGGCTAATCCTGGCAGCTTTCGCGCAGTCGACTACACCCCACGCTTGCCGAAGCCGGCAGGGCGAGGCCTGCCAAAAGGCTGCGGCGCGGGCGGAATGCGAACGGCGGCGCGCGGCACGGCCGGGGCACTGCTGGTTGCGATACGCGCAGCGCCGGCCGGCGTTGGCAGCGGACCGTCAAAGTCGAACATCGAGGTCAGTTCTTCGATGTTGCTGCCGGCGACTGGTTTGGCCCACAGGATCGTGCACCAGAGGCCGAATATGGAAAGCCCAACCAGGTTCAGGCCGCCAGGCACGCTTTCCGGATCGCCGAACCTGATGACCAGCAACGTGCCCGCTTGCAGGAGGGCGTAGAGGCCGGAAAGCACGATGTAGGACCACACGATCCAGCGGTTTTTGTTTGCGTCACGGCCTCGGCGGAGCGCGATGTTGCCGCGCAGCGCGACAAAGATGAGCGAAAAAACCAGGACCGCGCCGGCCAGGCTTTGCCGCGACGGGCCGGGCGCTGAATTGAGCAGCCCTTCGAAGCCGATCGTCGCGCCAATGCAGATGATGATCGCCACCACCTCGCCCACCCAGAGGCCGAGAGAGTAGAGAAAGAAGCGCATCCGGCCAATATTGGACGTAAACATATGCCACCCCCATCGTTTCAATAAGGATGGATCAAAACCGAATAACATTCGGTTACTTCAAATGTTCAGAGCTTATCGATTTTAACTTTCTTTGTCCGCCACACGACTGCGTGCGGGCAATCGCCTCGGATCGTCTCCCGGCGACCCATCGCCGCGCGGCATGGCCGGCGAAAACCTGTCGAGCGAGGAAACAATGCCGCGCAATACTTTCAATTCCTGTTCGGCGAAGCCGGCGCGCGTCAGCACGGCGCGCAGATTGTCGACCATCTTCGGCTTCTTCTCTTCCGGCCGGAAGTAACCGCGCGCCTCAAGCGCTCCCTCCAGATAGGCGAACAGGCTGTGCAGCTGTTCCTTGGTCGCCGGCGCCAGCTCCGGTCCGGAGAAATTGGTCGCCGTTTCGTCGGCAAGGCCGGATTTCATCCACTCATAGGACATCAAAAGCACGGCCTGGGCGATGTTGAGCGATGAAAAGCCCGGATCGACCGGAAAGGTGACGATCTCGTCGGCAAGCCCGACCTCGTCATTGTAGAGGCCGAAGCGCTCGCGGCCGAACAGGATGCCGGTGCGAAGCCCTGCCTCGGCGCGGGCGCGCAGTGCCCTGCCCGCTTCGACCGGGCCGCGTACCGGCTTGAAGCCGTCGCGCTCGCGCGCCGTGGTGGCGAAGACGAAGTTGAGGTCGGCGACCGCGGACGCCAGGTCGTCGAACACAACGGTGGCATCGATGACATGGTCGGCGCGGCTGGCGGCGGCGCGGGCCTTCTCGCTCGGCCAGCCGTCGCGCGGATTGACCAGGCGCAACTCGGACAAACCGAAATTGGCCATCGCCCGCGCCACCATGCCGATGTTCTCGCCAAGCTGTGGCTCGACCAGGATGATCGCCGGTCCGGCGGAGGCGGTCTTGGCTGCATCTTCTAGTGCGGGCATGGCTGTCGGTAACCGATGTTTGCGGCGTTTCGGCGTCCCCTGCCACATCCGACGCCTAAAATGAAGCATTCACAACAGCGGCACTCGTCCAACATGAGGCTGATCGCGGTTTGCGCGCTCAAAAAGCCTTTGATATACGCTCCCCATCCCCGGCCGAACGCCATGCGGGCAAGGCCGTTCAGATCCCCAGCAACGAGGCATTCTTTCCATGGCGAAGATCAAGGTGGCGAACCCGGTCGTCGAACTCGACGGCGACGAGATGACCCGCATCATCTGGCAGTTCATCAAGGACAAGCTGATCCACCCTTATCTCGACCTCAAGCTTGAATATTACGACCTCGGCGTCGAGCACCGCGACGCCACTAACGACCAGGTGACGATCGATTCGGCCAACGCCATCAAGAAGTGGGGCGTCGGCGTCAAATGCGCCACGATCACCCCCGACGAGCAGCGCGTCGAGGAATTCAAGCTGAAGAAGATGTGGAAATCGCCCAACGGCACCATCCGCAACATCCTCGGTGGCACCATCTTCCGCGAGCCGATCATCATGAAGAACGTACCGCGCCTGGTGCCCGGCTGGACCAAGCCGATCATCGTCGGCCGTCACGCCTTCGGCGACCAGTACCGTGCCACCGATTTCCGCTTCCCCGGCAAGGGCAAGCTGACGATCAAATTCGTCGGCGAGGACGGCCAGGTGATCGAGCACGACGTCTATGACGCGCCCGGCGCCGGCGTCGCCATGGCCATGTACAATCTCGACGAGTCGATCCGCGAGTTTGCCCGCGCCTCGTTGAATTACGGCCTGCTGCGCAACTATCCGGTCTATCTGTCGACCAAGAACACGATCCTGAAAGCCTATGACGGCCGCTTCAAGGACATCTTCCAGGAGGTCTACGAGAAGGAGTTCGAGGCCGAGTTCAAGGCAAAGAAAATCTGGTACGAGCACCGGCTGATCGACGACATGGTGGCCTCCGCCCTGAAATGGTCGGGCGGCTATGTCTGGGCCTGCAAGAACTATGACGGCGATGTGCAGTCCGACACGGTTGCGCAAGGCTTCGGCTCGCTCGGCCTGATGACCTCGGTGCTGATGACGCCCGACGGCAAGACTGTCGAGGCCGAGGCCGCGCACGGCACCGTCACCCGCCACTACCGCCAGCATCAGAAGGGCGAGGAAACCTCGACCAATTCGATTGCCTCGATCTTCGCCTGGACGCGTGGCCTCGCCCACCGCGCCAAGCTCGACGACAATGCCGAGCTGAAGCGTTTCGCCGACACGCTGGAAAAGGTCTGCATCCAGACGGTCGAGAGCGGCTTCATGACCAAGGACCTGTCGCTCTTGATCGGTCCCGACCAGCCCTGGCTGTCGACCACCGGCTTCCTCGACAAGATCGACGAGAATTTGCAGAAGGCGATGGGGTAATCCCCGACATACCGAAGGCTCCGCAAGGAGCCTTCTTCCTTTGGATGACAACATAGGCAAAGGGCCGGGCCCGATGACCAAACCGATCCTCTATGGCGCCGACTACAGCGTCTATGTGCGCATCGCGCGCATGGCGCTTGAGGAGAAAGGCGTCGGTTACGAGCTCGTGCCGCTCGACATCTTCGCCGCCGAGGGCATTCCCGCCTGGTATCTGGAGCACCATCCCTTCGGCCGCATCCCGGCTTTCGAACATGACGGTTTTCGTTTGTTCGAGACCAATGCCATCACACGCTATATCGACGAGGCCTTCGACGGCCTGGCGCTGCAACCGGCGGATGCGTGTGGCCGCGCCAGGATGACCCAGATTATCGGCATGCTCGACGCCTATGGCTACCGCGCCATGGTCTGGGATGTTGCCGTCGAGCGGCTGGAGAAGGCTGAGCCGGACGAGAGCCTGATTGCCGCCGGCCTTAAGCAGGCGGAAACGATGCTGAAGGTGCTGACCTCGCTGAAAACCCAAGGACCATGGCTGCTCGGCGACCAGCTGACCCTGGCTGACCTGCATGCGGCGCCGATCATCGCCTATTTCGTCAAGGTCGCCGAAGGCCGCGACTTGCTGGCGCGGTTTGCGGATATTCGAGACTGGTACGGGCGCGTTGCGGTCCGGCCGAGCTTCGTACGGACTGAAAAGGTTGGCTGATAAGTATTGAGAGGTCTGCGGGACAGCGCCCCTCTCTGTCCTGCCGGACATCTCCCCCACTTGGGAGATCAGACGTCACATCGGCTTTTGCCAACTTTCAACGGTGCAGAAAAGCGTGCCGGCGCGCGAGCTGCCAATCTCCCCCCTCGTGGGGGAGATGTCCGGCAGGACAGAGGGGGGCGCTGTCCCGCCAACGTTTCGATAAAATCGTCCCGAGCCTACGCCGCTTCGACCGCCGCCCTCACCGCCGCGATCGCGTCATTGGCCTTCGACGCATCGGGGCCGCCGGCCTGCGCCATGTCGGGACGGCCGCCGCCACCCTGCCCGCCAAGCGCGGCGGAAGCAACGCGCACGAGGTCGACGGCGCTGAAGCGGCCGGTGAGGTCGTCGGTGACGGCGACCACCACGCTTGCCTTGTTGTCCTCGCCGGCGCCGACAAAGACGACGACGCCTGAGCCCAGCGTCTTCTTGCCGGCATCGGCGAGCGGCTTCAGGTCCTTCGGCGCAACGCCGCTAACCGCCTTGCCGAGGAAGCCGACACCGGCGACAATCTCGTTGGCCGCCGGAGCATCGGCAGGGCCGGCGCCACCGCCCAGCGCCAGCTTCTTGCGCGCCTCGGTCAGCTCCTTCTCGAGCTTTTTGCGCTCCTCGAGCAGGGTCTCGACGCGCGCCGGCACATCGGCCGGCGAGATCTTCAGCGTCGCCGCCACTGCCTTCAGCCGCTTGTCCTGTTCGTCGAGGTGCCTGCGTGCCGCTTCGCCGGTCAGCGCCTCGATGCGGCGCACGCCGGCCGCGACCGCGCTGTCCGACAGGATGCGCACCAGGCCGATATCGCCGGTCGACCTGACATGCGTGCCGCCGCAGAGCTCGACCGAATAAGGACGGTTGGCCTTGGCGCCATGCAGGCCGGTGCCCATCGACACGACGCGCACCTCGTCGCCATATTTCTCGCCGAACAGCGCCATGGCACCCTCGGCGATCGCGTCGTCGACCGACATCAGGCGCGTCGTCACCGGGCTGTTCTGGACGACGATCTCATTGGCCATGCGCTCGACCTCATCGAGGTCTTCCGCCGAAATCGGCTTGTTGTGCGAGATGTCGAAGCGCAGCCGCTCGGGCGCCACCAGCGAGCCCTTCTGCGCCACATGGGTGCCCAGCACCTCGCGCAGCGCCTCGTGGATCAGGTGCGTCGCGGAATGGTTGGCGCGCAGCTTCGAGCGGCGGGCATGGTCGACCTTCAGTTCAACCGCCGAGCCGGTCTTGACGGTGCCGTTCACCACCTTGCCGATATGGACGAACAGGCCGTCGGCTTTCTTCTGCGTATCGGAAACCTCGATCGAGAAGCCGTCGCCTGAGATTACGCCGGTGTCGCCCATCTGGCCGCCGGATTCAGCGTAGAACGGCGTCTGGTTGACGACAACGGCAACGGCATCGCCCTCGCCGGCGCTGTCGACGCTCAGGCCGTCCTTGACCAGCGCCTGGATCAGGCCTTCGGCAGCTTCCGTCTCATAGCCGAGGAATTCGGTCGCGCCGGTCTTCTCGCGCACCGCAAACCACACCGTCTCGGTCGCCGCCTCGCCGGAGCCTGCCCAATGCGCGCGCGCCTCGGCCTTCTGCCGCTCCATCGCGTCGGTGAAACCGGCGAGATCGACCGAGATGTTGCGCTGGCGTAGCGCATCTTGCGTCAGGTCGAGCGGGAAGCCATAGGTGTCGTAGAGCTTGAAAGCCGTCTCACCATCCAGCATGTCGCCGCCATGCAATGTCTCGGTCGCCTCCGAAAGCAGGCCAAGGCCGCGCGACAGCGTTTTGCCGAAACGCGTCTCCTCGAGCTTCAGCGTCTCGGTGATCAGGTCTTGTCCGCGCAGCAGTTCCGGATAGGCCTGGCCCATTTCGCGCACCAGCGCCGGCACCAGCTGCCACATCAAGGGCTCCTTGGCGCCGAGCAGCTGCGCATGGCGCATGGCGCGGCGCATGATGCGGCGCAGCACATAGCCGCGACCTTCATTCGACGGCAACACGCCGTCGGCCACCAGGAAGGATGACGAGCGCAGATGATCGGCAATGACGCGGTAGGAGGCGACATTCTCCGCCCCCGGGCCATGGCCGAGCGCCGACGACGCGGCGTCGATCAGGTGACGGAACAGGTCGGTCTCGAAGACGCTTTCCACCCCTTGCAGGATGGACGCCATGCGCTCCAGGCCCATGCCGGTATCGATCGACGGGCGCGGCAGGTCGATGCGCTCTTCCTTCGTCACCTGCTCATACTGCATGAACACCAGGTTCCAGAATTCCAGGAACCGGTCGCCGTCTTCCTCCGGGCTGCCGGGCGGGCCGCCCCAGATGTGCTCGCCGCGGTCGATGAAGATTTCCGAGCACGGGCCGCATGGGCCGGTGTCGCCCATCGCCCAGAAATTGTCCGAGGTCGCGATGCGGATGATGCGGTCGTCCGAAAAGCCGGCGATCTTCTTCCAGTAGCCAGCCGCCTCGTCGTCGGTGTGGTAGACGGTGACCAGCAGCTTGTCCTTGTTCAGCCCGAATTCTTTGGTGATCAGGTTCCAGGCAAGCTCGATGGCACGTTCCTTGAAGTAATCGCCGAACGAGAAATTGCCGAGCATCTCGAAGAAGGTGAGATGGCGCGCGGTGTAGCCGACATTGTCGAGGTCATTGTGCTTGCCACCGGCGCGCACGCTCTTCTGCGCCGTCGAGGCGCGCGAGTAAGGGCGCTTCTCCAGGCCGGTGAAGACGTTCTTGAACTGCACCATGCCGGCATTGGTGAACATCAATGTCGGGTCGTTGCGCGGCACCAGCGGGCTCGAGGCGACGATCTCGTGCCCTTCCTTGCGGAAGTAGTCGAGGAATGTCGACCGGATCTCGTTCACGCCAACCATGGTACTTGCCTTTTTCGCGAAAACCGCCGGCACGGCCGGCGGCAATGAGCATTGTGTTTAAAGCAATTCCAGGAAACGTGTGAAGTCCGTCCGGAATGGCGTCAAAACGAAGTGATGGACTGGCCTTTTAGCGATAGGCCTTGGCGCTGTCCAGAAACACGGGAACTAAGCATGTCGCCCAAAAATGCGCAGCGGTTTTGGGGAAACGACATGCGCAAAAACAAGCGTTGAAGCGCGTCGTCTGTTTCAGCGCGACGCGCTTTAGCCAGGCGACAAAGCCCAGCGCTCGAATTCCCGCGCTTAAAACGCAAAACCGCCGGCACGAGGGCCGGCGGTTCGGGTACGCAATACTCAAGAACTCAATTACATAAGCATAAGACAATAAACCGGGATTGTGGCCGAACTCCGGCCAAGCCGGCTAATTGCCCGTTCCCGGAATTCCGGCGCATCAGACAGCGCCAGCTTCATCCTCGAAACCGTCATCGCCGTTGCCTTCGGACCTGTCATTCTCGAGGAATTTCTCGGCGATCAGACCGGCATTCTGGCGCAACGCCAACTCGACTTCGCGCGCGGTGTCGGGATTGTCGCGCAGGAACAGCTTCGCGTTCTCGCGGCCCTGGCCGAGACGTTGCGAATTGTAGGAGAACCAGGCGCCCGACTTCTCGATGACGCCCGCCTTGACGCCGAGATCGACCAGTTCGCCGGTCTTCGACACGCCTTCGCCATACATGATATCGAACTCGACCACCTTGAAGGGCGGCGCCAGCTTGTTCTTGACCACCTTGACGCGGGTCTGGTTACCGACGACCTCGTCGCGGTCCTTGACCGAGCCGATGCGGCGGATGTCGAGGCGCACCGAGGCGTAGAATTTCAGCGCATTGCCGCCGGTCGTGGTTTCCGGCGAGCCGAACATGACGCCGATCTTCATGCGGATCTGGTTGATGAAGATGACCATGGTGTTGGAGCGCGAGATCGAGGCGGTCAGCTTGCGCAGCGCCTGGCTCATCAGGCGAGCCTGCAGACCCGGCAGCGAATCGCCCATCTCACCTTCGATTTCAGCGCGCGGCGTCAGCGCCGCGACCGAATCGACCACCAGCACGTCGATGGCGCCGGAGCGCACCAGCGTGTCGCAGATTTCCAGCGCCTGCTCGCCGGTATCGGGCTGCGAGATCAAAAGGTTCTCCAGATCGACGCCGAGCTTGCGGGCATAGACCGGGTCGAGCGCATGTTCTGCGTCGACGAAGGCGCAGATGCCGCCCTTCTTCTGGGCTTCGGCCACCGTGTGCAGCGCCAGCGTCGTCTTGCCCGAGCTTTCCGGCCCGTAGATCTCGATGATACGGCCGCGCGGCAGGCCGCCGACGCCGAGCGCGATGTCGAGGCCGAGCGATCCGGTCGGCACGGTTTCGATCTCGACCACCTGCTCGTTGGCGCCGAGCCGCATGATCGAGCCCTTGCCGAAAGCGCGCTCGATTTGCGACAGCGCCGCATCCAGAGCCTTTGATTTGTCCACTGCCTTGTCCTCTACAAGCCGCAAAGAATTCTGAGCCATGATACATCACCCCTTGGTCGTCAATGAAGGCCGGACAATCCGTAATCCCTGTTAGTTTGTACCTTTTTTGTTCTCATTTGGCAAGAGGCAACAAACATTTGAAAAACATTCAATATCTGGATTTGTTCTATTTTTGTCTCACCAGGGCTAGTCGCGGCCGCGACGACTGGTCCAGAAGCACCCGCTAAACCGGCCGCCCGAATCGCGAACGATTGCGAGGCTGCCCGGAGAAACCTAGTGTGCGCAGCCGAACGATCAATGAGGTGAACTCCCCGCATGCCGACATCCCCGACAATCCTGGCGCTGGGCGGCGCCCATATCGACCGGCGCGGCCAGGTGTCGGGCGCCTATGTGCCCGCCGCCTCCAATCCGGGCGTCATGCGCGAGGATGTCGGCGGGGTCGTCTTCAACGCGCTGCGCAGCGTGGTCAAGCGCGGCGTGTCGGCCTCGCTGATGTCCGTGCGCGGCGGCGATGTGGCTGCAGAGACAGTTGCCTCGGCCATCGACGATGCCGGCATTACCGACCTTTCGGTGGTGTTTCTCGACCGCGTCACGCCGAGCTATACGGCCTTGATCGACGCAGAGGGCGAGCTGATTGTCGGCCTGGCCGACATGGCGCTCTACGATCTCGCTTTTCCAAAGCAGATAAGACGCGCCAAGGTGCGCGAGGCGATCGACGCCGCCGACGCCATCCTGTGCGACGCCAATTTGCCGACAGCGGCGCTGGAACGGCTGACAGCACTGGCCGGCGGGCGGCCGGTCTTTGCCATCGCCGTCTCGCCGGCCAAGGTCGTCCGCCTGGCGCCGCTGCTCGAGGCGCTGTCACTGCTTTTCATGAACCGCCGCGAAGTGGCGGCCCTTGTCGGCGCCGGTCTGTCGGATGGGGACGCCGTCGGCAAGCTGAGGCAGGCTGGCCTCGGCGCCGGCGTGATCACCGCCGGCAGCGCCCCGGTTCTGGGCTTCGACGATGGCGGCATGTTCGAGATCGATCCGCCCGCGCCGCGCCGGATTGCCGACGTCACGGGCGCCGGCGACGCGCTGACGGGCGCAACGGTTGCCGCGATGCTGCGCGGACTGCCCTTGCGCTCCGCCCTGCGCGAGGGCCTGGCCGCGGCGATGCTTGCCATCGAGAGCGCCGAGGCCGTGCCGGCCTTCACGGCGGCGAGCTTCGCGCAGGCGCTTGCCCTTGTGCCGCAGGCGCGGGAAGTGGCATAGGGCCAGAAAAATCATCTTGCCGGAGCCCAATTCTCCGGATCGGAGACAGACATGACGCCGCAAACCGCCAGCCCCTTCATCGACATCCATCCGCCGGTCGCCGAAGCGCTCCGCGCCGGCAAGCCTGTGGTGGCGCTGGAATCGACCATCATCACCCATGGCATGCCCTACCCCGACAATGGCGCGATGGCGGCCAAGGTCGAGCAGATCATCATCGAGGGCGGCGCCACACCGGCGACGATCGCCGTGGTCAACGGCCGCATCAAGATCGGCCTCTCCGACGGCGAACGCGAATCGCTTGCCATGACCGGCGACGCCATGAAGCTGTCGCGCGCCGATATCGGCTTTGCGGTGGCTGAAAGTCGCACCGGCGGCACCACCGTCGCCGCGACCATGATCGCCGCGCATATCGCCGGGATAAAAGTGTTCGCCACCGGCGGCATCGGCGGCGTCCACAAGGGCGCGGAAAAGAGTTTTGATATTTCGGCCGACCTCGATGAGCTGGCGCGCACGCCGGTCATCGTCGTCTCGGCCGGCGCCAAGGCGATCCTCGACATCGAAAAGACGCTGGAAGTGCTGGAGACGCGCGGCGTGCCGGTGGTCGGCCACGCCTGCGAAACCATGCCGGCCTTCTGGTCGCGGCAGTCGCGCTTCCGCGCCCCGCTCACGCTGCACAACGCGGAAGAGATCGCCCGTTTCTACGAAACACGACAGGCGCTTGGCCTGAGCGGCGGCATTCTGATCGCCAATCCGGTGCCGCGGAATGACGAGATCTCGGCCGACGAGATGGCCGGCTACATCGAAGCCGCGCAAAAGGCGGCCGAAGCACAGAACGTCACCGGCAAGGCGGTGACGCCCTTCCTGCTCGGAAAAATCCTGGAACTGACCGATGGACGGAGTCTGAAGACCAACATCGCGCTGGTCGAGAACAACGCGCGGCTGGCGGCGGAGATTGCCAAGGCGTTGTAGGTTTCACGCGGCGAAGACCCCCTCACCCGGATTGCCAAGACCGAATTGCAGAGAGCAATTCGGGGCAATCCGACCTCTCCCCGAGGGGAGAGGAGCGTGCCTGCGCCGACGCCAACCTCTTCTCCCCCTCGGGGAGAAGGTGGCCGCGGAGCGGCCGGATGAGGGGGCGGCCTCGCGCTTGCGGGAATCTACTTCCCAGCCCTGCGCCCCGCCTCATACGCGCGCCGCGCCCAGACAATCATCTCGTCGGGATCGTCGAAAGCGCTGTCGGGAATGCTCCAATAGGGCATTGCGACCAGCTTGCCATGCCGTGAGCCCGTATAGGTCCACTGTTTGCAGCCGGCAGCCATGAAATCGGGCGCACTTTGTTCGTCGGCCTTGAGCAGCAATTCGCCGCGTAGCACGATGGCCACGATCACGCCGTCGAAATAGATGCCTTTGCCGCCGAACAGTTTTCGGATGCTGACCGGGCCGAGCCCCTCGAACAGTTCGGCGATGCGTTCATTGTCCATGCCGCGATCATGTCACCGGCATGCGGCCTTGTCATGGTCGCAACCAAAAGCATGCTGACAAGTTGAAAAGGTGGAAACGGAGTACCTCATGCCTGTCCTGCTCAAAGGTTCCTGCCGCTGCGGCGCCGTGCGCTTCGAGGTGGAGAGCCACACGCCGGTGCCGTTCATGCTCTGCTACTGCTCGATCTGCCGCAAGCAGCAAGGCGGCGGCGGTTTCGCCATCAATCTCGGCGCCGACTACGAGACCATGAACATCCGCGGCAAGCGCAGCCTCGGCGTTTTCCGCGCCGAGATAGAGGACGATGAGCACCCGCATTGCGAGATATCGACCGGCGAGCGCAACTTCTGCAGGAAATGCGGTTCGGCTCTCTGGCTCTACGACCCGACCTGGCCAGAGCTGGTGCACCCCTTCGCCTCGGCCATCGACAGCGATCTGCCGAAGCCACCGGAAAAGGTGCATCTGATGCTGAAATACAAGGCCAACTGGGTCGAGCCGGTGATCGGCAAGAAGGACAAGGCGTTCGACGTCTATCCGGAGGAGTCGATCGCCGACTGGCACAAAAGAACAGGGACATGGGTGGAATAGCGCCAGGAGGCCGACATGAACCTTACAACCCACAAGAAATTCAAAGGCGATCGTCTGATGCCCTGGGGCAAGGGCACGGTCGTCACCGACGCAAAAGGATATGTTTTCCTGTGCGGCAACACCGCCACGGTCGACGATTATGACCCGTCGAAACATCAAGGCGGCGCGATTGGCGACCCTGCCATGCAGTGGCGGTCAATTCTTGCGAACATCAAAACGGATCTCGAGGAACTTGGCAGTTCGCTCGACCATCTGGTCAAGGTAACGTTTTACATCAAAGGGCCGTTTCCGACCGGCGGCGTCCTCAGCTCACCCAATTTCCGACTGGACGTGCTGGACGAATTCTTTGCCGAACATTGTCCGAAACATTGCAGCTACAACAACCCGCCGCCATCGGAAGTGATCGGCGTCGCCGCCCTGGCGCAGCCTGACCTGGTCGTCGAACTTGTCGTGATCGCAGCGCTGCCAGACTAGGCAGCACCGCCGGAAAGCTTGCTCAGGCGGAAGCGCGCGCCTCGGCCAGCGCCTTGAGATCGGCCGGCTTCAATTCGACCGACTCGCCGCAGCCGCAGGCCGAGCTCTGGTTCGGGTTCTTGAAGGTGAAACCGGTGCGCAGCGTCGTCTGCTCGAAATCCATCTCGGTGCCGAACAGGAAAAGCGCTGCTTCCGGCGCGACATAGACATGGGCGCCATCGCGCTCGATGTGGTCGTCCTTGGTGTTCGGTTCGGTCACCAGATCGACCGTGTATTCCATGCCGGCGCAGCCGCCCTTCTTGATGCCGAGGCGAATGCCATGCGCATTGTCGCGCGTGGCGACGATCTCGCGCACGCGGTCGGCGGCCTTGTCGGTCATCGTGATGACGGCGAAGCGTCCCATGTTCGTCCTTCTCCATTCCATGCAGGTTCAAGGCCTGCCGAATGATTCCTCACCTAAAATGGTGAAGTTTTACCACTGGCGCAAGTGCGCCAGCCCTTTCCTGCCTAAAGCGCGACGCGCTTTAGGTTTTTGTTTTATGCATGTCGTTGTCCCAAAACCGAGGTCACTTTTGGGCGACATGCATTAATACCAGCCCACCGCGACCTGCGCCTCTTCCGACATGCGGTCGGGCGTCCATGGCGGGTCGAAGGTCATGTTGACCTCGACGCCCGACACGCCTTCCACGGCGCCGACGGCGTTTTCCACCCATCCCGGCATTTCGCCGGCCACCGGGCAGCCGGGCGCGGTCAGCGTCATGTCGATCTTGACCGAACGGTCGTCCTCGATGTCGATCTTGTAGACGAGGCCGAGTTCGTAGATGTCGGCCGGGATTTCCGGGTCGTAGACCGTCTTCAACGCCGAGACGATGTCGTCGGTCAGCCGCGCCAGTTCGTCGGCGGGGATGGCCGAGGCCGACACGATGCCGTTGGCGGCCGTTTCCGGAACAGTGTCTGCGGTGGTGCTCACATCATCCATCATCGTCATCCGAAGAACTTTCGCGCCTTTTCCAGCGCCTCGGCCAAAGCGTCGACTTCGGCCCTGGTATTATACATGCCGAACGATGCCCTGCATGTGGAGGTGACGCCGAAGCGTTTCAACAGCGGTTGGGCGCAATGGGTGCCGGCGCGAACCGCCACGCCCTGCCTGTCTATCACCATCGACACGTCATGGGCGTGAATACCCTGCAATTCGAACGATATGATGGCGCCCTTGCCGGGCGCATCGCCGAAGATGCGCAGCGAGTTGATCGACCGCAGTCTTTCGTGGGCGTAATTCTTCAGGTCCGCCTCGTGCGCGGCGATGCGCTCGCGGCCGACCGTCTGCATATATTCCAGCGCAGCACCCAGGCCGATCGCCTGCACGATCGGCGGCGTGCCGGCCTCGAAACGGTGCGGCGGATCGTTGTAGGTGACGATGTCCTCCGTCACCTCCTCGATCATCTCGCCGCCGCCCATGAAGGGCCGCATCTCTTCCAGCCTATCCTTCTTGCCGTAGAGCACGCCGATGCCAGACGGACCGTAGACCTTGTGTCCGGTAAAGACGAAGAAATCGCAGTCGAGGTCCTGGACGTCGATGGGCATATGCACGGCGCTCTGGCTGCCGTCGACGAGCACCGGAATGCCGCGCGAATGCGCGATGCGCACGATTTCCTTGATCGGCGTCACCGTGCCCAGCGCATTGGACATCTGGGTGATGGCGACCAGCTTGGTGCGGCTGGTCAGGCGCTTTTCGAATTCCTCGATGTGGAAGGCGCCGAGATCGTCGACCGGCACCCAGACCAGCTTGGCGCCCTGCCGCTCCCGGATGAAATGCCAGGGCACGATGTTGGAGTGGTGCTCCATGATCGACAGCACGATCTCGTCGCCTTCGCCGATCCGCGGCATGCCATAGCCATAGGCGACGGTGTTGATCGCCGAGGTCGTGTTGGAGGTGAAGACGATGTTGTCGGTGCTCGGCGCGTTCAAAAACCGCTGCACGGACTTGCGGGCCTTCTCATAGGCATCGGTCGCGGCGTTCGACAGGAAATGCAGGCCGCGATGGACGTTGGCGTATTCCTGGGAATAGGCATGCTGGATGGTGTCGAGCACCACCTGCGGCTTCTGCGCCGACGCGCCATTGTCGAGATAGACGAGCGGCTTGCCGTAGACCTGACGCGACAGGATAGGGAAGTCGCGGCGGATCGCCTCGACATCGTAGGGGGTGGTTTCGATCTTCTGGTCCATCACAAGCTCTCTTGAGGCAAAGCCTCACTCTGTCACGCACCCCTCATCCGGCCCTTCGGGCCACCTTCTCCCCGTGAACGGGGAGAAGGAAGGCGCTACCCGTGCGTCAAAAACCAGCCGTCGAGGCGGGCTTCCAGCGCTTCGACCAATGCCTCGTCGTCCAGTTCCTCGATCACCTCGGCGACAAAAGCCTTCACAAGAAGGCCGCGCGCGCTCTTCTCGTCGATGCCGCGCGCCATCAGGTAGAAGAGATGGTTGTGGTCGATCTCGGTGACGGTCGCGCCATGGCCGCAAACGACGTCGTCGGCGAAGATTTCCAGCTCCGGCTTGGTCGAGAACTCGCCGTCGTCCGACAGGAGCAGAGTATTGCAGGCCATCTTGGCGTTGGTCTTCTGCGCGTACTGATGCACGTTGATGCGGCCCTGGAAGACGCCGCGCGCCTTGCCGGTCACGACATTGCGGATCACTTCCGTCGAGGTCGTGTGCGGCACGGCATGGTCGAGCACCATGGTGGTGTCGGTATGGGTGTCGCCGGCCAAAAGATTGATGCCGCGCAGCTGGAAGTCGGCGCCTTCCCCTGTCGTCTTGACCACGATCTCCTGGCGCACCAGTCTGCCTCCGGCATTCATCACGAACAGCGTCAGCTTCGCGTCCTTGCCGATATGCGCCTTGAACTGCGCAAGGTGCGTGGCCGTCTCCGGCTGCTCCTGCACGATCAGCCAGGTCACCTCAGCGCCCTCGTCGAGCACAAGCTGGCTGACGGAACTGACCAGCGCATCGCTGCCCTCGCCCGTTTGCCGCTCGACGATGATCGCCTTGGCGCCGGCGCCGACCTTGGTCAGCAGCCGCACATGCGCCTGACCACCAGCCTGCAAATTCTGCAGCTCGATCGGCTTTTCCAGCTCGGTGCCATCGGCGATCTCGACGAAATAGCCGTCAGCGACGAAGGCCGTGTTGAGCGCGCCGATCGCATCGTCGGAACCGTAGGGGTCGAGCCCCGGCGCCACGCTGCCGTCGGTGAGCTTTTCCGAGAGGCGCTGCACGGCAACGCCTTCGACCTGCGGCAGTTTTGTCTGCGACACGCCGTTCAGCACCGGCAGGACGGCTGAACCGTCCAGGATCGGAGCCAGTGCCTTCGCGACAGCATCGGCCTCGAAACCCGGCACCGACGTCAGCAGGCGGCGCAGATCCGTATAGTGCCAGGATTCGACGCGGCGCGTCGGCAGGCCGTGCTTGATCGCCTCGATCGCGTCGTCGCGCTTGATCATCACCGCGCCGTCGCCCGGCAGCAGCGACAAGCGCTCGCCGAACGCGTCGATCAGCGCCGTCTCGGCCAAGGTCCGCTGGGGCTGTGCATGCATGTTCATGGCTCTTGCCTCGACTGCCATCTCAGGCGGCTTCGCCGATCACGCCGGCATAGCCATTGGCCTCGAGGTCGAGCGCCAGCGACTTGTCGCCCGACTTGATGACCTGGCCTTTGTACAGCACGTGCACGCTGTCGGGCACGATGTGCTCCAGCAGGCGCTGGTAGTGGGTGATGACGACGATGGAGCGCTCCGGCGAGCGCAGCGCGTTGACGCCATCCGAGACGATCTTCAGCGCGTCGATGTCGAGGCCGGAATCGGTCTCGTCGAGCACGCACAGTTTCGGCTCAAGCAGCTTCATCTGCAGGATCTCGGCGCGCTTCTTCTCGCCGCCGGAGAAACCGACATTGAGCGGCCGCTTCAGCATCGCCATGTCCATGCTGAGCGAGGCGGCGGCTTCCTTCACCCGCTTCAAAAATTCCGGGATCTTCAGCGGCTCCTCGCCGCGCGCCTTGCGCTGCTCGTTCATCGCCACTTTGAGGAATTCCATGGTCGCCACGCCCGGTATCTCCATCGGGTACTGGAAGGCGAGGAAGATACCGGCAGTGGCGCGCTCGGCCGGATCCATTTCGAGGATCGACTGGCCGTTGTAGAGGATGTCGCCCTCGGTCACTTCGTAATCCTCGCGGCCGGCCAGGATATAGGACAGCGTCGACTTGCCAGAGCCGTTGGGGCCCATGATCGCGGCGACCTCGCCGTCTTGCACGGTCAGGTTCAAGCCGCGGATGATCTCGGTGCCATCATCGACGATGCGGGCGTGAAGGTTCTTTATCTCAAGCATTCTTTTCTTTCCTGAATATCTTTCCGGTCAGCCGACCGAGCCCTCAAGCGAGATGCCGATCAGCTTCTGCGCTTCGACGGCGAACTCCATCGGCAGCTGCTGGATGACGTCCTTGACG
The DNA here is from genome assembly GCF_041355295.1 of Mesorhizobium sp. RCC_202. Classification (NCBI taxonomy): domain Bacteria; kingdom Pseudomonadati; phylum Pseudomonadota; class Alphaproteobacteria; order Hyphomicrobiales; family Phyllobacteriaceae; genus Mesorhizobium; species Mesorhizobium sp. RCC_202. Next base: position 376,695 of record NZ_JBFUPO010000005.1, read on the forward strand.
AAGCCGTTGACGATCAGCGCGATCGCCTCTTCTTCGGGGATGCCGCGCTGCATGACATAGAACTTCTGGTCCTCGGAAATCTTCGACGTCGTCGCTTCGTGCTCGAACTGCGCCGTCGAGTTCTTGGCTTCCATGTAAGGCACGGTGTGCGCGCCGCACTGGTCGCCGATCAGGAGCGAGTCGCAATTGGTGAAATTGCGCGCGTTGGTCGCCTTGCGATGCGCCGAGACCTGGCCGCGATAGGTGTTCTGCGAGAAACCGGCGGCGATGCCCTTGGAGATGATGCGGCTCGACGTGTTCTTGCCGAGATGGATCATCTTGGTGCCGCTATCGACCTGCTGATAACCGTTCGACACGGCGATCGAATAGAACTCGCCCTGCGAATCGTCGCCGCGCAGGATGCAGCTCGGGTACTTCCAGGTGATCGCCGAGCCGGTCTCGACCTGCGTCCACGAAATCTTCGAGCGGTCGCCGCGGCAGTCGCCGCGCTTGGTGACGAAATTATAGATGCCGCCCTTGCCCTCGGCGTCGCCCGGATACCAGTTCTGCACCGTCGAATATTTGATCTCGGCATCGTCGAGCGCGACCAGCTCAACGACAGCCGCATGCAACTGGTTCTCGTCGCGCTGCGGCGCTGTGCAGCCTTCGAGATAGGAGACGTAAGCCCCCTCCTCGGCGATGATCAGTGTGCGCTCGAACTGGCCGGTGTTCTTCTCGTTCATGCGGAAATAGGTCGACAGCTCCATCGGGCAGCGCACGCCCTTCGGCACGAAGACGAACGAACCGTCGGTGAACACCGCCGAATTCAGCGTCGCGTAGAAATTGTCCGAGGTCGGCACGACCGAACCCAGATATTTCTGCACCAGCTCCGAATGCTCGCGGATCGCTTCCGAGATCGAGCAGAAGATGACGCCGGCTTGCGCCAGCTCCTTCTTGAAGGTGGTGACGACGGAGACGGAATCGAACACCGCATCGACGGCGACGCGGCCCGACTTGTAGACATTGTCGCTGGCTTCCTCGAACTCGGACACGTCGGTCTTCTGCACGCCGGCGAGGATTTCCTGCTCGCGCAGCGGAATGCCGAGTTTCTCGTAGACCTTGAGCAGTTCGGGATCGACATCACTCAGCGACGTCGGGCCGGGCGTGCTCTTCGGCGCCGCGTAATAGTAGATGTCCTGAAAATCGATCTTCGGATAATGGACGCGCGCCCAATTCGGCTCTTCCAGCGTCAGCCAGCGCCGGTAGGCTTCCAGACGCCATTCCAGCATCCAGGACGGCTCGTCCTTCTTGGCCGAGATGAAGCGAATGATGTCTTCGCTCAGGCCCTTGGGGGCCTTGTCCATCGCGATCTCTGTCTGGAATCCGTATTTATACTGGTCGACGTCGATCTTTCGAACCCGATCGATCGTCTCCTGCACAGCAGGCATCAGCGTTCTCCATCCACGCCGGGTTCAAGGCCCGGCAGTTTTCAAACTATGGCATCGCTTTCAACCGAGCGCCGAAGCGCCCGAAGCGGCGTAAGTTCCATATAGTGCGTTCCAACCGGAAATTCACCCGGCCAGCGCGAAACGCACGGCTCTACCAGGCCAGCTGGCCTGAATTCATCTTCGGGCAGCGGATATGCGAGAACCATGAGGCAATTCTCGCTTCCAATGCCCTGCCGCCCTTCAGGCAGCTTGTTCCTTGCCGGCCCTGCGGCCGGCAATGCCCGCCAGCGCGGCCTTGAACGTCGCGATGTCGTCGGCAGCGGTCGAGCGACCGATCGACACGCGCAGGGCGCCAAGACTGTCGCCATAGCCCATCGCTTTCAGCACATGGCTTGGCCCGACTTTTCCCGACGAGCAGGCCGAGCCAGCCGACAAGGCGACGCCGGCAAGATCGAAAGCGATCTGCGCCGTCTCGGCCTTGACGCCGGGAATAGCGAAGAATGTCGTATTGGCAAGCCTCGGAGCGCCATTTCCGAAGATTTCCGCGTCCGGCACGAGCTCGCGCACCATCGCCTCGATCTCATCGCGACGTCGTGCGATCGCGTCGACATCGCCAAGACCGGCCAGTGCAACGCGCGCGGCGGCGCCGAAGCCGGCAATGCCGGCGATGTTTTCAGTGCCGGCGCGATGGCCCTTCTCCTGGCCACCGCCATGGACCAGCGGCTTCGGCATCATCAGGTCGGACGCGGCGACGATCGCGCCGACGCCCTTCGGACCGCCGATCTTGTGCGAGGACAGGATCAGATAGTCCGCATAAGGAACTGACATATCGAGCGCAACCCGGCCCGCCGCCTGCACGGCGTCGACGACCAGCACCCCGCCCGCGGCCTTGACGATCGCCGCAATACGTTCGATCGGCTGGATGACGCCGGTCTCGTTGTTGGCGGCGTGGATCGCAACCAGCGGCAAGCCGGCGGCCTTGTCATGCGAGGCAAGCGCGGCTGAAAGCGCGTCGAGGTCCACAATGCCATTCCGGTCGACACCGATCTTCGTCATCTGAGCGGCCGCAAACCGTCCACCGCTCAAAATGCAGGGATGGTCGGCTTCGCAAACGTAAAGGTGGCTCATGCGCACGGCGCCGCGTCCCATCCGCCAGTCGGGCGTCAGCAGCGTCGAGGCGGCCTCGGTGGCGCCGGAGGTGAAGACGACGTGCTCAGGCTTGGCGTTGACCAGCCGCGCCACATCGCGGCGCGCTTCCTCGACCAGCCGCCGCGCCGCGCGGCCTTCGACATGCACCGAGGATGGATTGGCGGCGTCGAGCGCAGCGACCATCGCCGTCCGCGCTTCCGCAATAAGCGGCGCGCTGGCGTTGTAGTCGAGATAGGCGCGGGTTGCGGCCATTTTCGCTCAGTTCGTCCTTCCGCCAACTATCCCGCGAGGATAGCGCGTTATTTCCTTGAAATTGCAAGGCAAGCCGTCCTATTTACCCGGCTTGCGGCGCGGGCGTCCGGACCATTGGGTTCCGGCCACCCAGTTTTGAACAATTCTAAACTAGCTTCTAGGAAGACGCTTGCCCGGCGTCAAGGCCGCAGAGCCCAAGGAAGTCGCGGGCGAGCGCACTCGTATGCTACGTGGAGTATTTTATGCCTGAGGTCATTTTTGCCGGTCCGGCCGGTCGCCTGGAGGGTCGCTACCAGCCCTCGAAGGAAAAGAGCGCCCCGATCGCCATCGTGCTGCATCCGCACCCGCAATTCGGCGGCACGATGAACAACAAGATCGTCTACGACCTCTTCTACATGTTCCAGAAGCGGGATTTCACCACGCTGCGCTTCAATTTCCGTGGCATCGGCCGCAGCCAGGGCGAATTCGACCACGGCACCGGCGAATTGTCGGATGCGGCCGCCGCACTCGACTGGGTGCAGTCGCTGCATCCGGATTCCAAGAGCTGCTGGGTCGCCGGCTATTCGTTCGGCTCGTGGATCGGCATGCAGCTTCTGATGCGCCGGCCTGAGATCGAAGGCTTCATCTCGGTGGCGCCGCAGCCCAACACTTACGACTTCTCGTTCCTGGCGCCCTGCCCGTCGTCCGGCCTCATCATCCATGGCGATGCCGACAAGGTGGCGCCGCCCAAGGACGTACAAGGGCTGGTCGACAAGCTGCACACCCAGAAGGGCATCACCATCACCCAGAAGACGCTGCCCGGCGCCAACCATTTCTTCGCCAACGATTCCGAGCTGCTGATCCAGGAATGTTCCGACTATCTCGACCGGCGCCTGGCCGGTGAGCTCGCCGATCCGCGGCCCAAGCGGCTGCGCTGACACAATCGATGGAAGACCGCGCAGCGGCCCTCCATCGGCATACCTTCGGCATGCCAGAAAACCGTTTCCGCTGAGCCATATGGCACAGCCAGCCTGACATGTAGCGCGGCTAGCCTGTACGGTGCACAATGCCGGTTCTGAGAGCCGAGGAAGGCATGCCCGAAAGGCGTGAACGACCATGTACCAACCGCCCCATTTCAAGGAAACGCGGCCTGAAGTGCTGCATGGCCTGATCCGGACGCATCCGCTTGGACTGCTGATTTCCAACGGCGTCGATGGGCCGGTTGCCAACGCCATTCCGTTCCTGCTCGATGCCGACATCGCGCCCAACGGCCGCCTGCGCGCCCATCTGGCCAAGGCCAACCCGCAATGGAAGCTTCTGGCAGACAATCCGGCGTCGCCGGTGCTGGTCGTGTTCCAGGGCGCGGACGCCTATGTGACGCCGTCCTGGTACGAGACCAAGCGCGAGACCGGCAAGGTCGTGCCGACCTGGAATTACGCCATCGTCCAGGTGCGCGGCACGGTCCGGGTGATCGAGGACGGCGAATGGATCGCGCAGCAGATCACCGAGCTGACGGTCTCCCAGGAAGGCAACCGCTCGGCACCCTGGGCGGTCACCGATGCGCCGCCTACCTACATCCAGTCGCAGATCAAAGGCATTGTCGGGCTGGAGATCACTGTCACCAGCATCGAAGGCAAATGGAAAGTCAGCCAGAACCGGCCGGTCGCCGACCGCGTCGGCGTCGCCGAAGGCCTGCAAGGCGAAGCCTCCAATCCGGCGGCGCCTGATATGGCCGGCTTGGTGCGCGCCTGGGGCGGCCTCGACGGCAACTAATCCTACGGCTTGTCCGGCGTCGTCTCTTCGGCCGCACGGGCCTGCCTGGCCATCGAAATCCTGACATTGGGCGGATCGGACCAGCCGAGCCGGAACGTTTTCTTGCGCACCGGGAGTTTCGGCTGGTTCTGCTCGAAGATGAAACCAAGCCGCGCAAAGACCAATCCTGAGAGGATGGCAAAGGCCAGCCCCAGGCCAAAGCCCGCGAACGTGTCGCTCGGATAGTGGGCGCCGACGAAAACGCGTGTCGAGGCGATGCAGGCTGTGACAATCAGCGCGATGGTCCAGCGCCGCGGGAACAGCAAGAGCAGGATGCCGAAGACTGCGCCCATTGTCGTGGCGTGGCCGGATGGAAAGCCGGCAAAGCGCGCATCCATGGCGAACGGATGCAGTGACAGCACGCCAAACTTGTCGAAATAGAGCGGCCGCGCCCGGCCGATGCCGTATTTGACCAGATTGACGACAAGGCCCGAAAGGCCAACCGCGCACAGCACGAAGAAGGCGAAACACGTCCAGTTGTAGACGAGCATCCGGCCATCCCGCGACAGGCCGCGCCAATCCGTCAGGTTGGCGACGACAAGGCAAAACGCCGCCGGAATGAGATACCAGCCCCCAAGCCCGAACTGCGTGAAGAAGTCGGTGAAACGCACGAAACCCGGGGACCATTCGCCTCGCATCTCGCCCGCTCTGGTGTCGAGGCGCAGGAAGACAGCCACGGTCAGCAGCGCCCAGGCAAGCCCCCAGACGGTCCACAAAATCCTCGGATAGCGCGCCGGCCGCACGGCAAAGCGCCGCTGCACGATCCGCATCGTGTCGGTGAAATTGCCGAGCGAGCGGCGATAAAGGGCAAAGGGCGCTACGGACATGGCTGGGAAGCAAGCTTATAGGGCATTCGACGCCCGAGGCTATCGGTCACGGCGCCACCCGATAAAGGCCGAGCGAGAGCTTGTCTCCTGACGAATAGTTGATGCCGTCGATCTCGGTCAGGCGCTGCGCCGCCTTGCCCTGCGCGGCCAGCGCGCCGGTAAGCTTCTGCTCGTCCTTGATCGGCGCCAGCCCAAGCGCGCAGGACGGATCGGCCAAAAGATGCCGCGCCACGCCGTCGACATCGGTAAGCACGGTCTTGGTGCCGACCAGGAACACCAGGCTCGGCTCCTGGTATTTTGCCGAGGCAAGCACGGTGGTGTCGCACAGACGATTGGCGTCGACCGCGGCCTTGATCGCCGGGCTCAGCCAGATCGGCTTCAGCGATGGCGCAATCACCCCGAACAACAGGCTGAAGGTGATGCCGGCGCCGACAGCGATCGCGGCGATACGCGGAAGTGACACCTGCAATTGGCGCGGGAAAGCCAGATACCCGGTGACCAAAGCGGCGATCGCCGCCGGAATGCTCCACCAGGAAAACGTCTTTGTCAGATAGAGCGGCAAGCCGACGCAGACCACGGCAAGGCCGATCGCCACAACGCCAAGGCCGAAGGCGGTCGCCCACCACAGCCAGCTCTGCCAGCGTTTCAGCGGCGCGTTGGCCTGGTCGACCGGCAAGGTCAGCAGCCAGCCGATCAGCAACGCCATGCCCGGATAGGCCGGCATGACGTAGTGCGGCAGCTTGGTCGGGATCGCCTCGAAGACCAGCCAGAACGGAATGTACCAGGCCAGGCAGAAGCGCAGGCGCGGATCGTCCCAGAACCGGTTGATGGCCTGCAGTCCAGCACCGACCGCGATCAGGCCGAACGGCCACATGAACAGCGAATAGGTCAGCATGTAGAAGCCGGGCGGCAGGCCGTGCGATTCCTCGCCTTGCGCCACCTTGTTCAGCATGTCCTTGCCGACCGCTTCCTGGAAAAAGGCGCCGCCGCTCTTCCAGGTGATGAGGATGAGCCAGGGCAGCACGATCGCAAGCACAATAGCGACGCCGCGCACCAGCTTCATCTTGAGAAGCCAGCGCCACTCGCGGTCGAAGGCAATCAACGCTGCCGCCGTGAGCAGCGACAACAGCGGTGCGACCGGCCCCTTGATGAGGATTCCGAGCCCTTGCGCGATCCAGAAGATCCACGGCAGATGGCCGGGAACCGGTTCGTTGCGCCGCGCCGCCAGGTAGACCTGCGCCAGCGCGCCTTGCGCCATCACGCAACAGGCAAGAAGCATGGCGTCGGTCTTGGCGTCGCGCCCTTCGAAGGCGGTGGCGAAGATCGCCGCCATCATCAGGCCGGCGGCAAGGCCGGCATTGGCGCCGAAGAGTTTCGTCCCGGTCCAGCCGATGCCGACGACGGCGAGCCCGATGCCAAGCATGGAGACCAGGCGATAGACCCAGATCGGCGCCTGCGCACCCTCGCCGCTCAGCGCCACGGCCGCCGACTGCAGCCAGTAAATGCCGATCGGTTTCTTGTAGCGCGTGACGTCCTGCAGGCGGATGTCGACATAATCGCCGGTCTCGACCATCTGCTTGGTCGCCTGTACGAAGCGGGATTCGTCGCGGTCGACCGGCGGCAGGCTGGCCAGCCCGCTGACGGTCATGACGATGCTGAACAGAAAGAGGAAGAGGTAGTTCCTGTTCATCGCGGGAGCTGTCCGATCTGTCTGCGGGATGGCCCCGTCGCGGTGTTCTGGCGCTTGGTCTAGAGCATGATGCCGAGAAGTGTGAAGCGGTTTTCGGACAACATCATGCTCCATCTCTGAAATTGGAGCGGCGCCTCATTACGCCAGCAAAAAGGGCGAAGCAAGGACGCGCGGGCGTCGCGCCCAATCGGCCGCAAAACCGGAAACCACTTTTGCTTCGGCCGCTTGGATGCTAAACGCGCGCCTTCATATCGGCTTGGCCGAGTGCCCGGCGATCTCCAGGAAGAAAAAATGTCTGCCTTCAAATCCGATTTCCTGCGCGTCATGAGCGAGCGCGGCTTCATCCACCAGATTTCCGATGAATCCGGCCTCGACCAGCTTTTCGCCAAGGAGACGGTGAGCGCCTATATCGGCTTCGACGCCACCGCCCGGAGTCTGCATGCCGGGTCGCTGATCCAGATCATGATGCTGCACTGGCTGCAGCAGACCGGCCACCGGCCGATCGCGCTGATGGGCGGCGGCACCTCGATGATCGGCGATCCGTCCTTCAAGGACGAGGCACGCAAGCTGCTAACCCCGCAGGACATCGACGACAATCTCGTCGGCATCCGCCGCAATTTCGCGCCTTACCTGAAGTTCGGCAGCGGCGCCGGCGATGCGGTGATGGTCAACAACGCCGATTGGCTGATGGAGATCAACTACGTCAACTTCCTGCGCGACGTCGGCCGCCATTTTTCCGTCAACCGCATGCTCGCCTTCGATAGCGTCAAGCTGAGGCTCGACCGCGAGCAATCGCTGTCGTTCCTCGAATTCAACTACATGATCCTGCAGGCCTACGACTTCGTCGAGCTCTACAAACGCGTCGGCTGCCGGCTGCAGATGGGCGGTTCAGACCAATGGGGCAACATCGTCAACGGCATCGATCTCGGCCATCGCATGGAAGGCGTGCAGCTCTTTGCCATGACCACGCCACTGCTCACCACCTCGTCCGGCGCCAAGATGGGCAAATCCGCATCGGGCGCGGTCTGGCTCGATGGCGACATGCTCTCGCCCTATGAATTCTGGCAATACTGGCGCAACACCGAGGACGCCGACGTCGGCCGCTTCCTCAAGCTTTATACGACGATGCCGCTCGACGAGGTGGCCCGGCTCGCGGCGCTTGGCGGCTCGGAGATCAACGAGGCCAAGAAGATCCTGGCCACCGAGATCACCGCCATGCTGCACGGCCGCGCGGCGGCGGAAACCGCGAGCGAGACGGCCCGCAAGACCTTCGAGGAAGGCGCGCTCGCCGACACGCTGCCCAGCGTCGAGGTGGCAAAATCCGAGCTCAAGGCCGGCGTCGGCATCCTGTCGCTGCTTGTCAGCGCCGGGCTGGCGGGCTCGAATGGCGAAGCGCGCCGCCATATCCAGGGCGGCGCCGTGCGCGTCAACGACCAGCCGCTGACCGACGACCGGCGCGTCGTGACGCTTCAGGACCTCGGTCCGGAAGGCGTCGTGAAGCTTTCGGTTGGCAAGAAGAAGCACGTGCTGGTGCGGCCGAGCTGACCAAATCGGATGGCATCGGTCGACGGCAGGCGTCTCAACTGTTTTCGAGGGTTCTGTATGGCGCCCAACTATGACAAAGATCCTGTTTTTGGCGGAAATGGCCTTCGCCGAACCGTGTTTGCCGTAGCGCTTCTCAATCTTGCCTACGGCGTCGTTGAATTCGCGATCGCGCTCCGCATCGGCTCGGTTTCGCTATTTGCCGACAGTATCGATTTCTTCGAGGATACCTCGGTCAACCTGCTGATATTCTTCGCCCTCGCCTGGTCTTTGAAAATGCGGGCGCGGATTGGAATGGCGCTTGCAGGCATCCTGCTTGTCCCGGCTTTGGCAACCATCTTGACCGCGATACATAAGCTCCAGTCGCCGACCCCGCCCGATCCATTTGCACTGGGCCTCACCGGTCTTGGCGCGCTTTCAGTCAATCTGTTCTGCGCGATCCTGCTTGCCAGGTATCGGGCGCATGGCGGAAGTCTTACCCGGGCCGCATTCCTGTCCGCGCGCAACGACGCGATTGCCAACGTCGCGATCATCGCAGTCGGACTGGTCACGGCCTATTTATGGCAATCGGCATGGCCTGATCTTATCGTCGGCATCGGCATCGCCTGCATGAACGCCGATGCCGCGCGCGAGGTCTGGCACGCAGCACTTGGCGAGCACAGAGCGGCGCAAGGTTAACGACTGTACGCAGACCTTCGTCCGGTGCGACCAGTCTACCGGTACTCGAAGATCGAGCGGAAGATGCCCGGCGCGACCACCGACAGCGGATTGATGTTGAGCGTCGGCTTGTTGGCGTTGCCGCGCAGCCGGTAGGTGACGCCGATCAGGCCGCGGTCGCGGCCGTTGCCGAGCAGCGGGCCAAACAGCGGCAGCTCGCCGAAAATGCGGTTCAGCCCATAGACCGGCATGAATGTGCCGGTCATGTCCATATTGTTGTTCTGGTCGTAAAGTATGCCCTGGAAGGTCGTGCCGATGCGCGGGCCGCGCAGCAGGCCGTTGGCCAGTTTGAGGTAGCCGGAGCCCTTGTCGATCTCGGCAAAGCCGCGCTCGAACTGCACGCGCGACGTGTCGATATTGGCCTTGACCGCCTGGTTCAGGTTGCGCGTGTCGCCGGCCGGCGTTGTCGACACCATCGAGGCGAGCTTGGGCTCGTTGACGACATAGAAATTGCTGGCGTCGACCTGGCCCTTCATCGGTCCGTCGGCGCCGCCGGAGAGGGACAGTGTGATCGTCCCGCCTTCCATATGCTCGTAGACGTTGAGGAAACGCAGGATGGCGCCTGCGTCGGCCGACTTCACGCGGAGCGAACGGCCGCCTTGGTTGGTGGTGTTGGTGATCGCGATCGCGGCGCCCGAACTGGCGGTGGCGCTGACATTGAGCCCGTTCACGCGCGAGCCGGCGGCGCTGTAGTCGAGTTTGAGGTTGGAGAGCGCCTCGTCATGGAACCCGGTCAGCGAATCCACATCGGCGCTGACCGAAATCGCATCGCTGCCGGCGCCCTTGGTCGCCGTGTCGACATCCGAGGTGAACTGCTTGATGAGCGAGCGGGCGTCGAGTGATGAACCGCTGACATTGACCGCGTAGCTCTTGCCGGAGCGCTTCACCGAGACGGCGATGTCGTCGCCCCGGTTGAGCGCAACCTTGCTGAAGCGGGCCGATGACAGCGCGCCATTGACCAGCGTCACGTCGCCGTCGACCGAAAAGCTCTTGCCGTCGAGTTCGAAGTCCGACAGCGTGGTCGTGCCGCCCGACTTCGCCATGTCGAAAGTAACCTTGGCCGGAATGCCGGCGCCCTTGCTCCATCCCGCCCAGGGAATATCGAGTTTGGCGTTGGTGAGATCCGCCGAGACCTGCTGGGCGCCCTCGCCGCTCTTGTCGATCGCCACCTTTATGGTGCCGGATAGCAAATCCGACAGGCCGGGCATGCTGGCATTGCGGGTCTTGTCGTCGAGCACCAGCGTCACCTTGCGGCTGCGCGCAGGCCCGTCATCGGCAAGCGGCTCGACGAGGTCGAGCTCGGCAGGAATGCCGTTGAGCTTCGCATCGGCCGAGATCACCGCCTGCTTCGGCCCGACTGTGATGGAGCCGTCGGCATTTGTCACCGTCTGGTCCTCGAACGGCTTGGCCAGCGACAGGTCCTTGTAGTCGAGCGAAACCAGCCAATCGAGCGTCGAGGTATCCATGCCTTTTGTCAGCGGAATGTCGGCCCTGATGTGGCCGGTAACCGTGCCGGACAGGTCCTCGGCCGCGAAACCGACATGGCGCATGGCATTGATCGGCTCGTAGGAGGCAAGCTCGGCGATCGCCGGCGCCTCACCCGCGACGTCGATTTCGAGCCCGCCGACAACGATCGGCCGGTTCGCGTTCTTGATCGTCAGCGTGCCGCCGCTTGCCGCCACTGTGCGGCCGCTCGGCATATAGACGCTGCCGGAAGACAGGCTGATGTCGACATCATTGCCGTGGAAGGCAACGACGCCGACGGCGTCGCGGATCGGCGGGATGCGGCCTGCCGTGTCGAAGCGCGAGCCGTCGATTTGGAAGCGGCCGAACACCTCGTCGCCGGACAGCGGCACGCCATTGCCCAGCCGCCCGGGCGCGACCTGGAACTGCAGGCTGGCGTCGCTCACATTGCCGCCGAACAGATTGCCGAGCACCCAGAGCCGCGCATTGCGGGCCGAGAACCACGGCCACAATTGCTTGACATGCGAAACCGGCATGTCGTGGACGTTGAGCGACAGCGATATGCCTGGAGGACCGTTGTCGATGAAGGCAAGCGTGGCCGCGCCCAGCACCTCGCTCGAGCCGCCGGACCGGACGCCGATCTGCTCGGCAATGAGCTTGCGGCTGTCGGGCTGGTAGACGCCGGCGATGCGGGCGACGAACGGAAGCGGAGGCTCAGGCGAGTCCGAAGGCGCCAGCGTGGAATCGTCGCTGGTCAGGTCGTAACGATAAGACGGCTCCTCCCCCGCAACCGCCGGCTTCGGCCCGATCGACCCGGCAAAATCGAAGCTGGAGCGGCCGTTCCTGATGAGCAGCTTGTCGACCGAAATCTTGTTGGAGCCTGCCACCAGCGTGGCATTGGCATCGACATCGGCGGGCAGCAGGCCGCGCTCGTCCAGGTCGAGCACCGCACCGGCAAGCGACAATGAGGCTGTCAGTTGCGACGGCGTGTCACCGGCCGCTTCCGAGCCCGAAAGCTTCAGCGCAACCGAACCAAGCTTGCCGCCGCCGGTCGCGGGAGCTGCATTGTTCGCGCTCGCCGCGGCGGAGGTTCCACCGGGCGCATCCGCATCCGCTATCTGAAGGCTGGCATCCAGCGAGGCGATGCGACGGACCGTTGCATCGCGCGCGGCCGATCCCGTCAGGACCACGTGCCTGCCGTCGACATCGGCATCATAGGAAAGCTGTATGCCGCCGGTTCCTGTCTGGGTGACCTTGGCTTCAGTAACGGTCACGCGCTTGGCCAATCCATTGTCGGGGAGGTCGAACTCGACATTGCTGAGTTCGACCTGGCGCATCGAATCCTCGCGCACCGCGTCCAGCGCCTGGTTGACGCCGGCAAAGATCGCTGCCGAGACTTTTTCCGGATCGATCAGGCCGTTCTCGTTGCGCAGTCTTGCCGTCCAGTCGCCGCCACCCGACGGCAGCGCGGCGGCCATGATGTGGGCATCGGAGAAACGGGCGCTGGTCAGCCTGACCTGGCCGGACAGCAGCGGCAACAGGCGCATGCCGAAGCGCACGCGCCCCATATCTGCCATCGGCTTGCCGTCGGCGCTCTTCAGGCTGACGTCGTCCACCTGCAGGGCAACGAAGCTCGACCCGTCCAGGGTCAGTCGCGCCCCTCCGACGGCGACCTGGACATCGACGCCGGCGAGCTTCTCGATCGCCGTCTCGGCTTCGGCGCGAAGCCGTTCGGTGCCGATGCCGGACGCGCCGATGATGTAGACGCCGGCTGCCGCCAGAAGCACCAGCGCGCAAAGCCCGGCAAACACGCGGCCAAGGATGCGAAAGCGGCGACGCACGGCTGCCCGCCCCAGCGGCGGCACCCTGCACGCGGACGGAAGCCTGCCCAGGTCGGTGATCTCGTCACGCCTGAACTTGATCTTCTCGTGCTGCGGTTCTTCCTGATCCACGCAATATTCCGTTGTGACGAACCCGTCGTGGACGAATCCCCGCTTCACGTTATATCGATGCTTTCTCGCGCGTAACCGCAAACAAGGGCATCGATATGGCTGATCTCGAAGTGGGCGACGCAGCACCGCAATTCGATCTTCCGCGTGACGGCGGCGGCTCGCTCAGCCTCGCCGCGTTCCGGGGCAAGCCGGTTGTACTCTACTTTTACCCGCAGGACGACACCACAAGCTGCACCAACGAGGCGATCGGCTTCTCGCAGCTTAGGCCCGAACTCGAGAAGGCCGGCGCCGTGGTGATCGGCCTCTCGCCCGACAGCGTGAAAAAGCACGACAAGTTCAAGAAGAAATACGATCTCACCGTCGATCTGGTTGCCGATGAAGAGCGAAAAGTCATCGAGGCCTACCATCTGTGGGTCGAGAAAAGCATGTATGGCCGCAAATATATGGGCGTCGAGCGCGCCACCTTTCTGATCGGCAAGGATGGCCGCATCGCCCGCATCTGGCGCCAGGTTCGCGTCAAGGGCCATGCCGAGCAGGTTCTGGAGGCGGTGCGAGCGCTCTGACCGTCCGGCGCAATCGCCTTCCGGTCACACCGCGCTCTCTGTCGCCACAACTCGGCACCCGCATCACGGGAATAGATTACGCCGAGATTGCGAACCGCAAAACTTTGTTAACCCTAATAATGTGTAATCGGGCTTCTCGTTCGTGGTCGTAACGAAAGCTTGGTCTCGTGAACCCAACCGGTCAGTCAGCGGTCTTCGGCAGGCGCAAGGAACCACATACGGTCATCATCGCCCGCGGCAATGAAATACGGCATTTCACCATTCGCCCCTGGCTTGCGGCGCTGATCGGCTCCGCTCTTGCCGCCGTCGCCATCGGTTATCTGCTCGCCACCTCCTATCTGGTCCTGCGCGACGATTTGATCGGCGCCACGACAGCCAGGCAGGCGCGCATGCAGCAGGCCTATGAAGACCGCATCTCCGCGCTTCGCGCCCAGGTCGACCGCATCACCAGCCGCCAGCTTCTCGACCAGCAGCTCATGGAAACCAAGGTCAGCGAATTGCTGGCCAGGCAGACCCAGCTCAGCCAACGCCATGGCCGGCTAGGCCCGATCCTCGAGCGCGCCGAAAATGAAGTCGGCGGCGACGTGCCGGCGACAAACGATACGCCGGTCAAGCCCGACGCCGAGATCACCGGCAGCCTTTCGCAGGCGCCGACCTATTCGGTCGCTAGCCTGAGCGCTGGCGACACCAGGCCGTTCTCGCTGTGGTCGACACGCTCCGATCCGCTCGATGGCGAGACGGCCGCCGACCGCGCCGACAAGCTGTTCGTGTCGATCAATACCTCGCTCAAAGCCATTGAAAATCAACAGCTTTCCCGCATCACCACACTTGCCGACAGCGCTTACAAGAATGCCGATGCCATCACCCAGGCGCTGGAGGCGGCCGGCCTGCCGGTCGACAGCGAATTCGGCAAGAGCGATGCCGGCGGCCCGCTGGTTCCGCTCGACCCCTCGATGATCTTCGACAGCAAGGTCAAGGAACTGGACGAAGCGCTCGACACGCTCGACGGCGTCAAGAAGGAAGCGCGCAAGCTGCCGCTGACCAACCCTGCCCCCGGCCATACGGTGACCAGCCCGTTCGGCGTGCGCACCGATCCGATCCTCGGCACCGCCGCCCTGCACACCGGCATGGATTTCAGGGCGCCGATCGGCATGCCGGCCAAGGTGACGGCCGCCGGTGTCGTGACAAGAGCGGGCTGGGCTGGCGGCTACGGCCGCATGGTCGAGGTCGACCACGGTGGCGGCTTCGCCACCCGCTACGGCCATCTAAGCGAGATCGACGTCGTTGTCGGCCAGAAGCTCGCCGCCGGCGACGTTATCGGCAAGACAGGAAGCAGTGGCCGCTCGACCGGCCCGCATCTGCACTATGAGGTGCGCCACGATGGCGAGGCGGTCGACCCGCTGCGCTTTCTCAGCGTCGGCAAGAAGGTCGCGCAGTATCTCTAAGGGTGTGCCGACAGGAACATCGTCGCTGCCGAAACCAACGTAAGCACGCCGTTCTTCAAGGCGGCCTCGTCGACGCGAAATCGGGCGTGGTGGAGCGGATAGACCGATCCCGCCTCTTCATCCCGGATACCGAGCCTGAAATAGACCGACGGGCGTTTCTCGCTGTAGTAGGCGAAATCGTCGGCAATGCTCCACCCCGGCAAGTTCAGCACATTGTCGGCGCCGATGCTGGCCCTGGCGCCGGCGATGATCAGCTCGGCCATCTCGGCATCGTTGACGACGCCAGGTTCGCCCCGGTGGATGTCGACCTTGACGCTCGCCCCATGGCTTGCGGCGATTCCTTCGGCTACCGCGCGAACCCGCCGCCATGCGCGGTCGCGGGTGGCATCGCTGCCACTGCGGATAGTGCCTTTCAGGGTGACCTTGCCGGCAGTGACATTATAGGCACTGCCGCCATTGATGGCGGTCACCGAAATCACCAGCGGGTCGTAAGGGTCGGTCTCGCGCGACACGATCTTCTGCAACTCGCTCACCATCGAGCAGGCCACCGTCAGCGCATCGACGCCCTCATAAGGTTTTGCCGCATGCGCCGCCGAGCCGGTGACCACCACATCGAACGTATCGCAGGCCAAAGTGTAGGGGCCGGCGCCGACACCGACCTTGCCCGATGGCGTATAGGGATCGACATGAACGCAGATCGCGGCGTCGATATCGTCGAGAAGCCCCTCCTCCACCACCCGTTTGCCGCCGGACGGCTCGTCCTCCTCGGCGGGCTGGAAGATGAGGCGGACAGTCCCGCCAAAACTGTAGCGCTGGCGATGCAGATGCGCGGCGACCGCAAAGCCCATCGCGGCATGGGCATCATGGCCGCAGGCATGCATCACGCCCGGATTCTCCGACGCAAACGCGACGCCGGACTCCTCCTCGATCGGCAAGGCGTCGATGTCGGCGCGAATGGCGATCTTGCGGTTCGATGGCCGGCCGGTGCCGACAATGTCGACCGCAAGGCCATAGCCGGCGACATCGCGGATGTCGGCGATACCTTCCCGTGCAAGCACCTCCCGCAAATAACGCTGCGTGCCGGCCTCGCGGTTGGAAAGCTCCGGGCGGCGATGTAGATGCCGGCGGATCTCGATCATGCGATCGAGAATCCCGGCATCGATGTCCAGCGCTGTATCGCTCGCGGCTGGCCGGTCAGGATTTGACATGGATGTCTCGCGGGAACTTCGTCAGCGTCTCATTGCCCTTATCGGTCACCAGAATGGTCTCGCTGACCTCGATGCCCCAGCCGTCCATCCACATGCCCAGGATGGAATGGACGACATTGCCCGGCTGAAGCACCGTCTTGTCGCCGGGCCGCAGGCTGATCGTGTGCTCGCCCCAATCCGGCGGATAGGCGACGCCGATGGAATAGCCGATGCGCGATTCCTTTTTCAGCCCATAGCGCTGGATGACTTTGCGCCAGGCGGCTTCGACCGCTTCGGCGGTCGTTCCAGGCCGTATGGTATCGAGCACCGCGTCCATGCCTTCGATCACCGCCTTCGCCGTGTCCGCGACAATTGCCGGCGTCTTGCCGAGCTGCATCGTCCTGGCAAGCCCCGCGGCATAGCGGCGGCAGACGCCGGCGAGCTCCAGCGCGATCGTCTCGTCCTTTCCGAACCGCCTGTCGCTCCACATGATGTGCGGCGCCGAGGCATTTTCGCCGCCGAGGATGGTGGGCGGCAGCGCCGTGATGTCGCCGGCGAAATCCGGACTGCCGGCGATCTGCGCCGCCTGGATGGCGGCAATCGCGTCGCATTCGCGCACACCCGGCGCGATGACTTCGAAGGCGCGCGCGACCGCTGCTTCGGCTAATGTCGATGCCTTGCGCAGATAGGCGATTTCCGGCGCCGATTTCACCGCGCGGATCCAGTTCACGATGAGATCGGCATCGTGCCATTTGGCATTGGGCAGCCCCGCGACGAGCCGGGCATGCGCCTTCGGCGAGAAATAATAGGCTTCGAGCTCGATGCCGATAGGGCGGTTGCCCCAGCCCTTGGCGACGATCCAGGCCGCGATCCAGTCCATTGGATGGCGGTCGGCGCGTTGGACATGGTCTTCGGGAAAGCCAACCACATTCTCCGGCTTCATCCACGCCGTCAGCAGTCCGCCGGCCGCATCCATGGCGCGGCCGATCCAGACCGGCTCGACGTCCTCGATCGGCACCAGCACCACCTGCGGCGTGTAGAACGACCAGCCGTCATAGCCGGTGATGTAATGCTGGTTGGCGACATCGTTGACGATCAGCAGTTCGATGCCGCGCCTGGCCATCTCGGCGCGGATTTTCGCGAGCCGCTGCTGGTACTCGTCGCGCGCAAAAGGCAGCTCAATCATCTTTTCTCCTTGCCGGATCGACCTGGTCGGGGAAGAGCCGTTACCACCCCTGTTGCGAACCATTGCGGCGGTTTTGGCCGCCGGACAATCGGCCAGGACAATTCATAGACAGGGCCTAGTATGAGATGTCCGGCCCCTTCGCATGAAAGGGGTCGACGCCCTCCATTATGCTTTCATGGGCGTGGTCGTGCCGATCGAGCGTCGAGCCGCAAATACCGATCGGGGAAACTGGTGGGCGATGACGGGCTCGAACCGCCGACATCTTCGGTGTAAACGAAGCGCTCTACCAACTGAGCTAATCGCCCGCCTGAGCGCGGACCTTTAAGCAGTTAGCATCGCATTCGCAAGACCAAATGAACGGCCGGCAACGCCGCTGCCGGCCGGTTTTCCCCAGCCTCGGTGCGGCTGTCAAAAAACCTTCTCCTGTTTGCTGTAAATGCTTCAATGCCGCGCTTGACACCCGGTAACGAACCCCTTATCCACCGCCCCAACGACGAACACGGCTGACACGTGCTCGTTAATGCGCGGGTGTAGCTCAGTTGGTTAGAGTGCCGGCCTGTCACGCCGGAGGTCGCGGGTTCGAGCCCCGTCACTCGCGCCATTTCTCCTCAGGAGAAATGTGACATAAATCGTCCAAAAGACATTGTCTTGCTCACAGCAATTCAGATCCTGCCGGATTTAAATTTGATCTCTCCTGCGGCATCGGCAACGCCTCGACCTCCAGCAATTTCGGCATAAGCCGCGGAGCGACTGCCATGTCGGCAAAATAGTCGACTGGCATGATTCTCGGAACCATCCCATCCTTGTCTCGTTCCATCCAAGGGCAAAAAGACGGGAGAAATCAGATGGCTGTGCGATGCCGTATCTCAATTGACGATGCCAGGGACGTGGACGAGCTGGCATTCCAGGAATTGCCGCGTGTCGGCGAAAGCGTGTCGATGCCGGTCGAAGGATCAGCCAAGGACCTGAGAGTCCTGCGCGTCGTGCACATGCCAGGCAGCGAGCAAGGCGCAACGACCATGCTGGAACTGACCAGCCGGATTCTTTAGCTTTCCGAGATTCAGTAGAAAGAACCCGTCTGCGCATGCAGGCGGGCTTCAAAGGGGCTATCGAAACTTATGCAGGCCCATCCGGATCCGCCTCATCCAAGGCTTCGAGGATGACGCCTTCGAGCGAACCAACCGCCTCCTCGATCTCGGCGACCTCCAGACCGCTATGCCGTGCGTCAAGCGCTATGCGCGTCGTCAGCACCCTGGCGGTGGCCCTATCGGCGGGCAGATCCGCGGGCAGGTGCTCATCAAGCCAGCTTTCCAGGAAATCAACGCCGCGATCACTCATGGTGGCAGCTCCTACTCGCCCAAGATGACACCCGAAGCCGATATCTGCGCGGTGCGTTCGCTCAGCTTCCCTCGCCTCGTAAGTATCGGTTTTTCATAAGCTTTTTTCATATCACCGCTCCAAAATCCGAGCCGTATTGTCCTGGGTTCAAGACAATGAACGCACGCCCGGTGGTTGCGTTCCGAGCGGTGGATAGTCTTGGAACGGGTGAATTGCGGCTCAAGCTCGCGCCAGCAGCGCTTCGACCTCTTGCAGCGTCGGCATGGAAGGCGCTGTTCCCGGACGCGTCACCGAAATGCCGGCGACGGCGCAGGCAAAGCGCACCGCTTCCAGGGGCTCGACGCCCTTGGCAAGGGCCGCCGCCAAGCCTCCATTGAAGGCGTCGCCGGCGCCGGTGGTTTCGACGACCGCGCCGGCGCTGACCGCGCCGACATGCTCGGAGCGATCCTTCGTGTGCAGCAGCGCTCCCTTCTCGCCGAGCGTGACGATCACCGCCCCGACACCCTTGGCCAGCAATGCATCGGCGGCGCGGCGGGCATCCTCGAGCGACGACACCTTGATGCCGGTCAGCCCCTCGGCCTCGGTCTCGTTGGGCGTGACATAGTCGCATAGCGTATAGATGCGATCCGGCAGGCTGGCTGCCGGCGCCGGGTTGAGGATGGTGATCACCCCCGCCCCACGCGCGATCTCAAGCGCCTTGAGAGCCGCATCGATCGGCTGTTCGAGCTGGGTGACGAAGACGCCGGCCGAGCGGATCAGGCCGGCATGCGCCTCGATGTCGGCGGGTGAGATCAGCATCGCGGCACCTGGGCTGACGATGATGGCGTTGTTGCCGCTGCCCTCTTCCACGAAGATATAGGCGGCGCCGGTATAACTGTCGGGCGTGTCGATGACCGCGCTTTTGACGCCCGCGCCCTTCCAAGTCTGCCTGGCCATATCGGCAAAGGCATCGACACCGAGCCTGGTCAGGAAAGTGGTGTCGGCGCCGAGCTTGCCGGCCGCCACCGCCTGGTTCGAGCCCTTGCCGCCCGGCCCGAGCTTGAAGGAATTGCCGAGGATCGTCTCGCCCAGGCGTGGCTGCCGGTCGGCGCGATAGGCCGTGTCGGCGACGAAAACGCCAAGGATAACAATGGGTTTTCCGATGGCCATGGTCTTACTCCGCATCCGGCGGCACGACGCCCTTGCGGAAGGCAAAGCAGCCGTAGAAGCGGCGTTCGCCGGTCTGGATGACGCAATAGGCCTTCCTGGAGCGCTCGTAGAAGGCGTAGCGCTCGATCGAGATCATCGGCCAGGGCTTGCCTTCGGCGGCGTCGATCTCTTTCTGCACCTCCTTCTGCACCGGCGGGATCTCGTTGGGCTTGCCGACGATCTCCATGCGCGCGGCCGCGTCATTGACGAAGGTATCCAGCGGATAGAGGGACAGCACCGCTTTCACCACCTCGGCCGCCGACGCATCGATGCGCAACACTTTTCCGAGCACGGTTTGCCTGGCCACCGAATCGGCCGGGAAATTGGTGTCGGCGATGATCAGGTCGTCGCCATGCCCCATCGCCCGCAGTGCTTGCAGCACATCGGCATTGAGCAGCGGATTGATCCCTTTGAGCATGGTGTCCCCTCGTAAGGTCTGTGTGCAGTCCAGCGCAATTCCAGGAAAAGTGTGAGCGGTTTTCCGGCTGGAATTGCCGTAAAAGTCTAAAGGCGCTTGCCGATCGCCGCGTCGAAAAGATGGACCTGATCGAGCCGCGGCTTCAGCTTCAGCGTGTCGCCCGGCTTGACGTCATGGCGTTCACGGAACAGCGCCACCATCTCGCCCTCGCCGAAGCGCAGGAACACCAGGGTCTCCGAGCCGGTCGGCTCGACCACCGAGACCGTGGCGGCGATGCCGTCGGGATGGATTTCCAGATGCTCCGGCCGCACGCCGTAGACGACGGCGTGGCCGTCCTGGACAGCACTTCCCGGGGGCAGCGGAAATGCCGTGCCGGCGATGTCGACGGCGTTGTCGCCTGTCTTTACCGTGCCTTTGAGCAGATTCATGGCCGGCGAGCCGAGAAAGCCGGCGACGAACAGGTTTGCCGGCCGGTCGAACAGTTCCAGCGGCGCGCCGACCTGCTCGATGCGGCCGTCGCGCATCACCACGATCTTGTCGGCCATGGTCATGGCCTCGATCTGGTCGTGGGTGACATAGATGGTCGTGGTCTTCAGCCGCTGGTGCAGTTCCTTGATCTCGGTGCGCATCTGCACGCGCAATTTGGCGTCGAGATTGGACAGCGGCTCGTCGAACAAAAACACCTGCGGGTTGCGCACGATGGCCCGGCCCATGGCGACGCGCTGGCGCTGGCCGCCGGAAAGCTGGCGCGGATAGCGCTTCAGATAGGGCGCGAGGTCTAGGATGTCGGCGGCGCGCTTGACCCGCTCGGCAACGACGGTCGGATCGGTGCCGCGCAGCTTCAGCGCGAAGGCCATGTTCTGCTCCACCGTCTTGTGCGGATAGAGCGCATAGTTCTGGAACACCATGGCGATGTCGCGCTTTGCCGGCGGCAGATTGTTGACGACGCGCTCGCCGATCGAGATCGTGCCGCCCGAAACGGTCTCCAGGCCGGCCACCATCCTCAGCAGCGTGGACTTGCCGCAACCCGACGGACCGACCAGCACGACGAACTGGCCGTCGGCGATATCGATGCTGACCTCGTGCAGGACCTTGACGGTTCCAAACGCCTTGGCCACACTGCTGATCGCGACTTGAGCCATCGTCTCCCCTTTATCGTTTGCGGTGAAGCTAGCCATTGCGAACCGCAAGGGCAAGTCGGTATATTATAGATAAAAACCCACTCGTGTTGACAAGGTAATCGATTACGCGAATAGTGGCGAGTGCCAATCCGACAACGGGCCTCTTACCCCGAAATCGGAACTCCGGCGACGCAGGGTGGGGTCCCACGTCCCCGTATGTTCGAGGAGAACCGTAAGACGTTTCGACGTCCGATAGATTGGTATTTCCATTCAATGGCTGTTGTTCTGGGAGGAACCTGTAGATGAGAGTCGACCTGTACGAAAAACTGATGCGCGCCGGCGCGAGCCGCCGCGATGTGCTGAAGGGTGCGGCCTCGATGGCCGCGATAGCCGCCGCGTCCGGCGCCGGACTCGGCGCAATGACCAGGCCGGCCGCCGCCGATGACGATCTGCGCAAGAAGATCCTGCAGATCCCGGGCGTCGGCAAAGGCCAGCCGACCGATGCCGACTTCCAGAAAGTTGGCGAACTTTGCCTCGAAGCGACCAAGGCCAATGTCAAGGAAGGCGAGTTCGCCGGCGTCGAGCTCACCTTCATGGGCCTCAACAACCAGAACCTGCACAATGTGCTGTTCCGTGGCTTTCTAAAGCCGTGGGAGGCCTATACCGGGGCCAAGATCAGCTGGATCGACCTTGCCCAGGCCGACTACAACGCCCGTCTGCAGCAGTCGATCGCCACCGGCACCGTCGATTTCGACATCATCGAGATGGGCGCGCCTTTCGAAGGCGATGTCTGCGGCAAAGGCCTGACCTCCGAAATGCCCGACTGGGTCAAGAAGCAGATCGATTTCGACGATCTGGTCAACTATCTGAAGCCGCCCGTCGGCACCTGGGACGGCAAGCAGTATCGCGTCACCATCGACGGCGACGCGCACAACTTCAACTACCGCACCGACGTGTTTTCCGATGCCGACCTCGCCAAGCAGTGGAAGGATGGCGGTGGTGAAGGCGAATGGGGCGTGCCGAAGACCTGGCAGCAGGTGCAGGCCGTGACCAAATTCCTCAAGGGCAAGAAATTCAAGGGCCAGGACGTTTACGGCTATCTCGACGCGCCCAAGCCCTGGGGCGGTTTCGGCTTCTACTTCCTCGGCAGCCGCGCCACGGCCTATGCCAAGCATCCCGACGACAAGGCCTGGCTGTTCGACGCCGACACCATGAAGCCGCGCGTCAACAACCCGGCCTGGGTGCGCGCCATCCAGGACGTCATCGATGCCTTGCCCTCCGAACCCGCCGACCAGATCAACGCCGATCCGAACACGACCGCCTTCCAGCAATTCCTGGCCGGCACCGGCTCGATGATCCCCTGGTGGGGCGACGTCGGCTCGAACGTCAAGACCAACGACTCTTCGGTCATCGGCGACGTCACCGGCTTCTCGATCCTGCCGGGCTCCGACGACGTCTACAATTCCAAGACCGGCAAGTGGGACAAGCTCGCCAGCGGCCCGAACTACGCGCCGAACTGCGCTTATCTCGGCTGGGGCGTCTATGTCATGGCCCGTGTCGACAAGGACGAAAAGAAGAAGAAGGCCGCATGGTCCGCCGCCGCCCATCTCGGCGGCAAGGATCTGTCGATCTGGACGGCGATGTATCCGTCTGGCTTCCAGCCTTACCGCAACTCCCATTTCAACATTCCGGAATGGGTGGCGGCCGGCTATGACGAGGCCTTCATCACCTCCTACCTGAAGTCGGAAGGTGACTCCTACAACCATCCGAACGCGGCGATCGAGCCGCGCATCCCCGGCATCTTCCAGTATTATTCGGCTGCCGAGGACATCCTGGCCAACACCTTCGCCGGCAAGATGAAGGCGCAGGAAGGCGCCGACGCCATCGCCGCCGCCTGGGAAAAGCTGACCGACCAGATCGGCCGCGACAAGCAGGTCAAGCTCTACAAAGCCTCGCTCGGCATGTAGGCTGATATATTGAAAGTCGCGGCCCGGCGACGCCTCGTTGCCGGGCCGCTCCTTTACCAGGCAAGAGGCAAAAGGCGTGGCTGAGCAGATTTCGACCGCAAATGCCTGGTCGGCCAATCCGGCCGACCTGATCCCGGCCGGGCGCAAGCGCCTGGGATGGGCCTTGCTGGCGCTGGCGACGGTTGGCCTTCTCGCGGTCATCGTCGTGCAGATCCTCTACAAGACCGAGATGTCGACGATCGGCTTCGATACCTGGCGCCCGGTCATCTATGCCTATGTCCTGTGGGGCGCCGCGCTCGGCGCCTGGCAGGTGCTGACGCGCGGCGAGGATGGCCAGCGCGCGCTGTTCCTGCTGCCGGCGCTGCTTTTCACCATCGCCATGGTGATCTTCCCGACGCTGTTCGGCTTCTACATCGCGCTCACCGACTGGAACCTCAGCTCGTTTACCGGACGCAGATTCAACGGCCTCGACAATTTCTGGCAGATGCTGGCCGATCCTTATTACCGCAACGCGCTGTTCAACATGGTGCTCTATGTGCTGGCGGTGCTGGTCGAATATGTCATCGCCTTCGGCCTGGCGTTGCTCCTCAACGCGCAGATCCGAGCCAGAAAGTTCTTCCGCGTCGTATTCCTGCTGCCGCTGATGCTGTCGCCGGTGGCTGTCTCCTGGATGGTCGGCAAGTCGCTGATGGAATACCGCTTCGGCCCCGCGGCAACGCTGGCGCGTCATCTCGGCTGGGAAAATCCCGCCTTCTTCTCCGATCCGATCACCGCCCGCATCTCGATCATGATGCTCGACGCATGGACCTTCATCCCGTTCATGATGATCATGCTGCTCGCCGGCCTGCAGGCGATGTCGCGCGAGGTGCTGGAAGCCGCGCGCGTCGACGGCGCGACCGCCTGGCAGACCTTCTGGCAGGTCACCTTCCCGCTGATGCTGCCGGTGTCGGTGACGGCGGTGATCCTGCGCATCATCTTCAAGCTGAAGCTTGCCGACATCATCATCACGCTGACCTCCGGCGGCCCCGGCGGCGCCACCGATTCCGTGTCGAGCTTCATCTATCGCGAGTACCGCGACCGCTCCAATGTCGGCTACGGCACGATGCTGGCCATGGCCTATCTGGTCATCATCGTCGTGTTCGTGACCTGGCTTTTGAAATTCGCCAATCGCTTCGTGCGCAACGTCAACTGAGCGGCATCATGAGCGTCCAGACCACCGACTACACCGTTTCCGAAATACGCTCGCCAGCGGCTTTCGTCGCCAGCCGCGTCTTCATCTATGGCGCGCTGCTCTTCTGGACCTTCGTCTGCCTGTTCCCACTCTACTGGACGATCACCACCTCGTTCAAATCGGCTGTCGATGTCACGCAAGGCCATCTCATTCCCTTCGTCGACTTCCAGCCCGACTGGAAGGGCTGGCGCTCGCTCGGCCTGTCTCCGGATTCGATCTTCGAGACATCGACGGTGCGCGACGAGTTCTTCAAGCGCTTCATGAACTCGATCATCACTTCGGTCGGCGCGTCGGCGCTTGCCATCGTCATCGGCAGTCTCGCCGCTTATGGCCTGACCCGCTATCGCTACAAATTCGCCTGGTTCAAGAACGAGGACATCTCCTTCTTCTTCCTGTCGCAGCTCATCCTGCCGCCGGTCGTGCTGGCGCTGCCCTTCCTGGTGCTCTACCGCGAGGTGGCGCTGCTCGACACGCGCATCGGCCTGATCCTGCTCTACACGCTGATGGTGCTGCCGATCGTCATCTGGATCATGCGCGACCAGTTCAACTCGATCCCCGTCGAGCTCGAGGAGGCGGCTCTGGTCGACGGGCTGTCGATCTGGGGCGCCTTCCTCCGCATCGTCATGCCGATCGCCCTTCCCGGCATGGTCGCCGCCTTCATCCTGGCGATGGTGCTGTGCTGGAACGAGTATTTCTTTGCAGCCCTTCTAACCTCGACGGATGCCAAGACGATCCCGGTCATGGTGGCGAGCCAGACCGGTTCGCAAGGCATCAACTGGTGGTCGATGGCGGCATTGGCTACCGCTGCGATCGCGCCGCTGGCGATCATCGGCATCGCGCTCGAGCGCTATCTGATCATGGGCATGACGGCTGGCTCGGTGAAATAGCGATGGCCGGGCCCTACTGGTTCGCGCGCAACATCCGGGCCGGCTATGTCGGGCGCGACCGCTACGGCAAGGGCGTCATGCCGATCGCCTGGCAGGGTCGCGCGGTCATCGCCGGCTTTGTGGCGGCCATGATCGGCGGCGGCGCGACCATGTTCCTGCTTTTCTTCTATGCCCACCAGATGGCACTGGGCGTGATCATCTATGTCATCCTCGTCATCGCCGGCGCGGGCACCTTCATCTGGGCGGTGGCGACCAGGAGCGACCCGGACAAATCGCTGGCCGAATACCTCGCCGAGCGCCAGCGAGCCCGCTCCACCGGGCGATAGTCAGGCGACCAGAATTTGGCGAAGATGATCGAGGATCATCGCGACCCCGATCTTGCCCTGCCCGGCCGAAGCGTCCGCGGCGCTTTTCGTATACCAGCCGGTGTTGTCGGCGAAACGCGCCGCATCCACCGCCTCCGGGCATAGCGCCAGCATCAGCGACGTTTCGCCGATGCCGGCATGATCGAACGGATACTTGCCGTTCATCGAAACCGGCATCAGCGGATGCACCTGCACCCAGTTGAAGACATTCTCGCCCTGCGCATGGCCGGCGTAGTAATCCGCCATGGTGTTCGACCCCCACCAGCCCTCGCCGCGCTCCTTTTCCAGGAACCGGAAGATCGCCTGCCTGCCGGCGGTCTTGAAGGCGAGATCGGTCGGCATGCCGGCCGCGAAATTCTCAGTTTGGTGATGGATAATCGCATGGATATTGCGAAAGCCGATACGCAGCAGGCCGTAGAACAGCTCCTCGGCAAAAGGCGAAAGCACTGGGCCGCCGACCTGCACGGAACCGCTGCCCTCGGGCGCAGCCACGGCATAGCTCGCCGCGCCATAGTAGAAGGGCGGCAGGATGACGAGGTCTCTCTCCTTCTCGATCAGGTCCACCGTCTTGATGACGGCCAGCGTGTCCATGCCGACCGCCATGTGCTCGCCATGGTATTCGAGCACGCCGAGTGGCAGCACGACCGGCCAGTTCTCCGCGATCGCCTTGCGGATCTGATGCGGCAGCATCAATTCGTAACGCACGGTCCCTACTCCATATTGGTGTGCCTGGCGCGCATGGCTTCCGGCGTAGCGCCCGTCAGGCCTTTAAGCTTCAGCACCATGATCTCGAACAAAACAAACAGCGCGCCTTCAAACAGCGAGCCCATCGGCAGCACCGAGGTTCTGGCGGCACCCTGGTCGCTGGCCATGGTCTGCGCCGGAATGAGCAGCGTGAAGTCGGCAAGTTTTGCGGCACTTCCGTCGGCCTCCGCCGTGAGCAGCAGCACCTTTGCGCCGGCCTCGCGGGCAACGCGCATCAAGGTGAGCACTGTCGTGGTCTCGCCCGGTCCGGAACTCACCAGGAAAACGTCGCCCTGCCCCAGCGGCGGCGTGGTCATGTCGCCGACCACCGAGACCGGCAGGCCGAGATGGTAGAGCCGCATGGCAAAGCCCTTGACCTGCAGCGCCTCGCGGCCGCAGCCATAGACGGCGATCTTGCCGGCGCCGGCAAGCATGGTGCCGGCAGCGTCGATGCGGCTTTCATCGATGCGCGCCAGCACCGCGCCGAGTTCGTCCAGCGCGGTCGCGAACATCCCCGATCCGGCTTTGGTCATGACGGCTCACCTTGGCAACCGGCGTTACGAATTTTGCGGCTGCTCACCCGCGAAACGGTTGTTTTTATTCATGCTATCACCGCGAAAATCGCTATCCAACTCGCCTCGGCGCTTTTGCTGGGCCACGGGCGTTGATAGTGTCATGTCAGACAAATCACTCCGGGAAAATCGTTGGACATGAAGACACGGCATTTCGACCGCCTCGGCAATGGCGGCATCACCTTCACCGAGCTTGGCTTCGGCACCGCGCCGCTCGGCAACCTCTATCGCGCCGTCCCCGACGAAGACGCCAATGCCACGCTCGAAGCGGCATGGACGACCGGCTGCCGCTATTACGATACGGCACCACTCTACGGTCTCGGCCTTGCGGAAACCCGCCTGAACCCCTTCCTGCGCGGCCGCAAGCGCGACGACTACGTGCTGTCCAGCAAGGTCGGCCGCCTCATGCGCGTCGCTGCGCCCGAGCAGCGCACCGGCATCGGTAAGTTCTTCGACACGCCGTCGCGCCGCGAGGTCTACGACTACAGCTATGACGGCGTCATGCGCTCATTCGAGGCCTCATTGGAACGCCTTGGCGTCGACCGCATCGACATCCTCTTCGTGCATGACGTGGACATCTTCACGCATGGCAGCAAGGAAGCCTCCGACCGCCGCATCGAAGAGTTCATGTCGTCGGGCTATTATGGCCTGCTTTCGCTGCGCGACCAGGGCGTGATCAAGGCGTTCGGCGGCGGCATCAACGAATGGCAGGTCGCGCAGACGCTGGCCGAGCGCGGCGATTTCGACCTGTTCCTGCTTGCCGGCCGCTACACGCTGCTCGAGCAGGACGCGCTGGCCACCTTCCTGCCGCTCTGCCAGAAGCGCGGCATCGGCATCGTGCTCGGCGGCCCCTACAATTCCGGCGTGCTTGCGACCGGCCCCAAGCCCGGCGCCTTCTACAATTACAGCGAAGCGCCGAAGGAAATCCTCGATCGCGTGGCGCGCATCGAAGCCGTCTGCCAGCGTCACAGTGTGCGCCTGATCGAGGCGGCGCTGCAGTTCCCTCTGCAGCATCCTTCGGTGGTGTCGGTGATCCCGGGCGGGCAGCGGCCGGCGGAAGTCGAAAGCAACCGCGCGCTTCTCGGCGTCAAGATCCCGGCAGCGCTCTGGGCCGATCTCAAGCAGGAAGGCCTGCTGCGGGCCGACGCGCCGACGGCCTGAGCCTGCGCGCGCCAAGCGAACCGCACAAAAAAGAAAAGCCGGGCATGCCCGGCTTTTCTGCTCTTAAAGAAAAAGGTCTTAGTTGACCGCGTCCTTGAGGCCCTTGCCAGCCGAAAACTTCGGCACGGTGCGCGCCGGAATCTTCACTTCGGCGCCGGTCTGCGGGTTGCGACCCGTCGAAGCAGCGCGTTTTGACACGGTGAAATTTCCGAAGCCGACAAGCCGGACATCGCCGCCCTTCTTCAGTTCGCCGGTGATCACGGAGAACACTGCATCGACGGCGGACTGCGCATCAGCCTTCGAAATGCTAGCGGAGTCGGCGACAGCGGACACCAGTTCGTTCTTGTTCATAAAAATTCCCTTCCATGAGAAAACCGGAACTTACGACTCATCCGGCAGGAAAGGGACTTTAGAAAGAAGCGTTCCGGAACCCAAGTCGAAAACCGCGGAATTCCGGGCTTTTTTCAATTTTTACGTGGGTTTTTCACATGAAAAAGCCGGGCTCGAAGCCCGGCTCTCTCTTTGTGCGACGCAACATTAGAAAATTCTAATGAGCAAGCGACTTTCCGGCATCGTCGCCGGTGTCGACCGGAGCCGGCGCATTGACCGGCTCGACCCATTCGATCGGCTCCGGCATCCTGACCAGCGCGTGCTTCAACACCTCGCCGACGCGTGCGACCGGAATGATCTCCATGCCGTTTTTCACATTGTCCGGAATCTCCGCCAGATCCTTGACGTTTTCTTCCGGGATCAGAACCTTCTTGATGCCGCCACGCAGTGCCGCGAGCAGCTTCTCCTTCAGGCCACCGATCGGCAAGATGCGGCCGCGAAGCGTTATCTCACCAGTCATTGCCACGTCGGCCCGGACCGGGATACCGGTCAGGATCGACACGATCGCCGTGGCCATGGCGGCACCGGCGGACGGACCATCCTTCGGCGTAGCGCCTTCCGGCAGGTGCACGTGGATGTCGCGCTTGTCGAACAACGGCGGCTCGACGCCGAAATCGAGCGCCCGTGAGCGGACATAGGACGCCGCCGCCGAGATCGATTCCTTCATCACGTCGCGCAGGTTGCCGGTCACCGTCATGCGGCCCTTGCCGGGCATCATGACGCCTTCGACCGTCAGCAGTTCGCCGCCGACTTCCGTCCAGGCAAGACCGGTGACAACACCGACCTGATCGTCAGACTCGACCTGGCCGAAGCGGAAGCGAGGCACGCCAAGATAATCGGCGAGATTGGCCGCCGTGATCTTCACCGTCTTCTTCTTCGTCCGCAGGATCTCGGTGACCGCCTTGCGGCCGAGCTTCATAAGCTCGCGCTCAAGGCTGCGCACGCCGGCTTCCCGCGTGTAGGTCTGGATGATGCCGCGGATCGCGTCTTCCGCGACCGAGAATTCGTTCGGCTGCAGCGCGTGATCGCGGATCACCTTCGGCATCAAATGCCGCTTGGCGATCTCGATTTTCTCGTCCTCCGTGTAGCCGGCGATACGGATGATCTCCATGCGGTCCATCAGGGGCGCAGGGATGTTCAGCGTGTTCGCCGTCGTCACGAACATCACGCTCGACAGGTCGTATTCGACCTCGAGGTAATGGTCCATGAACGTCGAGTTCTGCTCCGGATCGAGCACCTCGAGCAAGGCCGATGACGGGTCGCCGCGGAAGTCCTGGCCCATCTTGTCGATTTCGTCGAGCAGGAAGAGCGGGTTGGACTTCTTGGCCTTCTTCATCGACTGGATGACCTTGCCGGGCATCGAGCCGATATAGGTCCGCCGGTGGCCGCGGATCTCGGCCTCGTCACGCACGCCGCCAAGCGCCATGCGGATGAACTCACGGCCGGTCGCCTTGGCGATCGACTTGCCGAGCGAGGTCTTGCCGACGCCGGGAGGCCCGACGAGGCACAGGATCGGCCCCTTGAGCTTCTTCTGGCGGCTCTGCACAGCGAGATACTCGACGATGCGCTCCTTGACCTTGTCGAGGCCGAAGTGATCGGCATCGAGCACGTCTTGCGAGAAAGTCAGGTCCTGCTTGACCTTGGAGTTCTTGCCCCACGGGATCGACAGCAGCCAGTCGAGATAGTTGCGCACGACCGTCGATTCAGCCGACATCGGCGACATCGACCTGAGCTTCTTCAACTCGGCGTCCGCCTTCTCGCGGGCCTCCTTGGAGAGCTTGGTCTTCTTGATGCGCGCCTCGATCTCGGCGGCCTCGTCGCGGCCGTCCTCGCCTTCGCCGAGCTCCTTCTGGATCGCCTTCATCTGCTCGTTGAGGTAGTACTCGCGCTGCGTCTTCTCCATCTGGCGCTTGACGCGCGAACGGATGCGCTTCTCCACCTGGAGCACCGAGATCTCGGCTTCCATGAAGCCCATCGCCTTCTCCAGACGCTCCTTGACCGAAAGCGTGGCGAGCATCTCCTGCTTCTCGGGGATCTTGATGGCGAGGTGCGAGGCAACCGTGTCGGCGAGCTTGGAATAGTCGTCGATCTGGCTGGCCGCGCCCACCACTTCGGGCGAGATCTTCTTGTTCAGCTTGACGTAATTCTCGAAATCGGTGACGACCGAGCGGGCAAGCGCCTCGACCTCGACCTCTTCCTCTTCCGGCTCGACCAGCGCGGTGGCGCGGGCTTCGTGGAAATCGGCGCGGTCGGTGAACGACACGATCTTGGCGCGCGAGGCGCCCTCGACCAGCACCTTCACGGTACCGTCGGGAAGCTTCAAAAGCTGCAGCACATTGGCGAGCGTGCCGATGTCGAAGATCGCATCGGGCTCAGGATCGTCGTCGGCTGCATTCATCTGGGTGGCAAGCAGGATCTGCTTTTCCTGCCCCATCACTTCTTCCAGCGCCTTGATCGACTTTTCACGCCCAACAAAGAGCGGAACGATCATATGCGGAAACACGACGATATCGCGCAGTGGGAGGACCGCGAAAACGCCGTCGCCGGAAGCCTTGGATATCTTGGCCATTGTCCAACCTTTCATGTCGCGGCCGCTTAATTTTAGCCAACCGCGAATCTCATATTAACGACCGAGTGTCGTTCCGCCTACCACCGTTTGTGACGGGAGTTTTACAGCACAGAATGCGGCGCCTCGGCCTTCTGGTGTTAGGTGGATGCAGCCGGGGCAAAGATCAAGGGCTAACACGGGTCGTACCGTCCCTTCCACGGCATGCTTGCGCGCCGCTTACAGCAAAACGGCGCCACGCGGGCGCCGTTCCATGAAAATGCGGGCTCAGATGCCATTTCAGGCGCTGACATTGCCCTTCTTTTCCTTCTGTTCGGAATAGATGTAGAGCGGCCGGGCGCTGCCGGTCACCACCTCTTCCGAGATCACCACCTCGCGCACGCCTTCCAGCGCCGGCAGCTCGAACATGGTGTCGAGCAGGATCGCCTCCATGATGGAGCGCAGGCCGCGCGCGCCGGTCTTGCGCTCGATGGCGCGCTTGGCGATGGCCGACAGGGCGTTCTCGTGGAAGGTCAGATCGACATTTTCCATCTCGAACAGCCGCTGATACTGCTTGACCAGCGCGTTCTTCGGCTCGGTCAGGATCTGGATCAGCGCCGGTTCGTCGAGGTCTTCCAGCGTCGCCAGCACGGGCAGACGGCCGACGAATTCCGGGATCAGGCCGAATTTCAACAAATCCTCCGGCTCGACCTGGCGGAACAGGTCGCCCGTGCGGCGATCCTCGGGCGAAGCGACGGTGGCGCCGAAGCCGATCGAGGTCTTGCGGCCGCGATCCGAGATGATCTTGTCCAGCCCGGCGAAGGCGCCGCCGCAGATGAACAGGATGTTGGCGGTGTCGACCTGCAGGAATTCCTGCTGCGGATGCTTACGGCCGCCCTGCGGCGGCACCGAGGCGACCGTGCCTTCCATGATCTTCAAAAGCGCCTGCTGCACGCCCTCCCCCGACACGTCGCGGGTGATCGAGGGGTTGTCCGACTTGCGCGAAATCTTGTCGATTTCGTCGATATAGACGATGCCGCGCTGGGCGCGCTCGACATTGTAGTCGGCCGATTGCAACAGCTTCAGGATAATGTTTTCAACGTCCTCGCCGACGTAACCGGCTTCGGTCAGCGTCGTGGCGTCGGCCATGGTGAACGGCACATCAATGATGCGGGCGAGCGTCTGAGCCAGCAGCGTCTTGCCGCAGCCGGTCGGGCCGATCAGCAGGATGTTCGACTTGGCCAGCTCGACATCGTTGCTCTTGCCGGCATGCGCGAGGCGCTTGTAGTGGTTGTGGACCGCCACCGACAGCACGCGCTTGGCGTAAGGCTGGCCGATGACATAGTCATCCAGAACTTTCAGGATTTCCTGCGGTGTCGGCACGCCTTCGCGCGACTTCACCATCGAGGTTTTGTTTTCCTCGCGGATGATGTCCATGCACAGTTCGACGCATTCGTCGCAGATGAAAACCGTCGGGCCGGCGATCAGCTTGCGGACCTCGTGCTGGCTTTTGCCGCAAAACGAGCAATAAAGCGTGTTCTTGGAATCACCGCTATTGTTGCCGACCTTGCTCATTTTCCTGTCCTTTCACCGACGCCCGCCGATCGCCTGGCTGCAAGAGGCGTCTCACCAATCTATCGCGGGAATCCGCCGCCGCCAGTGTCTCGGCTCACACTGCGCATCCCGTACGAAACACAAATCAGAAAACGCGGCAATGATTCGCAGCTACCCCCACGCAAAGCTAAGCCGTCGAAAATCAACATAGCCTTAACGTAGGCAATCCCAACGCCCGAGGGAACAGCCAAATGTGGCCGAAATGCCGCAAGCCACGCCAAAAGCGCGTTATCCTGCCATCCGGCTGCCAAGGCGCCCTTACGTGGCGGCGCCTTCGACCGGTTCGCGCGACGAGATGACCTTGTCGATCAGGCCGAAATCCTTGGCCTCGTCGGCGGTCATGAAATGATCGCGATCGAGCGTGCGTTCAATCTCTTCGTAGCTCTTGCCGGTGTGCTTGACATAGACCTCGTTCAAGCGGCGCTTCAGCTTGACGATATCCATCGCATGCCGCTCGATGTCCGAAGCCTGGCCCTGGAAGCCGCCGGACGGCTGATGGACCATGATGCGGGCGTTCGGCGTGGCAAAGCGCATGTCCTTGTGGCCGGCCGTCAGGAGCAGCGAGCCCATCGAAGCGGCCTGGCCGATGCAAAGCGTCGAAACCGCCGGCTTGATGAACTGCATGGTGTCGTAGATCGCCATGCCCGAGGTGACCACGCCACCCGGCGAATTGATATAGAGGTTGATTTCCTTCTTGGGGTTTTCCGCCTCGAGGAACAAAAGCTGTGCACAAACCAGCGTCGCCATCCCGTCCTCGACCGGACCGGTGATGAAAATGATGCGTTCCTTCAAGAGGCGCGAGAAGATGTCGTAGGCGCGCTCGCCGCGATTGGTCTGCTCGACCACCATCGGAACGAGGTTCATGTAGGTTTCAACGGGGTTCTTCATGGACTACCCTTGTTGGAGATTGGGATCCCGGCGCCGTGGTACATCAGCAATCGGGCGGAATCGTTCTGGATCGGTTATGACCTAAATAGGATGCCGGCTCACCCTAGCGCAAGGCCGCCTCTCCTAGCCACCTGGTTAAGTGGAATCAAGCGTTGCGGCCGGCGCGCCGCGCGCACATGGCCAGGCCGCGGACGGCCCGGTTGCCGAAGTCCTGCAGCAGGCCGTCCGCCTCGGTAGCATTTTCTTAACCGCGCCGCTTAACGACAAGCCTTGAAATCGCTGTCTGGCCTGGGACCTTCCGCTACACTCCTGCGTTGAAAATGCGTCCTTTTTCAACGGGGGAATGTCATGATCCGCAAAAGCACCACATCCCTGGCAGTCATAGCGATGCTTGCGGCGGTTTCCGACACCGCCGCCGGCGGCCGCGCGCTCGAATGCTACGAACCCGTGCACAGGCCGGCGCTCTATGACACCGTATATGAAGACGTGATGCTGAGCCCGGGCGGCCAAATGGTCGATTACGACGCGGCGATCTACGGCACCTACCAGAGCGTGGAGCAGATTGCGCCGCCGCGCGTGACCTATGAGACGGTGCCGGCGGAGACGCGCACGGTCTACCATACGGTCAGGGTCGACGATGGCGGTTATGCCTGGGAGTGGCGCGTCATCCACGGCCGCAAGGTGCTTTGCAAAGTGTGGCGCAAGGCCCGCTATGCGCGCGTTGCCGAAATCGTGGTGGTCAGACCCGAACGCGTGCACCGTGTCGTGCAGCCGGCGGAATATGAAAGCGTCGCCCGCGAAGTGCAGGTACGGCCGCAACAAGTGCGGATCCGCGAAATCCCACCCTCATATGGGACGGTGGCGCGCCGGGTGGTGGTGCGGGAAGGCTCGACCAGCTGGCGCCGGGTGCATATCCCAAGGCATTGCCAGGACTAACCGGCATTTCGCCGGTCAGAGGCGGCCGGGCGGCGAAGTGCACGCCCTGGCCGCAACCGAAGCCTGATTAGGCCAGATCGACGTCGAGGATCGCCATCGAGAAATTGTAGTCGCCGTCGTCCTCGTCCTTGAACACGAGGCCCAGGAATTCGTCGCCGATATAGACCTCGGCCGAGTCTTCCTTGCGCGGACGCGCCTTGATCTCGAGCCTGGGATTCTGGAAGACGCGCTTGAAATAGGCGTCCAGCTTTCTGATTTCGTCAGGCTTCAAAAGACTTCTCCGAGATGTCGGTCTGTTCGTTGGAACGCGCTTCTGACACGCAGACGATGGCTATGTAAAGGCAAGCTGGCAGCATTAACGCGTGGCAGGCAGCACCTGAACCGGCGGCCCCGACGGTCGCCGCC
Organism: Mesorhizobium sp. RCC_202; assembly: GCF_041355295.1. Classification (NCBI taxonomy): domain Bacteria; kingdom Pseudomonadati; phylum Pseudomonadota; class Alphaproteobacteria; order Hyphomicrobiales; family Phyllobacteriaceae; genus Mesorhizobium; species Mesorhizobium sp. RCC_202. The sequence continues at coordinate 411,657 of NZ_JBFUPO010000005.1, forward strand.
GGCGACAAATTGCTCAGATGTCGAAGCTGACCACGTGGTCCATGGTCTGCGACGGCAGGAGCTGGTCCATCTGCCGAGACGGCTGATCGCAGCCGGTTTCTCCCACAACCCGCGCCGGCACGCCGGCGACGGTTTTGTTGTGCGGCACGGGCGACAGCACGACCGAACCGGCGGCGATCTTGGAGCAATGGCCGATCTCGATGTTGCCGAGGATCTTGGCGCCGGCGCCGATCAGCACGCCACGGCGGATCTTCGGATGACGATCGCCATTGGCCTTTCCGGTACCGCCCAGCGTCACGCCGTGCAGGATCGACACGTCATCCTCGATGACCGCCGTCTGGCCGACGACGAGGCCGGTGGCGTGATCGAGGAAAATGCCCTTGCCGATGCGGGCGGCCGGGTTGATGTCGGTCTGGAATACCGAGGAGGAGCGGCTCTGCAGGTAGAGCGCGAAATCGCGGCGGCCATGATTCCACAGCCAATGCGCCAGGCGGTGGGTCTGGATGGCGTGAAAACCCTTGAAATAGAGCACCGGCATGATGAAGCGGTCGCAGGCCGGGTCGCGGTCGTAGTAAGCCTGGATGTCGACGCGCACCGTCGTGCTCCACTCCGGATCGTCGTCCAGCATCGCCTTGAAGGTCTGGCGGATGAGGTCTGAGCCGACGTCCTGATGCGCCAGGCGCTCGGCCAGCCGGTGGATCACGGCCTGTTCCAGGCTCTCCTGGTTGAGGATCGTGGAATAGAGGAACGCCGCGAGCAGCGGATCGCGGTTCACCGCTTCCATCGCCTCATCGCGGATCGAACGCCAGATCGGGTCGACCGGTTGCACCATGCTGGGGCGGGCAATCGTAATGCTGTTCATCGACGCTCTCCGGCCTCGCTCATTATCCGGCGGCACATATAAGCCAAATCATAGCACGGTTGAACTCAATTTTCCTTAAGTAGCTGTTCAAATGGACATGGTTCACGCGGAATCAAGCGACAATGGAAAACGAACCCTTGATCACCGGGGCGCCGGAAAACGCCGGCCCTGCCCGCTGACAAGGCCTCACCGGCCTCAGGTCGGCAGCGTCGTTCCCGCCTGCTCCGCCACCATATAGGCGGCATACCAATCCGGCCAGTTGTGGTCATGCTGCCCGCCATTGCGCTTTTCATGCTCGCCATGCGCCGCGGCTGCTCTGCGCAGCGCGCCCGCAAGCTCCGAGGATGACGTGAAAATCGTGTCATGCGCTTCGACGCGCCCCGGCAGGCGCTGCGTGATCTCCTGCAGCAGCCAACCATTGCCGTCCGGGTCGCTGAATGTGACGAACGAGGAATAGCTGTTGCCATCAGGGTGCCGGCTTTTGATCGGCGGCTGACCCGGGCCGTTACGGTGGAAGACGTCGCTTGCCGCGACGCCCCGCGCCACGAGTTCCGCGCGCGCTGCTTCAATATCGGACACGATCAGATAAAGCACTTTCGCCGAACCGGGGGCGGCCGATGTCAGGCCCGTGCCGAAGTGGATCGAACATGGTGAACCCGGCGGCGTGAACTGCACGACCCGAAACGCATCGCCGACAACGAAGTCGGCGTCGAGCCTCCAGCCCAGGCCAGCGTAAAAGCCCTTGGACCGGTCGACATCCGAGACAGGAATGACGACGGCCTCCAATTTCATGTCGATCATGCCAGGTTTGGTTCCGCTGGTCATGTCACGCTCCTTGCATTAGGTGTCGGCGATACCTTCCCTCCACCGCGCATTTTGGTCAATCGGGCACATAGGCTCTTGAAGCCGACGGCGACTTGCGCTGTCTTGCCCCCCAGCCACCCGGAAAAATTCGTCATGGAAAAAGAACCGCTGCTGGACGATGCGCTGAAAAGCGAGCTTTCCTTGGCTTATCAGGCCGCGGACCGGCACTACCACAACCTTGCCCATATCAAAGCGATGCTGGCGCTGGCCGACGAATACCGGGGCCTGCTCGATGATCCGGACGCCTTCGAGGCGGCGGTCTGGTTGCATGACGCCATCTATGACAGCCGCGCCAAGAACAATGAGGCGAAAAGCGCTGAGCTGGCCGCGGAAAGGCTGGCCGGGCGCGCAAGTTCCGGGCGCCTGGCCCGCATCGTCGCGATGATCAACGCCACCGCGACGCATCAGCTGCCTGCTCTGGAAGACAAGAAAGCGCTCAACGATGCGGCGCTCCTGCTCGATATGGACCTGGCCATCCTTGGCGCCGAACCTGAGGCGTTCGATACCTATGAGCAAGCGGTCCGGCGTGAATATGGCTGGGTCGAGGAGCCGCTGTGGCGCGCCGGACGCGCGGCTGTCCTGAAGACGTTCCTCGCGCGCCCGCATATTTTCTACACGAAACCATTTCGCGATCGGTTCGAGGCGCGCGCCAGGGAAAATCTAGGCCGCTCCCTGCAAGCGCTGCAAGGCTAGGTCCGACAGGCCCACTGTCCCGTCGGGCCTTGCCCCTATGTCTTAATTCCATGTCCTGCGATCACGAGAGCAATTCCAGGAAAAGTGTGAGCGGTTTTCCGTCCGGAATTGCTTCAAACAAAGAGATAGAGCGGCCGCTAGCCGCTCAGGGATGACCGAGACCCATGGAAAACGACTTCCACCAACCCGTCGATGCGGCGCAGGTACCCCGATTTGCCGGTCTTTCCACCTTCATGCGGCTGCCTTCCGTATCGAGCGCCAAGGGGCTCGACATCGCCCTTGTCGGGATTCCGTGGGACGGCGGCACCACCAACCGCGCCGGCGCCCGTCACGGTCCGCGCGAAATCAGGAACCAGTCGAGCCTGATGCGCCGCGTCCATCATGTGTCGGGAACCGAGCCGTTCAGCATCGCCAATGTCGCCGATGTCGGCGACGTCTCGGTCAATCCTATCAATCTCCTCGACGGCTTGAAGCGCATCGAGGACGGCATCGCCGCGATCGTCGCGGATGGAGCTATTCCCTTAGCCGCCGGCGGCGATCACCTGACGACGCTGCCAGTGCTGCGCGCGGTGGCCCGCAACGCGCCAGTCGGCATGGTTCACTTCGATGCCCATTCCGACACCAACGATCGCTATTTCGGCGACAATCCCTATACGCACGGAACGCCTTTCCTCCGCGCCATCGAGGAAGGATTGCTCGACCCGAAGCGAGTGATCCAGATCGGCATCAGGGGGTCGATCTATGAACCCGGCGAACACGATTGGGCGACCGCCCAGGGTATACGCATCATCTATATGGAGGAGTTCGTCAGGCGCGGCGCCGCTTCGGTCATGCAGGAAGCGCGCGATCTTGTCGGCGACGGCCAGACCTATGTGACCTTCGACATCGATTGCATCGATCCGTCGATGGCGCCCGGCACCGGCACGCCCGAGCTTGGCGGTTTCACCACCCGCGAGGCGCAGGAGATGGTTCGATTGCTCGACGGATTGAATTTCGTCGGCGCCGATGTCGTCGAGGTCGCGCCTCCCTTCGATCTTGCCGGCATGACGGCGCTGGCTGGTGCGACGATGATGTTCGAGCTGCTCTGCGTCATGGCGAGATCTGTCGCAGACAGGAAAGCGCGCGCTTAGGGTGTGTCGAGATTCGGGTCAGGCCGAACCGAAAATGGCGGATTTCGAGAACCGGACCGGAGCGTACTTTAGGTACGTGAGGACCGGAAGCGCAGGAAGCCGCCATTTGCAGGCCGGCCTCACCTGAATATCGGCACACCCTAATCCGGAAAGGTTTCCATCCGGCGCGCATAGGCCCTGAAGCCGGCGCGCTCGTAGACCGACTGGGCCGCCGGATGGTCATAGGTGTCGGTGTGAAGCCAGACACGTTCCGGCCGATACGCCCAGGCCGCGCGCAGCGACCGCTCGAGCAGGAACGGCCCCAGCCGATTGCCTTGAACGGCCGGGACCAGCCCGAAATGAACGAGTTCGACGGCTGGCTGCCCGATATCGTTGAATTCGCAAAGGCCGACGGCTGCGCCGTCGACCCGCAGCACGTGAATGTGCGTCGCCTCGCTGGCAAGCAGCGTTGCCAGCTCTGCTTCGGGCATGCGTAGACGCTGGTCCCACTGCACCGGCCCGCCGACGGCACGGTAGAGTTCGACATAGTCCGAAAGATCGAGCCTTTCGCGCGTCACCATCGCGCCGGCCAGCGGCGGCGCAAGCGCATCGCCGGACGGCGGCGCGAGCATTTCCATGTAAGTGACGAGAAGGTCGACCATCGTCAGGTCGGGGCAAGCCGAATGCTCAAAGCGGATTCTCGGCATAAAACTCCAGCACGCGCTGCTTGAAGCTCTTGTCGCCGACGGCGAGCATGTGGTCGCGGCCCTCGATGTGGAAAGCTTTTGCATTGGGCATCAGGGCGGCAAGCTCATCCGGCGAGCCGCCGATATCGTCCGTCGTGCCGACGGCGATCAGCGTCGGCTGCGCGATGCGGGCCATGTCGTCTTCGCTGAGCAGCTCGCGCGATTTGGCGATGCAGGCGGCGAGCGCCCGCCGGTCGCTGCGCGTCTGGTCGGCAAAGGCGCGAAACGAGCGGCCGCGCGGATGCGTGGTCTGGGCTGGGTCCTCCGCCAGCAGCGCGGCCGCGATCGGGTCCCAGTCGCCGACGCCGTCGACCATGCCGATGCCAAGCCCGCCGAACACCAGTGTCGCGACCTTGTCCGGATCTGACAGCGCCAGGAAAGCCGAGACCCGCGCGCCCATCGAATAGCCCATGACATGCGCACGCTCGATGCCGAGATGGTCGAGCAGCGCCGCCGCGTCCGACGCCATCTTCTGCGGCGTGTAGTCGGCCTCGTCATAGCTCTTCGACGACGAGCCGTGGCCGCGATTGTCGAAGGCGATTGCCCGGTAGCCAGCATCGTTCAACGTCTTGAACCAGCCGGGGGAAACCCAGTTGACATAATGGCTGGAGGCAAAGCCGTGGATCATCAGCACCGGGTCACCCTGCCCCGACACCGGCTGGCGATCGAGAAAGGCAAGCTCGAAACCGTCATGGGAGAAGAATTGCATCGGCAGAAATTGCTTTTCAGTTGGAACCGGCACCCGTGCCGATGGAAGGATGGCGCAAAACATCGCCTTCCTTGATGCCGTCCTTGGCCGCAGTTCCTGCCTTCAACTCAAGCACGAAGCGCACGGGTTGTCCGGGTGAGATGATCGCTTCGGATTCGGGCTCGCCGCGCTTGATAGCCTTGATCCTGCCGTCCTGGCCGACAAAGACGAGGTCGAGCGCCATCGGCGTGTTCTTCATCCAGAAATCCACCTCTTCGGCGTTTTCGAACACGAACAACATGCCGTGGTCGTCGGCCATGGTCTGGCGAAACATGAGCCCCGCCTCGCGCTCGGCGGCGGTGTCGGCGATCTCGATGGAGAAGGAGCGATCTCCCGAACCCGTCGCCACCACCAGCGGTGTGCGATCGATCGGCAGCAGCATCGCGTCCGCCATGCTCGGCTTCAAGGCGTTGAAATAGACAGCGAAAACCATCGCGGCGCAGAGCGCGCCTGCAGTCAGCCAGTTGCGGTGAGCCATTTGATACCTCGTGCGGCCTTGTCCTAAACCATGTTCCGCAAGAGTGGAACCGGTTTTCGGACAAGATGATCCCGCCAGCGAAGGCCTTTCCAACAGTGCCGGAAAGACCTTAGTGCGAGACCGACAAGGTGCCCATATCGGGGTGGATTTCGGCGGCCATAAGGCCTTTGTCGCCGCGTCCGAAGCGAACCAGCACGACCTGGCCGGGCCTGAGCTCGGTGATGCCGTAGCGCCGCAAGGTCTCCATGTGGACGAAGATATCCTCGGTGCCATCGCCCCTGGTCAGGAATCCAAAACCCTTGGTGCGATTGAACCACTTGACCAGCGCGCGTTCGAGACCGCTCTCGGGGGTCACGATAACGTGCGTGCGCTGTTCCTGTTCGGCGGGATGGATGGCGGTCGAAGCATCCATCGAAAGAACCCGGAAGGCCTGCAGGCCGCGTTCGCCCTGCTTGACCAGACAGACGACCCGCGCGCCCTCGAGCGCCGTTTGGAAGCCGTCCCGTCGAAGGCAAGTCACATGGAGGAGAATATCGCCCGAGACGCCGTCGTCCGGAAGGATGAAGCCGTAGCCTTTGGCCACGTCGAACCATTTGATAGCGCCAGCGATTTCGACAAGCTCGGCGGAGTCGCCGCCATTGTCTGGACTCAAGGCGTCGTCAAGGCTTCCGTCCCGCCTCGTGAAAGAGGCTTTTTCCCCCATAAGAATGCCCCCTTTTTCAACTGAAACCGTAACTGATTCTTGCCATCAGCTTAACACTGCGGCTTCCGGGGTGTGCAAGGCCTGACGTGCCTTTTTTCACTATTGGACACCGGAAACACTGAAATGTTGTTTGCCGGCGCCGATGAACGAAGTCCGACAGGCCCCAAACAGACCACCCGGCCCTGTATTGTCGGATGATTGCCCTTTGGCGAGGTCGCTCTTATGGTGCGCCGCAATCCAACGCTCCGAGGAAGCCGCCATGCGCTATCTGCACACAATGGTCCGCGTCGCCAACGTCGACCAATCGCTCGATTTCTACTGCAACAAGCTCGGCCTGAAGGAAGTGCGCCGCTACGAAAACGAGCAAGGCCGCTTCACGCTGATCTTCCTCGCTGCCTCGGAAGACGAACAGAGCGGCATCGACGACAAGGCGCCGCTGATCGAATTGACCTACAATTGGGATCCGGAAGAGTATAAGGGCGGCCGCAATTTCGGCCACCTCGCCTATGAGGTCGACGACATCTACGCGACCTGCCAGCATTTGATGGACAATGGCGTCGTCATCAACCGTCCGCCGCGCGACGGCAACATGGCCTTCGTCAAGTCGCCGGACGGCATCTCTTTCGAGCTGCTGCAGAAGGGACCGCCCAAGCCCAAGGCGGAGCCCTGGGCCTCGATGCCCAACACCGGCACCTGGTAGCGATCACGCCATCTTGAAGCGAGGCGGTCGGGGCAAAAGCCGGCCGCCTTTGCCGTTTTGCGCAAAGCTACCTATCTAGCCGGATATCGCGCCCAGCCGACAGCCAGCGCTCCAAGCTTTCAGGAGAAAGCCTTCATGCCCTCCAGCCATGCCGATGTCGCCACCGAACACGCCAGCCGCTACCTGCAGCAGCTGTGCAAGCACTGGGCGCACAAATTTCCCGTCGAGTTCGACCCGAGCCACGGCAGCATCGATCTGTCGCTCGGCCGCACCGTCATGGATGCCGATCCAACCGCGCTGCACATCACGGTATCGACGGATGAAAGCGGATCACTGGAGCGCCTGGAAAGCGTCGTTGCCGATCACATCAAGCGCTTTGCCTTCCGCGAGGAACTGACCTTCGAGTGGAAGCCTGCTGCGGCGGCGTAACCCTTATTTCGCGCCGGCCCGGCCGGCCATTTCGAGCAAAGCCAGGACGCTGCGCCAATTGCGCGCCGTGCCCGGGACTTTCAGCGTACGCGGAATGAGGTTCGCAAACACGGATTTGCCGAGCCCGTCCGGCGCGCTGAGATAGAGCACGTCTCCCTTGACCTCGAAGCGCTCGGGGCCGGTGCATTTCTCGGCCAGCCGCGCCACCTCGTCGGCGGTCGGCTCACGCTCCAGCGCATAGGCATGCAGCTTGGTGTGGTCGGCGGCCGCTTCCGGATAGGGATTTTCGCTCACCAGCCGTTCGAACCAGGAGAGATCGCGCACCATGATGCGCGAATTAAAACCCCATTTCTTTTCGAAGGCCGCTTCCAGTTGCTTGGTCAGCGCCGCCGCATCGCCCTTCTTCGCCCGGAAAACGACATTGCCGCTCTGCACATAGGTCGCGACATCGCCGAAGCCGAGGCTTTCGAAGAACGACTTCAGCTCCGCCATTTTAACGATGCGGTTGCCGCCGACATTGATGCCGGAAAACAGCGCCACGAAAACAGTGCCTTTTGCGCTCATATGATGAACCCCGCCAACGTCTCGTTGTCGGTGATGTCCTGATATTGCACGCCCTCGGCTTCGAAATTGGCCTTCAGCAGATCGAAATTGCGCCGGTCCTTGGTCTCGATGCCGATCAGCACCGAGCCGAAATTGCGCGCCGATTTTTTCAGATATTCGAAGCGGGCGATGTCGTCGTCCGGCCCCAGCATTTCCAGGAAATCGCGCAACGCGCCCGGCCGCTGCGGGAAACGGATGATGAAGTACTTCTTCAAGCCCTCGAAGCGGAGCGCCCGCTCCTTCACATCCGGCAGGCGCTCGAAGTCGAAATTCCCGCCGGAAACGACCGCGACGATGGTCTTGCCCCTGATCTCCTTGCGTGAAAAATCCTTGAGCGCGTCGATGGCCAGCGCGCCGGCGGGCTCCAGCACCACGCCTTCGATATTGAGCATCTCGATCATCGTGGCGCAAAGCCGGTTCTCAGGGACAAGCCGCACGGCATCGGCGGCGAACTCCTTGAGATGACGCAGCGGCTCGCGGCCGATCTCGGCCACCGCGGCGCCATCGACGAAATTGTCGACCTTGGCGAGCTTGACCCGCTTGCCGCTGGCAAGGCTCTCACGCAGGCTTGGCGCGCCCGCCGGTTCGCAGAAGAAGAAGCGCGTGTCGCGGTGCTGATCGGCGAAAAAATGGGTGACGCCGGCGGCGAGGCCGCCGCCGCCGACCGGCAGCATGACGATGTCGGGCATGCGCCCACCGGGCATTTGGGCGGCGATCTCATAGGCCACCGTCGCCTGGCCCTCGATGATGTCCTTGTGGTCGAAGGGCGGCACCATGTGCGCGCCGGCGCTTTCGGTGAATTCGAAGGCGGCACGGTAGCAATCGTCGAAGAAATCGCCGACCAGCTTGATCTCGACGAAATCGCCGCCGAACAGCCGCGTCTTGTCGATCTTCTGCTGCGGCGTGGTCACCGGCATGAAGACCACGCCCTTTTTGCCGAAATGGCGGCAGACAAAGGCAAAGCCCTGCGCATGGTTGCCGGCCGACGCGCAGACGAACAGCTCCGCATTGTTGCCGGCGGCAAGCGCCTTGCGGAAGAAATTGAAGGCGCCCCGGATCTTGTAGGAGCGCACCGGCGTCAGGTCCTCACGCTTCAGCAGCACCCGGGCGCCGGTCTTCTTCGACAGATAGTCGTTCTCCTGCAGCGGCGTTTCCGGAAAAATCTCGCGGACGGCCTCCGCGGCAGCGGCAACACGGGCGGAGAAACTGTTCACTTGCAAAACCTCGCATTCTTTCGCCTGCGACCGCGAGACGAAATTTATTCCGAATTCGGCAGCCTGTGCCAGGACGGCAAAGGGCCGTGCCAGAACGGTTCGTAATACACGGCCCCCCTCGACAACAAGCCGGCAACGTAGCTCAGCGAACTCTTGGCCATGATCAGGCAGTCCGCCCGGATCATCGCCGAGACCGTCGAAAAGACATCCGAATTCAGCTCGAAGTCACAGAATTCCGTCAGCCGCCCGAAATCCGCCGGCGCCCCCTCGGACAGGATCAGGACGCGATGGTGCGGATGCCGGCCAAGCACGTGCTTGATGTTGGCCAGCACCATTGCGTTGTCGGTCAGCCGATGCGTGTATTTGGCATTGCCGATGACATCGCCACGCCGGATGTGAACGGCAATGGTCGGCGTTTCGAATGTCCGCGGCGGCAGGACCACGCGGTTGCGAAGCTCGTCGGCAAGTGCCGGATAAAATCCGAGATTTCGCTCGGCAAAGCCATGGAAATTCTGCGCGGCGACGATCGAGGGTGCGCCGCGGTAACCCTGGTTGAAGTCCTCACTGGAAATGACCGGCACGCCCTTGGGCACCCTTGGCGCGCCAAGCCCAAGATTGAAGGCGCGTTCCCACTGTGCCGCGAAGGCTTTCGGATTGCCGCTATGGCTGACCCTCTCGAATGGCGAATGGAAATACGGAATTCCGTTTACGCGCGAAAACAGCAACGCCGACATGACGGCATGGACCTGCGCGCCGCCGCCATCCCGTTTGCCCACGCATGTGATGCCGAGCAGCGATCCTCTGTCCTTGTCGGATAGATCGAGCTCGACGCCTTCAGTGGGCTTTCGACGTTTGAACCAGAACATCAGCCGGAGCCTATTGCATGAATCGATGTCAGCGGCCACCGATGCCGGCTGCGCGAACCGCTGGACAAATTTGGCGGCTTTCGCGCCACAGTGGCGCGGCCGCAGGTCAGCGCCCACCGGATTTCCGCTGGACACGACTTACTTTGGCCGCACTTGGCCTGTCCGGGAGGGTTCGCGTGGGATGGCCCTTTGCGGCCGGAGTGGAATTTTCGACGTGCGTTTGAAGACAATTTGCATCATTGCCCTTGCCCTGCTGATGGTGGGCTGCGCGGGCCACCAGACACAGGAAATCCTGGGCAGCGTCGTCGTGCCGACGCAAGCGACCGAGATCGCCGGCAACCACGCGATTTTCATCACCACCACGCGCAAGGCCTCGGACGATCCGAACAAGGTGTTCGACGGGGAGCGTTCGGCGACGCTCAATTATGCCCGCGTCAGCGTCACGGTGCCGCCGATCCACCAGACCGGCCAGATCGAGCGGCGCTCGCGCGGCAAGTCGAACGACCCGACCAAGTATTTCATGGCCTCCGAAATGGTCGGCTACGACACGCAGCCGAAATTCGCCAGCGCGCTCAACGCCGATATCGAGGCCCGTGGCGGCCGCGTCATGGTTTTCGTCCATGGCTACAACACCGGCTTTGACGATGCCGTCTACCGGCTGACGCAGATCGTCCATGATTCCGGCTATCCGGGCACGCCGGTGCTGTTCTCCTGGGCCTCCGGCGCCAAGACCACCGACTATGTCTATGACAAGGAAAGTGCCGCCGCCGCCCGCGACCAGCTCGAGGTGACGTTGCGCATGCTGGCCCAGACCGGCGCCCGGCGCATCGACATCGTAGCCCATTCGATGGGCACCTGGGTGACGATGGAGACGCTGCGGCAGCTCGCCATCACCGGCGACCGCGACCTCAGCGGCAAGCTCGGCGATGTCGTGCTGGCCTCGCCCGACATCGACGTCGACGTCTTCAAGAGCCAGATGCGCCGCTACGGCAAGCCCGACAAGCCGTTCATCCTGCTGCTTTCCGATGACGACCGCGCGCTGCGGCTGTCCGGTCTGATCGCCGGCTCGCGGCCGCGCGTTGGCGACTACAGGGACGCCGCCGATCTCGCCTCCTATGGCGTGACGGTGGTCGACCTCTCCAAGGTCAAGGGCACCGACAGCTTCAACCACACCAAGTTCGCCGACAATCCCATGATGGTGCAGATGATCGGGCAGCGGCTGCGCGAGGACGACGGCTTCGCCAGCGATCGCGAGGTGACGGACCGCATCCGCCAGCTCGCCGGCGGCCAGTAACACTGCCACGCGGACGGCGGTATGGTTGCCGCCTTGTATTGACTTTGAACTGGACCCGGCCGCCCTCTGGCCTTATCGGAATAGGGACAGAGGATTTGCCGCCCTTGGGGGACCCCGGGTGACCGTGCGTTGTAAGATTGTCCTTGGCCTTGCCTTCGCGCTCGCCCTGACAGGCTGCGCCGGCCCCACGCATGATCTGCTCAACCGCAAGACGGTGACGGTGCCCGCCTCCGACATCGCGGCCACGCACGAGATCTTCGTCGCCACCACCCGCCAGCAGGCGACCAAGGATCCGCGGCAGGTGTTCGATGGCGACCGATCGCTGACCACGTCCTATGCCCAGGTCGACGTAACGGTTCCAAAAATCCATCAGGTCGGCGCGATCGAGCGCGCCAAGGGTTCGGCCGACTCCAATCCGGCCAAGCAATTCACCGCCACCGATGTCGTCCACTATGCCGACGCGCAGCAGTTCGCCAAGGCGGTCGGCAACAACATAGCCATAAGCGGCGACCGCGCTTTGGTCTTCGTGCACGGCTTCAACAACGGCTTCGACGACGGCGTCTTCAGGCTCACCCAGCTCGCGCACGACACCAAATATCCGGGAACGCCGGTGCTGTTCTCATGGGCGTCGAGCGCCAAGACCACCGGCTATATCTACGACAAGGACAGCTCTACCGCCGCGCGCGACGACCTCGAAGCGACGCTCAGGATGCTGGCCAAGACGAAGGTCAAGAGCATCGACATCATCGCCCATTCGATGGGCACCTGGCTGACGATGGAGGCTTTGCGCCAGCTCGCCATCACCGGCGACCGCGATCTCGGCGGCAAGCTCGGCTATGTCGTCCTGGCTTCGCCCGACATCGACGTCGACGTCTTCAAGAAACAGATGATCCGCTACGGCAAGCCCGACAAGCCCTTCGCTATCCTGCTTTCCGGCGACGACCGGGCGCTAAAATTGTCGAGCTTCATATCCGGCGACAAGCCCCGCGTTGGGGACTACGGCAACGCCGCCGATCTTGCCAGCTATGGCGTCGTCGTGGTCGATCTGACCAAGGCCAAGGGCGGCGACGATGGTCTCAACCATGCCAAGTTCGCCGACAACCCGATCCTGGTCCAGTTGCTCGGCAACCGGCTGCGCACGCCGGCCGGCCTTGCTCCCGACGAGCCGAACCAGGCGCAGCTCGACAATATAGGCCAGGGACTCGGCAAAGCCGTCGGCTCGGCCGCCGAGCTTGTCATCACCACGCCGTTCAGGGTGCTGACTCTCGCCACTGGCGGGTGATAGGTTTAGCTTATGTCGTACTCAATTTTGATATTTGGCGGAATCGGTCTTGCCATTCTGGTCTATTTCAACCTTATGGATAAGAATACGCATCGGTGGCGAAAAATAGAAAATAGAACCGATCTGTACGCTTACATCGTCATGTTTGGATGCATCATCCTCGGAATCTTGGCGTCTTTCTTTGAGAACCGCCTCTTTTGATTACGAAATCCATACAGAGCTGCGACGAGCTCGCGTATTTTGAAAAATTTCACACGAATAGATCGACCTTCTGGAACGTCGTCACATCGACCAGGCCGACGTCCGAGATTCTCAGTTCCGGGATGACGACCAGTGCCAGCAGCGAGTGCTGCATATAGGCGTTGTTGAGCGAGCAGCCGACCTTGCGCATCGCCGCCGTCAGCTGATCGGCCTTGGCCGCCACGATCTCGGCGCGCTCGTCCGACATCAGCCCGGCGATCGGCATCTCTACCAGCGCCAGTTCCTTACCCTTTGAGAACAGCACCACACCGCCACCCACCTCGCCCAGCCGGTTTACCGCCAGCGCCATGTCCGCTTTGTTGGTGCCAACGCAGATGATGTGGTGCGCGTCATGCGCCACGCTCGACGCCATCGCGCAATCTTCCATATAGCCGAAGCCGGAGACAAAGGCGTTGGTGACGCCACCCGTGCCGCGATGGCGCTCGACCAGGGCGATCTGGCAGATGTCGTTGCGCCGGTCCATGGCGACCAGCCCGTCCTCGACCGGCAGGTCGGCCTCGAGCGCCCGCGTCGGCGCCTGGTTCTCGATCACGCCGATCACCCGCACCCGCACCTCGTTCGCCCCTTGCGGTGCGGCGATGTCGAAATCCGCGGCCGCCAGTTTCTTGCCGAGCTTGACCGTGTCCTTGGCCGATTTCGGATAGTCATAGGCTGGAATGTCGATCTCGAGCTTGCCGGCCTTGGCCAGCTTCACGCCGCGGCCATAGACCTCGTCGATCGTCATCTGGGCAAGATCTGAAACGATCAGCAGATCGGCAAGTCGCCCCGGCGCGATCGAGCCGATCTCGCGCTCCAGCCGGAAATGCTGGGCGGTGTTGAGCGTCGCCATCTGGATCGCCGTCACCGGCTTCAGGCCCTGGCTGATCGCATGGCGGACCACGCGGTCCATATGGCCTTCCTGCACCAGCGTGCCGGAATGGCTGTCGTCGGTGCACAAGATGAAGTTGCGTGGATCGATGCCGCCTTCGGTCACCGCCTTGATCTGCAAGGCGACGTCGTACCAGGCCGATCCCAGCCTGAGCATCGCCTTCATGCCCTGGCGCACGCGCGCGATCGCATCCTCGGCGCGCGTGCCTTCATGGTCGTCCTCGGCGCCGCCGGCGACATAGCCGTGGAAAGGCAGGCCGAGATCGCGCGAGGCATAGTGCCCGCCGACCGTCTTGCCGGCCTTGACCGTCTCGGCGATCTCGCCCGACATCACCGGATCATTGGCGGCAACGCCTGGAAAGTTCATCACCTCGCCAAGCCCGATGATGTTTTCCCAGGTCATCGCCTCGGCAACGTCGGCTACCGTGAGTTCGGCGCCCGCATGCTCGAGCCCGGGCGCCGACGGCACGCAGGACGGCATCTGGACATGCACGTTGATCGGCATGGCGACCGCCTCGTCATGCATCAGGCGAACGCCGGGGAGGCCCAGCACATTGGCGATCTCGTGCGGATCGATGAACATCGAGGTGGTGCCGTGCGGAATGACGGCGCGGCAGAATTCCGTCACCGTCACCATGCCGCTTTCGACATGCATATGCGCGTCGCAGAGGCCCGGCACCAGATAACGCCCGCCGGCATCGACCACCTTGGTCCCCCGCCCGATGGCATGGCCGGCATTCGGCCCGCAGTAAGCGAAGCGGCCGGCAGCGATCGCGATATCGGTGCCGGCAATGACCTCGCCCGAATGGACATTGACCCAGCGGCCGTTGCGGATGACGAGATCGGCGGGCTTTCGCCCCATGGCGACATCGACAAGATGCGTCGCCACCTCCGTCCAGGGCTTTGGCTTTGCGGCGCTTCGGGCTTTGGCATTGGTCATTGGCGAGTCCTTTTCTGCGGCCACTCTGGCAAATGTCGGCGCGCGGAGCCAGAGCCGGCACCCGACGGCGAAGACCATGTGCGCGTGGCATTCGCGTAAACCACTGTTGCAGAAACGCAATTTCTTTCCGCGCCGAATAGGGCTAGTTTGACTGTGAGAGTCTTTCGAACCCGCCATTTCGGAGAGCTCGATGCGTCGCCTGACGCTCGCCACTGCCGGTCTTCTCATGCTGCTGTCGGGAGCAACCCGGGCGGCGGACCTGGGCGTTGATCTACCGATGACCGCGCCGGGCTTCGACTGGACAGGCTTCTATGCCGGCGCGCAGGCCGGCTACGGCTGGGGCCGGTCCGATATCACCGGGGACGATGGCGGCCCCTTTTCTTTCAGGCCTGACCTCGATGGCGGTTTTGTCGGCGGCCACATCGCCGGCCTCTGGCAATTCGACCAGGCGGTGCTCGGCGCCGAAGCCGAGCTCAACTATGCCTCGATCAACGGCACGACCGATGCCGGGCCGGGCAACAGCTTCGGCACCGACGTCAAATGGTTCGGATCGGTCAACGCCAAGGCCGGCTACGCGATGGACCGCTTTTTGATCTACGGCATTGGCGGCGTCGCTTTCGCCGGCATCGAAACCTCGCAGGCGGCAGGCGCCGCCTTTGCCCAGACGCATACCAGCACCGGCTGGACGCTTGGCGCCGGGGTCGACTACGCCTTCAGCAACAACGTCGTCGTCGGCGCGCAATACCGCTACTATGATTTCGGCAAGGAGCATTTCGACACCCCCGACGCCTTTTCCGATCGCGACCAGGACGTCAAGCTGCAGACGCTCGGGGTGAATTTCAGCTATAAGTTTTGAGAGCCACCTTCGTCGTGGCGAGCTGGAAAGCTCTCATTTGAAGAGTTCGCTGAAAGGGGTTGGCCGGCGCCCGCAGGGGGCGGGGGAATGGGTAGGGGCCTGATAGACGCCGGCCGCGGCGGAGTGATCCGCCGCGTGAGCTACCCTAACGGCATCCTCGGAAACCGTAATTCCGTGATCGCGCCACTTTCCAACCGGCCCCTGCCCCGCAAGCGCCGTGGCTTTATGGTAAATACGCCCCGCCGGCAGCTTTGCGATCGGATCGGTCAGGCCGGGCCGAAGTCATCTTTCGCGCCGGCATCGCGGCGAGGCATTCCTCCAGCCGCCGCAACTGCGCCTTGTGCCAGCGCAGCGCATGCGCGGTCTCGTGCAGGTTCCGTTTGGCCTTGGAGTTGGCGGCACTCAGCAAATCCCGTTCGAGCTGATCGACCTCGTCGCGCAACTTCAGCGCCTCGGCCTCCCGAAGCCCCCTGATCCAGCCTAACCCACGCATGCCTCACCCCTAAAGCAGGCCTGATGTTGGCAGAAAAACGCTAACGAGGTCGGTTTGGGTAACCTAGAATTTTAAATATCACTAATGTTAAATCTATTGCATTTCGATGATATTGGGCTCGCACGGAACGCGTCCGAGCTGAGACATGACTTGACGGCTCATGTCAGGCATCTGAAAAGGGCTCGCCTGCGGACGTGGCGGAATTGGTAGACGCAAGGGACTTAAAATCCCTCGATCTCTGATCGTACGGGTTCGATTCCCGTCGTCCGCACCACCCTTCGCTCTTCGAGCTTCGGGTGGCAGGGCACCCGGAGATCGTTAGACGAAGGGGTGTCCTCCGAAGCCTTGGCGGGGGCCATTCGATTCGTGATCGACGACAGGCTCAACCCTTCATCGGATAGAGCTTCAAATGCTGGATCAGGATGATCGTCTTGGCATCGATAATCCGTCCGTCGGCAATGCTGGCCAGCGCTTCGTCCAGCTTCATCTCCAGCACCTCGATGTCCTCGCCCTCTTCCGGCGCGCCGCCGCCGGCGGAAATCCGGTCGGCCGGCGAATAGCGCGCGACGAAGAACCAGAGCCGTTCCGTGACGCTGCCCGGGCTCATATAGGGCGCGTACAACCGCTCCACATTTTTCAAGTGATAGCCGAGCTCCTCTTCCGCCTCCTTGCGGATGGCGGTTTCCGGGTCGTTTTCGTCGAGCAGGCCGGCGCAGGCTTCGATCAATGGTTCACGATGGCCGGTGACATAGGCCGGGTAGCGGAACTGGCGTACCAGAAGCACCGTCTGGCGTTCCGGATCGAAGGGCAGGATCACCGCGCCGTCGCCGCGGTTGTAAGTCTGGCGGATCTGCGTTTCCCACCGTCCGTCAAGGCGACGGTAGTCTAGCACGGTTTTCTTCAATACCGCCCAGTCGTCGGAGAGAACTTCTTCGGAACGGATACGAACGCGATCTTCCATGATGAGCTCCGTGTTTGGGCGGCCAGGGGTAGCCGCGAACATGCGCTCGCACAATCCGCGCAATGGCGGGCCAGCAAGACTTTTTTACCGGCCAGTGTGTGGCCTTGGTCGCGACCATCGCTTAGATAAGCGTGACCTTTCCCCGGAGCTTTTCATGACCTCAGCCCTCTTCCAGCCGATCACGCTCGGCGGCCTCACCTTTCCCAACCGGATCGCCGTGGCGCCGATGTGCCAATATTCGGCCGAAGACGGCTCCGCCAGCGACTGGCATCTCTATCACTGGATGAACCTGGCCATGTCGGGCGCCGGCATGGTGACGGTCGAAATGACCGATGTCGAGCGCCGCGGGCGCATCTCGCATGGCTGCCTCGGCCTTTATTCCGACGACAACGAGGCCGCCGCCCGGCGCACGCTCGACGCCGCCAGGCGCGTTGCCTTGCCCGGCGCCAAATTCGGCAGCCAGCTTGCCCACGCCGGCCGCAAGGCCTCCAACAGGAAGCCCTGGGAGGGCGGCGGGCCGTTGCAGGCGGGCGAGGACCCTTGGCAGACGGTTTCAGCCTCGGCCATCGCCTACGACAGCGGCTGGAACGTGCCACATGCGCTGGAGGAGGAAGAAATCCTGCAACTGGTCGCGCGTTTCGCCGAGTCAGCCAAGCGCGCCGAGCGCGCCGGGTTCGACTTCATCGAGCTGCATGCCGCGCACGGATACCTGATCTTCCAGTTCCTTTCGCCACTTTCGAACCAGCGGACCGACCGCTGGGGCGGTTCGCTGGAAAACCGCATGCGCTTCCTGCTCGAAATCGTCAGGGCGGTCAGGAAGGCCGTCCCGGACATGATGCTGGGCGCGCGCCTTTCGGTGAAGGACTGGGTCGATGGCGGCTTTGACGTCGCGGATGCGATCGAGGTGGCCAAGGCGCTGAAGGCCGAAGGCGTTGCCTATCTCTGCTGCTCCAGCGGCGGCAATTCGCCCTTGCAGCAACTACCCACCGGCCCGGGCTACCAGGTGCATCTGGCGGAAGCCGTGCGCAAGGGCGCCGGCATCCCGACGCGTGCCGTCGGGCTGATCGACGATCCGAGCCAGGCCGAGGCGATCATTGCCGATGGCCGCGCCGACATGGTGGCGCTGGCGCGCGCCTTCCTCGCCGATCCTCGTTGGGGCTGGCGCGCGGCGGCGACCTTCGGCGAGGAAATCCAACCTGCGCCGCAACTGGCGCGCTCCGTTGCGACAATGCGCCACTGGGTGAAAGCGGCAGGGTGACTGCGCTGATCGCCGACTGAGACGTTTGGGCGCAGGGCCTTCGCCACCTTCGCAACCAAATTGGGCGTTTTGCGTTGGCGCCCATGACAGACAGCAAACCATTTGAAAAGCCCGTGGTGGTCGAACTTGGCCATGTCGGCAAATATCGCCAGATAAGCAGCACCCGCGAAGCCGCCGAGTGCCTGATGACCGTTTGGCCGCTCAATCGCGGCGAGCGCCATCGTGATGCTCTCGACACTTGCCTCAAAGCGCTGGAAGGTTATCGTTCGATCGCGGACGCACGTCGCGCCCTGATCGAGGCAGCCAGGGAATCGGAAGTTCTGGTTCCCGAAGACAGGCTGCCCGACGGAAGGCTACATTGAGCGAGTGCTCTTAACCGGAGGATTTCATGGCGAAGCTGACTTACAAGATTGTCGAGCATGACGGCGGCTGGGCCTACAAGGTGGGCTCGACTTTCTCGGAAACGTTCCGCACCCATCAGGAGGCGCTGCGGGCCGCCGAGATCGCGTCGGCCGAACAGCAGGTCGCCGGCGCCACCGATGGCATCCAATATGAAGATGCCGATGGCAAGTGGCACGACGAACTGGCCGACGGCCGCGACCGGCCACAGACCGAAGTATCCGACTGATTTTCGCTCCACGCCACGGCCGGCGCTGCCGGCCGCGGGCGGGGCGTGCCGGCTACTTGCCGCAATACTGGTCGTTGACATTGCCCTGGGCATTGGCGTCGGGCCCAGCCGTACTGTAGGCGCAGGGGCCGGCGGCTCCGGTTGAGCCGAGGGAATTCAGCCCGGAAGTGTCCCTGTCAGCGGAAATGCTACCCGTGGTGGTGCGGTCAACCGGCCGCTCGCTCGAGGTCGAGTGGTGCCACCACGACCAGTCGGACCAGTCATCGGACGATTGCGCCATGGCCGAACCACCCAAGGCCAGCACGAGCGCTGAAGCTGCGATAATTTTCCTAAGCATTGGAGTCTCCATTCTGTTGGTCGCCGACAACCGGGTCGACGACGAACATGAAACCCCCGCTTGAAGGCAAAGGTTCCGGCCCGAGAATCACGAACAACCAAGGCGTTCGACACGTTTGTGTGACGGCCCCGTGAGCCGGCGAAGGCTCGGGCACCTGTCGGTTGGCGCAATTACGCCAAAAGTCAGTTCACGCTGGCGAAGGCGCGGGCGGCGATGCGTTCGATGAAGGCGACAACCCGTCCGGCTTCGACGAATTGCGGCATGTGGCCGAGGCCTTCGATCCGCTCGAAGTCTAGTCCCTGGATTTTGTGCAGCATCGGCTCGCCATGGACGGCCTCGCTGATGACACGGTCGGCGCTGCCGAACAGAATGCCAGCCGGCACAGCTATCTCACCATAGCGCTGTTCGATACGGCCAAGATCCTGTTCCACCGCCACGATATCCGTGGAGGTGGCGAAGAAATGCGTCGGGCGCAGCCCAAGCCACCCGCCGCCGCCGAGCATGTAGTCGCGAGGAACCGCCTGGGGGGCGAAAATGAACTGCATGGTCGGTTCCGCGTATCGCAGGCTTGCCGGTATCGCCACCGTATACGCCAGAAGCCGGCGCAGCAGCCGCGACGGAACATAGAGCAGGTCGAAACGCTGGCGTATGCGCGCCTCCAGATGCGTCAGCGGCGAGATCAGCGCGATGCCCGAAATCGCTTCTGGATGCTCGACCGCCAAGGTAAGCGCGATCGCCCCGCCGAGCGAATGGCCGACGACCAGGGGCCGTTCCAGGCCAAGCTTTTCGATGAAGCGCCGCACCAGCGCCGCCTGTTCGGGCAATTGTCCGGTGGCAGTGCTTGCCCGCACCGAATAGCCCGAGCCCGGCCGGTCGAGCGCGATCAGGCGGTAACCGGCGCCGAAACCGCCAAACAGCGTATGGCGGAAATGATGGAGCTGCGCGCCGAGCCCATGCACGAAGACGATCGGCCTGCCCTCGCCTTCTTCCGCATAGTGGATGCGATTGCCGTCGATTTCGACGAATTTTCCGCAAGCCGGCACCAGCCTTTCGGCCTTTGCCGCGATCAGCCGGGTCGCAATCACCAGGCCGACGAGGACCAAAACCACCGCGGTGAGCAGGCCTCCGAGCAGCCACGAGACAATCGATACCAGCATTGTTCACCCGAACCTGACCGGCCGCACCATAACCGCAACTGTCGTCATCACAAGCGCGCTCCCGGCTTTCGCATTGCGACCGGCCACGCGCCGCGTTATCTCAGGCGACCCCCTTTTTTGCCGGAGTCCGTCATGCCTGAAATCGTCACCGCCGCCATGCTCGTCATCGGTGACGAGATCCTCTCCGGCCGCACCAAGGACAAGAACATCGGCCATCTCGCCGACATCATGACGGCGATCGGCATCGACCTGAAGGAAGTGCGCATCGTTCCCGACGAGGAAGATGAGATCGTTGCCGCGGTCAACGCCGTGCGCGCCCGCTACACCTATGTCTTCACCACTGGCGGCATCGGCCCCACGCATGACGACATCACCGCCGATTCCATCGCCAAGGCCTTTGGCGTGCCTTGCGAATACGACGCCAAGGCCTATGCCTTGCTGGAAGCGAGCTATGCCGGGCGCGGCATCGAATTCACCGAGGCGCGCAAACGCATGGCGCGCATGCCGCGTGGCGCCGACCACATCGACAACCCGGTCTCCGTCGCGCCGGGTTTCCGCGTCGGCAACGTCCATGTCATGGCCGGCGTGCCGTCGATCTTCCAGGCCATGCTCGACAATGTCGTGCCGACGCTCAAGGCCGGCACGAAAATGCTGTCGGCGACGGTGCATTGCCCGTTCGGCGAAGGCCTGATCGGCGGGCCGCTGGCCGACATCCAGAAGGCGCATCCCGACACCATCATCGGCTCCTATCCCAAATATGGCGACGGCAAGTTCTGGACCGAGCTTGTCGTGCGCGCCCGGTCACAAGAGGCGCTCGAGGCCGCGCGCAAGGACGTCGAGGCAATGGTTGCGGGCTTCGCCAAGGCAGGCTGATCCAACCGCGCGGCCTCGATCGGGGCCGGAACCAAGCACGACTTTCCAACGTTTCTGCCGCGGCGCTCAATGCGCCGGCAATTTGAGGGATTCGTCATGCGCTTCAAGACCATCGTCGCCATCTTGCAGAACGAGCAGGACGCCGAGCGCGTGCTCGATTGCGCCCTGCCGCTTGCCGAGAGGTTCGAGAGCCATTTGATCGGCATCCATGCCGAGGCGCTGCCTGTTCCCTACACATCGGCAACCGGCTTCCCTGATACCGAGTTCCTGCAGGTCTCGGCCGAGATGAACAAGGAGCGCGCCGACAAGTTGCAGGCGTATTTCCTCAAGCGCATCGAGGAATCCGGCCTCTCCTTCGAGTGGCGAAGCCTGGAAAGCTTCTCCGGCGACAGCGCGTTGAGCGGCATATCGAGCGTACGCGCCGCCGACCTGATCATCGCCGCGCAACGCGATACGGGGGGTGATCCCAGCGCCGATGTCGACACGCTGGTCTACGATGCCGGCCGGCCGGTGCTGGTCGTGCCGCATGCCGGACCGTTGGTGACGACCTTCAGGCGCGTGTTGCTGGCCTGGAACGGCTCCAAGGAAGCCGCGCGCGCCGCTTTCGATGCATTGCCCTTCATCATCGAGGCCGACAAAACGGACATTCTCGTCATCGATCCGCCGGAGACGCTCGACGACGCGCCTGAGGCGGCCGGCGCCGAGATCGCGGCGGCGCTGTCGCGCCATGGCGCCAATGTCAGCGTCTCGGTGCAGAAGTCCGAGGGCGTCGCCATAGACGACATCATCCAAGCGCGGATCACCGAATCCGGCACCGACCTGCTGGTGCTCGGCGCCTACAGCCACTCCTGGCTGCGCCAGCTTCTGTTCGGCGGCGTTACCCGCACGGTGCTGCGCACGACAAACGTGGCGGCTTTCCTGTCGCGCTAGGCATGTCCTCGAGGCAACGACATGCCTGAATCGAAGTCCGAAGCGCATCGGCTGAGTTCGTTTCGGCGCGAAGCGCTTCAAGTCCACAGCCATCGGCTGTCCCTACCCTTGCCAACAGCAAGGCTTTCCGGCTAATTCCGCCTGCATTCCAGTGTTTCTGCGCGCCGATGGCGCGCGCTTGCGGAGTGCGCGAACCATGTCCCTTCCCGAAAAAGCTTTTCCCGTCTCCTGGGACCAGTTCCACCGCGATGCCCGGGCGCTTTCCTGGCGGCTGTCCGGCGCCAACAAGGGACAGTGGAAGGCAATCGTCTGCATCACCCGCGGCGGCCTTGTGCCGGCAGCCATCATCGCGCGCGAGCTTGGCATTCGCGTCATCGAGACGGTGTGCGTCGCTTCCTATCATGACTATACCAGCCAGGGTCAGTTGCAGGTCCTGAAGGAGATCTCGCCGCCGCTGCTCGTCGATGACGGATCTGGCGTGCTCATCATCGACGACCTGACCGACACCGGCAAGACGGCTGGCATAGTGCGCGCCATGATGCCGAAGGCGCATTTCGCGACCGTCTATGCCAAGCCGAAGGGCCGCCCGCTCGTCGACACGTTCGTCACCGAGGTCAGCCAGGACACCTGGATCTACTTCCCGTGGGACATGGGCTTCACTTACCAGAAGCCGATCGCGGACGATTACGCAGGTTGATCGCCGCTCTTCCAAACAACGCCAGCCAATTGCATGTCGCCGCAATATGTGCAGCGGTTTCAGCAAGCGGCATGCAAAAATAAACGCCAAAAAACACGTCGCTCGAATCCGTCTCGGCGCGGTGTGTTCAGGCAATCTCTTGCCTTGAAATCAAGCAAGCCGAGCACAAGCGATTTGTCTCACTGACTTTTTTTGGTGGCGTTTCCTCCAACGTGTGAATTTTTTTACTTCTAAAGCGGACAATTCGCCGTAAGATTCATAAGGCGGCAAATGATTCTGGAGGCTGGGGTAGCTTTCTTCGATGTTGACGAAGCCGACAACGCACAACCAGATGGCCGAAAGGGTCCAACGACTCTTCGGCACGGCGCCTTGTCGCCTGCAGGTCGCCGCCTTGCCCTGGCAGCAAGGCAAAGACGGCATCGAGATCATGCTTATCACCAGTCGCGACACCGGCCGTTGGGTCCTGCCAAAGGGCTGGCCGGAAGCCAGGGAACCGCTTTGCGAGGCGGCGGCCCGCGAAGCAGGCGAGGAAGCCGGGTTGCGCGGCACGGTCTCGCACCGTGAAGCCGGCCGCTATTTCTACGCCAAGGTGCTTGCTTCCGGCGAGGAAGTGCCTTGCGAGGTTCTGGTCTTTCCGCTGCATGTCGACCGCGTCGCCGACCGCTGGAAAGAAAAGCGCGCACGCACGCGCAAATGGGTAAGCTGCGCGGATGCCATCCGCATGGTCAACGAGCCCGACCTTTGCCAGGTCATCGCCGGCTTTTGCGCCGCCCCTCAAAAATTCGCCTGACCCGGAGCGGCAGGCCCTGACTACGCTTGCCGGTCAGCTGCGCTCACCGTTCAGCTGGATTGTCAGTTGCGGCCGAAGTCATCGGAACTGAGCCGGGTCCAGCGGTCGCCCATCAAACCGCCGATGAAGACGTCGCCGGAGCGGACCGCTTCCGTGACCTCCGGGATGCGCGAGCGCACCATCGTCCCGCCGGTATAGCGGAAGAAGACATTCTTGTAGCTGAAGAGTTGCGGCATGAACCGGGTCTGCGTCTGCCCGATGACGCCCGCGCAGCCCATGGTCCATGCATCGGCGATCAGGGCATCCAGCGTCGCGCCCCAATGCGATCCGGAGGCCTGGATTTGCAACAGGTTGGCGATGCCGCCGGGTTCACCGTAGAAAGCATAGCAGCCGAGCATTTTACCGGCTTCGTCGAAGGTTCCACCGAAATGCAGGGGGCCGTCGGCCCGCTTCTCGGCCGCCAGCGCGAGCAGCCGTGGCAGCTCGCCATCCTGCCAACGCGGCCGAAGCGAATAATCGGACACGACGCTCGGCAACCGCTCGGCAAATTGCGCCGCATCCATCGGCTCGCGATGGACCCGGTGCGACGAGGAATGCTGGACGGGGGGCTCGAACCTTTTTCTCGTAAAAGCGTCGAATGCCCTGGCGCAGGGATCGAGCGCGAAGCGAGGCAGGCCAGGCCATTTGCCGCGCAACATGCCGGCGGCCAACGCGGCCGGGCGGAAAATGCGGGTCCATCCCAGACAATGCGCTGGCAGGAGCTGGTATTTCAACGGGCGCGCGAAGGCCAAAGACACCCGGTTGGCAGAATCGGTCAGGTACAGATCGAATTCGCCTTGGTGCAAGGCACGCAGCAATTGCGGTCCGGCCGAGCCATGATCGGTGCCGGGATCGGCCATCAGCGGACCGATGATCGCCGCATTCAACGCCGCTCCGTTGAGCTCGTAGCGGGCTTTCAAGACACCGAGGAAACCACCCAGGCGGCCTTCGGGAGTGATCTGCACAAGCGCGTTGCTCTCACCGCTGTCCAGATAGATCCCCTTCATATACGCGGCGGTTTCGGCGATCGCGCGATCGAGGAGGTGACGGCGGCGGCGAAACTTCGTCAGGAAGAGGGCCGCGACATGCTCGAGATCTTCAGAGACAAGCGGCCGAACCGCGCCGTGGTGAGAGTCCAGCACCGGTGGCGCCGCCAGCTTTTCTGGATCGGCATTTGCCGAAACGAGATGCAATGCGGGCGTGGCCATATTTCCCAAGGATCACCTTTGTGCGTCGGCCACCCCCGGCTTGTTCGACTAGGACAATACACTAATAGGTTTCACAAACAATTTCCCTCAACTAACATCGTGAACAAAGAGCCTTAAGATGCTGGATTTGGAGGCCTTCGGCCGAAGCCGAAGGCCCCCTGCGGTCAGCTGACAAGCCCCTTGGTCAATTCGAGCGCCTGGCGTTCGAACAGCCGCCGGTAGATGCCGCCGCTCAGCCGGATCAGCGCGTCATGCGAGCCTTCCTCGACGATGCGGCCGTGATCGAAGACCAGCAGCCGGTCGAGCGCCCGCACCGTCGACAGCCGGTGCGCGATGACGAGCGTCGTGCGTCCGACCATCAGCCGCTCCATCGCCTTCTGGATGAGAACCTCCGATTCCGAATCGAGGCTCGATGTCGCCTCGTCGAGGATCAGGATGCGGGCATCGGCAAGGAAGGCGCGCGCGATCGCCACGCGCTGGCGCTCGCCGCCCGACAATTTCACGCCGCGCTCGCCGACCAGGGTTCCGTAGCCCTTGGGCAGAGCGACGATGAAATCATGCGCGCTTGCAAGTTTCGCCGCGTGCTCGATCTCGGCCTGCGTGGCGCCGGGCCTGGCATAGGCGATGTTTTCGGCAAGCGACCGGTGGAACAGGATCGGCTCCTGCTGGACGATGGCGATCTGGCCGCGCAGCGAGGCTTGCCCCACCTGCGCGATATTCTGGCCGTCGATCAGGATCTGACCTGCATTCACATCGTAGAGCCGCTGGATCAGCTTGACGAAAGTCGTCTTGCCCGATCCCGAATGCCCGACCAGACCGACGCGTTCGCCCGCCGCGATATCGACCGAGAAATCGCGGTAGAGCGGCAGCCGATGGTTGCCGTAGTGGAACGTCACCTTGTCGAACGCGATGTGACCGTCGGTGATGCGGATCGGCGCGGCATTGGGCCGGTCCTCGATGCCGAGCGGCTCGGACTGGAAGTCGACGAGTTCCTCCATATCGTTGATCGAGCGCTGCAGGTTGCGGATATGCGTGCCGATATCGCGCAGATAACCCTGCAGGACGAAGAACGAGGTCAAGACGAAGGCGACGTCGCCGGCGCTTGCCTGGCCCCAGGCCCACAGCATCAGTGCAAGGCCGATCACTGCCGCCCGCATCGCGAGCAGCATCACGCCTTGCGTGGTGCCGTTGATGGTGCCGCGCACCCATGTGCGCGCCGTGCGCAGCCGCCATTTGGCGACCACCTTGGCAAGGCGCGCTTCCTCGCGCGCCTCCGCGCCAAAACCCTTGACCACGGCGTTGCAGCTCACCGCGTCGGCGAGCGAGCCGCCAAGCCGCGTGTCCCAGCTGTTGGCAAGCCGCGCGGCGGGCGCGACATAGCCAAGCGATAGCATCGTCGTGACGGAGATGAACAGCACCGAACCGGCAGCGACCACCGCGCCCATCAACGGCCAGAACCAGCCAAGCAGCAGCGTCGAGCCGACAAGCATGACCACCGACGGCAGCAACGCGATCAGGATGGTGTCGTTGAGCAGGTCGAGCGCCCACATGCCGCGCGTCACTTTGCGCACGGTCGATCCGGCAAAGCTGTTGGCGTGCCAGTCGGTCGAGAAGCGCTGCACCCGATGGAAGGCGTCCGCCGCGATGTCCGACATCATCTTCAGCGTCAGCTCGACGATCCACATGAAGGCGGCATTGCGCAGCACGACACCGCCCAAGGCGAGCGCCATCAGGGTGAAGAATGCCGTCATTGCGGCATTCCAGGCGACCGCGTCGGCGCCGGCGCTGCTGGCGACGGCGTCGACCAGCCGGCCGGAATAGAGCGGCGTCAGCACGTCTGCCAGCGTCGAAAGCAGGAAGGCGCCCATGATGAACGACAGCCGCCACGGCTGGCGCCGCCAGTGGCTGAGCGTGAAGCCAAGCACGCTGCGAAAGGCGCCGGCGCGCAGATCGAGTTTTAAACGAACCATGATGTCATCCGGGCGCAAAGGAGCCCGGTCCCGGTAATATCGAAAATTGGAAAACCCGCATCGACGCCCAAGCGGCGTTCTCGAAAACGGGAGGTTCAGTATGGGTGGCCGCGCGCCTTTCGGCGGCGACCGGCAGCGGCAAATGCCTGTTCGGCGTCTGGCGTTCCGAAGACACATCGGAGCACCGGCGCAGACCTAGGCTTCGCGGCCTCGCATAACGATGTTGGTACCTGCCATACGTTCCTCCCAAAAGGGAATCGCGGAGAAGCCCTTATAGGGACGACTCATCGCCTCGCCAAGGCAGGGCGCGGGCAAAAGCAAATCTGGTCTAACCACTGAGACCGATTTGCAACAATAGCCCGTTGGACACCAGAAATTCTGCGGGTCAAACGACCCGTTAGCCGCGATCCCGGAACCGGTTTGTGATCGGATAGCGGCGGTCGCGGCCGAAATTCTTGCGGGTGATCTTCACGCCCGGTGCGGCCTGCCGGCGCTTGTATTCGGCGATGTACAGCAGATGTTCGATACGCGTCACGGTCGCCCGCTCATGGCCGCGCGCGACGATGTCGTCGACGCTCATCTCGTTTTCGACCAGGCATTCCAGGATGTCGTCCAGCACCGGATAGGGTGGCAGCGAATCCTGGTCGGTCTGGTTCTCGCGCAGCTCCGCCGACGGCGCCTTGTCGATGATGTTCTTCGGGATCACTTCGCCCGAGGGTCCGAGCGCGCCCGGCGGCACATGCGCATTGCGCCAGCGCGACAGGCCATAGACCTGCATCTTGTAGAGGTCCTTGATCGGGTTGAAGCCGCCATTCATGTCGCCGTAAAGCGTGGCGTAGCCGACCGACATCTCGCTCTTGTTGCCGGTGGTGACGACCATCGAGCCGAACTTGTTGGAGATCGCCATCAGGATCGTGCCGCGCGCGCGGCTCTGCAGGTTTTCCTCGGTGATGCCTTCCTGGGTACCCTCGAACAGCTGCGTCAGCGCGTGCCTGAACCCTTCGACCGGCTCCGAGATCGGCACGATATCGTAGCGGCAGCCGAGCGCGCGGGCGCAATCCTCGGCATCCTTCAGCGAATCCTTCGACGTATAGCGATACGGCATCATCACGGTGCGCAGCCGCTCCTCGCCGAGCGCATCGACGGCAAGAGCCGCGCAGATCGCCGAGTCGATGCCGCCGGACAGGCCGAGCACGACGTTCTTGAAGCCGTTCTTGTTGACGTAGTCGCGCAGGCCAAGCATGCAGGCGCGGTAATCGGCCTCCTCCCGTTCGGGGATTTTCGACATCGGCCCTTCCGAGCAGACCCAGGTTTCGCCTGTCCGCTTCCAGGTGGTGACGTCGACCGCGTCCTCGAACTGGCTCATCTGGAAGGCCAAAGTCTTGTCGGCGCCGATGGCAAACGAGGCGCCGTCGAAAATCAGCTCGTCCTGGCCGCCGAGCTGGTTGGCGTAGATCATCGGCAGACCGGTTTCGATAACCTGGCGGATGACCACCTGATGGCGAACGTCGATCTTGGCGCGGTAGTAAGGCGAGCCGTTCGGCACCAGGAGGATCTCGGCGCCGCTCTCGGCCAGCGTCTCGCAGACGGCGACCTCGCCCCATATGTCCTCGCAGATCGGGATGCCGATGCGCACGCCGCGGAAATTGACCGGACCCTGCAGTTCCAGTCCGGGCTGGAAGACACGCTTCTCGTCGAATTCGCCATAGTTCGGCAGGTCGAGCTTGTAGCGCTCGGCGATGATCTTGCCGCCATCGGCGAAGACAATGGAATTGTGCGTGCCAGTAGGGCGCTTCAACGGCGTGCCGATGATGACGCCCGGCCCGCCATCGGCCGTATCCTTGGCGAAATCCTGCGCGGCCTTTTCGCAGGCCTTCAGAAAGGCCGGCTTCAGCACCAGGTCCTCCGGCGGATAGCCGGCCAGGAAAAGCTCGGTATAGAGCACCAGGTCGGCGCCCTGGCGCGCGGCGTCGGCCCGCGCCTCACGCGCCTTGGCAAGGTTGCCGGCGACATCGCCGACAGTCGGGTTGAGCTGGGCGATAGCGATGCGCAGGATGTCTGGAGCGGTCTTGGTCATGGAGTGGATGTAGCGTGGCCGAAATCGCCGGGCAATGGCGTTTGCTTATGCCAAATAGGGACTGATCGAAGATCGTATCCTGTCGCTCCGGCTCAGTCGCCCGCGTACGCGCTCAACGTCTCGACAGAATGGTTCTCGCCGATCGACATCGCCAGGATGCGCGAGATGTGCCGGCGCGGCAGGCCGGTCTTTGCCGCCCATTGGTTGAGCTGCGCCTGGATCTTGTCGAGGTCGCGTTTCGAGGTCGGGCTCTCGGCGATGTCGAGGCCGGCATCGCGGAGCGCGGCGGCCATGTCGGCCGAAATGACGAACGCGTCCCACTCCAGCCAGCGCAGCAAATACTGGCCGGTATTGCCGCCGAGCCGGCTGCCATGCTTGGCGAGATAGGCGGCCAACCCGACCTGATCGTCGGCCGGCCACTCGGCCAGGAACTTGCCGAAGCCGCCATGCTCCTTCGACACGCGCTCGACGAAGGCGGCGTTGTCGCGCACGGATTTGATCTTCTGCGGGTTGCGCACGATGCGTTTGTCAGCCGTCAGATCATGCCAGAAATCGTCGGGCTGGAACAAAAGCCGCTTCGGCTCGAAGTGGAGGAACGCCTCTTCGAAGCCCGGCCACTTCTGCTCGATGACGCGCCAGACGAAGCCGGCGGCAAAGACGCGCTCGGCCATGGTCGACAGGATGCGGTCGTCCGGGATCTTGGCCACCGCGGCATTATCGGGTATTGGCCCCAGCAGCGATTTCAGCGCGGCATCGCCGCCCTTGCGTTTTGCCGCCCGGGTCCGGATTTTCTCGAAATCAAGCATTCGTGTCCTCGCCTGTTGCGATCAATCTATCACTCCCGTGATCTATCACTTCCCGTTCGGCCCGGCAGCCTCTACCTCTATCCGGGCTCTGGCGAAGGAGGGACAAGATGAACAAGATCGTCGAGGACATGGCGAACCGCCTGCTCAAGCGAAAGCCGGAAGGCTTTGGTCCTCTCGAGAGCCGGGTCCTGCAGTCGACGCTCGAGCGTACCACCATCACGCGCGACACCAACAAGGCCATCGCCTTTCACTCGACCTATGGCGACCGTCTCGCGGACTCCATTGCCCGGGTCGGCGGCTCATGGACCTTCATCCTCGCCTTCCTGGCCTTTCTCGTTGTTTGGACCGCAGGCAACGCCTGGCTGCTGACACGAGACGCCTTCGACCCCTACCCCTTCATCTTCCTCAATCTTGTGCTGTCGATGCTTGCGGCGATCCAGGCGCCCGTGATCATGATGTCGCAGAACCGCCAGACGGAGCGCGACCGCATCGACGCCGCCCATGACTACGAGGTCAATCTGAAGGCGGAGATCGAGATCATGGCCCTGCACGAAAAGCTCGATGAGATACGCCACGGCGAGATCATCGGCATGCGTGACGACATCCAGCGCCTGGCCGAGCAGCTCAGGCAGATCGACGAGAAGCTGTCGGCGCGGCCGGCAACCCAATGAGCGGAATCGTCCACCATCTCATCGAGCAGTACGGACTGATCGCCGTCTTCCTCGGTTGCGTCGCCGAAGGCGAAAGTGCTGCAATCCTCGGCGGCTTCTTCGCGCATCAGCATGTTTTCGTGCTCTGGCAGACTTTTCTCGCTGCTTTCCTCGGCGCCTTCGTCGGCGATACGGGCTTCTTCACCCTCGGCCGCAGCTTTGCCGATCATCCCTATGTGAAGAGACTGCGCCGGCGGCCGGGATTCCGCCGCGCCTACCGGCTGCTCAACACCCACCCCAACATTTTCGTGCTGACCAACCGCTACATCTACGGCATGCGGCTCGTCGGCGGCATCGCCGCCGGCCTGTCGACCGTATCCGTGCCGCGCTTCGTCATCCTCAACGCCATCTCTTCGGCGGCCTGGGCCGTCCTGTTCAGCGGCATCGGCTATGTCTTCGGCCTCGGCGCGGAACAATTGGTGGGCCAGGCCTTTGCCCGGCATGAGCGGCTGCTCATCGCGCTTGCCGTCGGCGTCGTTGTCGCAATTGTCGCCTGGCTGGTCGGCCGTCACTTTGCAGGACGCGAACGCGCCAAGGAACAGGCGGGATCGTGATCCTCGGAGCGATCAGATCGGCGCGCCGAGAAGGCGCTCGATGATGGCGATGCCCCAGACGCCGCCGGCGATCACTATCGAGATCAGCACTGCCAGCGAGCCGCAGTCCTTGGCGAGTTGGATATCGATGTGGAACTCGCGCGAGATCGCGTCGCAGGCTGCCTCGATGCCGGTGTTGAGCACTTCGACCATGATCAGGAGCAGGACAGCGCCGACCAGCAAGGCATAGCTGCGCCAGGACACTGATATGAACCAGCCGGCCGGCAGCGCAAGCGCCAGCAGCAGCAGCTCCTGCTGGAACGCCTTTTCATGCGCGGCGAGCTTGCGGAACGCCCGCACCGAATTGATGAAAGCATCGATCAGCCGCTGCATGCCAGGCCCCTTTGCGAGTCACCGGCAGGGGATATCGCAACAGCGGGATCAAGGGAATAAGGCAGCCGCTGCAAAATTCAGTCGCCCGCGACCTTTATCGACGGTGTCGACAGTGCGAACTGCGGCAACCCGTCGTCGATCGAGTAATAGTCTCCCTTGTCGCCGACGAAGATATGACTTTCGCCGGAGAGGCCGCTTGGTTTGTCGAACGAGCCGGCCATGATCGAGATCGTGTCCAATTCATTGTGCTTCCAGAACAGCAGCGAGCCGCAAATGCGGCAAAAGCCGCGTTTGGCCACGTCGGAGGCGCCATACCAGGCGAGCGTATCGGCACCCTCTATCTCGATATCGGCATCCTTGGAGGCGGTTGCGGCAACGAAGTGGCCGGTTTGGCGCCGGCATTGCGAACAGTGGCAATAGACCACGCCGCGCAGCGGGCCCTTGGTCCTGAAGCGCACGGCCCCGCACAGGCACGATCCACTGTGATTGTCATCCATCCCGGCCTCCTTCGGCAGCTTCCAGCACTTGTCGCCGACGCGAAGAATTCCATTTTTGCGGCCGCCAGGTGCGGGCAAATGCGACATAGAGGGGGCGTGTTTCGAAAATCGTCATCTGCACCGCGCTACAGCCTGAGGTAGCGGAAACAGTGAGGAAATGCAGGCCGTTAACAGAACTTTAGCGCTGCTGCATTTATGTTTCGTACAAGCGAAGGTGGTGATTGGGGAGCCGCCTTTGCATAGTGCGATTCAGGGCAATCCCCGCATGAGCGACATCCGGCGATCGCAGGGTCGGCGTGAAGGGATTGTAGACTGAACATGCAGCCGGCCCCCATCCCCACCGACAGAAACACCGATATCGTCAGTTCGGTCGTGGCCACGATGCGCCAGCTCGGCGTGCTCGGCCTGCCGCGCAACTACGAAATCTTTTACGAAGCGCTGACCGGCAGCAACCGGGAACTCAGCCTCGCCGTCGTGTCGCTGAGCAACCGGCCGACACAGGACGACCTCGACCGCATCGGCCGCACCTTCTTTCCGCAGCACCATGGCCCGGCTATCGTCGAGCATGCCCGTGACGCAATCGCCAGGGAGTTGGAGGATGTCGCGGCACTGCTGCGCAGTGAGCGCACGCATGTCGAAAAGTATGGCCGCATTCTCGACGAAACATCCAGCGGTTTGAGCAATCGCAGCCTGCTTTCGCAGGAATTGCTGCACAAGATCACCACCGCCATGTCGGCCGCGACCCATTCGACGCTGGATCATAACCGCCAGGTCGCCACCACGCTCAGCGAGAAGACGGCCGAGCTCGAAAGCGTCAAGTCGAAGCTCGAGGAATACAAACGGCTTGCCGATACCGATCCGCTGACCCAGCTGTGGAACCGCCGCGCCTTCGACAAGGAAATCACCCGCATCTACAACAGCAACCGCGGCATCCTGTTCAACGCCTTGATCCTCGCCGATATCGACCACTTCAAGGACATCAACGATCGCTACGGCCATCCGGTCGGCGACAAGATCTTGCAGATCATCGCCGAGATCTTCCAGTCCAGCGTGCGCCCCGACATGTTCGTCGCGCGCACCGGCGGCGAGGAATTCGCGCTGATCATCGAAGGCGCCAGCGGGGACGCCACATACGAGATTGCCGAGCGCATCCGGGCGCTGATCGAACAGACCCCGTTCACCAGCAGCCAGACCGGTATGAACTATGGCACCGTGACCATCTCCATGGGCATCTGCATGGCCTCGGAAGCTGAAAATGCCGAGGATCTCTACAGCAAGGCCGACCGGGCGCTGTATCGCTCCAAGGTCGGCGGCCGCAACCGGGTGACCAGGCACTCGGCGATGGCCAGTCGCCCCGGCAAGGGCTGGCTGCTCTACAAGAAAGACTGAAATCCGGCCTGGCCCCTTTCCAAATGAATTTTTGTGGCCTATATTTTCCACAGAAATGAAAGGGTGCGCTTATGCAACGTCCAGTCGCGGCTGCGGCGGCGGCCGAAAATGCCGTCATCACCAAGGCCACGCTGCGCGCGGCCGACCTGCTCGACATCACCGCCAGGACGCTCGCTTTGGTCATCGGCGTTTCGGAAGCAACGGTCTCGCGCATGCGCAAGCAGGAGTTCCAGCTTGAACGCGGCACCAAGCCGTTCGAGCTTGCGGTGCTGTTCGTGCGCCTGTTCCGTTCGCTCGACGCCATTGTCGGCGGCGACGAGAGCGTCGCCCGGGCATGGCTGAAGAACCCCAATACGGTGTTCGACGGCTCCCCGCTCGAAAAGATCCTGACCATTGCCGGACTTGTCGATGTCATTGCCTATCTGGACTCCCGACGCGCTCTCGTCTGAGGCCGTAAGGCTCGAAGGCAAGTACTGGCGCATGGTCGAGGCGCAGCATCGCGTCTCGACGCTGAAGCTTGTCGACACGCTCGACGAGCAGGCGCTGCTGGAGGACCTCGTCGAGGACACCAAGCCGCAGATCCCGATGGAGTGCCGCCACCTGCACTATCTGCTGGCGACGCCGTTCCGCTATGGTTCGGTCTATCCGTACGGCTCGCGTTTCCGTCGCGCCGGCAAGACCAAAGGTGTTTATTACGCCGCCGAGACCGTGCTGACAGCGGTGGCGGAAATGGCCTTCTACCGCCTGCTGTTCTTCGCCGAATCGCCACAGACACAATGGCCGAACGATGCCGCCGAATACACCGCCTTCGCCGCGGCCATCAAATGCGAGACGGCCATCGACCTGACGCGCCCGCCGCTCGACCGCGATGAACAGGCCTGGACGCGTCCGACCGACTATGCCGCCTGCCAGACGATCGCCGACGTGGCGCGGGAAGCCGGGATGCAGGCGATCCGCTACCGCTCGGCGCGCGACCCCAAGGGCGCCAACATCGCGCTTTTGACGTGCCGGGGCTTCGCCAAGGCAAAGCCGATCGAACCGCAGACATGGCGTATCCGCATCGGCTCGTTCGGCATCCAGGCGATCTGCGAATTCCCGGACAAGCGGCTCGAATTCCCTCGCGCCGCCTTCACTGATCCAAGGCTCACCGACATGCGCTGGGAGCGCGGCCACTGAATTCGAAAGCTGTGCCGATATTCAGGTCAGGCCGCCTCACCTGAATATTTGCGCAGTCTAGGCCAATATATTGACGGCTCGCGCGGCCACCAGCGCGATCGTCAAGAGCGAAATCATCGCTTCGGCCATCATCAAAAGCTTGGCGCGCTGCGTCAGCGGCAAGGTGTCGGTCGGCGAGAACGCCGTCGCATTGGTGAAGGCCAGGAAGACATAGTCGACGAAGCCGGGGAGCCAGCCACCGGTCTCGCGGTCGGGCAATGTCATCTGCGGGAACAGGAAATCCGCCTGCGCGCGCTTGACCAGGCCGCAGGTCGGCGGGCCGCCGCGATCCGTGCTCCAGAACCACAGCGCAAAGACAATCACGTTGGTGACCCAGATGTTGAGCGCATCGATGAGCAGCGTCGTGCCGGCACCGGCATGGCCTTCGAGCAGCGCCCGCACCAGGAAGACCAGCGCGCCGCAATTCATGACGCTGATGACGCCGGTCATCACCAGGGCGGCGCGGCGGATATAGAGGCGGAATTGGCCGATCGTGTACCAATGCTCGTGATCGACGGCCTTCTGCGTCGCCATCTGCGTCCAGGCCGTGGCGATTGACAGGGGCACCAGCAATGCCGCCTCGATCGTCGGGGCCAGCCAGCGTGGGCCGAAGGACAGATTGTTGATGACCAGAAGCTGCAGGCAGATGATGACGAGAACCGCGGCGCGCGCCGACCAGAAGTCGAGCCCGCGATGATGAATGACGGCATGCTGGTGATGCATGAAGGCACCTCGATGGTGATGAACGGCGCGCCTCGGAAACAACCTGCCGGCCCCAAGATAACAGGCAGCCGAACACGGCCCGGCTCCGGGCGCCGGAGCAGACATAGTGTTGAATTCCATCGAGATCTTGGTTTTACAATGTTGCGAAAGAATACATTTTCGTAAGCTTTCGCTATTGCGCTATTCAGACATCCGCCGGTGTGATTTTAGGCTCGCATGTCGAGCGAATCCTTGCATCTTTGGCCAGCGGCCGCCGCGGCGGAAGGCACCCGGTCTTCGATATGGACCGGCCTGGTCCAACACCCGTGGCAATTGCTGGCGCTCTTGTGCCTGGCCCAGACCCTGTGCTGGACGATCATGCCGGCGATCGTCAATGTCGGGCCGCCACGCGATGTCGTCGAGGGCTTCATGTGGGGCCGCGAATGGGTCTTGTTGACCTACAAGCACCCGCAACTCCCCTGCTGGCTGCTCGAGATCGGTCATCTGCTGACCGGCTCGACCCGCTGGCCGCAATATCTCATCTCGCAACTGATGATCTCGACGACCTTCGTCCTGGTCTATTGTCTGGCCCGCGACATCATGGGCCCGACCCGCGCGCTCGCCGCCGTGCTCCTGATGCCGTCGATCTATTTCTTCGGCTGGCCGACGCCGCAATTCAATCATGACTATGCGCAGATGCCTTTCTGGGCCGGCATCTGCTGGTTGCTTTGGCGCGCCGCGCGCGACGGGCGCCCTGGCTGGTGGCTGGCGCTCGGCCTCGTCGCCGGCATCGGGCTCTATGCCAAATTCTCCACCGGCCTGCTGCTGCTGTTCGGCGCGGCCTGGATTCTCTATGACGCACGCGCCCGAAACCGTCTGGCCACGCCGTGGCCATGGCTGGGTCTTGCCCTGTTCCTGGCCATCGCGGCACCGCTGGCGATTGCGCTTTATCGCTTCGATTTCCTGCCGCTGACTTATGCCGAGCATCGCGATGCGTGGGTGCTCGCTCACCGTGCCCGCCTCTATTATATCGGCGTCCAGCTTGCCGGACTGTCGGCCTTCCTCGTCGTCCTTGGCCTCTCCGGCCTGCTGCGGCAGCTGAAACAATCCGGGCTGGCTCGCTTGTTATACCCGGCCGTCGAGCGCCGGGCCGTCATCTACCTGGTGTGGATGGGCCTTGGGCCGGCGCTGCTGGTGATGGTTGCTTCGCTGTTCACCGGCACCGGCGAGTCCTGGGGCGCGACCATGTACAACCTCGTCGGCGCCGTGGCTGTCGCCCTGCTCGGCGAGCGGCTCGGCACGACCGAGCTGCGCCGGCTAGCGGTGCTTGCGCTGGTCTGCATCGTCGGCGTGTCCAGCGCCTATGCGGGGACCCGTTGGACAGGCTGCAACGTCATTGGCCGCCTGCAACCCTTCTGCTGGGACGCGCCGTCCATATCGGAGACAGCCGAGACGATCTGGCACCAGACCATGCATGGTCGGTTGGGCATTGTCGGTGGCGAAGACGGCGTGGCGATGCTGGCCGGCCTCGACGCTCCGGACGAGCCCTCGATCTTCACGACGCTCGACAGACGGCTCGCGCCCTGGATCACGGACCAACGCCTGCATGAACAGGGCATGCTGCTGGTATGGCTGGGCGACGCGCCCCCAGCGCGGCTGCGGCCCTGGATTGCCGGTCTGCCGGTCAAGACCGCGTATTTCAACTGGTCGCTGCGGGAGCCGCCGATCGCCGTTAATTTTGCCGTCTTCCCGCCCGGAAGGAGCGATCTGCCGGGCGATCCGCCACAGCCGCCCGATGCGGATTAACCGGCGAACCTACCTCGACGAACACCTCAAAAATGAAAAGGCGCCGGATTTCGATCCAGCGCCTTTCTCATATTGGTAAGGGCTCGCCTGCTCAGGCGTTGGCGGCCTGCCTGTGCTGGATCGGATGGCTCTTCTTGAGCAGATCCGAGACCAGAAAGGCGAGCTCGATCGCCTGATCGGCGTTGAGGCGCGGGTCGCAATGGGTGTGGTAGCGGTCCTGCAAATCCTCGGCCGTGATGGCGCGGGCACCGCCGGTGCACTCGGTGACGTTCTTGCCGGTCATCTCGACATGGATGCCGCCCGGATGCGTGCCTTCGGCACGATGCACCTCGAAGAAGGTCTGCACTTCCTTCAGGATGCGGTCGAACGGACGCGTCTTGTAGCCAGCGGCCTCGATCGTGTTGCCATGCATCGGATCGGACGACCACACGACGTTGCGGCCTTCCTTCTTCACCGCCCGCACCAGCTTCGGCAGGTGCTCGGCAACCTTGTCGGAGCCGAAACGCGCAATCAGGGTCAGCCGTCCGGGCTCGTTCTCGGGATTGAGCAGGTCGATCAGCTCGAGCAACCCGTCCGGCGTCAGCGACGGTCCGCATTTCAAGCCGAGCGGGTTCTTGATGCCACGGCAATATTCGACATGCGCATGGTCGGGCTGGCGGGTGCGGTCGCCGATCCAGATCATATGGCCAGAGGTCGCGTACCAGTCGCCGGATGTGGAATCGACGCGGGTCAGCGCCTGCTCATAGCCGAGCAGCAGCGCCTCGTGGCTGGTGTAGAAATCGGTCTCGCGCAGTGCGTAGTTGGTCTCCGAGGTGATGCCGACGGCCTTCATGAAGTCCATCGTCTCGGTGATGCGGTTGGCCAGGGATTCGTACTTCTCGCCCTGTGGGCTGTCGGCGACGAAGCCGAGCATCCAGCGATGCACGTTCTCAAGGCTGGCATAGCCGCCCTGCGCGAAGGCGCGCAAAAGGTTCAGCGTCGCGGCCGACTGGCGATAGGCCATCTCCTGGCGGGCAGGATCCGGAATGCGCGACTTGGCGTCGAATTCGATGCCGTTGATGATGTCGCCGCGATAGC
Organism: Mesorhizobium sp. RCC_202; assembly: GCF_041355295.1. Lineage (NCBI taxonomy): Bacteria > Pseudomonadati > Pseudomonadota > Alphaproteobacteria > Hyphomicrobiales > Phyllobacteriaceae > Mesorhizobium > Mesorhizobium sp. RCC_202. The sequence continues at coordinate 449,718 of NZ_JBFUPO010000005.1, forward strand.
TCGGCAGCGTCACGCCGCTCTTGGTCTCGTTGTCGGACGAACGCGGCTTGGCGAACTGGCCGGCGACACGGCCGACCTTGACCACCGGCTGCGCGCCGGCGAAGGTCAGCACCACCGACATCTGCAGGAAGACGCGGAAGAAGTCGCGGATGTTGTCGGCGCCATGCTCGGCAAAGCTTTCGGCACAGTCGCCGCCCTGCAGCAGGAAAGCCTCGCCGGCCGCGACCGCCGCCAGCTGCTTCTTCAGCTTGCGCGCCTCACCGGCAAAAACCAGTGGCGGAAAGGTAGCAAGCTGGGCCTCCGTCGCCTTCAGCGCCGCAAGGTCCGGATAGGCCGGAACCTGCTTGATCGGCATTGCTCTCCACGAATTCGGCGACCATTTCGTCATCGCTGCACCCAACGCCCTTTCGGAGCAATTCCAGGGAATTGCGTCAAAACCAACAGGCAGACGCCATCGTCCGCCAAACCCGCCCCATATGGGGGTTGCGGCTCCTTACACGAAGCCGATTACCTATTCTAGCCGGGTTTTTCAGCGGTGGCGAATGGTCCCGCCGGGTGGCTAGACCGCGTCCGCCATCGCCAGACAAAACAGCCCCAGTCCCAGCACCAGGCAGGCAGGGCTGTAGAGCAAACTGTCATATCTGGCGAAACGCGTGTTCCTCACGCGCTTGAACAGCCCGAAATAGCGCGACCAGCTCAACGCACGCAGGGTGAATATGATCGCCCAAACGATTATGGCTGTCTTCAACAGCCAGCGCGGTACTGGCACATCGATCAGGCCGGCAAAGCTGAGAACGAGCAGTAAAACCAGCGCCAAGATAACGCCTATAGCCAATGCGCCGATGGCCGTTTCCTTCATCGCAGGGCTGCCATCCTCGCGCTGGGGCAGCGAAATGCCTGCACCGGCTCGGCCGCCAAATCCCCAATAAAGGTGGAACCCGGCCCCAGCCACCAGGATTGCCGAGCAGACTGCGACGACAGCCGCTTGCATGCCTATCGGCCGACCTCGTCCAGACGCCTGAGCTGGCCGCCGAGACCTCCCGTCAGGTCGAGCGCGAGCATGCGAAGCAGTGCAATGGCGCTCCACAGCGGCCGTTCCGCGAAAGGCTTGTTGCTGTTATGTTCAAGCAGAGGATGCGTGAACAGGGCCGCAAGGTAGAAGAACGGAATGATGACCAGGAAAGCCCACCAGACAACAAGAAATGATGCCGCGACCCCGGCGATCGGCGCAAAGAAAAGACCGAGATAATGGACAAGCCGCGTTGAAGATTTAGAGTGGCCGGCGAGGTAGCCGAGCCAGTATTCATCGAAGGTTCGCGGGTTCATAGTCAGCCCCTGCAGCGATGATCAACGAAACCAATTGCACCTTTCGATAAAAATATTGCAATAGTCCCAATCGTCGCAGGTCCGGCAAATACCGCCGATCTTTTCGGGTAGGTTACTATTTCCTTGTAATAGACAGGCTGCCGCTGCCACCAGCATACAGCTTAGCCCAAGTGCTTAAGCCGCCTTTGTCGACCAGCCGCGCCAGTTGCGTCATCACGACGGCCGAGCCGGCGAGCCGCTTCTCCGCATTCGGCCAGTCGCGCATGAAGACGACGCTGTGGTCTGCCCGGATCTTGGCCAGCGAGCCCTGCTCGCCGATGTATTTGACCAGCCCGACCGGATTGGGGAATTCGCGCTTGCGGAAATGGATGACGACACCCTTGGGGCCGGCGTCGAGCTTCTCGACATTGGCCTTGCGGCAGAGCGCCTTGATGAAGACGATCTTGAGCAGGTGCGTCACCTCTTCCGGCAGCGGCCCGAAGCGGTCGATGAGCTCGGCGCCGAAAGCGTCGATCTCATCGGTGTTTTCGAGGTCGCCGAGTCGGCGGTAAAGCGCCAGCCTGAGTTGCAAGTCCGGCACATAGCTTTCCGGGATCATCACCGCCGTGCCGACGGCGATCTGTGGCGACCAGCCGCCATCCTGGACCTCGCCGGAATCCTTCACTTCGGCCACGGCCTCCTCCAGCATCTGCTGGTACAGCTCGAAGCCGACCTCCTTGATATGGCCGGACTGCTCTTCACCAAGCAGATTGCCGGCGCCCCTGATGTCGAGGTCGTGGCTGGCCAGCTGGAAGCCGGCGCCCAGCGTGTCCAGCGACTGCAGAACCTTCAGCCGGCGCTCGGCGGTGTCGGTCAGCTTGCGCTTGGCCGGCAGCGTGAACAGCGCATAGGCGCGCACCTTGGAGCGGCCGACACGGCCGCGCAGCTGATAGAGCTGCGACAGGCCGAACATGTCGGCGCGGTGGATGATCAGCGTGTTGGCGGTCGGGATGTCGAGCCCGGATTCGACAATGGTGGTCGACAACAGCACGTCGTACTGGCCGTCATAGAAGGCGTTCATGATATCGTCGAGCTCGCCCGGAGGCATCTGGCCATGGGCCACCGCGACTTTCAGTTCCGGCACCGATTCCTTCAGGAAATCATGGATTTCAGCGAGATCGCTGATGCGCGGCACGACATAGAAGGAATGGCCGCCGCGATAGCGCTCTCTGAGCAGCGTTTCGCGGATGACCAGCGGATCGAAAGGCGAGATGAAGGTGCGCACCGCCATGCGGTCGACCGGCGGCGTGGCGATTAGCGATAGCTCGCGCACACCGGTCAGCGCCAGCTGCAAGGTGCGCGGGATCGGCGTTGCCGACAGCGTCAGCACATGGACGTCGGTCTTGAGGTCCTTCAGCCGCTCCTTATGCTTGACGCCGAAATGCTGCTCCTCGTCGATGATCAAGAGGCCGAGATTCTTGAACGAAATCGCCGAGCCGAGCAGCGCATGGGTGCCGATGACGATGTCGACCTGGCCCTCGGCGATGCCTTTCTTGGTTTCCGCCAGTTCCTTGGCGCCGACCAGCCGCGAGGCTTGGGCAACGCGGATCGGCAGGCCGGAGAAGCGCTGCGAGAAGGTCTTGAAATGCTGGCGCGACAGCAAGGTCGTCGGCACGACGACCGCGACCTGGAACCCTTCCATGGCCGCGATGAAGGCCGCGCGCAGCGCCACTTCCGTCTTGCCGAAGCCGACATCGCCGCAGACCAGCCGGTCCATCGGCTTGCCGGCGCCGAGATCGTCCATGACGGAATCGATCGCCGTCTGCTGGTCGTCGGTTTCCTCGTAAGGGAAACGCGCGGAAAACTCGCCATACAGGCCCTCGGCGGGGATCATGGCGGGCGCGGAGCGCATCTGACGCTCGGCGGCGATGCGGATCAGTTGCCCGGCCATGTCGAGCAGGCGTTTCTTCAGCCGCGCCTTGCGCGACTGCCAGGCGCCGCCGCCGAGCTTGTCGAGCGTCGCCTCGGCCGAATCCGAACCGTAGCGCGACAGAAGCTCGATGTTTTCCACCGGCAGGAACAGCCGGTCGTCGCCGGCATAGTGGATTTCGAGGCAGTCATGCGGCGCACCGACGGCCTCGATGGTGCGCAGGCCGATGAAACGGCCGATGCCATGATCGGCATGCACGACGATGTCGCCGGCCGACAGCGACGAGGCCTCGGCGATGAAATCCGAAGCCTTCTTCTTGCGCTTGGAACGCCGGATCAGCCTGTCGCCGAGAATATCCTGCTCGGCGACGACGACCAAGTCGTCGGTCTCGAAGCCCGATTCCAGCGGCAGCACGGCAAGACCCGCCTGCCCCGGCTCCAGCTTTTCGACGTCGGTGAGCGTTGCCACCTGCTTCAGATTGCCGAGATGGTGCTCGGCCAGGATCTGGCCTAGACGGTCGAGCGAACCTTCCGTCCAGCCGGCGACGACAACGCGGCGGCGCGCGGCGCGTTCATCCGCAATGTGTCTTACGACGACGTCGAAGACATTGATGTTGGGGTCGGCGCGCTCCTCGGCAAAACTGCGGCCCTGCCGCGAGCCGGCATGGAAGACTTTTTTGCCGCCGACATCGGGTGCATCGAAGACCGTGAAATCGATATCCTCGCGTGGCCCGAGCGAGGCTTTGAGATTGTCCGGCGACAGATAGAGCAGGTCCGGCGCCACGGGCTTGTAGGGCACCGCGTCCTTCAGCGCGCTGTCGGCCTGTTTGCGGCGCGCCTCGTAGTGATCGACGATCAGCGTGTGCCGCTCGGCCAGCGCCTCATGTGCCAGATGATCGAAAACGACAGGCGCGTCCGGCAGATAATCGAACACGGTCTCCAACCGCTCATAGAAGAACGGCAGCCAGTGCTCCATGCCGGCAAAGCGCCGGCCTTCGCTGACCGCGGCATAGAGCGCGTCGTCGCGCGACGGCGCGCCGAACGCTTCGATATAGGAGCGGCGGAAACGGCTGATCGTCTCCGGCGTCAGCGCTACCTCGCTCATCGCCTGCAGCGACATCGATTTGCGCTGCCCCGTGGTGCGCTGGGTCGCCGCATCGAAGACGCGGATCGATTCCAGCGTGTCGCCGAAGAAATCGAGACGCAGCGCCTCGCTCCATCCCGGCGCGAACAGGTCGAGGATGCCGCCGCGCACCGCGAATTCACCGAGACCGCGCACCGTCGGCACCCGTTCGAAGCCGGAGATTTCAAGCCGCGCGATCAGCGCGTTCATGTCGATCTGGTTGCCGGGCCTGGCATGAAAAGTCTGCGCTTCGATCAACTCGGCCGGCGGAATGCGCTGCAAAAGCGCATTGGCGGTGGTCAGAACCACGGCGCGATGCGGCTTCTGGGCCAGCGCGATCATGGCCGAAAGCGCATCGAGCCGACGGGCCGCGGCATCGGCGCCGGGCGAAACGCGGTCGTAAGGCAGGCAATCCCAGGCCGGCAGTTCCAGCACAGGCAGGCCAGGCGCGGCAAAGGCCAAGGCCTCGATGATGGCCGGCAGCCGCTGGCCGTCGCGCGCCACGAACAGCACCGGCTTGTCGGGTGCGATCTCCAGCGCCGTTTGCACCAGCGCGAAGGCTTCGTAGCCGTCGGCGACGCCGTCGACGATGAACTGGCCGGCGCGGCCTTTCGGCAGGCCGATTGTAGGGATAAGGCTCATGGATATGCTTGTTTTCAAAATGTCATGGTCCGGCGCGACGCCAGGATCTTTTGCAGCACCGCGCAATCGATATCGGGCGGAACCGGGCGCTCGCCGGTGACCATCGGGAAAAATTCGGTGTCGGGGATTTCGAGAAGCATCTCATATTGGTCGATTTCGTCGCCGGTCAAGGCGGCGATCTCTGCATCGGCGAAGGTTCCAAGGATAAGATCCATCTCGCGCATGCCGCGATGCCAGGAGCGGAACAAGAGCTTGCGGCGTCGGGCATCGAGCCCCTCGCTTGATCGCTGTGTTCCGGTCATGGCGCCGCATCCCTGTTCGAAGCGGCGATATAGCGTGGATAGAGAGCGGTGTCAGCCTTTGCGCTGCCGCCGTCGCGACATAAGCTGACACAATGCGTCCCTCCATCCTCGATCCATTGTTCGTGCCCATCACATCGCTTGCCGGCATCGGCCCGAAAGTCGGCACGCTGATCGAGAAGGTCGTGCCCGCCGACCTGGGCGACCGAGCCGCCCGCGCCGCCGACCTTCTGTTCGTGCTGCCCAACACGGTGATCGACCGCCGCAACCGTCCCGGCATCGCGCTCGCGCCCGCAGGCGCAATCGTCACGCTCGAAGTACGCATCGACCGCCATCAGCCGCCGCCGCGCGGCAACCGCTCGGTGCCCTATCGCGTCTACGCCCATGACGACACCGGCGAGATCGGCCTGACCTTCTTCCATGCCCATGCCGCCTATCTCGAAAAGGCGATGCCGGTGGGCGAGCATGTCATCGTCTCCGGCCGCATGGAGTGGTTCAACGGCCGCCCGAGCATGGTCCATCCCGACCATATCGCTTTGACCAGCGAGGCCGACAGCCTGCCCTTGGTCGAGCCGGTCTATCCGCTGACCGCCGGCCTGTCGACCAAGGTGCTGCGCCGCGCCATCGGCCAGGCGCTCGGCCGTCTGCCGGAACTGCCGGAATGGCAGGACGACGCCTTCATGCGTCAGCATACATTCGCCCCCTTCGGCGATGCGCTGGCCCGGGTCCACCATCCCACCGACCCGATCGACGTCGCCGTCGAGGGCCCGGCCTGGCGCCGCCTTGCCTATGACGAATTGCTGGCCGGCCAGGTGTCGCTCGCTTTGGTGCGGGCAAAGATCCGTCGCCTGTCGGGCCGACCGCTCACCGGCCATGGCCAGATCGTCGAGAAATTGCGCGCGGCCCTGCCCTACAAGCTGACGCCCAGCCAGGAGTTCGCGCTGGCCGAGATCAACGCCGACCTTGCCGACCCCGAACGCATGCTGCGCCTGCTGCAGGGCGATGTCGGCTCCGGCAAGACCGTGGTGGCGCTGCTTGCCATGGCGCGCGCCGTCGAGGCCGGCGGCCAGGCAGCGCTGATGGCGCCGACCGAAATCCTGGCGCGCCAGCATCTGGCGACGATCGCGCCGCTGGCGCAAAAGGTCGGGCTTCGGATAGCGATCCTGACCGGCCGCGAAAAAGGCCGCGAGCGGGCCGACACGCTTGCGGGCCTTGCCAGCGGCGCAATCGACATCGTCGTCGGCACCCACGCGCTGTTCCAGGAAAGTGTTGCGTTTCACGACCTCGTCTTCGCGGTGGTAGACGAACAGCATCGCTTCGGCGTCCACCAGCGCCTTGCCATCACCGCCAAGGGCGATGCGCCCGACATGCTGGTGATGACGGCGACGCCCATCCCGCGCACGCTGGTGCTCACCGCTTTCGGCGACATGGATGTCTCCAAGCTCACCGAAAAGCCGGCCGGCCGCCGGCCGATCCGCACCGTCACACTGCCGCTGGAGCGGCTGGACGAGCTGGTCGGCCGTATGCTCGATGCCGTCGCCGATGGCCAGAAGATCTACTGGATCTGTCCGCTCGTCGAGGAATCCGAAGAAATCAAGCTGATGTCGGCCGAGGACCGCTTCGCCTCGCTGAAGCCGCTGTTCGGCGACCGCATCGGCCTCGTGCACGGCCGCATGAAGGGCGCGGAGAAGGACGAGGCGATGCGCGCCTTCAAGGAAGGCGAAACGCGCATCCTGATCGCCACCACCGTCATCGAGGTCGGCGTCGACGTGCCGGACGCCACCATCATGGTCATCGAGCATGCCGAGCGCTTCGGCCTTGCCCAGTTGCACCAGTTGCGCGGCCGCGTCGGGCGCGGCGACAAGTCCTCTTCCTGCGTGCTGCTCTACAAGGACCCGCTCGGCGAGACGGCGAAGCGCCGGCTGTCGGTGATGCGCGAGACCGAGGACGGCTTCAAAATCGCCGAGGAGGATTTGAAACTGCGCGGCGAAGGCGAGCTGCTCGGCACAAGGCAGTCCGGCACGCCCGGCTTCCAGGTGGCGCGCCTGGAATTTCACGCCGACCTGCTCGAAGCCGCGCGCGACGACGCAAGGCTGATCCTGTCGCGCGATCCGGAATTGCAATCCGAGCGCGGTGAGGCGCTGCGGCTCCTGCTTTACCTGTTCGGACGCGACGAAGCGGTACGGCTGCTGCGCGCCGGCTGAGCAGCGCCGACCGCCGGATTGGCGAGCGCGCCTTCGATAGGCTCGCCATTCAGCGTCACCAGCTTGGTCTTGACCTCCGGCGCCACCAGACCAGCCGATACGATCAGCTTGGCGCCGTCCTCGATCGACATGTCGAGCGGCACGATCTCGGATTTCGGCACATACATCAGGAAACCGGTGGTCGGGTTCGGCGTGCACGGCATGAACACCGCGATCAGCGGATCGCCGTCCTGGTCGAGCTTCTGGTTGATCTCGGTTTCCTTCTCGCTGGCGACGAAGACCAGCGACCAGACGCCTTTGCGCGGATATTCGACCAGCCCGACCTGGCGGAACATGTCGCCCTTGTTGGACAGCACCGTCTCGAAAATCTGCTTCAGCGAGCCGTAAATGCCGCGCACCAGCGGCATGCGGCCAAGCAGGCGCTCGCCGAAATTGACGATGGCACGGCCGACGATGTTGGCCGTCAGGAAGCCAATCAGCGTGATCAGCACCAGCGCCACGATCAACCCGAAGCCAGGCACCGGGAATGGCAGATAGGTGTCGGGGTTGTAGCGTGCCGGGATATAGGGTTTTACCCAGGAATCGACCCAGCCGATCAGCGACCAGGCGATATAAACGGTGATCGCCAGCGGCGCGCAGACGATGAAGCCGGTCAGGAAATAATTCCTGAGCCGGGTCATGCCGGAGGTCTTCGGGGCGTCGGACATGGCTCACCGCGGCGGAGGTTGCGCCGCAACATTAGTGAACCGCTTGACGCTTTGGAACTGCGAAGTTTTTAAAGAGCTCGAGCGTCTTGCCCTGCGCCCTACTCCACCGTCACGGACTTCGCCAAATTGCGCGGCTGGTCGACGTCGGTGCCCATGAACACGGCGGTGAAATAGGCCAGCATCTGGATCGGCAGCGCGTAGATGATCGGCGAAATGATCTCCGGCACTTCCGGCAGGATGATCGTTTCCATCGTCTTGACGCTGGCCTGGGCAGCGCCCTTGGCGTCGGTGATCAGGATGATCTTGCCACCGCGCGCCGCCACCTCCTGCATGTTCGACACCGTCTTTTCGAAGATGCGGTCATGCGGCGCGATCACAATCACCGGCATGTTCTCGTCGATCAGCGCAATCGGCCCGTGCTTCAATTCGCCCGCCGCATAGCCTTCGGCATGGATGTAGGAGATTTCCTTGAGCTTCAGCGCGCCTTCCATGGCGAGCGGGAAATTGGTGTCGCGGCCGAGATAGAGCACATCCTTGTAGCGCGACAGCTCGCGCGAGATGCGCTCGATCTGCTCGTCGAGCTTCAACACCTGGGTGGCGAAGCGCGGCGCTTCGGAAAGCTCGCGTACCAGCTGCTTTTCTTGGTCGCGCGAGATCGTGCCGCGCGCAACGCCCGCGCGGACCGCGAGCGCAGCCAAGACAGACAGCTGGCAGGTGAACGCCTTGGTCGAGGCAACACCGATCTCCGGCCCGGCCAGCGTCGGCAGCACGACGTCGGATTCGCGCGCCATGGTCGATTCGCGCACATTGACGACGGCGCCGATCTTCATGCCGGCCTTGCGGCAATAGCGCAGCGAGGCGAGCGTATCGGCCGTTTCGCCCGACTGCGAGATGAAGAAAGCGGCGTCATTGGCCGACAGCGGCATCTCGCGATAGCGGAACTCCGAGGCGACATCGATGTCGACGGGCAGCCGCGCATAGCGCTCGAACCAGTATTTCGAGATCAGCCCGGCGAGATAGGCGGTGCCGCAGGCCGAGAGCGCCAGGCGGCCGATCTTGGCAAAATCGAACGGCAGATCGAGCGGCTTAGACGCGCCCGAGACGAAATCGACATAATGCGCCAGCGTGTGCGAGATCACTTCGGGCTGTTCGTGGATTTCCTTTTCCATGAAGTGGCGGCGGTTGCCCTTGTCGACCATGAAACTGGTCGACAGCGACTGCTGGCGCCCGCGGGCAACCTTGTTGCCGTCGATGTCGTAGATCGTCACGCCGTTGCGGCGCACGACGGCCCAGTCGCCGTCTTCGAGATAGGTGATCGAGTTGGTGAAGGGCGCCAGCGCAATCGCGTCGGAACCCAAAAACATCTCGCCCTCGCCATGGCCGACCGCGAGCGGCGGGCCGTTGCGGGCGCCGACGATAAGGTCCTCGTCGCCCTTGAACATGATCGCCAGCGCGAACGCGCCCGATAGCCGCTTCAGCGCCGCATGCGCCGCCTCGACCGGCTTCAGCCCCTTGGCGAGTTCGCGCGCCACCAGATGCGCGACGACCTCGGTGTCGGTCTGCGAGGCGAAAGCATAGCCGTCACGGGTAAGCTCGTCGCGCAGCTCGGCGAAATTCTCGATGATGCCGTTATGGACGATCGCGACGCCGTTGGAGAAATGCGGATGCGCATTGGTCTCGTTGGGTACGCCATGCGTCGCCCAGCGCGTGTGGCCGATGCCGATCGTGCCGTCGAGCGGCTCTTCCTTCAGCCGGCGTTCGAGATTGATCAGCTTGCCTTCGGCGCGCCGGCGGCCGAGTTCGCCCTTCTCGATGGTGGCGACGCCGGCCGAGTCGTAGCCGCGATATTCAAGCCGCTTCAGCGCATCGACAATGAGCGGCGCGACTTGGGCTTGGCCGACAATTCCAACGATGCCGCACATGCGATAGCCCCCGATTCCCAGCGGAAAACCCAGCGTTATCTAGGGACTGCCGGCCTGCCGCGAAAGTCACTTTGCGTTTCGTTCCGTGTCAGCCGGAACGGTCTTTGACACATGAATATGACAAGTCGCTCTTGCAATCCGGTTACGTGAACCGCTCGGCTTTTCAGGGCCTTGGTTCTGACTCGTTCATATTTGGCGGAGTTGCTTTCCGCAGGTAACCGGCAAAGATCATTCCGCGGCCTTCTTCCTGGCCGCGGCAGCAGAGGCAAAGCGCTCCCGCAGTTCCTTGCCTTTCCCAGGAATCGTCTTCTGGCGGGCGCGGCCGAAGGCCAGCGCGTCGTCGGGCACGCTTTCAGTGATCACGCTGCCCGAGGCGATGTAACCGCCCTTGCCGATCGTGACCGGCGCGACCAGCGAGGAGTTCGAGCCGACAAAAGCGCCCTCGCCGATATCGGTGAAGAATTTCGAATAGCCGTCATAATTGCAGGTGATGGTGCCGGCGCCGATATTGGCCCCGGCGCCGACGCGTGCGTCGCCGATATAGGTCAGATGGTTGACCTTGGCGCCCTCCTCGATCGTCGCCTGCTTGACCTCGCAGAAATTGCCGACCTTGGCCTTTTGCTTGAGTTCGGCGCCCGGCCGCAGCCGCGCGAACGGTCCGACATCGCAATTCGCGGCGATCGTCGCGCCCTCGATATGGCTGAAGGCATGGATTTTCGCGCCATTGGCGATCCGCACCCCCGGCCCGAACCAGACGTTCGGCTCGACAATGGTGTCGGCTCCGATCTCGGTGTCATGCGAGAAATAGACGGTTTCCGGCGCGATCAGCGTGACGCCATCCAGCATGGCCTCGCGCCGCCGGCGGCCCTGCCAGATGGCTTCCGCCTCGGCGAGTTCGGCCCGGTTGTTGATGCCGAGCGCGCTCTCGAAACTCGCTTCGGTGGCCACCACGTCGAGCCCGTCCGCGCCGGCGATCTCGACGATATCGGTGAGATAATATTCGCCCTTGGCGTTCTTGTTGCCGACCTTGTCGAGCAGCCGCAGCGCATGCTTGCCCGCCACCGCCATCATCCCGGCATTGCAGAAGCCGATCTTTTTCTCCGCTTCGGAGCAGTCTTTCTCCTCGCGGATGGCGACGAGCTTGCCGCCCTTCTCGATCAGCCGGCCGTAGCCGGTGGGGCTGGGCGGACGAAAGCCGATGACCGCGACGGCGGCGCCCTCAGCCAGCTTTTGCCGCGCCGCCGCCAGCGCGCCGGCATCGATCAGCGGCGTATCGCCGAACATGACGAGCACGTCGTCGTAACCCTTTGAAATCGCTTCACGCGCGGCAAGCACGGCATGCCCGGTCCCGAGTCGCCTCTCCTGCACGAAGGTCTCAGCCTTAGGCGCGAATTTCTGCGCCGCCTTGCGCATCTCCTCGGCGCCATGACCGATCACCAGCGCTACACCCGTCGCGCCGGCCGCCTCGGCCGCCCTCACCACATGCGCCACCATCGGCAGGCCGGCAATGGCATGCAGCACCTTCGGCATCGCGCTTTTCATGCGCGTTCCCTCGCCGGCGGCAAGGATGACGGACAAGCAGGATCTCTGGCTCATGGATGGGCAACCGTATGAAAAGCGTTTGGAATCAGGGCATGTTAGCAGTGGCACTCATGCTGCACCAATGCGGTTAAATTCCGGTGAGATGAGGGAGCGGCTCACCCGATAGACGAATCCCGCGATGAAGTCGTTATGATTTCCTTACAGATCATCCATACATAATTGCCCGTGGATGGAGCGTTGCCACATCCCTCCCAAAGCAGGAAGATCGATGCCCAGGAAGCTTCAAACCTACCGGTGCAAGCAATTGCTGGAGGCAGACCTAGAGTTTTCCTCGTATCATTTTGAGCGAGGAAAGACCTATACCGATGACGGCACGACAGTGATGGATGCTTACACTAGCAACAGCGGCTGGTTTGAACCAGCTGAGGCCGACGCGCACACTGTTACAGTAACTCATCCCGAAGCCGAGCAGCGTCACGCGGGCCGGCGAAAATAGTCACCCACGCCGCCCAACGGTACGGCTGGTTCTCCGATCGCCGAGCAGCTACCCCAGCCGTCCCAACACCGGGAAATTCTCCAGCAGCCAGTACGACACGCTTTGCACGCCGCCGGTCAGGAAGAACACGCCAGCGACCACCAGCAGCGCGCCGATCGCTTTCTCGACGCGGCCGAGATGGACGCGGAATTTGCCGAGGAAGCGCATGAAGGCGCCGGAAAACAGCGCCGCGATCAGGAACGGGATGCCGAGGCCGAGCGAATAGGCGGCGAGCAGCAGCGCCCCCTCGCCGACCGTCTCGCGGCCGCCGGCCAAAGTCAGGATCGGTCCCAGCACCGGGCCGATGCACGGTGTCCAGCCGAAGGCGAAGGCCAGGCCCATGACATAGGCGGCGACCATGCTGGCCGGCTTGCCCTGCGACTGGAAGCGCGCCTCGCGCGACAGCAGCGGGATGCGCAATATGCCGAGGAAATTCAGCCCCATCAGGATGATCAGCACGCCGGCCGCCATCGCCAGCGGCTCCTGCCAGACGCGCAGCAGCCGGCCGATGGTCGAGGCGCCCGCGCCGAGCGCCACGAAGACGGTGGAGAAGCCGAGCACGAAGGCCAAAGAGGCATAGAGCAGCGCGCCGCGCGCGCCTTGCTTTGCCGTCACGCTTTGGTTGCCGCGGAAATCGTCGACCGAAACACCGGCCATGTAGCAGAGGTAAGGCGGCACCAGCGGCAGCACGCATGGCGACAGGAACGAGACCGCCCCTGCCCCGACCGCGCTGACATAGCCGATGTCCAATGCCATTTTACCTGCCCCGATACGTGCTGGCGCCGATATAGCGATGCGGATGCCGCCCTGCCAATCACCATTCTGTGGCGCATGGTCGCGAGGGAAGAAACAGCCCCGCCTGAGCGTTGATCTGATGAGCGCGAATTGACCGCGCTTGCACTCAGGGAGATTTGTCATGAAACCGATTGCACTCGGGTTTGCCGTGCTTCTGTTCGGCACCGTCGCGTCCCAAGCCACGGAGGCGTGGAAGGAAGCCACTGTCGGTGGCGCCAAGATCTACACCGACGCCAAGGGCATGACGCTTTACACCTACGACAAGGACGAGAAGGGCAAGTCCAACTGCTACGACAAATGCGCCGCCAACTGGCCGCCGCTGAAAGCCAAGGCGAGCGCGAAGGCCGACGGCGAATGGTCTGTCGTCAAGCGCACCGACGGTACCCATATGTGGGCCTATGACGGCAAGCCGGTTTACACCTTTGTCAAGGACAAAAAGGCTGGTGACATGACCGGCGAAGGCGTCGCCGGCGTCTGGCACGTGGCCAAAGCTGATTGAGTCTTGTGGAGTATCGGCTGGGCTGCCCATCCGCGGCAGCCAGCCATCGCCGACCAGACGGTTCCCACGGCTTGAGATACGAACCGCCGCTTGCCCAAAAAATGTGATCTTTGCCATACACTCTAAGAGTGTATTGCCGGCAAGGGCCCGGCAATTTGGCTGCTTCCCCTTGACCGATCGCAAAAGCGCGGCCATGTGAGCGACGAAAAGAGTGGGATTTCGTCGTGTCGCGGAGTTCTTCCGCCGCCTCCAATGATTAAGAGACCTCATGGACGTCGTCGTCGTCGAATCGCCGGCCAAGGCGAAGACAATCAACAAATATCTTGGCAAGAACTATAAGGTCCTGGCCTCGTTCGGGCATGTCCGCGATTTGCCCGCCAAGGACGGCTCGGTGCGCCCGGACGAGGACTTCGCCATGTCCTGGTCGGTCGACACCGCGTCCGGCAAGCGGCTCGCCGATATCGCCAAGGCGGTCAAGGATGCCGACGGCCTGATCCTCGCCACCGACCCGGATCGCGAAGGCGAAGCGATTTCCTGGCATGTCCTCGAAGTCTTGAAGCAGAAGCGCGCGCTGAAGGACAAGCCGGTCAGCCGCGTCGTCTTCAACGCCATCACCAAGGCCTCCGTGCTTGAAGCGATGGCCAATCCGCGCCAGATCGACGCCCCGCTTGTCGATGCCTATCTCGCCCGCCGCGCGCTCGACTACCTTGTCGGCTTCACCCTGTCGCCAGTGCTGTGGCGCAAGTTGCCGGGCGCCCGTTCGGCCGGCCGCGTGCAGTCGGTGGCGCTACGCCTGGTCTGCGACCGCGAATCCGAGATCGAGCGCTTCATCCGCGAGGAATACTGGCAGATCGCCGCCATCCTCAACACGCCGCGCAACGACAATTTCGAAGCGCGGCTGACCGCCTTTGCCGGCAAGAAGCTGCAAAAGCTCGATATCGGCAACAAGGCGCAGGCCGACGACATCAAGGCGATGCTGGAAGGCGCCGCTTTCAAGGCGCTTTCGGTGGAAGCCAAGCCGACAAAACGCAATCCCGGCCCGCCCTTCACCACCTCGACGCTGCAGCAGGCCGCCTCGTCCGGGCTCGGCTTCTCGGCCACGCGCACCATGCAGGTGGCGCAAAAGCTTTATGAAGGCATGGACATCGGCGGCGAGACCGCCGGTCTCATCACCTATATGCGAACCGACGGTGTGCAGATGGCGCCGGAGGCCATCGAGGGCGCGCGCGGCACCATCGTCAGCGAGTTCGGCGCGAAATATTTGCCGGAAAAGCCGCGTCAATATACGGCCAAGGCCAAGAATGCCCAGGAAGCGCACGAGGCGATCCGCCCGACCGATTTCGCGCGCACGCCGCAATCGGTCCGGCAGTATCTCGATGCCGACCAGGCGCGTCTCTACGAGCTGATCTGGAAGCGCGCCATCGCCAGCCAGATGCAGCCGGCCGAGATCGAGCGCACGACGGTCGAGATCGAGGCGGTCAACGGCGTCCGCACCGCCGAGCTGCGCGCGATCGGCTCGGTCGTGCGCTTCGACGGCTTCATCGCCGCCTACACCGACCAGAAGGACGACGACGCCGAGGACGAGGAAAACCGCCGCCTGCCCGAGATCCGCGCCGGCGAGCAGCTTGTCCGCCAGGCGATCAACGCCACACAGCACAGCACAGAACCGCCGCCGCGCTATTCCGAAGCCTCGCTGATCAAGAAGCTGGAAGAGCTCGGCATCGGCCGGCCATCGACCTACACGGCGATCCTGAAGACGCTGGAAGACCGCGACTACGTCACCATCGACAAGCGACGGCTGGTGCCGCAGGCCAAGGGCCGGTTGCTCTCGGCCTTCCTGGAAAGCTTCTTCGAGCGCTATGTCGAATACGACTTCACCGCCTCGCTGGAGGAGAAGCTCGACGAGATTTCCGACGGCAAGCTTGCCTGGAAGGACGTGCTGCGCGACTTCTGGAAGGATTTTTCGGGCGCCGTCGACGACATCAAGGAACTGCGCGTCACCGACGTGCTCGACGCGCTCAACGAAGAACTGGCGCCGCTGGTGTTTCCCGCGCGCGAGGACGGTTCGAACCCGCGCATCTGCCCGAAATGCGGCACCGGCAATCTGTCGCTGAAGCTCGGCAAGTTCGGCGCCTTCGTCGGCTGCTCGAACTATCCGGAGTGCTCGTTCACCCGCCAGCTTGGCGACGCCGCCAACCCCAATGGCGAGAACGGCGGCGGCGACGATGGCACCAAGGTGCTCGGCAAGGACCCCTATACATCAGAGGAAATCACGCTGCGCTCCGGCCGTTTCGGGCCTTACATCCAGCGTGGCGACGGCAAGGAAGCCAAGCGCTCCAGCCTGCCCAAGGGCTGGACGCCGGAATCGATCGATCATGAGAAGGCGCTGGCGCTGCTGTCGCTGCCGCGCGATATCGGCAAGCATCCCGAATCCGGCAAGATGATCTCCGCCGGGCTGGGCCGCTATGGGCCGTTCGTGCTGCATGATGGCACCTACGCCAATGTCGACAGCATCGAGGATGTGTTCTCGATCGGCCTCAACCGCGCCGTCACGGTCATCGCCGAGAAGCAGCAGAAGGGCAAGGGCGGCCGCAACGGCGCCACGCCGGCGGCGCTGAAGGAGCTTGGCGACCATCCCGATGGCGGCGGCAAGATTATCGTGCGCGACGGCAAATACGGCCCGTATGTCAATTACGGCAAGGTCAACGCGACGCTGCCCAAGGGCAAGGATCCGCAATCGGTGACGATGGAAGAGGCGCTCGCCCTGATCGCCGAAAAGGAAGCCAAGGGCGGAGGCGGCAAGAAGCCCTTCCGCAAGGCAGCTAAAAAGGGATAGCAAAGTGGCGCGCAGGATCTCCGGAAGAACCCACGGCGATCCGCGCAACGCCGATACCAGGGCCAAGGTGGTCAAGCACGACTACCGGCCCTCGCGCGAAGAAATCCTGCGCTACATCGCCGAAAATCCCGATCGCTCCGGCAAACGCGAGATCGCGAAGGCCTTCGCGCTGCGCGGCGAGGACCGCGTGTGGCTAAAGGACCTGTTGCGCGATCTGCAGGACGAAGGCTTGCTGACCAAGGAGCGCAAGCGGCTCGCCCGCGTCGGCGCCCTGCCCCATGTCGCAATGCTCGACATTTTCGGCCGCGATGGCGACGGCATCTTGCTGGCCCATCCGGCGGAGCCCGTCGGCACCGGCGAACCGCCTGTCGTCTCGATCCGCGTATCGCGCGGCGGCAGTGGCCCGGCGCCGGGCATCGGCGACCGCGTGCTGGCAAAAACCTTCCCGACCGACGATGCGACCGGGCCCGCCTATACCGGACGGGTGATGAAGATCTTCGAGAAACGGACCGATGCCGTGCTCGGCGTCTTCCGCGTGCTCAAGGACGGCACCTTCCGCATCGAGCCGGTGGAACGGCGTCAGCCTGAACTCATCGTCGACAAGGAATTCCAGAACGGCGCCAAGAATGGCGACTTGGTCGAGGTCGAGCCGGCGCGCGCTTCGCGCTACGGCCTGCCGCGCGCCAAGGTGCTGGCGGTGCTCGGCTCGCTGACCAGTGAGAAGGCGGTCTCGATGATCGCCATCCACGCGCACGACATCCCGCATATCTTCCCGGCCGACGTCCTTGCCGAATCCGAGGCCGTGAAGCCAGCGACGATGGAGCATCGCGAGGACTGGCGTGACCTGGCGCTGGTCACCATCGATCCGGCCGACGCCAAGGACCATGACGACGCCGTCTTCGCCATGCCAGACCCCGACGAGAAGAACCCCGGCGGCGTCATCGCCACGGTGGCGATCGCCGATGTCGCGGCCTATGTCCGCTACGGCACCGCGCTCGATCGTGAAGCGCTGAAGCGCGGCAACTCGGTTTATTTCCCCGACCGGGTCGTGCCGATGCTGCCCGAACGCATCTCCAACGATCTCTGCTCGCTGCGCGAAGGCGAGGACCGGCCGGCGATTGCCGTGCGCATGACTTTCTCCGCGGAAGGCCGCAAGCTGCGCCATTCCTTTCACCGCGTCATGATGAAGTCGAAAGCCAAGCTCGCCTATCCGCAGGCGCAGGCCGCGATCGATGGCGTGACGGACGACAAGACGCGGCCGATCCTCGACAGCGTCCTGAAGCCGCTTTGGGACGCCTATGCCGTGTTGAAGCGTGGCCGCGATGCCCGCCAGCCGCTGGAGCTCGACCTGCCCGAGCGCAAGATCCTGCTCAAGGAAGACGGCACGGTCGACCGCGTCATCGTGCCCGAACGCCTCGATGCGCATAAGCTCATCGAGGAGTTCATGATTCAGGCCAATGTCGCGGCCGCCGAGACCTTGGAAGCGAAGAAAGAACCGCTGGTCTACCGCGTCCACGACGCGCCTTCGCTGGCCAAGCAGGAATCGCTGCGCGAATTCTTGGCAACGCTCAGCCTGTCGCTGGCGCGCGGCGCGCAGATGCGGCCGAGCCAGTTCAACGGCATCCTCGAGCGCGTGCGCGGCGCCGACAACGAAGCGCTGGTCAACGAGGTGGTGCTGCGCTCGCAGAGCCAGGCCGAATATTCGCCCAAGAACATCGGTCATTTCGGCCTCAACCTGAAACGCTACGCGCATTTCACCTCGCCGATCCGCCGTTATGCCGATTTGATCGTCCATCGCGGGCTTATTGCCGCACTTGGTCTTGGCTCGGGCGGCCTGACCCAACAGGAAGCCGACCGGCTGGAAGAGATAGCCGTGTTGATCTCGGCAACGGAACGCCGCGCCATGGCGGCCGAGCGCGACACGGTCGACCGGCTGGTCGCCGCCTATCTCGCCGAGCGCGTCAACGACACGTTCGACGCGCGCATTTCCGGTGTCACCAAGGCTGGACTCTTTGTCCAATTGCCGCAGTTCGGCGCGGATGGTTTCATCCCGGTGTCAACCTTGGGCGGCGATTACTATATCTATGACGAAACCGCCCGTTCGCTGTTCGGCGAACGCACCGGCAAGGGCTATCAGCTCGCCGATCGCGTCGAGGTCCGGCTGATCGAAGTTGCGCCAATGGCCGGCGCGATGCGTTTCGAGATGTTGACCGACCCGAAGCCGCTGCCCGGCTCGAGCCGATCATTCCACAAGGCCAAAGGCCGCGCCCGCGCCTCACAATCGCGCTCTGGGTCGCGCGGCAGGAGACGGTAATGCCAGAAGAACTTAGGCTGGAAGAACAGGTTTTCGGCGGTGAACATCATTCCGGCCGCGTCGCGCGTCCGCTGTGGCCGGCAATCAAGCGCGGCATACTTGGCCGTTGCCCGCGCTGCGGCGAAGGCAAGCTGTTCAAAGGCTTCACCAAGACGGTCGAGGAATGCAGCGTCTGCGGCGAGGAAATCCACCACCATCGCGCCGACGACCTGCCCGCCTATCTGGTGATCGTCATTGTCGGCCACATCGTGCTCGGCGCCTTCATGGCTGTCGAGGCGGCCTACACGCTTGCGAACTGGCAGCACGCGCTGATCTGGGTGCCGCTGACCATTATCCTTTCGCTCGGCCTGCTGCAGCCGGTCAAAGGCGCCGTCATCGGACTGCAATGGGCGCTCTATATGCACGGCTTCGGTGGCGAGAAAGACGAGTTCGAGCCGCATCCGGGCAGCTGAGGCAGCCACCCCGGTTTGGGGCTGGTGCAAAGGCCGGAATGCGCAAGCCACTTTCGCATTCAGGAAGTTTCCGCTAGGTCGAGCGCATGAACGGAATGACCAAGGCGGATGTCGACAAGCTCGATAAAGGCCTGGCCGTGCGCAGCGGCCGGCCACTACGTCCGCGCGACGCCGCCACGCTTATCCTGCTCGACCGCAGGGACGGCGACGTCGTGGTGCTGATGGGCAGGCGTCACGCCGGCCATGCCTTCATGCCCGGGAAATTCGTCTTCCCCGGCGGCCGCACCGACCCCGCCGACAGCCGCATCCCGATCGCCGCTCCGCTGCATCGCGAGATAGAGGCCAAGCTCGCCGCCGGTCCCGGCCGCACGAATCCCGTCCGGGCGCGCGCCATTGCGCTGTCGGCAATCCGCGAGACCTATGAGGAAGCCGGCCTGCTCATCGGCCGCAAAGGCGCTTTGGCGACGACGAAGCGCGACTGGCAGGGCTTTGTCGAACACGGTGTGGCGCCCTCGCTGGATGTGTTGCGCTTCATCGCGCGCGCCATCACCCCGCCCAATCGCGTGCGCCGCTTCGACACCCGCTTCTTTGCCGCGTGGCGCAGCGACGTCGCCGTGGAACTGCCAGGCGGCGGCCCCACCAACGAGTTGGAAGAACTCGTCTGGCTGCCGCTTGCCGAGGCGCGCAAAGCCGATATTCCCGACATCACCCGCATGATTCTGGCAGAGCTGGAAAAGCAGCTCGCCGACGACCCTTTGCTGCGTCCAGGGGGCGCCGTGCCGTTCTTCCGGCTTGTCCGCAACCGCTTCGTCCGCGAAGTCCTTTAGAAACAGAGCATTTATCCCATGACGGTCGATACCCAACAACAGGGCGACGAACGCGTACACTGGCTGCCGATGATCGCGGCGATCTCCTCGATCAGCGTCGTTGGCATCGCCATCGGCCTTGGCATGCCGCTGCTCAGCGTGATCCTCGAAACACGAGGTCATTCGGCTTCGATGATTGGCCTCAACACCGCTGTCGCCGGCCTCGCCTCGATCGCCGGTGCGCCGCTCGCCACGCCGCTCGCCATGCGCTTTGGCGTCGCCTGGACCATGATCGCCATGATCGCCACCGGTGCGCTGGCCTTCGTCGGCTTCCATTTCGCGCCCGATTTCTGGATGTGGTTCCCGCTGCGCATCGTGCTGCATATCGCGCTGACGGTGCTGTTCATCCTGTCCGAGTTCTGGATCAGCACGTCGGCGCCGCCGCAGCGCCGTGGCCTTGTTCTCGGCATCTACGCCACCGTTCTGTCGCTCGGTTTTGCCGCGGGCCCGTGGCTGTTCGCCCATCTCGGCAGTTCCGGCTTCCGGCCGTTCGGCGTGATCATCGCGTTGGTGACGCTTGCCGCCATACCTGTGCTTGCCGCCCGCAACGAAAGCCCAACCATCGTCGCCGACAGCGAGACCAGCCATTTCCTGCGCTACATCTGGCTGGTGCCGACCGCGACCTTCGCCGTGCTGGTGTTCGGCGCGGTCGAGACGGGCGGCTTTGCGCTGTTTCCGATCTACGGCAACCGGATCGGCTATTCGGAGGCCGACGCAGCACTCCTGCTCACGATGATCGGCCTCGGCAACGTGTTGCTGCAAATTCCGATGGGCATGATCAGCGACCGTGTCTCCGATCGCCGCTATCTGCTTCTGGGCTGCGCCACGGTCGGGCTGATCGGTACGGCTTTCATGCCATTCTTCGCCCAGAACTGGCATTTGATGGCAGCGCTCCTGTTCGTCTGGGGCGGCGTGGTCGCGGCCATGTACACGATCGGCCTCGCCCATCTCGGCTCGCAGCTCTCCGGCCACGAGCTCGCCTCCGCCAATGCCGCCTTCGTGCTTTGCTACGGCGTCGGCATGGTGCTGGGCCCGCAGGCGATCGGCATCGGCATGGACGCCTTCGGCCCTTCGGGCTTCGGCTGGTCGCTGGCTTTCTTTTTTGCCGCCTACATGGCGCTGGTCAGCGTCAGGCTTGTGCGCAAGATCCTCCTCTAGACCCGTCGCTTCAGCTGCCCGGCAATTGCTCTGCCGGCTCCTGACGATGGAACGCCGCGGCCGGCAAGGCTGCTGACGTCACCGTGTCAGCAGCACCCCTGCTATACCCAACTTCCAACGCAGGTAAGCAAGGAGAATTGCGATGGTCGACAGCGGGTTCGAAACCAAATCCCTGAGGATGGAATTGCTTTTGCTCGTCAGCTTCCAGGCGCCGGCAGCCGATGTCGAGCGCATCATGCAGGCGGTGGTGGCGATCACGCCGCTGCGCATGGGCAAGTACGACAGCAACGCCTACCAGTCGGCACAAGGCATCGAGCGCTATCGGCCGCTCGAAGGCGCGGCTGCCGGCGCCGAGACGGAGTTGCGCCGGCGCCCAGGCACGGTCGAGGTGTCGTTCGAACTCCCCGACGACCAGCCGCTCGCCGCCCGTGTCGTCGAGGCGATATTCCAGGCCCATTCCTACCAGGAGCCGGTGATCCGCATCCAGCCGCTGCTGGCCAGCCGCTCCAAGGGCCTCGACGACCGCGCCAATCCCAACCGCTGGTGGAACACCACAGGCGACTGGAAAAAGGCAAATGCGCTGATCATCGAGAACGCATGACGCGACGAAAGCTGGCCATGCGGCAATGGGCAAGACGGCGCCTGGGCTTGACTTTCCAGGCGCGTTCTTTATGTGTCGCGCCAAGTTTCCCGCGTCCGGGTGTTTTCCCCGTGCACCAGCGGCCAAAACTCCACGAACATTAACGGACGAAAATCATGGCCAAAGCCGCAAACATCAAGATCAAGCTTCTGTCGACCGCCGACACCGGGTTCTTCTACGTGACGAGCAAGAACAGCCGTACCAAGACCGACAAGCTGTCGTTCCGCAAGTACGACCCGGTCGCCAAGAAGCACGTCGAGTTCAAGGAAACCAAGATCAAGTAATCTGGTCATTCCGAGATATCAAAGCGCCGCCCTCCGGGCGGCGTTTTCCGTATGTAAACCCTTGTTTTTATTGCATACAATCTAATCTAGCATAACGGCTCGCATAACGCGCCGGGTTGCCAGTATGGCTGGCCAGCGAAGATCAGGAACCTTGCCCCAACCGAACGGGTTGAGCTCGTGACGGCGGAGCATTTGTTGTCCCTCAACAGCGATGTAGGGTCTGGTAACCTTAATTGGCCGTCACGCAGGACTGCACACACCTTCAAATCAACAGATCCCTCGGATCATTCCGCCCTACTCCGCGTTGAACCATCACGGAGATTCAACATGGGCGACGATCGGCACCACAGAATTCAGCAGCGCGCCTACGAGATTTGGGAACGCGAAGGCGGCGTGCATGGCGACCCGGAGAAACATTGGCACCCCGCGCGGGCAGATTGATGTCGTAGGTAGGGTTGACGCAAGGTTTGGCGGGCATAATGCCCAGACATCAGGCAAACCGGAGCAAATGCCATGGACCAATTGTCGATCGAACAAATCGGGACAATCGTCGTGGTGGTTCTTCTAACCTGGTGGGGCGCCGACAAGGTTATTTCACATAGTTCTCCCAAGCCGACCGTGACCGAGGCGCCCGTCATGGTGCCGGAATATGTATTGAGGCAACAACGCTTGGATAAATGGATAACAAGACACGGCTACGGGCTCGTTTAAGACTGGGCAGCCGACTTGCTTTGCACGACCTGCAAAAGGATGGTTACCTGAAGGGGTGCTGGGATGAGTCCCTATCAGCGATATTTGCTGACAATCAGCGTGACGATCCTTCTTTTTTCTGTAACTGATTTCGCGCTGCTTCAACGCTCGGATGTTTACCTGACCGCTCACGCGGCAGTATGGACCGCACAAAGTGCGGCCTACGGCGTGGCATTCGTAGTGCTGTCGATGGGGATAGCAGCCGTTGCAAAGCGATCATCAGGGATGATCAAAGATATATTAGCCCGCATTGCCGATGGGCTGCACAATGGCGGCCTATTCCTAACACTTTATATACTCTTTGTGACCGCCGTCGCGCTTTTCATCGATTTGGCTGCTGACATGCAACGTCCGCTGATGGATGGAACTTTCGTCTTGTTCGACCAGACTCTTGGGTTTGATTGGCCTGCGACCGTGGAACGGCTCAACGCATCGCCAACGGTCGCCGCGATCCTGCTGTTTTGTTACCGATCGATCCCGTTCCAAGTCATGCTCACCGGATGCATGTATGCTGCTATTGGCCGTCAAGAACGATTGTTCGAGTTCGCCACGACGCTTGTTTTCGCTCTATCGATCGCGTCGTTGGTGACGATGGCGATACCGACTGCCGGCGCCTATGCCTATTATCATCCTGCGGCTGAGACATTCAGCAACTATACGGCAAGGGGTGGGCTTGCTCATTTGTCTGTGCTTGAGCAGTTGCGGGCGAGCGAACCGTTCGAATTCAAGCCAGACAATATCGTCGGGCTAATATCCTTCCCGTCCTATCATACGTCGCTCGGCATCCTCATTACCTATGCCTGGAGGCGAACCTTTGCCGTCTTTCCCTTGGCGCTCGTCAATTGCCTGATGATCGTCGCCACGGTCCCCGAAGGCGGCCACCATCTCGCCGATGTCATTGGCGGCGCTAACGTTGCGCTTATATCGATAGCGTTTGTCATGTGGATTGGACGTAACGACCGCGGGAAGGCCGAGGTCGGCGCATGGAAGCCGGCATCAGAGGATAGCCGGCAACACCCTTGCTGATTCGCACCTCGTCGATATAGCCGTTGTAATCGCTCTCGGCGCCGGTACCGATTTGCGGCGGGTCCGCGGTGTTGAAAGGAGAACGCGCTGGACGGAGGCGTTGCAGAATTCGCCATGCTGGCATTGCCGCCGATGACAATCGTGCGGCCGCGTGAAACGCCGCTCTCCGGGCGGCGTTTTTGTTTGCGGACAACCCCGCGCGAATTAACCGCCGGCCACCCGTTCAGCATAAGGCTCTGATGTTAGTTTTGCTGAAAAGGGGGCCGGTCGGCGTTTGGCAGCGGTACGAGGAGGCCACTATGTGCCAGCGCCGGCCGGCCGACCCCACGGACCCAGGAGATGCGGCGGACCTGAGCATCATGGGGTATTTTTCGGGTCGGGCCGGCTAGTCTACCCTCGTGCCGGCCTCGTCTTCGGTCTATGCGGCGCAGATTTGCGCAAGAACGTATGAAAATCAACCATTTCTTAACCACCACCCCGAATCGCTCGGGTTAAGGTAAATTTGTAACCCTGTTGGTCAGCCCGGAATTGGCGCGTTCTACTAAGCGGCCTTTGCCACCACTCGGTTGCGTCCACCGCTCTTGGCTTCGTAAAGCGCAAGGTCGGCCCGCTTCATAAGCGCAGCGACCGTGTCGGTCCCTTTCAGCACCGAGGACACTCCGACGCTGACCGTGACCTCGATCATCTTGCCGTCGTTTCCGATCGCGAACGGCGCCTGCGCGATTTCGGCGCGGATGCGCTCGGCCACCTTCTCGGCGACCGCGCCATCGGTATCCGGCATCACCACGACGAACTCCTCGCCGCCGAAGCGGCAGGCGAGATCGATGCCGCGCACATTCTTGCGCAGCCGCTTGGCGAATTCGCGCAGCACGTCATCGCCGCCGTCATGGCCATGCGCGTCGTTGATCGACTTGAAACGGTCGAGATCGGTGATCATCACCGACAACGGCCGCCGTCGCGCCACGGCGCGGTCGAACAATGTCTGCAAATGGCTGTCGAGATAGCGGCGGTTGTGCAGCCCCGTCAGTCCATCGATGACGGCCATCTCGATGGTCTGGGCAACACTGGCGCGCAACTGGTCGTTGTAGCGCTTGCGCCGCACCTGCGTGCGCAGCCGCGCCGTCAGTTCGTGCTGGTCGATCGGTCGGATAAGATAGTCGTTGATGCCGAGCTCCAGCCCACGCAGGATCCGGCCTTCCTCGCCTTCTTCGGCAAGCAGCATGATCGGCAGAAACCGTGTGCGATCGAGCGAGCGCAACTGCGAACAGAGCCGCAGCGCATCGAAGTTGGCGAAAGCCGTCGAGACCAGCACGCACTCATATTGCGTCTCTGCTGCCTGGAAGAAACCGGCATTCGGGTCTGTCGCGACGTCGAGGTCCGCGCTGCTGCGCAGCATCTTCTGGATACGCTCGACCGAGGATTTGCGCTCGTCGATCAAGAGCACGCGTGGCCTGACATCGTCGGTCGCGAAATCGCGGCTCAGGAGCTCCTCGATGCCGATGTTGCGGGTGGTCGAGGCGCGCAGCCTGAGCTCGTCGGTCAGCGACTTCAGCCTGACCAGGCTCTTCACCCGCGTCATCAGTTGCAGATCATTGACCGGCTTGGTGAGAAAATCGTCAGCGCCCGCCTCAAGGCCGCGCACGCGATCGGAGACCTGGTCGAGCGCGGTGATCATGACCACCGGGATATGCGAGGTGGCCGGGTCGCTCTTCAGGCGCCGGCAGACCTCGAACCCGTCCATGTCGGGCATCATCACGTCGAGCAGCACGACGTCGACCTTGCCGTTCTCACAGGTTTCGATGGCATCGGCGCCGTTGTTGGCCGTCAGCACCTCGAAATATTCAGCCAGCAGCCGAACCTCCAGCAGCCGCACATTGGCGGGGATGTCGTCGACGACGAGGATCCGCGCGGTCATATCAGCAGGCTCCGGTTCGGCAAGTGGTATGCATCAGGCATCGCCCAGGTAGGATTTGATCGTCTCGATGAAGCGCGGCACCGAGATCGGCTTGGAAATATAGGCTTCGCAACCACCCTGGCGAATGCGCTCCTCATCCCCTTTCATGGCGAAAGCGGTGACGGCGATGACCGGAATGGTGTGCAATTCATCGTCTTCCTTCAGCCATTTGGTCACTTCCAGGCCGGACACCTCCGGCAGCTGGATGTCCATCAGGATCAGGTCCGGCCGGTGCTGGCGCGCCAGATCGAGCGCCTCCAGCCCATTGCGCGTGCGAACCGTCTCGTAACCGCTGGCTTCGATGAGGTCCCGAAAGAGCTTCATGTTGAGCTCATTGTCCTCGACGATCATCACCTTCTTGGCCATCAATTTCCCATCCCGACCGCCTTCGACGCGAAGACAATCGTCATGCGCCCTTTCCCGGACCGCATCCAACCCGTCTCCACCCTACGTCAATATGATTGACGAAACGGAAACCGGGGGGTGGAAAAGCTGTTCCATTTCCACCTTCCGACGTTGCACCAATGCAGCTCGCCCGGAAATGTTCAGCAGTTCTGGGAGCGACGACATGCATCAAAATAAAGACCTAGGCGCGTCGCCTGAATCTGTTTCAGCGCGACGCGCTTTGGCGAGCGGAGACTTGCCGCAAGCGGCACTTGCCGTTACTGCGGAGAGAGACTCAAAAATCCACCATCCAAAGGTAATGATGGCGAACGCAGCGTCAATGCGCGAAGAAGCGGAAACCATTGCCGTCAGGGCGCTGGGCTTCGTCGCGGCCGATCCCGAACTTCTGCCGCGCTTCCTGGCGATCACCGGCATCGAGGCGAATTCGATCCGCGAGGCCGCGGCCGAGCCGGGCTTTCTCGCAGGCGTGCTGCAATTCATCCTGGCCCACGAGCCGACGCTCCTGCGCTTTGCCGAGGAAACCGGCACGCCGCCCGCATCCGTCGGCAAGGCCTTGCGGGCGCTGCCGCTCGGCAATGACGATCACGAGCATTCGACATGAGTGACGATCCCGAGACAGCACGCCAGATCGAGGAGCTGGCGGCCGACGACCGTCCGCTTCTGGTGCTCGACGTCGACGATGTCGTGCTCGAATTCATCCGCCCTTTCCCGCATTTCCTGAAGTCGCGCGGCTTCGGCCTCACGCTTGCTTCTTTCCGCCTCACCGGCAACATCGCCGAAACGGCAACCGGCCGGCTGATCGAACAGCCCGAAGTGACAGCGCTTTTGGGCGATTTCTTCGATGCCCAGGCCGACTGGCAGACCATCACCCAAGACGCCGCGGAAACACTGGCCGGGCTCGGTCGGCGGGCAGAAATCGTCCTTTTGACCGCCATGCCGCACAGGCATCGCGCGGCGCGCCGAGCCCATCTCGATGCCCTCGGCCTCAATTATCCGCTGCTGACGACGGAAATGGCCAAGGGTCCGGCCATCGCCAAGCTGCGCGGCGCCAAAGGTCGGCCTGTCGTCTTCATCGACGACCAGCCCGGCAATCTGGTGTCGGCGCGCGATTCGGTCGCCGATGCGCACCTGTTCCACCTGATGGCCGACAACTCGCTACGCGCCTTCCTGCCGCCGACGCCCGAGGGCGTCGTCTCCGTCAATGACTGGCAGGAAGCCGCGCCGAAGATCGCGGCCGCGCTGGGTCTCGAACCTTAACCCGGCTTTCAGGGCTGCAGCTTCGCCCCGGCCCCACCGCTGCTATCACCACGAGTGGAGCCGTCGCCCGTCGAGTTGTCGGTCCCGTTCGTGCCGTCATCACCACCCGAATTGCCGTCCTGGTTGGCGCCTTGGCCGGCGCTGTCATCCTGGTCGGCGTTGTCGCCCTGACCCGCGCTGTCATCCTGGACCGCATCGGGACCTTTCAGCATCGCGCCGTTCACCTTGACCGAGCCGTCGGCCTTCGTATCGATCACCCATTCCAGGCGGCCGTCCGGCAGTGTCTTGCCAAAACCTTTGACGGCGAGCGCAAAAGGAAATGCCTGCGCCATCTGCTCGTCGCTCTTGGCAGCCTCTTTCAGGGCGTCGACGATCTTGTCATAGCCGGCGACGTCGACGGTTACGGTCGCATCGGGTTTCTCGCCGCCCGGGAAAGTCATCTCACCTTCCATGGCGACTTCGACATCGCCGTTCTTCACCGTCGAATGGCCGAGCACGACCTTGGGCTTCTTGGCCAGGAATTCAGCTACCAGGCCGTTGCCGAATTCGTCCGTCAGCGGCGGATTCTTGTTGAGATCAAAGGCTTCGATCGCCTTCTTCGCCATGGTGTCGAGATCGATATCGGCGCCGCCGAAATTCAGGTCGATGTCCGTCGGCAGCAACGGAACGGTCCAGGCGGGCAGCATCTGGTGCGGGACCGTCAGGCCCGAAGCCTTGATCGCGTAGTCGACCTTGCCGCTCTGGGAGACGCCATCCATGCCGAAAGCGGTGCTTAGCTGGGTCGCGCCGAACTTGCCGACCGGGCTCTCCACCGCAAAATCCTTGAAGCGGTACGTGCCGTCGATTCTTTCCCAGACAGGCAGTGCGGCAAGCAGGAGCGATTTGAATTCGGCCTGGTTCGCCTTGACCTTTTCGTCGCTTTCATTGGCGACGGCGAAGGCAAGCAGGTCGAGCAGCGGCTTGGTCTTGAATCCCTTGCCGGTGGCGTCCACCGACAGTTCCGGCGACGATATGGAGGCCGGAAAGCTCAACCCGTTTTCGGGATCGTTGACCTTGATCGTCTCGGCAAAGCTCAAGACCTTTTGCGCCACCGTGAAATCGATGCCGCCGTTGGCGGCTTTGGTCGCCATGATCGTCGCGGTGCCGGCGCCGGCGGAGACATCCGCCTCCTGCTTGGCCTCCCGGGTCTTCATCGTCATGCCATCCATCGAGCCGGTGCCGCTGACGAAAGCCGCAAGGCCGGGATCATAGACGCCGGAGAACTTGTTGTTCGAGATCGACAAGT
The DNA here is from genome assembly GCF_041355295.1 of Mesorhizobium sp. RCC_202. Classification (NCBI taxonomy): domain Bacteria; kingdom Pseudomonadati; phylum Pseudomonadota; class Alphaproteobacteria; order Hyphomicrobiales; family Phyllobacteriaceae; genus Mesorhizobium; species Mesorhizobium sp. RCC_202. The sequence goes on from NZ_JBFUPO010000005.1 coordinate 478,447, forward strand.
CGATGTGTTGCGGACCCTGAGGGCCGGTGAAATCAAGCGATCCCGCCAGGGACGTATCCGCCGAAACGTCCCACTGCCCGTCTTTGCGCGGCTTGGTCAGCATCGAGTAAGGCGGGACGTCGAACTTGAAGGACTGATCTTTTGCCAGCAGGGCCGCGACCGGCTTGAAATCGAAAGCCAATTTGTAGGCGTCGCCGTCGACCGAGATTTTCAGGAACCCGATATCGAAGATCTGCTTGCCGAAATAGCGCGCCAGGTTGTCGGACAGCTGCTTGGCGCCCTGGTTGTCGACGGTCTGGGCCAGAGCGGGCGCGCTGAGCGCGAGAACAAAAACCAGTGGCAATACACGCTTCACGTCAGTTCTCCGTTCGTCTGGGGACATCGCGCCTGTGGTATGAAAACAGCATTACAGCCGCAAGACCAAAAACACCAACGCATGTCGCCCGAAAGGCGCGAAGCGGTTTTGGGTAACGACACGCATCGAAACGAAGACTTAAAAGCGCGCCGCCCGAACCTGTTTCGACGCGACGCGCATTAAGCCAAAAGATCGCCCGGCTCTTGTTTCGACGCAATTCCGGACGGAAAACCGTTTCACACTTTTCCTGGAATTGCTCAAAGCACCAGTCGCATCAGCGGCCGCCCGGGTTTGCGCTCCACCAGCCGTTCAAAGCCGGCCTTCTCGAACACGCGCGACGAGCCGACGAACAGGCCGATCGAGCGCGAATCGCGTGACAGGTCGATCGGACAGGCTTCGAGCAACCGTGCGCCATGCTCACGCGCAAAGCCAATGCCACCCTCGACCATCCGATGGCTGACACCCCTGCCGCGCGCCTTGACGCGGACGAAGAAGCAGGAAATCGCCCAGACCTTCGGGTCGCTCACATCGGCTGGGTCGACAGGCGCCGAACCCCTGCCCGGGTTGTTCCATTCAGGCACGTCGGCGCGCGGACCGATCTGCATCCAGCCGACCGCCTTGCCGTCCTCGAAAGCCAGAAGCCCCGGCGGCGGCCCGGCTTCGATGCGCGCCTTGATGTGATCCTTGTTGCGCTCCTTGTCGCTGGCGCGGCGTTCCGCGGGTGTGAGCCGAAAATGCGTGCACCAGCATCCGTAGCAGGCGCCCTGCTTGCCGAAGAGGTCCTCGAAATCGGCCCAACGCTGAGGGGTAAGCGGTGCTATGGTCGTGCTCATGCGTTCATCCCCAGGCCGGCCTTGTTGCCGGCGCGGCGCTGTCGTACCATTGCATTTGTTCTCTTTATGTTCGCAGCAATGGCGGCTCCTGTCAACAATCCCGAACGCGGTTTTTGCCGTGACTGCCTGGCCTTCCAGCGCGGCGAAGCGCGGCGCTGCGAGCGCTGCGGCAGCCCGCGCCTTGTCCGCCACCCGGAACTCTACAGCCTGCATATCGCCCATATCGACTGCGACGCCTTTTATGCGGCCGTCGAAAAGCGCGACAATCCGGCGCTGAAGGACAGGCCGGTGATCATCGGCGGCGGTAGGCGTGGCGTCGTCTCCACCGCCTGCTACATCGCCCGCATCCAGGGCGTGCGCTCGGCCATGCCGATGTTCAAGGCGCTCGAGCTCTGTCCTGAAGCCGTGGTGATCCCGCCGAACATGGAGAAATATGTCGGCGTCGGGCGCGAAGTCCGCGCGTTGATGCAAGCGCTGACGCCGCAGGTCGAGCCGCTGTCGATCGACGAGGCGTTTCTCGATCTCGCCGGCACCGAGAAGCTGCACGGCATGCCGCCGGCGCTGGTGCTGGCGCGCTTCGCCCAGACCGTGGAAAAGGAGCTCGGTATCACCGTTTCGGCTGGCCTCTCCTACTGCAAGTTCCTCGCCAAGATCGCCTCGGACTTCCGCAAGCCGCGCGGCTTTTCCGTCATCGGCGAAGCGGAAGCGCCGGCCTTCCTGGCGGAGCATCCGGTGACGCTGATCTGGGGGGTCGGCAAGGCGCTGGCCGCCACGCTGGAGCGCGACGGCATCCGCATGATCGCCCAGTTGCAGCGCATGGAGCGCGGCGAGCTGATGCGCCGCTACGGCGTGATGGGCGACCGCCTCTACCGGCTCTCGCGCGGCGAGGACGACCGGCCGGTCGATCCGGGTGGCGACGCCAAGAGTGTCTCGGCCGAGACCACCTTCGACACCGATATCGCCACCTTGGCGGAACTGGTGCCGGTGTTGCGCGGCCTGTCGGAGAAGGTCTCGGCACGACTGAAGAAATCCGGCATTGCCGGGCGCACCGTTGTGCTCAAGCTCAAGACGCAGGATTTCAAGCTGCGCACCCGCAACCGCCAGCTTGGCGATCCGACACGGCTGGCAGACCGTATCTTTCAAACCGGGCTCGAGCTTCTGCGCCGCGAGACCGACGGGACGAAATTCCGCCTGCTCGGCATCGGCGTCAGCGATCTTTCCGACGACGGAAAGGCAGATCCGCCGGACCTGGTCGACGTCCAGTCGCGCAAGCGCGCGCTTGCCGAAGGCGCCATGGACACGTTGCGCGGCAAATTCGGCCGCAAGGCGGTCGAGACGGGCTATACGTTCGGCAAGGGCCGCGATGCCAATCCGCCGGAGCCGCTCGAGGAGTAAGCTCGGAGAGGTGTAGAGGATCAGGCCGGGCCGACATCACCTGGATATCAAGACACCTCTCAGCTGCGTTTGAGATCGATCCTGCTCGTCACCACCATCTTGCCGGTCGTCGGATCCATGTCGGTGACTGTCATTCGCATCTCGTCCGGGCCGGTCTTTTCGACGGTCAGCTCGGCGTCGCGGTCGCCATTGATGATTTTCGCCCAATGGATATCGAGGTTGATGGCGTTGCCGTCGCGGCTTCCACTGAGGCCGGCGGGTCCGCTGCGCGAGCCGGAATAAATGCCGGTGTATTTCGCTCCGTTGACCTTCAGGTCGGCGCGGATCTGGCGCGTCATGATCAGCATGGCCCGGCAGGTGCCGTCGAGCGACAACGAGGTCGCTGTCGCGTCCGATGTGAAGGAGCAGGTGATGTTCATGATGGGAGAATTCGTCCTGATTCTCACCGTTCCTTTGCCGGCAAACTTCCCCTGCAGCGAACGCAGGAAGCCCGCCTCGTCGGCGTGAGCGCCCGTTGCGCCGAACAGGCAGGCGGCGGCCAGCAAAGCGGCAGTCGATTTGATCAAGACATCCCCTCTCAGATCAGGAAAAGTGGCGGCTTCCATGGGGAAGGCCAAAGTGTGGACTTAACGAGCGCCCAGCTATCAAGTTCCACCGCCGCCGTAACGGTTTTTTGACAACGGCTCCCGCTGGCCCAGTCGAATGCCGCGACTAACGGTTGCGACAAAAGTCCGCTCCTGCGACATAGCGCCGATGGTACCCGCTCCCTCGATCCCAAAAGCCGCATTCTGGATGGCGCTGTCTATCGCCTCGATGCTGGGGATGTCGATCGCCAGCCGCGAGACCACCGCCGAGCTCAATGTCTTCCAGGTGCTGGAGCTGCGCTCGGTGATCGGCTTCTTCATCCTGCTGCCGCTGGTGATGGTTGGCGGCGGCTTCGCCGCCATGCGAACGCAGCGCCCGTCCGCCCATATCGCCCGCAATATCATCCATTATACCGGCCAGGCGGCATGGCTCTACGCGCTGACGCTGATCCCGCTCGCCGTGCTGATCTCGATCGAGTTCACGACGCCGATCTGGACGGCGATCCTGGCGGTCAGCTTTCTCGGCGAAAGGCTCTCGCGGTCCAAGCTGGCGGCGATCGTGCTTGGCTTGATCGGCGTGGTGGTCATCGTCCACCCCAACGCCGGCTCGATGGACCAGGGCCATGTCGTCGTCCTGGGCGCCGCGGTCTGCTTCGGTATCTCGATGGTGCTGGTCAAATCCATGACCAAAACCGAAAGCGTCGTGCGCATCATCTTCTGGATGCTGATCATCCAGTCGACGGTCGGGCTGATCCCGGCGCTCTATGAATGGCGCACACCCTCGGCCGGCCTCTGGCCGTGGATCTTCCTGATCGCCTTCACCGGAATGTCCTCGCATTTTTGCCTGGCGCGCGCGCTGGTCTATGCCGACGCCACCATCATCTCGCCGATGGATTTCCTGCGCGTGCCGCTCTCGGCGCTGGTCGGCTGGCTGCTCTATCACGAGCAGATCGACGTCTTCACCGCCGGCGGCGCGGCGCTCATCCTCGCCGGCAACCTGCTCAACCTGCAGCGCAAGACGCCGCAGGTGGCGGAAGCAGAAGCGGCAACTCCTTGAACTAAACGAGTTCGACCTCGACCACGCCTTGCACAGCACGCATGGCGGAGGCGATTTGCGGCGAGACGCGATAATTACCCAAGCCGATTTCAACCTCGCCCTGCGCCTCTCCCTTGAGAACGATGATGCTGACTTGACTGTCGCCGCGCTGTTTGAGCTGCGATTGAATGATCGATGATGGCCCATCGTCCCTGACAAAGATGCGCAGCGCTTTCTGGATGCGGCTGGCTTCGTCGTCCAGTGATTGCACCGAGTTAATACGCAGGTTTACACCCTCGGGCCTGTCTTCGGCTGCAACCATGATCACCACCGAACTGCCGGGCTCCAGCATGTCGCGATACTGTGCCAGGCCTTCCGAAAACAGCACCGCTTCATACTGACCCGTCGTGTCGGAAAACTGCACGACGCCCATCTTGTTGCCTGTGCGGGTCTTGCGCTCCTGCTTGGAAGTGACGGTGCCGGCGAGGCGTCCGGCCGCCGCACCCCGTTTGACCGCGGCCGAGAATTCGGCCCAGTTCTGCACCCGCATCTTCTCGAGCGCGGCCTTGTATTCATCGAGCGGATGCGCCGAAAGGTAGAAGCCGACCACCTGGAACTCGCGGTGCAGCTTGTCCGCCGCGAGCCACGGATCGGTTGCCGGCAGGTTGAGCGCCTGCGACTGGCTGCCGAGCGAAGCGCCGAAGATGTCGGCCTGTCCCGAGATCGCATTCTGCTGCGCCAGCGAGGCAAGCCCCATCATCCGCTCCACGCCGGCCACCATCTGGGCGCGGTCATGGCCGAAGCAATCGAGCGCACCGGCCATGATCAGGCTTTCGAAGACACGCTTGCCGACAATCTTGGGATCGACGCGCTCGCAGAAATCGGCGAGGTTCTTGAACGGCTTTTCGCCGCGCTTCTCGACAATATGCTCGACAGCGGCGTCGCCGACGCCCTTCAGCGCGGCCAGCGAATAGAAGATCTTGTTATCACCGACCTCGAAGGCGCGGAAACTCGACATCACCGACGGCGCCGCCACTTCGATGCCGAGGCGCAGCGCATCCTGGCGGAAATCGGCCAGTTTGTCGGTGTTGCCCATGTCGAGCGTCATCGACGCGGCCAGGAACTCGACCGGATAATGCGCCTTGAGATAGGCGGTCTGGTAGGAGACGACCGCGTAAGCCGCGGCATGCGACTTGTTGAAACCATAGTCGGCGAACTTGGCCAGCAGGTCGAAAATGAAGTCGGCCTGCGGCTTGCCGACGCCGCGCGCGACCGCACCGGTGACGAAGCGTTCGCGCTGCTTGTCCATCTCGGCGCGGATCTTCTTGCCCATGGCGCGGCGCAGAAGGTCGGCTTCGCCGAGCGAATAGCCGGACAGCTCCTGCGCGATCTGCATGACCTGTTCCTGGTAGACGATGACGCCTTGCGTCTCCTTCACGAGATGGTCGATCTTGGGATGAATCGAGGCCATCTCCTCCTCGCCATGCTTTCTGGCGTTGTAGGTCGGGATGTTTTCCATCGGGCCGGGCCGGTAGAGCGCGACCAGCGCGATGATGTCCTCGATGCAGTCGGGCCGCATGCCGATCAGCGCCTTGCGCATGCCGGCACTTTCCACTTGGAACACGCCGACCACTTCGCCGCGCGACAGCATGGCGTAGGTCTCGGGATCGTCGAGCGGGATCGTCGCCAGGTCGATGTCGATGCCGCGGCGGCGGATCAGCTTGACCGCCGTTTCCAGCACCGTCAGCGTCTTCAGGCCGAGGAAGTCGAATTTCACCAGCCCCGCCTGCTCGACATATTTCATGTTGAACTGGGTGACCGGCATGTCGGAGCGCGGATCGCGGTACATCGGCACCAGTTCCGACAAAGGCCGGTCGCCGATGACGATGCCGGCGGCATGTGTCGAGGCGTGGCGATAGAGACCTTCCAGCTTCTGCGCCATGTCGAGCAGGGTCTGGACGATCGGTTCCTTCTCGGCCTCCTCGGCAAAGCGCGGCTCGTTGGCGATGGCATCCGCCAGCTTGACCGGATTGGCCGGGTTCTGCGGCACCATTTTCGACAGCTTGTCGACCTGGCCGTAGGGCATCTGCAGCACGCGGCCGACGTCGCGCAGCACGGCGCGGGCCTGCAGGGTACCGAAGGTGATGATCTGGCCGACCTGGTCGCGGCCGTATTTCTGCTGGACGTAGCGGATCACCTCCTCGCGACGATCCTGGCAGAAGTCGATGTCGAAGTCCGGCATCGAGACGCGGTCGGGATTGAGGAAGCGCTCGAACAGCAGCGAGAAGCGCAGCGGGTCGATGTCCGTGATGGTCGTCGAATAGGCGACCAGCGATCCGGCGCCGGAGCCACGGCCCGGCCCGACCGGAATGCCTTGCGCCTTGGCCCATTTGATGAAGTCGGCAACGATCAGGAAGTAGCCCGGGAATTTCATCTTCTCAATGATGCCGAGCTCGAATTCGAGCCGCTCGCGATATTGCTCGACCGTGTAGCCAGGCGTCGGGCCATGCGCGGCAAGCCGCGCATCAAGACCTTCCCGCGCCTGGCGGGCCAGCTCGGCGGCCTCGGCCTTCTCGGCCGCATCCTTGTCGGAAGCGTCGGCGCCGGTGAAGCGCGGCAGGATCGGACTGCGGTTCTTTGGATAATAGGAGCAGCGCATCGCGATCTCGACGGTGTTGTCGATCGCTTCCGGCAGGTCGGAAAACAGCCGCGCCATATCGGCCTGGCTGCGCAGGAAATTATCCACGGCGAGCCGCCGGCGGTTGTCGGCGGCCACCACCGAGCCTTCGGCAATCGCAATCAGCGCATCATGCGCCTCGTAGTCGTCGCGCTTGGAAAAGAACGCTTCGTTGGTGGCGACCAGCGGCAGCTGATGCGTATAGGCGAGATCGACCGACGATTTTTCCACCATCCGGTCGTAGCCGGCGACCCGTTCCAGCTCGACATAGAGCCGGTCGCCGAACAGACCTTTGAGGAAGAGCAGCCGTTGTTCGGCGAGATCGCGCCGATCAGCCTTCAGCGCCGCGCCGATCGGACCGCGCGGCCCGCCCGTCAGGCAGATCAGGCCGTCGCTTTGGCCTTCCAGCATGGTGCTGGTCAGATGCACCGGCTCGCCGGGCGGCGTCTCCAGATAGATCTTGCTGATCAGCCGCACGAGATTGCCGTAACCGGCTTCGCTGGCCGCGATCAGCACGACGGGCGACATGTCCGGGCCTTGCCGGCGGCGGTCGCGCTGGGCCTCGGTCGCCTCGCCGGCAAAAGCGAGATCGACCTGGCAGCCGATGATCGGCTGGATGCCGTCCTTGACCGCCTTTTGGGCAAATTCCAGCGCACCGAACAAATTGTTGGTGTCGGTGACGGCGATCGCCGGCGCCTCGTCCTTGACCGCGTGGCCAACGACCGCGCCAAGCTGCAGCGCGCCCTCGAGCAGCGAATAGGCCGAATGCACGCGCAGATGAATGAAAGTCCGCGCCGGCGCTTCCGGCCGGCTCGCCCTTTCACTGGCTTCCCGCTTCAGCGGATCGCGTATCGTTGCTGCGTCTGCCACCGGTTGCGCCCTTGCTGAAGCAATTCCAGGAAAGTGTTGAACGGTCGGGCTCGGCGACTTCGCCGTAGCCTCCGTCCGGAATTGCGAAAAAACAAAAAGTTGTTCGAGAATCTCGGATCGAGGCTAATTTAGTCGTCCGCCGCACCATCCGCCAGCGAAACGACGTCTCGTCCCCGAAAACCAATGGCGATCACTGTGAAGCGCTTCATGGCCGACGCCGCCGCGGTCCGCCACCTTGCCTGGCGTAAATTTCATGCATTTTCATCGAGGAGACTTTCCATGGCCAATCGTTTTGTCGTCGACGTTTCCGGTCTCAAGCTCGCCAAAGGTGTTGACGCCAAGCTTGCCGGCACCATCCAGCAGGCGGTGCTGAAGGCGATCGCCGAAACCCATACCGAGCCGCAGCTCGTGCTGAAATTCCCCAAGGATTGGCTGGGCCTCGTCGCTCATATCGACCAGGCGCAGATCGCCGCCGTCGAGAAGCAGGTCGCCGGCATGATGCGCTGATTTGGTGCCCGCTGAGCAAGGGAGGCGGACCATGCCAGCCAAGTCCAGCATCACCGGCGATGGCGGGAAATCCTGCCCCAGCGCTCGTGCCGAACCCGGCAACCTCTTGATTGGCGTGGTCGGCGGCGATGGCATCGTCCAGCCGCTGCCGACGCGGCTCGAAATCGATGCCGGTTTCGTCGAGCAGGCCAGCAAGTCGGGCGTGCCGGAAGCGCGCTTCCGCTTTGGCGGCCGTTGCGTCGAGGGCAAATGCAAGCAGTGGACCGGCAATTCCTGCGGCGTGATCGAAAAGGTGCTCACCGGCATGGCGGACCAGAATATAATGCCGGTCGAGCACCTGCCGCGCTGTGTCCTCCGCGGCACCTGCCGCTGGTATTCGCAGCGTGGCGCCGACGCTTGTCGGGCCTGCGTCTTCGTCGTCACGGACCATAGCGCCGTGGCGACCGCGGACGCCTGATCCGACAAAAAGCGTCAGACAGCGGGAGCGGAGCCACGGCTCCGCTCCCGCTGCAAGGTCTGTTTGGGATTCAGGTCAGGCCGAGGCGAGAACGATGACTTCCGAGAACCGAAGCGGAACGTACTTAAAGTACGTGAGCACCGGAAGCGCAGGAAGTCGTCGTTCGCAGGCCGGCATCACCTGGATCTCAACAGACCTTCAGGCGAATTCCATGATCACGGCATCGACCGCCAGGCTGTCGCCGGGCTTGGCGTTGAGCTTGGCGACCGTCAGGTCACGTTCTGCGCGCAGCACGTTTTCCATCTTCATCGCCTCGACCACGGCCAGCGTCTCGCCGGCCTTGACCTCCTGCCCTTCGCCGACGGCGATCGACACCACCAGGCCCGGCATCGGGCAAAGCAGCAGCTTCGACGTGTCCGGCGCCAACTTCTCCGGCATCAGCCTTTCCAGCTCCGCCGTGCGCGGCAGCATGGCCCGCGTCGTCACCGACATGCCTTTCCAGGCGATGCGCAGCCCGTTCAGCACCGGGCGGATTTGCGCCGCTATTTTCTTGCCGCCGACCGTGCCATGCCAGATCGCATCGCCCGGCCGCCAGTCGGAGGCGACCGTCAGCGGCTTGCCGCCATCGACCGACAGATCGGCCTCCATCGGAATGGAAACCATGCCGTCAACAATTGCGACGTTGAGATAATCGGAACCGATCTTGACCACCCAATCGCGCTTGAGATGACCGGAATGCGGCGCCAGCCGTCCGCTCAGGCGGTCGAGCCGGTCGCGGCGCAGCAATTCGATCGCGGTGGCGATCGCGGCAAACACCGCCCGCTCCTCGGCATCAGGCTCCACAGGCGCGAACCCGTGCGGATATTCCTCGGCGATAAAACCGGTCGACAGCCGACCCTCGCGCCAGCGCGGATGCTGCATCAGGGCCGCCAGGAACGGGATGTTGTGCTCGATGCCGTTGACGACGAAGCTGTCCAGCGCCTCCGACATGGCGTCGATGGCCTCCAGTCTGGTCGGCGCCCAGGTGCAGAGTTTTGCGACCATCGGATCATAAAACATCGAAATTTCCGAGCCTTCGGTGACGCCGGTGTCGTTGCGAACCACGACATCGCCGAACGTCCCCTCCTCCGGCGGCCGATAGCGCGTCAGCCGGCCGATCGAGGGCAGGAAGTTGCGGAAAGGATCCTCGGCATAGAGCCTGCTCTCGACGGCCCAGCCGTTGAGCTTCACGTCGCCCTGCTTGATGGCAAGTCTCTCGCCGGCGGCAATCCGGATCATCTGCTCGACCAGATCGATGCCGGTGACGAGCTCCGTCACAGGATGCTCGACCTGCAATCGCGTATTCATTTCAAGGAAATAGAAGTTCTTGTCCTTGTCGACGATGAACTCAACCGTGCCGGCGCTCTGGTAGTCGACAGCCTTGGCCAGCGCCACCGCCTGTTGGCCCATCGCCTTGCGCGTCTTGGCGTCGAGGAACGGCGATGGCGCCTCCTCGACGACCTTCTGGTTGCGGCGCTGGATCGAGCATTCGCGCTCGCCGAGATAAAGTGCCGTGCCGTGCGCGTCGGCCAGCACCTGGATCTCGATATGACGCGGATCGACGACGAATTTTTCGATGAAGACACGATCGTCGCCGAACGAACTTTTGGCCTCCGATCGCGCCCGGTCGAAGCCGTCGCGCACTTCGGCCTGGCTCCAGGCGATGCGCATGCCCTTGCCGCCGCCGCCGGCCGAGGCCTTGATCATCACCGGATAGCCGATCTCGCCGGCGATCTTTTCGGCATGGTCGGCGTTCTCGATGACGCCGAGCCAGCCAGGGACGGTCGAAACCTTGGCGGCGTTGGCGAACTTCTTCGATTCGATCTTGTCGCCCATCGCCTGAATAGCCTTGGGCTTCGGACCGATGAAGACGATACCTTCCGCTTCCAGCGCCTCGCAGAAGGCGGCGCGCTCGGACAGGAAGCCATAGCCGGGATGCACGGCCTGAGCTCCGGTTTCCTTGCAGGCGGCGATGATCTTCTCCGGCAGGAGGTAGCTCTGCGCCGCGGACGACGGGCCGATATGCACGGCTTCGTCAGCCATCTCGACATGCACGGCATCGCGATCGGCATCCGAATAGACCGCGACGGTGGCAATCCCCATCTTGCGCGCCGTCTTGATCACGCGGCAGGCGATCTCGCCGCGATTGGCGATCAGGATTTTCGTGAACATCAAAGGCGTTCCCCGGGGTATTCTTTGTTCCTTCTTATGGGCTTCGGGACGCGGGCTCAAGCACGTGCCCTTGTCTGGCGAGGTCAGCCTCCGGCTTGCCGGCAGAACCCGCGGACAATGATCCTGCGGGAAGCCGGTTGCAGCGATGAAGGAATGCGGACGAATGATTTTGCACCATCAGGATGATTTTGCGTCATCATTGGTCGTCAAAACGGGTTGAATGAGCACGAGAATGCTGAGACCTTAGAGCCAAAATCGCTTGGGAGGAATTGCCCGATGAAAACGCGCGCCGCAGTCGCTGTCGCCGCTGGAAAGCCGTTGGAGATCATGGAGGTCGACCTCGAGGGCCCGCG
>NZ_JBFUPO010000006.1:0-9443 GCF_041355295.1 Mesorhizobium sp. RCC_202
GATCGAAACTTCAGCGCAATGATCTACGCTTGCGCATCCGTCATCAACTCACGCTGATTCTCAACAGGCCCTAGAGCAATTCCAGGAAAAGTGTGAGCGGCTTTTCATCCGGAATTGCGTAAAAACAAAGAGATAGAGCGGTTCACCGTTTCCATGAAACGATGAAATGCTCTAGGAGCGCGGGATCGCCTTCAAGGTATGGGAGATCGATCCGGAAACGCTGGAGCCAGCCTCGACGCACTCGAGGCGCTGATGAGCGATCGCACGCCGCTGGTCTGCGTAACGCACACCTCCAATCTGCTCGGCTCCATCAACCCGATCCGCCGGATCGCCGATTTCGTGCATGCACGCGGCGCGCGCATCTGCGTGGATGGCGTCGCCTACGCTCCACGTCGCGCGATCGACGTCGACTCTACGTATTCTCTTTCTACAAGATCTATGGGCCGCACTATGCAGTCATGTATGGGCGCCACGAGCTGCTGCTCGGCAAGGACCAAGCGCAGGTTAAGCTCGAGCCTGGAAATCCGTGCTATGAACCGAGCCAGGCCGCGCTTCGATATGGGCGGTTCGTTGGCCGCCTTCCGCCAAGAATACCCGCCTGCCGGCTAAGCGGCGCGGCCATCAGCTTTTTACGCCGATGATCGAGTGGCTGAGTCCTCGACACAGGTAAGTTGGAGACACCTTTATCCATCTTCCCGATGTTGGACCGCTCTCGGTTGCGGCCAAAAGCGCATTTTTGTGCCATTTTTGCCACATCCTGCGAACTTATTAAGCGGTTTTAGTAACCACTAAATCAATAAGCACTCACACATGTTACGGAAATTAGTGGAAACTCCCCTTAGGGATGCAGCGCCTCAATGGCGTCGGGGACACTCCCTTGGGGATGTACCGCCTTAAATGGCGACGGGAGCGTGGGGTGTGGGGTAATGAATAAGACAGCGGTGTCGACCTTGGCTAAGCGCCTCGGCTTGTTGATGACTGCTACGATGTTGAGCTATGGCAACGCTCACGCCATCACTCTTCGAGAGGCGATGGCGGTCGCGGTGGAGTCCAATCCGGAAATCGGCCAAGCGATCGAAAATCGTGAGGCCATCGAGTTCGAGTTGCGCCAGGCGAAGGGTCTCTATCTGCCGAGTGTGGATCTCGAAGCGTCGGCGGGGGCGCGCCGCCTCGACAATTCTGACAGGCGCGCGCTGGATATCGAGAACGATACGCTCTATCCGGCAGAAACCGATCTCACGGTTTCGCAGACGCTCTATGATAGCGGTGCAAGGCACGCCGAACTCAACCGCCAGGCCTCGCGGGTCGACGGCGCCTCGTTCCGGGTTCTGGAACGGTCCGAATTCATCGGCCTCTCCGTCGTCCAGGATTATCTTGAAGCCATGCTGCAGGCCTCGATCGTTGCCGAAGCCAAAAAGAACCTTGCCTTCCATCAGGCAATTCTCGGCGACATCCGGCAAGGCATTGCCGGCGGCGCGCTGAACGATGCCGACCGCCAACAGGCGGAGGAGCGGCTGTTCGCCGCCAAGGCGCGCCTCCAGGAAGCCGCCGAGGAAATGGAGGCCGCAAAGATCCGGTTCTTCAAGACTGTCGGAAAGCCGCTGACCAGCGCCGCCAGACCCGGCGATGTTTCCGCTGCGCTGCCAAGGTCGCTCGATGAAGCGATCGGGCTGGCGCGACAGAACAATCCACGCGTGCACATGGCCAACAGCGACATCGACGCCGCGGCCTCGCTGGTGGACGCCGCACGGGCAAAATACGGCCCCTCCATCACTGCCGAGGGAGTTGCCCGGGCAGGCTCCGACATCGATGGCAGCGACGGTGGCACCAACGACCTGCAAGCGCGGGTGGTGCTGCGTTGGAACCTTTATCGCGGCGGCATCGACAAGGCCAACGAGCAGGAGCAGATCCGCCGCACCAGCGAACAGCGGCTGGCCTTGCATCAGGTCTTGCGCGAAATCGAGGAAGCGGTCCGCACCTCGTGGGATCGCCGCTTCCGGCAGGCCGAGCAGGCAAAGACGCTGAGGCAGCAGGCCGCCACCAACGAAAAGCTGGTGGCGTCCTATCGCGAGCAGTTCAAGGTCGGGCAGCGTTCGCTGCTCGACGTGCTCGACGCGCAGAACACCCGCTTCAACACCGCGACACTGGCGGACACGGCGTCCTATGCGTCGCTTTTCGCCGAATACCGGCTGCTTGCCGCAACCGGGCAGCTGTTGAAGACAATGGACATTCAGCCGCCAAAACAGGCTACCGCCTATGCGAAGACCGAGTTCGGCACGCCTGAAACGGCTGACACCGAAACCTATGCGCGGACGCCGTCGGAGCAGACAAACGATCTGCCATTCGATATCCTCGCACCGGTAAGGAAGAAGTGAGAGGTCGGGCCGAGCGAGAGTGCCTGCGGGCGGATCGTGAACCAGCAACCCAACATTCTCTCGCCAAAGGAAGCCTTCAAGGGCTGCTTCGCGGCTGTGGCCGGATATCTCGGCCGGCCGAGCGCGGAAACGGTGCTGTTTGCCGGCGTGCCGCTGTCGGACACACACATCGATATCGACGCCATCCGGCGCCTTGCAGAGCGCATCGGCCTTGAAATCACCGAGTTCAGCCATCGCGACTTCGTTCGGGGGCGCATCGACCTCCCAGCCATCCTGTTCCGGGTCAGCCGACTTCCCGTCGCTTTGCTCGCCGAGACCGAGGACGGCGCATTCACGACCGCGCCGCAGGAAGACGGGCGCACGACCGTCAGCAAATCCGAGCTTGCCGAAAGCTACATCAGCGGCGGCGTCTCGTTCTCGATCACCTATGCCAATGCAACCGAGGGGATGAATGTCGGTTCGGCCGCCAGGATCGAACGGCGGCATTGGCTGACGGGAACGATGGGGCCGTTCTGGCGCACCTATTCGAAGGTCGTGCTGTCGGCGCTATTCATCAATCTGCTGGCAATCGCCTCGCCGATCTTCACCATGAACGTCTACGATCGGATCTTGCCGAACAAGGCAATATCGACGCTCTGGGTGCTGTCGATCGGCATCTCCGCCGTCATCCTTTTCGATCTGCTGTTGAAGACAGCCAGGGCCTCCCTCATCGACTATGCCGGGCGCAAGGCAGACCTGCGCATCTCCTACATGCTGTTCGAGAAAGTGCTGAACTCATCGCTGTCGGCACGGCCCGGCTCAACCGGCGAATACGCAAACCGGGTGTCGCAATATGAGTTCGTGCGCGAATTCTTCACCTCGAACACCATCAGCGTTTTCATCGATACCGCATTCGTCTTCGTCTTTCTGCTTGTTATCTATGCGATCGGCGATTGGCTGGTCATCATACCGGCGCTGGCCTTCGTCGCGTCGGTGATCGTCGGATTGGTCACGCAACGGCGCATCGGCAAGCGGGTCGCGGCCTCCATGAACGAGGCCTCGCAGCGCCAGGCGCTGCTGGTCGAGTCCATCTCAACGCTGGAGACCATCAAGTCGCTGCGAGCCGAGGCGTATCTGCTGCGCAAATGGGGCGAGCACTCGAAAAACGCGGCCAACACGTCCGAGAAGATCAAGCAGCTTTCAGCAGCCGCCGGCAACATAACCTCAGCCATCCAGCAGATGGTCACCGTCGCGCTGATCGTGGCAGGCGCCTATGCGTTCTCGGAGGGCCATATTTCCACTGGAGCGATTATCGGCACGGTCATGCTGGCAAGCCGCGCCGTGGCTCCGCTTGGCCAGATCGCTATGACCCTGTCGAGATATCGCCAGGCCATGCTTTCGCTGCGCATGGTGAACTCGATCATGGCGCAGCCGGAGGATCGGCCAGATACGGTCGGCTTCGTCAACCGCCCCATCCGAAACGGCGCCATGGTGTTCAGGAATGTCGGCTTCGTCTATCCGGGCACCGACACCGAAGTCCTGAGCGCGATGAGTTTTTCGGTGAAGCCCGGTGAACGCATCGGCATCATCGGCCGCATCGGCTCGGGAAAGACGACGATGGGCCGGCTCATCGGCCGGCTTTTCGTGCCGACTTCCGGTGAACTGCTTTTGGACGGGGTCGACATCCGCCAATACCATCCTTCGGAAGTTCGCGCCGCTGTCGGCATCGTCGCGCAGGCCAACGATCTGTTTTCCGGCACCATCAAGGAAAATCTACTGATGGCGTGCCCGGAGGCGAGCGATGAGCAGATCGTCGAAGCGGCCAAGGCTGCCGGCGTCGACGAGTTCGTCTCGCGCCATCCGCGTGGCTACGACATGAATGTCGGCGAGCGCGGCACCAACCTCTCGGGGGGCCAGAGACAGGCTGTGGCGATTGCCCGGCTGTTGCTGACCAAGCCGAAGATCGTCTTTCTCGACGAGCCGTCGGGCTCCATGGATCTGGCTTCCGAACGCCAGCTCATCAAGCAGTTGAAAGTGGCCTTCGACCGCAACACGACGCTGATCATTTCGACGCACCGCTTCAGCATGCTGGAGCTCGCCGACCGCCTCATTGTTGTGGATCAAGGCAAGATCGTTGCCGACGGACCGAAGGACCAAGTGATACAGGCGCTGCAGAAAACAAGCGCCTGACGAAGCAGACTTGATTGCATTCAAAGCGTTGGGGCTTGGGAAATGCTTGCCAGGGAAGACCGGCCGCCGCTGTTTGCGTCGGCCTCCATATTGATCATCGGAGCGCTTTTTGCGAGTTCCGTCGCGTGGGCGTCTTTTGCCGAGGTCGATGAAATCGCGCGCGGCGACGGCAAGGTCATACCGGCCTCCAAGACCCAGGTCATCCAGGCCAGCGAGCCGGGCGTCGTCCAGGAAATTGCCGTGCAAATCGGACAGGTCGTGAAGAAGAACGATCTGATCATCCGCCTCGACAACACGATGAACACGTCCAGCCTCGGCGAGCAGCAGGCCAAGGCGCGCGCCTTGCAGGCGCGTATCGCGCGACTGAAATTCGAGCAGAGCGGCACTATCGAGGGTGCGTTTCCCTGCCCGTCCGAGATCCAGGCGGTCGCGCCGGAAATCTGCGACAACGAGCAGAACCTGCTGCTTGCGCGCCGCGGCAATTTTGAAGTGAAGCTTTCGGTTCTGAAGTCGCGCCTCGACCAGCGCGAGAAGGAGCTGGACGAAGCCAACGCCAACCTGGATCGCCTGACCAAGAACCTTGCGGTCAGCGACCAGGAAACGACGCTGGTCGAAGCCATGGTCAAGAAAGGCCTGATGGCAAGGACCGAGCAGCTCCGCGTCGAGCGCGAGCAGACCGAATTGCATGGGCAACTGAACCTCGCCGGCGAGACCATCAAGAAAAGCAAGGCTGCCATCACCGAGGCGCAGCTGCAGGTCGACGAACTCGGCCTGCAGCTGAAGCAGGAAGCGCTGGGCGACCTGACCCAGGCGCTGGCCGATCTTTCGGTCGTCGACGAGACCATTCGCGGCGCTACCGACAAGGTGGCGCGGACCGACATCCGCTCTCCGGTCGATGGCATCGTCAACACGCTCGACGTCAACACGCTCGGCGCCTTCGTGCAGCCGGGCGCCGTGGTGGCCGGCATCGTGCCGACCTCCGAGACGTTGCTGGTCGAAGCGCGGGTCTCGCCGCGCGATGTCGCCTTCATCCGGCCGGGCCAGGACGCGCTGATCAAGATAACCGCCTATGACTTCTCGATCTTCGGCGGCATCGCAGGCAAGGTCTCCAACATCACCGCCGACAGCCTGGTCGACCAGAAGACGGGCGAGCCTTACTACCAGGTGCGCGTCGCCACCGAGAAGTCGACGCTGGCGCGGGACGGCAAGACCTATTCGATCATCCCCGGCATGATCTGCTCGGTCGACATCAAGACAGGACGCAAGACCATCCTCACCTACCTGATGAAGCCGATCAACAAGGCGCGTGAGGAGGCGATGAGTGAGCGATAGCGCAATCTCCCCTCCCGTCGCAGGCGAGCGGCGGCTGCCGCCACTGGCGACCGAGGATTTCGGGCTGGAGTTCCGGGTCGTGGCGCGTGGCGGCGTACGGCGCGGCATTCGCCTCGAGCGGGCCTTCTGGACCGCGCTGAAGCAGATGGCCGAGAACCGCAAATGCACCATCGGCTCGCTGATCGACGAGATCGCCGAGAGCCATGCCCATAGCGGAAACCTGACATCGGCGATCCGGGTGGCCTGCATGCGCGGGCTGGCCGACGAGAATTCGACCCTGCAGAAGCTGGCGTCGATCAAGACGATCAATGCCATCCTTCTCGCCTGCCCTTCGCCGGCTTTCGCGCTGGCTTCGTCGAAGAAAATCCTGACTTTCAACGCGCCGTTCCAGCAACTGGTCCGGCGTCAGTTGCCGGCCGCATCGAATGACGAAACGCGCCCCGACCTCAAGCTGGCGCTGGACCTCCATGTTCCCGATATCTTCGCGCGGCTCGATGCCAATGGCGAACTGCCTGTCGCCACCGGGTTCGTCATCGGCGCGGGCGACCGCCGTTATCGCGGTCAATTGAACGCCGTGCGGGCGCCGGTCGCCGAGCCGGAGCTCTTGATGGCGTTCGTCTTCGGCGGCTAGAGCGTTTCACCGTTTCACGGCGAACCGCTCTATCTCTTTGTTTTCACGCAATTCCGGAAGACCGGCTACGTTACAGGCCCTCGCCGGGCGCGACCGTCGCAAGCCCGCCCTTGATGTCGGCCACTTGCGCTGCGCCGGCCTTGGCGCCGTGTATCCAGGCGCGGTCGGTGCTGAACGAATAGAGCGGCACGTAGTCCGGCAGATCGGTGTCGCGCGAAACGACGTTGCTCAGGCTGTCGAGAATGAACACGCCGCTACCGGTGCTGACCGACAACACGGCATGGAAGAAGCCGCGCTTGCGATCCTGCAGGACGACAAGCGACATGCTCTGCGCCGGAATGCCGGCACGCAGCAGCGCCGCCATCTTGAGGATGGCGAAATCCTCGCAGTCGCCGGCCCGGTGCTCGAGGATTTCCGAAGGCTTGGCCCAGTAGTCGAGCTTGCCGTAGACGACGCTGTCCTTCTTGTAGGCGATGGCGCGATTTATGCCCGCGTTGACGAAGGACAGCTTGTCGATGAAACGCTTGTCCTTGGCGACATCGATGATCGCGGCAAAGGTGCTGTTCTTGCGGTCGCAGGCACTGCCCGCGGTGCAGTCGACAATTGCCCTGTAGACCGGCGCCCAGCGCGCCGAGACGGGAAAATTGTTCATCGACAGAGCGACCGAGCCGAACACGCCGGGGATGATCGCCGCCGTCTGGATGGGGTCGATCCCGGCATTGCCTTGCGCCGCCGAGGCGTCGCCGTCCTGATCGATAGCGGCGATGCCGTAACTGTCGAAAGCCATGCCGACCGTGTAGGCGGCGGCAGGCTGCCAAGGTTCGAACCGCAGCAGCGAAACACCGCCGAGCGCGGGCGGCGTTTCGACCTTCACCAGCGACATCTCGGCAGGTTCGAGGCCGCGCGCAACGGCGCTCGCCGATGACTGTTGCGGCAGGCCGGCGATGCCGATTGCCAGCAGGAGCAGTTTGAGCCCGGTTGTCCCCAGGGCAGATTTTTCTTTTGTCATAACGCCCACCTTTGACTGTGGACGTTACCAATCTTGTCTCAAATTACCGGAAAGGAAGGTGGATAAGTTTCATGTAAGCGGCAACATCTTATTTTCGTAAAATTTTATTCAAATTTATACTTATATTGATCAGCAGGGCGCGTTGAGCAATCCGCAGAAGACCCAAACTCGGGCCTATGTATATCAGGTTATATGTTCGGGGTTTACCACGTGTAAAAAATGCCTGAGCAGGCATATTAGAATATATGAAAACGCTTACGGGATAGTTGCAAAGCAGAGGTGGTCCCTGTCTCTTTCCGGGAAATGCCGGAGGGGTTTGGCAATGACGACCAGTAACGAATTGGACACCGTATCGGGTTCTTGGGACGAGCATTCCGTCCCTTATGAACACAACAGCTCGCCGACGCATGCGGGCATCCAGATCGCTCAGGCGGCTCAGCCGGCGCCGGCCGAGCCGGTACCGGTCGATGTCGGCAGCGGCGCGCCGGTTCAGCCGGCGGCTCCGGCGCCAAACGCAGCGGCGGCGAACACGCCGGCCGCTCCGCACCAATACGTCGCCGACGCCAGCAATATCGTCCACCTGCCGGCCAGCATTTCCATCGACAACATCAAGGTCGATGGCCACAATTTGTTGCTCGAACAAGCCGACGGCACCGTCATCGTCATCAAGGACGGGGCCCTCAATGTGCCGACCTTCATCATCGGCGACGTCGAGGTGCCGCGCGTTGCGCTGCTGGCAGCGCTCGAGGCAAGCCATGTCGATGTCGCCTTCGGTGCGGACGGCTCGATCTCGGCGGCGGGCAATGGCTCGCCGAGCAGCGCCGGCGGAAATTTCGAACAGCCTGTAGGCGGGATCGGCGACGGTTTCGGGCTCACCGCTCTTCTGCCGCCGACGGATCTGGCATTCGGCCAGCCGGAGCATCGCGAGCTGTTCCCAAATCTCCTGCCCGACTCGACCCCGTCGATCACCGACCTGACGCCTTCCGTCGGTGGCGGCGACACCATCGTGAACGAAAAAGGCCTGCCGGCGAGCTCGGGCTCGGAAGGCTCGGGCGAAGCCGCGGCGCCAGGCGTCGACGGCGACCCCTCCGAACACAACACCGGCAGCTTCACCATCGTCTCTCCAGACGGTATTGGCTCGTTGACCATCGCCGGTCAGGTGATTTCGGGCGCCGCCCTTGCCAACAGCGGATCGACGCCGATCCCCATCACCACGCCGGCCGGCAACACGCTGACCATCACCGGCTACGACGCAAGCACCGGCCAGGTGAGCTATAGTTACACGCTCGTCCATAGCGCGACACACTCCGTCGCGGGGACCGATTCCGTCTTCGAAAACATGATAGTGACGGTGACCGATAGCGACGGCGACACCTCGGCTCCCGGTACGCTGTCGGTCCAGATCATCGACGACGTGCCGACCGCCAATGCCGACATCGGCAACGTGCCGTCCGGCAGCCAGGCCGCCATCACAGGCGATGTGTTCGTGAACGACGTGTTCGGCGCTGACGGCAAGGATGCCGCGGGCGGCGTCGTCGGCGTCGCCAAGGGCACCACCAATGCCGATCTCGACAGCACCGGCACGCTCAATGCGAGCCTCCACGGAACCTACGGCACGCTCACCTTGCAGGCCGACGGCTCCTATTCCTACGTCCGCGATGCCGGCTCGCCTGGCGGCGTCAGCGACGTCTTCACCTACACCATCAAGGATGGCGACGGCGACCTGTCGCACACCACGCTGACGATCTCGATCGGCGACGCCACGCCGACCGTCACGCTGCCGGCGGTGGGCGATGGCGTGACCACGGTCTATGAGGCCGGCCTGCCGGCCCGCAACGTGACCGAGCCCGCCGGCTCGCATATCGGCGCCACCAACACCACCGCCTCGGGCGTGATCGCGGTGACTTCGGTCGACGGCGTCGCCTCG
>NZ_JBFUPO010000006.1:9541-106452 GCF_041355295.1 Mesorhizobium sp. RCC_202
GCTGACCATCTCGATCGGCGACGCCACGCCGACCGTCACGCTGCCGGCGGCGGGCGATGGCGTGACCACGGTCTATGAAGCCGGCCTGCCGGCCCGCAACGTGACCGAGCCTGCCGGCTCGCATATCGGCGCCACCAACACCACCGCCTCGGGCGTGATCGCGGTGACTTCGGTCGACGGCGTCGCCTCGGTCTCGCTCAACAACACGGCAATCACCGGCACCAGCGCGGCAACCGCGACGACAGTGCTCTCCAACAGCACCGGAACGCTGACGGCATGGTACGACGCCGCAACCAGCCAGATCCACTACACCTACACGCTGCTCGACAACACCGGCGACACCAACAACACCACCATCAGCGTCCCGGTCAGCGTCACCGACAATGACGGCGACACGCCCGTCAGCGGCAGCAACCTCACCATCACCATCGTCGACGACGCGCCGGTCGCCCACAATGACACCGACACAACCGTCTCCGCTGTCGCGACCGGCAACGTCATCACCGCCGTTGGCACCACAAATTCGGGCGCGGATACGCTCGGCGCGGATGGCGCCTCGATTTCAGGCGTGGTCGCGGGAACCAGCGGCACCCCGGTCATCAACGGAACGGGCGTTGGAACCGCAATCAGCACCGCGCTCGGCACCCTTACCCTGGGCGCCAATGGCAGCTACACTTACACGGCTAACCCGAATTCATCGGGCACCGACGTGTTCTCCTACACACTCAAGGATGGTGACGGCGATACATCGGTCACGACGCTGTCGATCACAGTCATCAACAGCTCACCCACTCTGGTGGCGGCGGCGGCGACAACGAGCGACGCGGCAGGCGACGACAACATCGTCGATTCCAACACCGATGGATTTACGGCCCAGAACCAAACCGGCACGATGAGCTTCAATTTCGGCGGAGACGGACCGAATGCGACAACGCCTTTCGCCTACAGCTATGACGGCGGTCTCGGCTCCGCAACCCAATCGCTTTCTCCCAACGGCCTGGGCCAGACGATCCTGACCCTCACCAGCGCGTCGTGGGTGCTTGTTCTCAACGAGGTGACGGGGGACTACTCCTTCAAGCAGACAGCTGCCTACCAGCACGATCTGGGGGCTTCGACGGATAGCGGCATTGTCACGGTCACTCTCACCGACAGCGACGGAACCACCGCGATCAAAGCCTTGACCATGACCATCAATGACGATGTCCCGACTCTCGGGACAATCGACCATGGCGTGGTGTCCAACGAAGCCAACGTTACGATTACCGGACAAATGCCGGTGGACGGCGGCGCCGATCATCCGATCACGGCGAGCTTGGCGGCGAATACCGCGCCGGCCGACCTGGCGGTGGGCGGCAACCCGGTTCACTACTATATCGATCCGGCGCACCCGGACATCCTGATCGCTTATACAGGCAGCGACCACACCATCGTCGCCAACCAGGTGTTCACGCTGACGGTCGACCCGGTCAATGGAACCTACACCTACAATGAACTGAAGGCGATCGACACATTCCACGCAAATACACTGGTCGGCGGCTCGTCATTCGGGTCCGGACCGCACGACTACCAGCAGCTAACCGCCGCCGGTGGAACGCAACTTTCGATCGTCAGCGGCTGGCATACCGACGGTTCGTTCGACCTCAATGCATGGCTCGCCGCAAACGCGGGCACAACCACGACTGGCATTGTGTTTGATCAGGTCAACGGGTCCACCGGAGGCTGGGGCGTTCAGAATGCAAATTTCAACAATGGTGAGTTGCTCAGATTCGATTTTGGCAGCGTGACTGACTACGATGGAGGCGGCACATTTGCACCGCCTGCGGCGGCATCGACCAATGTCACCGCCGCCACGTTCAGTTTCGACAATGCCGGCGCCAACTCGATGGCCTATGTCATCCACTATACCGACGGAACCACCGAATCCGCCAAATTCCAGCCTTCAACAAGCGGGATCACCATACCCGCGGGCACAAACACCAAATTCATAGACTATATCGAGTTCTACGATATCAGCGCCAACAACAACAAGGTTCAGCTGGTCAGCGTTACGACCGCCGACAACAGTGGCACGCGCGATCTCAACTTCAATGTCTCCGTCACCGACCATGACGGCGACACGGCCAGCAGCACGATCGGCGTCACCGTCGACGGCGACCACACTCTCAACGGAACGACCGGCGTCAACACGGTGATCGCCGGCGGCACATCCGCAGACTCGCTGGTCGGCAATTCCGGCAACGACACCCTCATCGGCGCTCAGAACGATACGTTGCTGAGTGGTGGAGCAGGCACCGACACGCTGCAAATCGGCGCCAATTTCACGAGCACAGGCGACAGTCAGATCACCGGCATCGAGACGATCCAGCTGACGTCGGCGGTGACGCTCAATCTTGCCAACCAGACCGAAGGGTTCAAGATTCTGGGATCGTCGGGCGCCGATACGATCACCGGCAGTTCGGGCGCCGACATCATCAATGGCGGCGCCGGCAACGACACCGTCACTGGCGGTGGCGGGGCAGATCAATTCCGGATGGCGACCAACACCGGGACGGACATCGTCAAGGACTACACGGACGGCACCGACAAGATCGGGCTTCTCGACACCGGCGTAACCGGCAACGGCAGCGTCAATTTCGCCAACACGACGGGAACGTCCGCCGGCACGGCCCTCAATGCCAGCGACTTCTCGGTCCGGGCCTCGATCTCCGCTCTCACAGCGGGCGATTCGGCGCATGTCGTTCAAATCAGCGGCGCGCAGACGTCGGCGGAAATCCAGACCACGACGGCCGGGGTGGCCGCGAACGCCTACGCGCTCGTTTTCGACTCGACCACCGGTCGCGGCGAACTCTGGTTCGACGCGGACTGGAGCACCACCGCTGGCCGCACCCAGGTCGCGACCTTCGACAACATCACTACACTGGCAGGGATTACGGCAATCACCGCGGCAGACATCGTCGTCTACAACAGCGCTACCGATCCGATCATCCTCGACTTGAACCATGACGGCTTTGCCTTCTCCGACCTCAGTCACGGTGTCCAGTTCGACATCAACGGCGATGGGCACAAGGACCAGGTCGCCTGGAACACATCGAATGACGGCATGCTGGCGATGGATCTCAACCATGACGGCAAGATCGACGACGGCAAGGAACTGTTCACGCAGAACTTCGCCGGCGGCAACTTTGCCAGTGGCGCGGCCGCGCTGGCTTCGCTCGACAGCAACCACGACGGCGTCATTGACCACAATGACGCGGCGTTCAGCAGCCTGCTGATCTGGAAGGACCCCAATGCCAACGGCATCAGCGATGCCGGCGAATTGTCGAGCCTTGCCCAGAATGGCGTGACCTCGATCAGCACGACGCCGACCGCCGCCGCCGACCAGATCGACGGTCAGGCCGTGACCGGGCACGGAACCTTCCAGATGGCCGACGGAACGACCGGCAACTATGTCGAGGTCGAGCTCGATACGTCGCTCGCGGCGGCGGCGCAGCCAGCCGTCGCTGCCGACGGCAGCAAGCTCTTCCACCTCGCCTCGCTCGAGGTGACCGACCTGATCGCCGACTTCCATGACGGCGACAAGATCGATCTTTCGAACCTCCTCAAAGGGCTCGGCGGTGTCTCGAACATGGTGGCCGAAGGTTTCGTCGAGATCGCACAGGCGAAGGACAATCCGGCCAACACCGAAGTCAAGGTCGACGCCAATGGCGGCGGCGACAACTACCACACCGTCGCGGTGCTGGAAAACTATGTCTTCCATAGCGCCGCCGATGCTGTGAAGATACTTTACGATGACAGCCACGCTAACAACCACCACGGCGCGGCCTAACGGGGCGAAAGGAACGGGGTAAGGAGCATGAACAGAATTTTGCGGGTAGCCTTCGGGGCCGGTCTCTTGTCGCTTTGCGCGACGGGGCTTGAAGCGGCCGACATCATCGGCGAGCCGACGGTCGACTATTGCCGGACGGCCGGCACGTCCAACCTGGTGCTGAACGACAACATCGTCGACCTCAAGGCCCAGGTGGTGAAGCTGATGGACGAGTCGGTCGCCGTCGCCAACAGCTCGGAATGGATCAACTCTTCGCGCCCCGCCTTCGTCTGGGCCTCGGAAGCCAAGGTCGCCTGCGGCATGGCCTATGGCTACCTGAAGACGAACTACAAAGACGAAGACACGCTCAACAAATGCGAGTGCTTCCACGACCGCATGGTCGAGTACATGAACTGAACGCACTTTGAAGCCACCGGTTGGCCGATGAGAGCCGGTGCAAGACTTGCCGAAGCCGCTCACCGGTGCGATCAGCACCCGGTTCTCAATGGACGAGACGGCGGGGTCAGGTCTGGCGTAAGATGAAGTGAAGATCAGACCGGGAGATACCCGGCGCGATATGGGGTTGGGGATATCTATGGTGGATGGCCGGCAGGTCCACGCTTCGTGGACGTGGGCGATTGCCCTCACGATCGGGGCGATCGTGTCGGGCTGCCAGTCGAAAAGCAACGTTTCCGACGTGCTCGACCCGGCCGCGATCGCGGCGACGTCGGTGCCGGCCGGCAGTGCGGTAACCGCGCCGGCCAAAGGCGCCCAATCACTCGGCACCGGCCCGACCAAGATCACCATGCTGCTGCCGTTGTCGGCCCCGGGGACCGCCGGAGAAACCGGCAGGAAGATGCTCGATGGCGCCAAGCTGGCGATGGCCGATCTCGGCGACAAATTGCTGACGCTCACGGTGGAAGACACCAAGGGCGACAGCGTAGTTGCCAGCGAGATGGCGGTGAAGGCGATCACCACGGATGCGAAGGCCGTCATCGGCCCGGTCGAACTGCCGTCCGCCCAGCACCTTGCCAAGCTGTCGGGGTCGAAACATCCGCCGGTGCTGGCGCTGGCCGACGATTTCGCCGGCGCTCCGGGTGTCTATGCGGTGCGCCTCAGCGAGGCGGACAGTGCGGCCGCCGGGGCCGCGGGCCTGGCGGCGAAGGGCCGCAAGAAATTCGTTCTGCTGGTCGCGGCCGGCCCGGACGCCGCCGCTGTCGAAAAAAGAGTGACCAACGGCCTCAGCATCTATGGCGCGGCGCTTGCTGTCACCATCCCTTACTCGGCAAGCGACGGCGGCACGAAGGTGGTCAACGACATGCAGGCGGTCGTCGATGCTCCCGACGCGGTCATCATCGCCAGCGGCGGCGCCAGCCCGTCGGCTATTCTCGATGCGTTGAAGTCGAAAGGAATTCCGGGAAAGGCGACCGCGGTGGTGGGGACCAACCGCTGGCTGGAACGCCCGCTCGAACCGGGGTTCGAAGGAGCCTATATCGCCACGCTTGATGCGAGTGAAGCAGGCCCTATCGCCGACCGCTTCAAGTCGGCCTACAATTATCCGGCCGACGCCAATGTCGCCTACGCTTATGATATGGTTGCGCTCACCGCGGGCATTGCCAGCTCGGTCGGGCCTGACGGCTTCAGCAATCGGGTCCTTGAGAACCGGAGCGGATTTCGCGGATCGACAGGTCTGTTTCGGTTTCGAACGGATGGGGCCAGTGAACGATCGATGCCGTTTTATCAGGTCCAGAAAGGTGCGCTCAAACTGGTCGAGAAGTCGACGGCCGCTTACTGACCAGGCCTCGGGATCTCGCTTGGGCTGATGGTCGCTCCGGCCCGCAGCCAACTGGCGACAGCGCTCGCAAGCGTGCTGCTTCTGGCCGGCGCGCTGCTGATCGTCTGGGCAAGGGGTTCGCTTTCCGTCGACGAGTCCACGCCGACGCCACCATCCACTAAGGATCATCAGACCGACCGGCCAACCATGCTCGCAATCCCGGAGCAACGACGCTCGCCGGCGCGCACGATCGCCGAGGATCTTATCGCGCCGCCGCAGCTCGATCCCGACCAGCTCGAACGGGTCGAGGCTCGCCCGCCGCTCAGCGATCTCGGCCTGGCCGTGCCTCCGAAAACGCCAATGCCGCAGGATTGGCGCGAGGTCCTGCTCTACCGTCCGATCGCCACGTCGTCCGTGACCTTCGAAGCGATGGGGCGCAGTCTGGCGATCAGTGGGGTCCGTGGTGTCGACCTAGACAAGATCTGTTCGTTCCACGATGTCGCATGGCCCTGCGGGCAGCGTGCGCGCGCCGCGTTCAATTCATGGCTGCGCGGGCGAGCGCTGAGCTGCTTCGTGCCGCCTGAAACCGAGCGCTTTGCCATCGCCGTGCCCTGCAGACTGGGCAGACAGGACGCCGGTGCCTGGCTTGTTTCCAACGGCTGGGCGACGGCGCTGCCGAGCGGCATCTACGGCAAGGCCGAGGCAGTGGCCAAGGGCGCCCAAATGGGGATTTTCGGCCCGCCCCAATAGCCGCATTGGCCCCAAACCGCCGCGCCTTGCCGGAAGCGGACGAGCTTCGGGCTAGGCTTGAGTCCCGCGGGCTGCCAGGCGCGCCGTCAGAAATGCTCCGATCGCGTCCATCGCCTTGTCCGCTGCCGACAGGTGGCCGACACCGGACAGAAAGCCGTGTGGCATTCCGTTCCAAATGTCGAGCGTGGCATCGACCTCGGCCGCAACGGCCCGCTCGAAATAGCGCGTAGCGTCATCAAGGAGCATCTCGTCGTCGCCGACATGTACGCGCACTGGAGGAAGGCCCGCCAGGCTCCCGTATAATGGCGAAGCCAGAGGATCGGCCGGGTTGTGACCAGCAAGGTAGGAGCGAACCAGCTCAACAACCTGGACCCGGGTGAAATACGGGTCGGCGGTCGCACGGCTCTCCCAGGATGCACCCGAGAGCGTCAGGTCCGTCACCGGCGACAATGCGACAGCTCCGGCTGGTTTGACGGTGTCGGAGCGGCCCGCAAGGATTGAGAGCAGCGACAGCGCGAGGTTGCCTCCTGCCGAGTCGCCGAGGATGACGATCCGCTGGGTGCCCGCTGCGACCAGGCCATCATAGGCGGCTTCAACGTCGCCCAATCCGGCCGGAAAGGGATGTTCGGGGGCCAGCCGATAGTCGGGGATGAAGGCTTCCGTTTTGGCACGCGCGGCTATGTGCCCGACCAAGTGGCGGAACGCCTCCGCCGTGCCCCAGTTGAACCAGCCGCCGTGGCAGTGCAAGAGCGCCTGCCCGGCCGCGGCGTCACTTGGTATGCACCACCAACCCGGGACGCCGCCCACGGTGTCAGATCGATAGGTGACATCCTCGGGCGCACCGACCTTGCTCATGATGGTGTCGAAGGTGACGCGAGCTCCGATGCCCTGCATCCGACCCTTATTTGGCATGGCGAGGCTGCCTAGTGCCACCATGGTTGCAGCGTCCTCAGAGGTGAGCGGGTGGATTGTGACCTGCGGTCCGGACCGAGCCGGGCTCTGAACGGCTGCCGATTTCATGACTGTTCTCTCCACTGGTAGAGCGTCCGTGCTCGATTTCAATTAACGAAACGTACCGTAATCATAAATCGACGTCAATTGCCTTTACGTACCGTTCTGTTAATTTTGGCTCATGTCCAAAATCCCCGTTTCGACACCCCGCTCCGGTCGGCCACGGAGCGATACCGCCGAAGCCCACACGGCGATCATGGATGCTGTTTACGAGCTGTTGCAGGAGACCTCGGCTCGCGACCTGACCATGGAAGCCATCGCCAAGCGCGCCAGGGTCGGCAAACCCACGCTCTACAAATGGTGGCCGAACAAAGCCGCACTGATCATGGCGATGTTCCAGGAGCGCGTTTCGGGGCAATTGAATGCGGTTGAAGCCGCGACGGCGGAGGAAGCCCTGCGTGGCAGGGTGCGTATCCTGATCGGCGAGTTCAACGGCCTGTTTGGCAAGTTCTTCGCCGACCTGATTGCAGAGGGTCAAAGCGATCCCGCGGTCTTACGGGAACTCTACGACAAGCACATTGCCGAACGGCGCGCGGCGGCGGCGGCGGATGTCGAACGCGGCAAGGCAAGGGGCGAATTTTCTACCGACACTGATCCTACCTTGCTGATCGATGCTATCTTTGGCTCGATCTATCTCCGCCTGCTGCTGAGGTTCGCTCCACTCACGGAAGGATATGGCAACGATCTTGTCGATCAGATCTTGCGTGGAGTACGACCAAAAGATCGCACGACGTGATGACGCACGAGCGTGAAAAGGCAAGTCAGAGGCTAGCGCCGTCAGTAATCGTAATCGCCATCGGCCGGAAGTTCAGTACGGCAGCTTTTCAAACGAAACGCCGACGCCGCTTCAAGCGATAGCAGCTCGGCTTCCGACCGGATTACGGCAAGCGTCGCCGGCGACCTGCCGGGCATCAGTCGCGCGATATGGACAGCCCTGCGAGAAGTGGAGCGTAGGCGGCGAGCCTGTGGGACACGAACTCGGTGAAGAGCCGGACGCGCTTGGTCTTGCGTGTCTCCCCCTGTGTGAGAAGCCAGAGCGTTCCATACATGTGCAGGTCGGTGCCCGGCACCCTCACCAGCAGAGGATCGGCATCGCCGACGAAGCACGGCAGCGTCGTGATCCCGAGCCCTTGTCGTACAGCAACGATCTGCGACCCGGCGTCCGTGGTCCTGAATGGAACCTCCGTGGTGCGAACCTCACCCTCGCTGGCCCAATCCGGAATTCCATGAATGCTTATGACGATCCACCGGATGGGATCGGGCGTGCCTGCACGCCATGCGGCTAGCCGATCGCGAGACATGTAGACGCCGCCGAACAGCTCCGGTCCCTTCAGGCCGTGAAGATTGAGTGGCAGGGTTTTGCGGTCGTAGACGACGCGGATCGCGACATCGGCCTCTCGGTTGGTCAGATTTGCCAGCTCGCCGAACGACAAGATTTCCATCTCGATGTCGGGATGCAGACGCGCGAAATCGGCGAAGTCCGGCATGAGCAGGTGTGTCGCAAGGGGCGGTGCCAGCGTTACTCGCAGAAGCCCGCGCACGCTCTGGTCGCGCCCGAAGACGCGCGTCTCCAGCTGGTGCGACGACGCTTCCATCTGGTTCGCGAGCTCGAGGACCTCCTCGCCCGCAGCCGTCAGGCGGTAGCCCGAAGGCAGTTTTTCGAACATCTGCGCCCCGAGGCGTTCCTCGAGCTGTGCGATGCGTCGCAGCACCGTCGAGTGGTTCACACCGAGGCGCCCGGCGGCAGCTCGCACCGAGCCGCCGCGCGCGACGGCAAGAAAGTAGCGAACGTCATCCCAGTCGATCATGGTGCAATCCCGCACCGCGCGGTGCGCCTTCCAAAGCCCGCACTCTAACGCATCCTACAGCGATACGGGCAGTCATTATAGCTTCTGTGTACGAGCGCAGCCCAATTCCGAACCGCGGACACAGATCGTCGCGGCTGGTGTCAGTTGCCCGGCCGGATCGATTTTGCACCACCGATGTGCGCGCTTCCGCACTCAACGCCTGACTCCGGCGAACTTATCTGCAGGCTCTCGGGGTTCTTCCCGAACGACCAAATGCAGAACCCGAAAGGAAAAGTCATGGGAAAGCTAGACGGTAAAGTTGCAGTCATCACGGGTGGATCGAGCGGCATGGCGCTGGCGAGCGCCAGGCGGTTCGTCGAAGAAGGCGCCTATGTTTTCATCACCGGCCGCAAACAGGAGGCGCTGGACGAGGCCGTCAAACTGATCGGCCGGAACGTGACCGGCGTGCGCGGCGACGCGGCCAATCTCGACGACCTCGACCGCTTGTTCGACACGGTCAAGCGGGAAAAGGGCAAGATCGACGTCCTGTATGCCAGCGCCGGCACAGGCGAAGCCGTCCCACTGGGCGAGATTACCGAGCAGCATTTCGATGCGACCTTCGGCCTGAATACGCGCGGCACGCTGTTTACGGTGCAAAAAGCGTTGCCGCTGTTCAACGATGGCGGATCGATCTTCATGACCGGATCGGTTGCTTCGTTGAAAGGTTTTCCTGGTTACAGCGTGTATGCCGCGAGCAAGGCGGCGCTGCACGCATTCGCCCGCGGGTGGCTCAACGAACTGAAGGGCAGGAATATCCGGGTGAACGTGCTGCACCCGGGGCCGATCGCCACACCGATGCAGGACCAGGTTCTCACCGAGGAAGCGAAGCTAATGTTCGAATCCCTGATCCCGCGGGGAAAGATGGGGCGTCCGGAGGAAATTGCGACGGCCGCGCTGTTTCTTGCTTCGGATGATTCAAGCTTCGTGAATGGGCTGGAGTTGTCTGTCGACGGCGGCTTCTCGGCCATCTGAATTCGCGCCGGATCGCCGGAAGCGGCTGACCGGCGGGATGCCCGGGTAGACACCACGCAAAGGCCGCCACACAGCGGACGGATAACCCAGCGCCGTTGAAGGCCGGGGATCGATATCAACACAAGATCGGAGAAGCATTATGAGTTACGCAATTGTAGGATTCGGCAAGATAGGCCAGGCCCTTGCCCACGCCTTTGCCCGTAAAAACATCAACGTGACCGTCGCGAGCCGCCGGCCGCCGGAGGCGTTGGCGCCGCAGGCTCGGGCGATTGGACCCACGGTCGTCGCCAAGTCGCTGCGGGAAGCACTCGAGGCCGACACAATCATCCTGGCGGTCCCGTTTGGGGAGCATCGCGAGGTTGCGAACGCCCTGCCGAACTGGAAAGGCAAGACGGTCATCGACGCGATGAACGCGTTTCCCGTCCCCGAAGAGCTGGAGGGCCTCCCGTCCTCGGCCTTCGTCGCGAAGTCGTTCACTGGCGCCAAGTTCGTGAAAGGGTTCAATCACCTGGTTGCGGCCACCCTGGCTACCGATCCGATCGTCGAGGGGGGCCATCGGGTCGTCTTTCTGTCGAGCGACGACGAGGACGCGATCGCTCCGGTGGCGGATTTGGCCAAACAGCTAGGCTTCGCACCCGTCAAGCTGGGAAAGCTCAACGAGGGTGGCGCGCTGGTCCACGCGCGCGGCCGCATCTGGGGCCAGCTCATCTTCCAGGATTTGTTCAAGAAAGAGCAGTAGTCGATCCACGACCGTGTGATCGACGGCGAGAACCGGTCGCGCGCGCCAACTTCTTCGAACAGCGCGCGACCGAATATTTGAAGGAACAAGACGATCACCAGAACTTGCCTGGCCCTGCGGCGTCGAGCGCGGACGGTCTCATTTTCAGCTTCGCTTTGCTAGAAAGCCGACCTTGCGTCAGCGTATCCTTCGGCAGCAATGATGGACGGCATCTTAGGATGAGCCTGGCTAGCGGAATTCATACGCCAGCCGCGTGTTTTAAGTTCCCTGTCCAGTCATTATTATTATAATAGCATAATCCAGACAGACGCCGACGGTGAGCCATGCGATGCAGTTTGAGCGGCAAGATCGCCCTGGTTACCGGGGCGGCCGGCGCGATCGGAAGTTCCATCGCCAAACGGCTGTCCGCCAATGGCGCCGCGGTCGTCGTTGCTGACATCGAGTTGGCAGGCGCGGAGCGCGTTGCCGCGGGCCTGGATGTGGCGATGGCTTGCGCTCTCGACATCCGCAATGCCGCATCGGCGCAGGCTACGGTCGAGGCAACCATCAAGCGCTACGGCCGACTCGACATCCTCGTCAACAATGCTGGTGTCAACACGCTGGCGCACCGCGTGACCATAGATGAATTCCCTCCCGAGGAATGGGACCGCATCACCGGCATCGACCTCGACGGCCTCTACATCATGAGCCGCGCCGCACTCGCCCCCATGCTCGCCGCAGGCAAGGGCGGGCGCATCGTCAACATCGCCTCCGTGGTTGGCCTAGCCGCAATGCGGCTGCAGAGCCCATTCGTCGCCGCCAAGGCCGGCATCATCCACCTGACGCGCTCGATGGCGATCGAACTGGGAAGCAAAGGCATCCTGACCAATGCCATCGCCCCGGGCTCGGTGATGACGGCGCTGACGGCAAAGCTGTTCTATGGCGACGACGGCAAGTTCGCCGGTCGCACCCAGGAATTCCTCGCCCATGTGCCGCTTGGCCGTCCCGCGCAGCCGGAAGAAATCGCCGAAACAGTGCTGTTCCTGGCCTCGCCTGCCGCCAGCTACGTCAACGGCCAGGTGCTGGCTGTCGATGGTGGCTGGACGGCAGGCTACATGATGTGAGTAATGCCATGCAAATCGATCTCGATGGCGCTACGGTAGCGCTTGATGGCGACAGCAATCCGGTTGCCGAAGCTGCGATCGCGGCGCTGCTGGGCAATGGCGGGATTCTTGGCTCCGACGCACACATCGCCAATATCCTGTTGATGTCCTGTCCACTGCGGCCGGGAAATGTGGCGGGCGATCCGCGGTCGCTCTATGCCGATGCGCGCAAGGCCGCGGTGAGCATGACCGAGCGCGGCAGCGGGCGCATCGTCTTCCTGCTGTCGGCGACGGCCGGCATGCCGATGCGCCGTCATCCGCGCTTTTCCATGGAGAATGCCTCTATTTTGGCCGGCATGCGCACGCTGGCCATGGAGTTCGGCCCCAAGGTGCTGGTCAATGCCGTCGGCGTCGGCGCGGTCGAGGATGAAACCTTGGTCTCGGGCGACAAGGCGATGCTCAGCCACACGCCGGTCGGCCGCGCCGGCAACATCGAGGAAGCGGTTGCGGCCGTGCTGTTCTTCTGCGATCCACTCAACACCTACACGACGGGCCAGATGCTGGTCGTCGATGGTGGATGGATGGCAGGCTATGGTCGCAATTTCTGAATTGGTGACGCTGAAGGCCGGAGCGCTTGAGGTCGGGCTCGTACCGCACGTCGGCGGCTCGGTGAGCGTGCTGCGCTGGCGTGGCATCGATCTCATGCGCCCGTTGTCGGATGTGGATCTTGAGGCCGGCAACGTGCTTGGCGTCGCCATGTTCCCGATGACGCCTTATGCCAACCGCATCGCCGGGAACGCCTTCGTGTTCGCGGCAAAGCATTGGCGGGTGCAACCCAACAATCCGCCGGAGAGATTCAACGTCCATGGCAGCGGCTGGCAACATGCCTGGACTGTCGCCGAAGCCGGCACCGTCAACGTCACGCTGTCATTGGACATCGTTGCCGGCGCCGATCCCTATTCCTATCGCGCGACCCAGGCTTTCGCCGTCTCCGACGAAGGGCTGAGCGTGGCCATGACGCTGACCAACACCGGGCCGGCGGCCATGCCGTTCGGCTTCGGCCTGCATCCCTGGTTCGATCGCGACCCCGACGTCACGGTGCAGTTCGGTGCCAAGCGCTTCTATCTCGAAGAGCCCGATGGGCTTTCGGGCGATCCGGTCACACTGCCACCTGAACTCCACTTCGCAGCCGCGCGGCTCTTGCCGGGCGGCTGGCGCAACAATGATTATGGTGGCTGGGATGGCGAGGCGGCGATCCGCTTTCCGGCACGCGGCGCCGGACTGCGTATCAAGGCCGATCCTGTCTTCAAGCATCTGATGCTCTATGCCGATCCCGCAAAACCGTATTTCTGCGTCGAGCCGCAGACCAACGCCTCGGGCGCTTTCAACCGAGCTCGATGGGACGATCCGGAAGAGGGCGTGATCGTGCTCGGTCCAGACGAGAGTGCTGCCGGCACGGTTAGGTTCATGCCCTTTGAGATCTAGAGAAGCCGCGCCAGCAGGCCACCATCGACTTGCATGGCGCTGCCGGTGACGAAGGATGCGGCGTCGGAGATCAGGAAACCGATGACCGTGGCGATCTCGGATGGGTTGGCGATGCGCGCGATCCGATTGGGTTCGAAGGACAGGCCCAGCGCTTCGGCGCCGCCGGCCGCATCCAATCCGTCGAGGGTCATGCGCGTGGCGACCGAGCCGACCAGCACGGCGTTGACGCGGATGCGGTCGACGGCATAGTCGAGCGCCATCTGCCGGGACAGGCCGACGACCGCTGCCTTGGTCGCGGCGTAGGCGGGCACGCCGGGAACCGTGGCGTCGGCATGCACGGAGGCGATGTTGACGACAGAGCCGCCACCCGCTGCGCGCAGCAGTGGCAAGGTGGCACGGCAGACGCGGAATATCGCCGTCAAATTGACGGCGATGGTCCTCTCCCAATCCTCGTCGGAAACCTCTTCAAGCCGCTTGCCAGTCGGATAGATGCCGGCGCAATTGACGACGGCGTCAAGTCCGCCGAAACGATTGACCGCCGCCGCCACGGCAGTCTGGACGTCGTCTTCACGGGTGAGGTCGCTCTCACGGAAGATCAACCGGCTTTCAGTGTGGCGGCTCGCAAGTGCCCTCCCGTCATCGCCATCCAGCCCGGTGCCAAAAACCTTGGCACCCTCGATGGCCAGGTACTCGGCAGTCGCACGGCCAATGCCTGTCGCAGCTCCTGTGACAAAAATACGTTTGCCGGCGAACATCACAGTGAAACCTGTGCAGCCATCGCATGGCGCTCTGCCTGCGCTGCCGTCACCGAGCGCAGCACGCGATCCTCGCCGCCTTCGCCACGGTTGAATTCATCGACAATGCGGCCATCGGCGATGACGAGGCAGCGGTCGCACAAACCGATCAGTTCTTCGAGCTCCGACGCGACGATGAGCAATGCCACACCCTTCTCGGCCAGTTCGACCACGAGTCGGTAGATTTCGTGCCGGGTCGCGGCGTCGACGCCCTTGGTCGGTTCGTCGAGCAGCAGCACTTTCGGCGCCCGCATCAGCACGCGGGCAAACAGCAGCTTCTGCTGGTTGCCGCCCGACAGATGGGTGACCGCGGCTTGCGGTGACGATGCCTTGACGTTGAGCGCGCGCATGGCGGCGAGGATTGAGCTGCGCTCCAGCCCGCCGCGCACCATGCCATACCGCGACAAGGGCGCGAGATTGCCGATGGTGATGTTGGCGCCGACCGGCAGGTTGAACAGCAGGCCGTCGCGCTTGCGATCCTCAGTCAGCAGCGCAATGCCGGCCGCGCGGGCATCGGCTGGCGATCTGACCGTTACAGGCTGGCCAGCGACGCGAATTTCACCCTCAGCGGCAACGCGGCCATAGATGCCGTGCAGGATCTCACTGCGGCCGGAACCCAGCAGGCCCGCCAACCCGACGATTTCGCCAGCAGCCACGGAAAGGTTGATGTCCTTTGCGCCATGGACTGCGCCGCTGTGACCAGCGACGGTGAGATGACGAACGTCCAGCGCGGTCGATATGCCGACAGGTGCGGCATGGTCGGGAAACAGTCGCTGCAGCCGCTGGCCAGACATCGAGAAGATAAAGGCCTCGGCATCAAAGTCCTCGCGGGCGATCCGTACCGCCACCTGGCCGTCGCGCAGCACGGTGGCGCGGTCGCAGATGGCGAGCACTTCGGGCAGACGATGGGTGATGTAGATCATCGCCACGCCTTGCGCCTTCAGGTGGCGCAACACGCTGAACAGCGCGTCGACTTCGGTTCCGGAAAGCGAAGCCGTCGGCTCGTCCAGCATCAGCACGCGCGGCTTCATAACAATGGCACGCGCGATCATCACCAGATGGCGCTGCGCCGAGGTCAGCGACGCGACATAGGCCCTGGGATTGATGTCGATGCCGAGGTCGGCAAAGATTTCGCCTGCACGCTGCTCGAGTTTGCGCTGATGGACGAGCATGCCGGCGCCCAAGCCGGTTCGGCCGGCAAAGACGTTCTCGGCGACCGAAAGCTGTTCCAGCACCTCGATTTCCTGCGGCACGTAGCCAACGCCGCTCGAGCGCGCATCGGCGGGAGAGGCAAAGCTGACGGGCTGGCCGTCGAGCTGGATCGTGCCGGTGTAGGAGCCTGCTGGATGCACGCCGTTGAGGATCTTGACCAGCGTCGACTTGCCGGCGCCGTTCTGGCCCAGCAGGGCGTGAATCTCGCCAGGAACGACGTCGAAATCGACGCCGCGCAAAGCCTGCACGCCGCCAAAACTCTTGACGATGCCGGTGGCTGAAAACAGCGGCTCTTGGGCGGCTCCGGACACGCGATCCTCTCTGGACGTTGTGCCGGGTCCGCGAGACGCGGACCCGGCGGCAGGCGTTACTGGCCGGCGCTGTCGAGCATCTTGTAATAGGGGGCGAGATCGGCTGATGTGATCACCTTGGCCGGCAACGGATTGCTGTAGGGCACGGTCTTGCCCTGGGCGAGATCGCCCAGCAGTTCGGCCACCTTGGCGCTTTCTTCATAGAGCGGTTGCGCAACGATGCCGTAGGCGGCGCCGGACTTCACCAGGTCGAGGTTCTGCCTGATGTAATCCATGCCGATGATGACGACATCGCGCCCGGCCTTGCGGGCGGCACCCGACCAGGTCTGGATCGAGTTGCCGGTGGTGCCGAAGGCGGCGGTCACATCGGGATTGCCCTGCAGGATGGCCACTGCCTTGGCTTCGGCCGCCGACGGCTCAAAACCTTCCATCTGCGTGTCGAGCACCTTGATACCGGGGTACTTCGCCGCGATGGTCTTGCGGAAGGCATCCGACATGGCGTTTTCCGTATCGTTGGAAGCGCCTTGCGTCAGCGCCACGGTGCCCTTGCCGCCGAGCTTGTCGCCGATGGCGATTGCCGCATTGGCGCCGACCTCGGCGATGTTTTCGCCGGTAGCCGCCTTCAGGCCCTTGACGGTGCCTTCGGGCGGCAGCACATGCCAAGTGACTATAGGAAAGCCTTCCTTGGCCAGCTTGGTGATGTAGGAATAGATCGCCGGATCGACGCCGTAGACACCGACGGCGTCGTATTTGGTACGGGCAAGAGCGGCTTCGGCCAGCGGCAGGGTTGCTGGAATGTCCCAGTTGGTGGCGCTCGGGTCGCCGACGACCTCGCAGGTGTAGCCGAGTTCCTTGCATTTGTTGAGGAAGCCAGCCTGCATCAGCCGATGCACTGGGTGGTCCTTCATCGCCTGTACCCAGAGCAGGTGGACATCGGCCGCCCGGGCCAAGCTTGTCGAACCAAGCGACGTAGCCAATGCCGCTGCAACAAGGGCGCCTCGGATCAGGCCGTTCTTCAGATTTATTCTCATGTCGTACCTCCCTTGGTTCGCCAGCATTTTGCCGGCGCAATATTCATGTTCGCTGCGATTGCTCAGGTCCCGGCGATGAAGTAGCGGCGGCGCACTATGTCGAGGCCGACGGCCATCACCATGATCACGCCGACCGCGATCTGCTGCCAGTTGGAGTTGACGCCGATAACGACGAGGCCGCTCTGCACAATCTTGAGCAAGAGTATGCCGATGACGCCGCCGGCCACCGTGCCGGCGCCGCCGAACAGGCTGACGCCGCCAACCACGACGCCGGCGATGACGGTCAGTTCCCAGCCGCTGCCGATCGAGGTGCCGCCGCTGCCGAGATCGGCCATGACGAACATGCCGGCGATTGCCGACAGCGCGCCGACGGTGATGAAGGCACCTATCTTGTAAGCCTTGGTGTTGATGCCAACGAGATGCGCCACTTCCTTGTTGCCGCCGGTGGCATACATGTTGCGCCCGAGCACGGTGCGCCGCAGCACGAAGTCTGCAACCACGGCCGCAATGATGAAGAAGGCAAAGCTCCAGCCGAGCCCGAAGGCGAGATCGGTGCCGCCAATATCATTGATTGCGTCCGGCAGCGGATAGACCGGGTAGCCGCCGGTCACCACCTGGAGCAGGCCCTGGCCGATGAACAGCATGCCGAGCGTCTGGATGAAGGCAGGAATGCCGAGCCTGACGACGATCAGGCCGTTGAGAAGGCCGATCAGCGCGCCGACGCCGATACCGCCGACGATGCCGACCGTCACCGGCAAGGCGGCCGCGGTCATCAGCTTGGCGGCTACCACCGCGGAGAGGCCGGCGACCGAACCGACCGACAGGTCGAACTCGCCGGCTACCAGCAGGATGGTCTGGCCGATGGCGATGATGCCGACGAAGGACACGACGTTGAGGATGGCGCGGATGTTGCGCTCCGACAGGAAGGCCGGTTCGAGCAGCCAAAAGAAGGCGATCAGCAAGGCCATGGCCGCCAGCACGCCGACCTCGCCGACGGCAATGACGCCGATCAGCCGCCGCCGAAACGATTGCGCGTCCCGGAGCGGCGAGCTCACCTCAGCCGCGCTGTTCATCCTGACCTCCCTGGCGGTGCTGTCGCTGGCTCTTGCGGCCGGCTCCACGCACCCGCGCCAATCACCGCGCGCTCCTCTTGGCCATTAAGATTATAATATTATAACTTGTCAACGGCGAAAATTCCGCGGCCCCGCGTGTCGCTGGAAAGCGACCGTCGCACCCGCTATGAATGGCCGGTTCGCGCGATCCACAGAACGTCGCTTTTGTGCGGTCTCGCTCTGTTGGAGCAGTGGATGACCGATAAGCCGCCGGCAGACGAGAAGAAGCCGCAACGCCTTGGCGTGCGCGAGATCGCCAGGCGCGTCGGGGTCGCACCGATGACGGTGTCGCGCGCGCTGTCCAATCCCGACATGGTCTCGCCGGAGACGCGCGCCAAGGTGCTGGAGGCGATCGAGCAGGCCGGTTTCGTGCCCAACCGGCTGGCCTCCAGCATGCGCGGCAATGGCCGCATGATCGGCACGGTGGTGCCGCCGCTGATCAATTCCGGCATTGCCGAACAGGTGCAAGGCATGTCCGACGAATGCCATGAGAGCGGCTATTCGATGCTTCTGGTGCAGGGCGAATTCACCCAGGAAGCCGAGGAGAAATCGATCCGCAATCTGCTTGGATGGCGCCCGGTCGGGATGATCCTGCAGAGCTTCGTGCAAAGCGAGACGGCGCGCGCGCTTTTGAAGAGCAGCGGCGCGCCGGTGGTCGAGATTTCGGAGATCAAGGGCCGCAAGCCGATCGACATGGTGGTCGGCGTCTCCAATTTCGAGACCGCCCACGCCATGACCATGCATCTGGCCGCCAAGGGCTACAAGCGTATCGGCTTCGTCTCGACGCCGATCCACGGCAATGACCGTCTGCAGCAGCGCCGCACCGGCTATCACGCAGCCCTTACTGAACTCGGCATCAAGAACCATGCCGACATGGAGGTCGAGGTGCCGATCACTGCGCAGGGCGGCGCCGAGGCGCTGGTGACGCTGACCTCCCGCCACAAGGATATCGATGCCATCTTCTTTTCCAGCGACACGCTGGCTGTCGGCGCTGTGCAGGAATGCCACCGACGGCGCTGGGCGGTGCCGGGGAAAATCGCCATTGCCGGC
The DNA here is from genome assembly GCF_041355295.1 of Mesorhizobium sp. RCC_202. NCBI lineage: Bacteria > Pseudomonadati > Pseudomonadota > Alphaproteobacteria > Hyphomicrobiales > Phyllobacteriaceae > Mesorhizobium > Mesorhizobium sp. RCC_202. The sequence goes on from NZ_JBFUPO010000006.1 coordinate 28,517, forward strand.
TATGGCGACATGGATCTCGCAGCCCAGCTCTATCCGCCGCTGACCACGGTGAAGGTCAATCGCTACGAGATGGGCCGCCGCGCCGTGCGGCAGCTCCTGGCAAGGCTCGGCGGCAACACCAAAGTGCCGACCATCACCAGCCTCGGCTTCGAGATCGTCGACCGCGAGAGTGCGTGACATTTTTCGTCATCCACGGGCGGAGCGGGAGCGAAGCAGACGCGCAGACCCGAGGATCCATGCCGTGACCTCGATCGTAGGTGCGGCGGAGCAGAATTCTGGACCGCAGTGACGCTCGGGAGTCCCGGCATGGATCCTAGGGTCTGCGCCGCGTCGTTTCGCTCCTTGCTCCGCCCTAGGATGACGACGAAGGGGAGCTTCGGCTAGTCTAAGGGCTGCGCTTCCCCGTTTCTTCACGCCGTCCGAGTCGCTTCTCCCAGCCTTCCGCATGAACGTTGAGGTAGGCGTTGGGATCGTAGGGGTGATCCTTGATCGCATCGATGTCGAGATCGATACCGAGCCCCGGCGCGCCCGGCAACGACAGATGGCCGTTGTCCGGATTGACAGTCGGATGCCAGGTGACGAGGTCGCGCGTCCACGGGTCGTTGAAGGCGTCGAAATGCTCCTGGATGAGGAAGTTCGGCACCGCGGCGGCCAATTGCAGGCACACCGCCGTCGCCACCGGGCCGCCGCTCTGGTGCGGGGCGATGTGGCTGCCATGGGCAAGCGCGAGGTTGGCCACCTGCATTGACGGCGTAATGCCGCCGAGCGACATCGGCTCGGGCTGAAAGATGTTGACGCCACCGCCCGCCGCCAGCGTGTAGAACTGGCCGACCGTGTCGTACATCTCGCCCGTCGCCACCGGGATCGGTGAGCGATGCGCCACTTCGTGCACCGTCTCCTGACGGTCGCGCGACGTCGGCTCTTCCCACCAGTAGATGTCGAGATCGGCGAATTTTTGCGCCGCCTGCAGCGCCGCGATCTCAGTGAAGCGCGCATGCACGTCGATCAGGAGCAGCGTGTCCTTCGGTAGCTTGTCACGCAAGGTTCGGCAGATGGCATAGGACAGGTCCAGTTCCTCGCGCGAGATGAACCCTTGCGCCGTGCCGAACGGGTCGAGCTTGAAGGCCTTGAAGCCTTTGGCCAGCACAGCCTTCGCGGCCTCCAGAAAGGCGTCCGGCGTGCGCTCGGTGCGGTACCAGCCATTGGCATAGCCGAGCACGCTGTCGCGCAGCTGGCCGCCTAGAAGCTGGTGGATCGGCACGCCGAGGCTTTTGCCGAGGATATCCCAACAGGCGACCTCGATCGCCGCGATCACCGTGCGATGGATATGGCCGCCATCGAGCGAGACGCTGTCCAGCATGCGCTTGGCCAGCGCATTGATGCGACGCGGGTCCTGGCCGATGGCGAGATGCTTGAGCTCGAGCACACCGGCTTCCGTGGTCCTGATGAAGCCGTTCAGCGTGCCTTCGCCGATACCATGGATGCCATTGTCGGTGTGGACCTTGATGAACAGCCAATTCTTCCAGCCGGCGCCGACGGTAAAGGTCTCGATTTCGGTGATCTTCATGCGGAACCCTAACTCAGCGCAGCAATCGTTGCGATGACGGCCTCGGTGGTCAGGCCATACTTCGCTTGCAAGGTCGGCACCGCGCCGCATTCGATATAACGGTCCGGCAGGCCGATGCGCGTTACTTTCTTGGCAATGCCGGTGTCGAACAAGGCCTCGACGACAAGGCTCGCCAGGCCACCGACGACAACGTGGTTTTCCGCCGTGACGATATGTTTGAAGCCAGCGGAAAATTCGGCCACCGCCTCGGCGTCGAATGGTTTTATCGTCGGCACGTGCAGCACGCCGGCCGAGATGCCTTGTTTGCGCAACGCATCCACCGCATCCAGTGCCCTTTCGGTCATGAAGCCGGTCGAGATGATGCCGACATCGCTGCCTTCGCGTACACGCCGCGCCTTGCCGATCTCAAAGCGATAGCCCGGCTCGAACACCATAGGCACGCTGCCGCGCAGCAGCCGCATATAGACTGGACCCCGATGCCCGGCGATCGCCTCGGTCGCCGCCTCGATCTCGGTCGCGTCGCAGGGGTCGATGATGGTGAGGCCGGGGATCATGCGCATCAGCGCCAAATCCTCGATCGCCTGATGCGTGCCGCCATAGCCGGTCGTCAACCCCGGCAGGCCGGCCACGATCTTGACGTCGAGGTTGGAGTGGGCGAGCGCGATGGCGACAAAATCAAAGGCGCGCCGCGTCGCGAACACGCCATAGGTGGTGGCGAACGGCACTTTGCCGGTGCGCGCCAGCCCGGCGGCGACAGCGACCAGATTCTGCTCGGCCATGCCGACATTGAAGAAACGGTCCGGGAACGCATCGCGGAACGGCAATATGTCGGTGTATTTGCCGAGATCGGCGGTTAGCCCGACAATGTCGGGCCGGCTCTGGCCAAGCCGCGCCAACGCCCGGCCGAAGGGAGCCTCGACGCTCCGCCGGCCGCCGCCGACCGCTTCGTCCTGGCCCATGGCCAGCGTGCGGCCGACCTCTGTCGCCGTGCCGCTCATCGGGCTGCTTCCTTTTCGAACTCGGCGATGATGCCGTCCCATTGCGCCACGTCGATGCGGAAGAAGTGCGATTTCTCGCTTGTCTCGATGCGCGGCACTCCCTTGCCGGGCAGAGTACGCAGCACGATTGCCTTGGGCTTGCCATTGCGTTCGCGGGCATCGGCCAGGGCGCCGACCACAGCTGTCATATTGTTGCCGTCGATCTCCGATGTCTGCCAGCCGAAGGCACGCCATTTGTCGGCCACCGGTTCCATGTCGAGCACCACGGGTCCATCGGCCTGGATGCCGTTGCAGTCGATCAGCGCCACCAGCCCGTCGAGCTTGAAATGGCTGGCCGACATTGCCGCTTCCCAGGTCGAGCCTTCCTGCATCTCGCCATCGGACAGTTCGACGAAGACGCGCGCGTCGGATTTGTCGACGCGCAAGCCCAGCGCCTGGCCGACGCCTTGTCCCAGGCCATGGCCGAGAGAACCGCCGATCATTTCGACACCGGGCGTGGTGTCGAGGGTCGACATTTCCAGCCGACTGTTGTCGGCGCCATAGGTAACGAGCTCCTCGACCGGAAGGATGCCGGCCTCGGCCAGTGCGGCCCACAGCGCGATGGAATAGTGTCCGGTGGACAGCAGGAAACGGTCGCGGTCGGGCCACGCCAGATTCTGCGGGTCGTAACGCAATTCGTGGAAATAAAGCGCCGCCAGCGCATCGGCGATGCCGAGGCCCTGGCCGATATAGCCTTGGCCCTGGCCGCGCGCCATGGTCAGCATATGGCGGCGCAACTGCGTCGCCTTGCGTTCGAGCGCGCCGATGTCTGCAGTGCTGGGTGGGGAGTTTCGCGGCATCTGATCAGTCCTTGTCGAGCCCGCCGGACATGTTGAGCCGCTCAGCGGTCATGTATTTCGGCGCGTCGAGGCAGAGCCAGATGACGGCTTCGGCAACTTCGGCGATCTCGGCGCGGCGGCCGAGCGGGATGCGGCGCGTGCGCTCGTCGAGGAACGCTTGCAAGTCATTGCGGCCATTGGCGCGGGCGAGGTCGACTTCGGTCGAGCGCTGCATCTCGGTGTCCATCATGCCGGGCGCCAGGCTGTTGACCAGCACGCCATAAGGCGCCAACGCCACGGCGGCAGCGCGGGTGATGGAATCGACGCCGGCCTTGCTTGCCGTGTAGGCGGTGTAATCGGGCAGCGCCATGCGCGATCCGGGCGACGTGATGTTGATGATGCGTCCCGAGCGCTGCTCGCGCATCACCCGGCCCGCCGCCTTGCAGGCCATGGCGAGCGCGGTAACATTGAGCGCCAGCGTACGCGTCCAGGCCTTGTAGGAGGCATCGAGGAACGGCTCGATCACACCATAGCCGGCATTGTTGACGAGGATATCGATCCCGCCCCAGCGCGCGACCATTTTCTCGACCGCTGCTTCCGGTTCGCCCTCCTGGGTGAAATCGCTGACGATGCTTTCGGCTTCCGCGCCGGCTTCGCCAATCTGTCTGGCGGTTTCAGCGAGCCCGTCGCCATTGATGTCGGTGACCGCGACAACACAACCGCGCCGGGCCAACTGGATCGCCACCTCGCGGCCGAGGCCGCCGGCGGCGCCGGTGACCAGGGCTCTCTTTGGTGTCGTGTTCTGATTTTCGGCGGGCAAGCGAACACCCCTCCCGGTGGCCATCTTGACGGGATTGATACCGGTACCATAAATGGCTGTCAACGCCGATGTGCTATTGTCCCGTCGACCGCACGGTCCGCCGCAATGGGGAGAAAAAGATGAAAGTCGTCGCGCTCGAAACGCTGCAGCTGGCTGAATTCCCGTTCCTGTTCTGGCTGCGCGTCCACACCGATGCCGGCATCATCGGCACCGGTGAGACCTTCTGGGCGCCGGGGCCGGTCGCCGCCTACATTCACGACAATGTCGCGTCCTATCTCCTGGGCAAGGACCCGCGCGATATCGAACTGCACGACCGCACGCTGGGCAGCGTCTATGTCGGTGCGCGCGATTCCGGCGCCGAAGTGCGCGGCAATTCCGCCGTCAACATCGCGCTGTGGGATATTTACGGCCAGGCGCTCGGCGAGCCGGTCTGGCGGCTGCTTGGCGGGCGCACGCACAGAAGCGTGCCGATCTACAACACCTGCGCCGGCTACAAGCATGTCCGCGCTACGAAGAAGAACGCGCTGTTCGAGCGCGGCGAGGACTGGTCGCTGAAGGCAGGCGATTCCAATGAAGGCCCATACGAGGATCTGCTCGCCTGGCGCTACAATGCCGGTGACCTCGCCAAAGGCCTGAAGTCGGAAGGCATCGGCGCCATGAAAATCTGGCCGTTCGACATCGCCGCCGAGGCATCGAACGGCACCCGCATCTCACTTGCCGATCTCGACAAGGCGCTGGAACCTTTCCACAAAATTCGTGATGCCGTCGGCCGTGACATGGAAATCATGGTCGAGCTGCATGGGCTATGGACCTTGCCGCCGGTGCTGCGCATCGCCGAGGCTCTGAAAGCCTATGACGTCGCCTGGTTGGAGGAGCCGGTCCGTTACAACGAACTCGACGCCATGGCCGAGCTCGCTCGCCACACCGCGATCCCGATCGCCGCCAGCGAGCGGCTGGCGTCGCGGCAGATGTTCAAGCAGTTGATCGACAAGCGCGCGGCTTCGGTGATCATGATCGACCTTGCCTGGTGCGGCGGCCTCTCCGAGGCGCGCAAGATCGCCAATATGGCCGAAGCCAGCGAACTGCCGGTGACCTTGCACGATTGCACGGGACCGATCGTTTATGCCGCAAGCTGCGCGCTGTCGGCGACCCTGCCGAACGTCAACTACCAGGAGGCCGTGCGCGCCTATTTCACCGGATGGTACACCGAGATCGTCGCTGACATTCCGCCGGTCAAGGACGGCCATGTCGCGCCGCTCGAAGGGCCGGGGCTTGGTCTCACCCTGCGGCCGGAGCTTTTTCAGCGGCTTGATGCCACGGTGCGTATCACCAAAGTCTAGCTCCGAAATGGCTCCGTCCGGAGCCAGTAGACATTATGCTATTATAATCTATGATGCGCCGAAGCGAGTGACCAACAAGCTCGCCGCCGGCACCATGTCGCCCGGCGCCGGATGGATTCAGGGAGGCCTCGGTGGCAATTTCAGCAGCGCGAGCGCGCGACGATTTCAAGAGCGCTCCAAACCTGCCTGACAAGCAGGTTCTGCTCGACCTGTTCGAACGCATGGTGCTGTTGCGCCGCTTCGAGAGCATTGCACAGATCGCTTGCCGCAAAGGCGAAACGCCCGGCTTCCTGCATCTCTACATTGGCGAGGAGGCGACGGGCGTTGGCGTCTGCGCGCATCTGCGGCCAACCGACTGGGTCACCTCGACCCACCGCGGTCACGGTCACGCGCTGGCCAAGGGCGCCAATCCCGGCCGCGTCATGGCCGAGCTGTTCGGCAAGGCCGACGGCATTTGCGGCGGCCGCGGCGGCACCATGCATCTCTACGACCGCTCGGTCGGCCTGTTCGGCACCAACGGCATCGTCGCCGCCGGCATCGGCCATGCCGTCGGCATCGGCATGAGCGCCCGACAGCAGGGCCGAGACGACATCGGCGTCGCCTTCTTCGGCGACGGGGCCGCCAACCATGGTGGCTTCCATGAGGCGCTCAATTTTGCCGCCGTGCAGCGGGCGCCCGCGGTGTTCATCTGCGAGAACAATCTCTACGCCACGGCGACGCCGCTGAAGTCGATCACGCTCAATCCCGAGATCGCGACCAAGGCCGCTTCCTACGGCATGCCTGGCGTCGCGGTCGACGGCAACGATGTCTTCGCCGTCTGGCTGGCGATGAAAGAAGCCAGCGAGCGCGCCCGCGCCGGCAAGGGGCCGACGCTGATCGAGGCTAAGACCTATCGCACCGTTGGGCACCATGAGGGCGATCCGGTCATTGGCACCTACCGGACTCAGGAGGAACTCGACGCCTGGATCAAGCGCGATCCGATCGACATGTTCCGCAAGAAGCTGATCGAGGAGTACGGCATCGCCGATGCCGAGGCGTTGGCGGCCATCGAGGCACGCATCGAGAAGGTGGTCGAGGAGGCGCTGAGCTTTGCCCGCAATTCGCCCGAGCCGGACCCGGCAACGGTACGCCAGCATGTTTTCGCCGATCCGATCAATCCGCCCGCTGCCCTGCAACCGCGCGCCGTCGGCGGGACGCGCACGCAAGGCTGGCTCGAAGCGGTGCGCGACGGCATCGCCGAGGAGATGCGCGCCAATCCGGCGATCCTCTATTTCGGCGAGGGCACTGGCGAGCGTGGCGGCAGTTTCGCCCACACCAAGAACCTCTGGCAGGAGTTCGGCGCCGAACGCATGGTCGACACGCCGATCTCGGAACAAGGCTTCACCGCCGCCGCCGTCGGCGCCTCGGCCACCGGCGCGCGCACCGTCTCCGACCTGATGTTTGCCGACTTCGCGTTCGAGACCGCCGGGCAGATCTTTCTGCAGGCCGCCAAGCTGCGCTACATGACCAGTGGCCGGATGAGCGCGCCGATGGTGGTGCGCGTCGGCGCTGGCGCGCTGCGCAGTTCCGGCCCGCATCACAGCGGCATCTACCATCCGGTCTTCGCCCATATGCCGGGCCTCATCGTTTGCGTGCCATCGACCCCGGCCGACGCCAAAGGGCTGATGAAGACGGCGCTGAGGGCCGGCGATCCGGTTATCATGCTGGAACCCAAGGCGCTCTTTGCCTCCAAGGGCGAGGTGCCGGTCGGCGAGCATTTCGTCCCGTTCGGTGTCGCCCGCATCGCGCGAGCCGGCACCGACATCACCATCGTCGCCGCCGGCCAGATGGTGCAACGCGCGCTGGAGGCTGCCGAGGCGCTGACCGCCGAAGGCATTGAGGCCGAGGTTATCGACCCGCGCACCATCATGCCGCTCGACATCGAGACGATCGTCGCCAGCGTCCGGAAAACCCATCGCCTGCTCGTCGTCGACGAAGCCTGGGCGATGTGCGGTCTCGGCGGCGAGATCGCGCAGGCCATCAATGAGCTCGCCTTCGACGAGCTCGACGCCCCGCCCGGCCGGCTGCACACCGCGCCGACCTCACATCCTTTCGCGCCGGTGTTGGAGCGCGCCATGCTGGTCGACGCCGCGCGCATCGCCGAAGGCGCGCGCGATGTCATTGCCGGGCGGCCACCGGTGCCGGATCACTGGTACACGGTCGGCCTGAAGAGTGCGCCGATCCAATCATCGCCTGCTCCGGTCAAAGCCGCATCGCCTACGCCACCGGCCCCCTCGCCCGCTGTTACCGACGACCACGAGCCGGTGACCATGCCATTCGGCGACCTCACCGTCAGCGAGGGCACCGTCATCAAATGGCTGAAAGCGATCGGCGATCCGGTCAAGCAAGGCGAACTGATCGCCGAGATCGAGACCGACAAGGCCGTGGTCGAGATCGAGGCGCCCATCACCGGCACTCTAGCCGCGATCGATCAGCCGGTCGGCGCCGTGGTGCCGATGGGCGGCCGCATCGGTGGCATCAAGAAATAACCACCACAATACGAAATCCGAAGGGCTGGCATGAAGATCCTGTGCGCCAACTGGCAAGCCGCCGACGAGGCAGAACTCGAGCGTGAGCATTATCCCGATATCGAATTCATTCTCGCCAGATCGACCAATGACAAGGCGGCAGCGCTCGATCCGGCGATCTGCGAAACGGTCGATGCCGTCATCAACTATTCGCCGACCCACAATGTCGCCGCCGCTCCATCAGCCTTTCCCGAGGCTCGGATCGCCGTGCGTTCCGGAGTCGGCTTCGACAACATCGACACGGCGGGCTGGGGCGCGCGGAAAATTCCGGCTTGCAATGTGCCGGACTATGGCACCACCGAAGTCGCCGACCATGCCATCGGCCTGATGCTGGCGCTGACGCGTGGCACCTCTGCCTATGGCGCCGAGCTTTCAGGCTATGGTGCCGAAGGTTGGCATTTTTCCAAGGCGCCGCTGGTGCGAAGGCACAAGGGCGCCACCTTCGGCATTGTCGGGCTTGGCCGCATCGGGCTCGCCACCGCACGCCGCGCCGCGGCCTTCGACATGAAGGTGTTATTCTATGATCCGCATCTTCTGTCCGGTGTCGATTTGTCGACCGGCCATGAGCGGGTCCATTCGCTTGGTGAACTGATGGGGCGGTCCGATGTGGTCAGCGTGCACACACCGCTGAGCGAGGAAACCCGCAAGCTGCTCGGCGCCAGCGCTTTCGACTCTGCTAAGCCTGGCCTTGTGCTGATCAACACCGCGCGTGGCCCGATCGTCGACCTCGACGCGCTCGAGGCCGCCATGCGCAAGGGCACCGTTGCCGGCGCCGGGCTCGACGTGCTGCCGAGCGAGCCGGGCGATCTCGATCATCCGCTGCTCGCGGCATGGCGCGCCCGGGAGCCCTGGATCGCCAACCGGCTGATCGTCACACCGCACGCCGCCTTCTACAGCCCGGCATCGATGCGCGACCTCCGGCTGAAATCGATCGAGGTCGTGCATGCCTATCTCGCCGAGGGGCGGCTCACCAACTGCGTCAATTCAGAGTATCTGAAATGAACATGGCGGCGTCATCGACACGGCGGCTCGCAGCTTCGCCCTATGCCCGTCGCCTGGCGCGCGAGCGGAGCCTGCCGCTCGAAGCGCTTCGCGGCAGCGGCCCCGGCGGACGTATCCTGGCCGCTGATGTGCAGGCTTTCGTTCCGGCTGCCGCGCCGGTCGTTTCACCCGATGCCTTCGCTCCCGTGCCGGCGCCTTCTCCCGCCGCGTCCCACATCGCTGCCTTTGCGACGTCCGTTGCCCTCGGTGCGCTGCGAGATCTGCTGACGGCGCTTGAGAGCTCGGGACATGTATTCGCTCTCGACGACGTGTTGTTGCGCGCTGCCGGTCGAGTGTTTGCCGAGACGGCGGACGCCGCCAAGGTTGATGGCGTTGCCGTGGCGTTGGAACTGACGGGCCGCCAAGCTGTGTTCGCGACAAGTCCGGAGATGTCCCTGACATCGCTGCGCGCAATGCGGCTTGCAGCTTTGAACGACAGCCGTGACGAAACGGAAAAACCGGCGGCGCTGTCCCTGAGGCTGCTTGCGGCAGGCGACATCCGGCCGGTGATGATGCCGCTCTTGCCTCGCCGCGCGATGCGCCTGACCGTCTCGTCCAACACAGCGGGCGACGATGCCGAATGCCTGCTGACGGTGAATGCGGCAAGCGTTGATGAGGCCGCTGCTGCCTCGTGGTTAGCGACCCTGAAATCGGCGATCGAACAGCCGCTCCGGCTGTTCGTCTAAGACGGTTGATCGCCAACAGCCTTGCCTAGCCTGTTGCAAAGGAAGCTATTATAAAAGCTTCGACAAGAGGCGCGACGAGGCACATGGACCATCCTACCATCGACAGTCTTCCCAGGCGCACGCTCGGCCGCGCCAATGGCCCGCTCTATCGCCAGTTGGCCGACATATTGCGCGAACCGATCGGCAACGGCACCTTTCCCGTCGGCGGCGAACTGCCGAAGGAAGCGACCATTGCCGAGTATTTTGGCGTCAGCCTGATCACCGTGCGCCAGGCGCTGCGCGATCTCGAGGCCGACGGCCTGATCCGCAAGCGCTCCGCCAAGCCTGCGGTGGTCGCGGCGCGCAGCCCCTCGGTCAATCTGAGCTGGAAGTTCAAGAATTTCGCCGACATGGCGGCCTTCACCAAGGACGCGCAGTTGAAGATAAAATCCTACCGCAAGGAGGTTTCGCCCATACTCCAGCGCCATTTCGGCATGGGCAAGGACGAGCCTGGCTATTGCCTGCGCAGCGTGCTGTCGATCGGCGAGCAGCGCAAGGCGCAGATCACCACATACTTCCCGCCGGACGTTGGCGCCCGGCTGAAACGGGAAGATTTTTCCGACGTGTTGATTTTCCGCTCCGTGCAAAAACATCTCGGTCTGCGGCTCGACGTGGCGCATGTCACGGTGCGTGCCGAGATCGCCGACGAGGCGGTTGCCGCCGATCTTGGCATCACACTGGGCAGTCCGGTGCTGACGGTGGAGATGCTCTACCAATCGGCGGATCAGCGCAGCATCGAATTCTCCGTTGCCCGCCACCCCGCCGATATCTTCAGCATCACCTACGACGCGCCGAACGATCTGTCCTGAAACGTGCCGAAGCCGGTATTTTCCGATGCGGAGCGCATAGACAGGCTCATAAAATTATAATAGCATGATAGCTAGGCTGAAGCGCTGGCCACGGGAGACGTTGCGCGGGAAAATCCAGCGCATCCCGCTCGCGGAAGCAGCCTCGGGGGAACGTCCGGTCAAATTGACATTCGCAATTGGTACCGGTATCAATTTGTCGTCTTCATCCGATCAAGATGGCGCAGTCCATCACCGGCTGAGGCAGGAAATACAGGGAGGAAGACCATGAAATTGAGGAGCTTGAGCGCCGTCTTGCTGGCGTTTGCGGCGTCGACGGCTGCGATGCCTGGCCATACCGAAGACAAGAAGCCATACACCATCTATCTCTCCAACAATTTCGTCGGCAATGACTGGCGCCAGCAGATGGAGCGCGTTGCCAATGTGGCGGTCAACAAGGGTCCGCTGAAGGGCCGCGTCGACCTCAAGATCGAAAATGCCGAAGGCACTGTGCAGGCGCAGATCAATTCGCTGAACAACATCATCCGGCAAAAGCCGGCCGCGATCCTCATCGATGCGTCGTCGGCCGAGGCGCTCAATCCGACCATCAAGAAGGCCTGCGACGCCGGCATCATCGTTGTCAGCTTCGACCAGACCGTGTCGGCCGAATGCGCCTACAAGATGCATTCCGACTTCGACATCATGGCCAACAACCAGGCCGAATGGATGGCCTCCATCCTCGGCGGCAAGGGCAAGGTGCTGATGGATCGCGGCCTCGCCGGCGCGCCGATCTCGGAACAGTTCGAGAAGAATTTCGGCGCCGTGCTGAAGAAATATCCGGGCATCGAGATCGTCGGTTATTTCAACGGCAATTATGCCGCCGGTCCCGAACAGGAAGGCGTCGCCAGCCTGCTTGCCGCTCATCCGGAAGTCGACGGCATCTTCTCGCAGGGCTACGGCACCGGCGCCATCAAGGCGTTGCAGAATGCCGACCGGCCGATGGTGCCGATCGTGGCCGCGGCCTTCAACGGCACCGGCGTTACGTGCGCAGAGACCAAGGGCGCCAAATGCTGGCTCGGCGCCAATCCGCCGTCGCTGTCCGCCGAGGCAATCAAGCTTGCCGTCGATATTCTCGACACCGGCAAGAAGCCGGCCGACACCACCGTTCTGTTCAACTCGCCCGGCCTGACCACGGATATGGTCGATGCCAAATACGCGCCGAATTCCTCGGCGGTGAAGATCGAGCTCGGCAAGACCGTATTTCCCGATCTGGCGCCGGGCCTTTCCTTGCCAGTGTCGCCGAGCTGGGTCGAGATCACGCCGAAGGAGGCCTCGGGAACCTGAGTTGATGAGTGCAAGGCGCAGCATGCGGCGCCGCTGTTTCGAAACGAAAATGGGAGGAGAAAATCATGAAAACATTGAGCCGTAACATCGGCCTTGCAGCACTTGCCGCCACGGTGATGGCGATCGGCATGCAAGCCGGTCATGCCGAGGACAAGAAGCCCTACACTATCTATCTCTCCAACAATTTCGTCGGCAATGACTGGCGCCAGCAGATGGAGCGTGTCGCCACCGTGTCGGTCAACAAAGGGCCGCTCAAGGGACGCGTCGACCTCAAGATCGAGAATGTCGAGAACACCGTCCAGGCGCAGATCAATTCGCTGAACAACATCATCCGCCAGAAGCCGGACGCCATTCTCGTCGATGCCGGCTCCGACTCTGCTTTGAACCCGACCATCAAGAAGGCGTGTGACGCCGGCATCGTCGTCATCTCCTTCGACCAGGTGGTGACCGAGCCCTGTGCCTTCGCCGTCGCCTCCGACTGGGACCGCATCCCCTCGGTGATGGCAGAGTGGATGGCGACGCAGCTCGGCGGCAAGGGCAACATCATCCTCGACCGCGGCCTTGCCGGCGCGCCGATCTCGGCGCAGTTGCAGGGCGGCTATGAGAAGGTTCTGGCCAAGTATCCCGACATCAAGGTCGTCGGCTATTACAACGGCAATTATGCGCTTGGACCGGAACAGTCCGGCGTCGCGGCGCTGCTTGCCGCCAACCCGAAGATCGACGGCATCATGACGCAAGGCTATGGCTCTGGCGCCATCCAGGCGCTGAAGGATGCCGGCCGGCCGATCGTCCCGGTCGTCGGCTTCTCTTACAATGTCGCCGCCGTCACCTGCGCGCAGACGCAAGGCGCCAAATGCATCCTTGGCTCCAACCCGGCCTACCTCTCCTCGGAGGCGATCAAGCTGGCCGTCGACATTCTCGACACCGGCAAGAAGCCGGCTGAACGTTCCGTATCGGTCAAGGGCGACTTCGTCACCACCGATCCCTTCGAGTCCAAGCTGTATCCGGGCACCAAGATGATCAAGATCGCGATTGGCGAGAATGCCTTCCCCGATCAGGCGCCCGGCCTGACGCTGCCGATCACGCCCGACTGGGTCGAGATCACCGCTGCGGAAGCCGCGGGCAGCAAGTAACATCCCGTGACCACGACCCTGTCTCCCGGCATCGCAAGATGTCGGGAGAGCTTTTCGAAGGCGCATTCATGGACCTCGTCACCGTCAACGGCCTGTCCAAACGCTATGGCGGCATTGTCGCGCTGAGCGAGGCGACGTTCAGCGCCCGTGCCGGCGAAGTGCACGCATTGCTTGGCGAGAACGGCGCGGGCAAAAGCACCTTCATCCAGATCCTGTCGGGCGCGGTGCAGCACGATGGCGGCTCGATCCTGGTTGATGGCCAGGACTATCGCCCGGCCCATCCTGATGCGGCCCAGGCGCGCGGCATCGCCGCCGTGTTCCAGGAATTGTCACTGATCCCCGATCTCAGCGTCGAACAGAACATCTGGTTCCGCCACGAACCGCGAACCTTGTTGCGCACCGTCAACCGCGGCGAGATGCGCCGCAAGACGCTGGCGCTGCTGGAAAAATACAATTTCCCGACGCTGCGCCCCGACCAGGAGCTGCGGCGGCTGACTCTTGCCGAACGGCAGATCGTCGAGATCGCCAAGGGATTGGCCAAGGACCCGCGCATCCTGATCCTCGACGAGGCGACCTCGGCGCTACCGGCGCGGGAGGCTGAATGGCTGCTCAAACTCACCCGGCAACTGGCGGCCGAAGGCCGGCTGGTCATTTTCATCTCGCACCGCATGGCCGAGGTGCGCGCCATCGCCGACCGGCTGACCATCTTCCGCAATGGCGGCACGGTCGCCGCGCATGACGCCAATGCGGTGTCCGACAACGAGATCGTCACCCAGATGATCGGCCGGCATCTTGACCGGCTCTATCCCGAACGCATCGCCACCGCGACCGATCGCATCGCGCTGAGGACCAAGAACTTCTCCAGCGGCAGCCGGCTTTCCGGCGTCGATTTCGCACTGCGCGAAGGCGAGGTGCTCGGTGTTGGCGGCTTGCAAGGCCATGGCCAGCGTGAACTCTTCCAGTCGCTGTTTGGCGCCACGAGGGCGAGCGGCACGATCGAGCTTTGGGGAAAGCCCACATCGATCGGCAATCCACGCCAGGCGCTGACCGGCAAGGACGGCATCGCGCTGGTGCCGGAAGACCGGCGCGGGCAAGGCCTGCTCTTGACCAAGAGCGTGCGCGAAAACCTCACTTTGTCGGTCATAAAGCGCTTCACCGAAAACGGCCTGCTCAGCCGGCAAAAGGAAGCGGCGTTGGTCCAAGAGATGGTCGACTTCCTGCGCATCAAGGCCGGCACGCCGGAACAGCTTGCCGGCACCTTGTCCGGCGGCAACCAGCAGAAGGTCATCTTCGGTAAGATGCTGCTCACCCAGGCACGCGTGCTGCTGCTCTACGATCCGACGCGCGGCGTCGATGTCGGCACCAAGGGCGAAATCTTCCAACTGATGCGCGACCTCGCGGCCAAGGGCTATGCGATCCTGTTCCATTCCAGCGACATGCCGGAACTCGTCCATGTCGCCGACCGCGTGCTGGTGATGCGCAACGGCCGTATCGCCGCGACGCTGGAGGGGGATCACATTTCGGAGGAGGAAATCCTGCGCGCCGCGATGCTTGAAACCAGGGCGGCCTGAGGCATGGTGATGTCCGCTTCGGAGAGACCGTTGGAGATGGCGCAAAAGCCAGCTGAAATGAAGCCCGCCAAGCCGGGCATCGACTGGCGGGGCCGCTTGCTCGACCGCGCGCCGTTCCTGGTCGCCTGCCTGATGCTGGCGTTGATTGTTGGCATCTATGGCAGCTTGCAATCAGGCGTCTTCACGCTGGATGAGATCAACCTCGACACGGCGGCGGCGATGACGCTGATGCTGGCGGCGACGGGGCAGACCATCGTTCTGCTGCGCGGCGGCATCGACCTGTCGATCGGCGGCATGATCAGCCTCGGCACGGTGATCGCGGCAACGCGCTTCACGGATGATCCATCGACTGTTGCGTTGTGGACGTTGGTCATTCTGACGCTCGGCTTCCTCATCGGCGCACTCAACGGTCTGCTGATTTCGCTGCTCAAGTTGCAGCCCTTCCTGGTAACGCTCGCAACCTGGTCGATCCTCAACGGCGTCGCCATGATCATTCTGCCGACCGACGGCGGCAGCATTCCCGGCTGGTGGGTCGGCTTCGCCTCCGCGCAGTTCGTCGGCCTGACCAGCCCTGTCTGGATGCTGCTGGCGCTACTGCTGTTCTGGTGGTGGTTCCGGGCCACCGGCGTCGGCCTAACCATCCAGGCGACAGGCTCCAACGAAAAGTCGGCCTTCCTGTCCGGCGTTTCGATAACAAGAGTCAACCTCGTCACCTATGGTCTGTCCGGCCTGTTCGCGGCGGGGGCGGCGCTATTCCTGGTGACGCAGACCGGCGCCGGTTCGCCAACCATCGGCAAGGATTATATCCTGCCTTCCGTGGCGGCGGCGGTCATCGGTGGCGTCAGCCTGTTCGGGGGGCGGGGGCATCTCGCCGGCACGCTGATCGGCGCTTTCGTGCTGACCCTGATCGGCAATCTGGTCTTCGTCCTGCATGTGTCGAGCTACTGGCAGCCGGTCGCGTCCGGCGTCATCCTGCTGCTCTCGGTGCTGGCCAGTTCCGTCGCCGAAAAAGCCGCAAGGAACCGCGTCCAATGAACGCCTTCCTCGCCCGCAACCGGCTGATCGTGCTTGCCTATGCCGGCATGGTCGTGCTGCTCCTGGTCACGGCGCTGTTCTCGCCGGGCTTCCTCTCGGTCTCCAATATGCGCTCGACCGTCGTGCTGGCCGCCTTCGTCGGCATTGTCGCGCTCGGCCAGACCTTCGTCATCATCGGCGGCGGCATCGACCTATCGGTGCCCTGGGTGTTGAATTCGGCGGCCATCATCATGGCGCTGCTGTGCGGCGGCCAGGACCTGCCGCTGGTCTGGGTCATGCCGATGCTGCTCGCCGGCGGCGCCTTCATCGGCCTGATCAATGGCATTGGTGTCGCCCAGTTCGGTGTGCCGCCGATCATCATGACGCTGGCCACCAATGTCATCCTGCAAGGCCTGATCCTGGTGCTGACCGGTGGCTCGCCGACGCCTTCCGCGCCGGCTTTGATCCAGTTCCTGTCGGTCGGGCGCGTCGGTGGTTTTCCGGTGATCGCGCTGATCTGGCTGGCGCTGACCCTGGTGGCGACGCTGCTGCTTTCCAAGGCGGCGTTCGGCCGCCATCTCTATGCTTTGGGCACCAGCGCCACGGTCGCCGAATTCTCCGGCGTGCCGACGGCGCGCACCACCATCCTGACCTATGTCATCTCAGGCCTCACGGCTGCTTTCGCCGGCATGCTTTTGACCGGCTATTCCGGCCAGGCCTATCTCGGCATGGGCGATGCCTATCTGTTCACCTCGATCGCCGCGGTGGCCATTGGCGGCGCCTCAATTCTCGGCGGTAGCGGCCACTATCTCGGCACCGTCGCCGGCGCCATGGTGCTGACCATCCTCACCGGTCTTTTGCCGGCGCTCAACCTGTCGAGCGGCGCGCTGCTCATCGTCTATGGCGCGGTGATCCTGCTCACCGTCTCGATCGGCAGCGAAACCTTCGCCGGCCTCGGCGGCAGATTTCGCAGAAAAGAGGGCTGACCATGGTCGAAATCACTTGCGTCGTCGGCGCCAGGGCCGAACTCGGTGAAGGCACGCTCTGGGATCCCAAGGCCGGTGTGCTGTGGTGGATCGACATCTGGAAGAAGCTGATCCATCGCTACGATCCCGCGACCGGCAAGGACGAGACTTTCGAAACGCCGGAGTATCTCGGATGCCTTGGCCTGCGCGAAAAGGGCGGCCTGGTGTTGACCATGACCAACGGCTTCCACTTCTTCGACCCGGCGACCGGCAGGTTCGAGGCGATCGTCGATCCGGAAGCGCACATGCCGGCAACCCGCTTCAACGACGGCAAGCCGGACCGCCAGGGACGCTTCTGGTCGGGCTCGATGTTCGAAGTGCCGGGCCAGCCGATCGAATTCATCGGCGCGCTCTACAGGCTCGATCCCGATCTTTCCGTGCACAAGATGGTCGACGGCATCGGCTGCTCCAACGGGCTCGCGTGGAGCCCGGATTCGAAAACCATGTATTTCTCCGACAGCCATGCCGGCGCGGTGTGGGCCTATGATTTCGATCCCGCCACCGGCGGCATCGAGAACCGCCGCACCTTCATCGACATGACGGTGACCGGCGGCGTCGCCGACGGCGCGACTGTGGACGCCGAGGGCTGCTACTGGGTGACCATCCCGGTGACCAGCAAGGTCTGCCGCTACGACTCCAAGGGCAAGCTGATGCAGACCGTGCTGCTGCCGACCGACCTGCCGACCTGCTGCGAATTCGGCGGCAAGGATCTCGACATCCTCTACGTGACTTCGGCCGTGCTCAGGCGTCCCGCCAGCCATTTCGTCCGCCAGTCAAATCCAGGCGGCCTGTTTGCACTTGATGTCGGCGTCAAAGGCCTCACCCTGCCGGCATTCAAGGGTTGACGATTCCAAACAGCGGCTGAGATCATCAGCGGCATCTTCACTCTACGGTCGCGTTACGGACCGATTCTGTTCCTGCGGTTCATCCTCTGGGCCGCAGTCACACGTGGCGACAAAAAGCCCTTATTTTTGCTGCTGATGATTGTAAACCAATTCAGAGAGCGCCTGCAACTTCCAACAACTTGAACTCAGGATCACACTCTGCGACCGTGTTTGCTTAGAGACGGTCGTCAGCTGACACCGAACAGTTCGCTGAGCCACGCCATCTGTTCGCGCTCCTGATAGCCCTGCCCGCCTTCATGGTTGTTGAATTCGTATTCAACGATGGTCTTTTCGCCCGCGTAGGCATTGAATGCGCCATAGACGGTAGAGGGCGGACAGACTTCGTCCATCAGGGCCACCGAAAACAGCGCCTTCGCCTTGGACTGCCGGGCGAAGTTGACGCAGTCGAAGTAGTTGAGTGTGTCAAAGACTTTCGCCCTCTTTTCGCGATGCTGCGCCAGGAAACGGACTATTTCCAAGTAGGGATCGCGCACGGCGGTCTGCACAGCTCGCCGAAAGTCGCACAGAAAGGGCACGTCGGGCATTACGGCCTTGACACGCGGATCGATGCCGCCAACCGCGAGCGAAATACCCCCGCCCTGGCTGTCTCCGCAGACCGCGATGCGTTCGGGATCGACGAAGTCCAGCCCTAGGAGAGCATCTATCGCCCTCACAGCATCGGTAAACAGGCGTCGGTAGTAGTAGTCGTTCTTGTCCAGCACGCCACGCGTCATAAAGCCGGGAATGGACGAAGTCGAGCCGACCGGATCCGCGGTCTCACCGACGCTCCAGTCGCTTCCCTGCCCCCGTGTATCCATTCGGAAATAGGCAAACCCTGACGCCGCCCAATGCAGTTGCTCATGCGCCAAGCCGCGGCCGCCGCCATAGCCGATGTACTGCACGACGAGCGGCAGCCGTCCCTTGCGATGCGTCGGCAAGATTAGCCATCCTTTGATCGGATGACCGCCAAATCCCGGAAACGTGACGTCGAAGGACTGGACCGCCTTGAGCGTCGTCTGCGCCGGCGCGATACTGACCTCGCCGCCGGCCTGGCGGGCCTCGGCGATGGTCGACATCCAGAACTGGTCAAAGTCCCCGGGCATGGTGACACCGCTGACATACGCGCCCAGTTCGGGCTGGATCAGATCCGGGAACGGCATTGTCCCTCCAAAGTTGAATGGGAAAAAAGCCCCAAGGCGACGTGACCGCGCCATCCATATCCCGTTTAGCTGCCCGTCTTGATCTGGGTCCAGAGGCGGGTGAGGACGCGCTGCTCCTTGGACCCGTAGGGAGAAATCGTGAAAAGCTTCTTGAGCGTTTCCTCCGTCGGGTAAACCGACGTGTTCTTCAACACTGCTTCGTCGATGAACTTCTGCGAGGCGAGATTACCGTTGGCCGTTTGGACATAGTTGGTTGCCTTGGCAATGACTTCCGGTCGCATCAGGTAGTTGATGAAGGCGTGCGCCTCGTCGACATGCTTGGCATCAGCAGGGATCGCTAAATTGTCGAACCACATATAGGTGCCTTCCCTGGGGATCAGGTATTCGATCTTGACCCCGTTCTTGGCTTCATTGGCGCGGTTCTTGGCCTGCAGCACGTCACCCGACCAGCCGATGCTGATGCATTTATCGCCATTCGCCAGATCGTTGATATAGGCAGAGGAGCTGAAGGTGCGGACGTAGGGCCGGATTTTCGTGTAGATGTCACCGCCGGCTTCGAGGTCCTCTTTCTTCTTGCTGTCGCCGTCCTTGCCGAGATAGTTCAAGGCAACGGCCACGGTCTCCTCCGGGGCATCGACGATGTTGATGCCGCAGTCCTTTAGCTTGGCCGCATTCTCCGGCTTGAAGAGCACGTCCCAGCTGTCGATCGGCATGTCGCCGAGCGCTGCCTTCACCTTGTCGACATTATAGCCGATGCCGGTGGTGCCCCACATGTAGTTGACGGCATATTCGTTGCCTGGGTCATACTTGGCCAGGCGCGCCATCACGTCGGGCCACATGTTCTTGAGGTTCGGCAGCTTGGACTTGTCGAGCTTCTGGAATACGCCGGCCTGAATTTGCCTGGCCAGAAAAGGTCCGGTTGTAACCACCACGTCATAGCCGGAGCCGCCGGCAAGCAGCTTGGTCTCAAGAATTTCGTTCGAATCGAAGGTGTCGTAGACAACCTTGATGCCGGTCTCCTTGGTGAAATCGTCAAGGATGGAACTGTCGATATAATCAGACCAGTTGTAGACGTTGACGACCTTTTCCTGCGCCAACGAGACGCCTGCGGAAAACAGGACGGCCGTCATCGTGACAGCCAGTCCGAATAGCTGTTTCTTCATGAAGATTCTCCTGTTTGTGGCGCTGCCATTCTGGTGGCAGGCTGTTGCTCCATTCTCAAAGGGGAAGAGAGGCGTTGATCCCTCTGGAGGCCCGCCCGTCATCCGTTCTCTGGCAATGAATTGGCGGGCTCATTGCTGCCTTCTCAAGCTGTCATCAAAAGCGTTGACGAAGATGTCGACTTCGTCGCGCGACCAAATCAGCGGGGGGCGTAGCTTGAGCGTGTTAGGCGTGCTTTTCCCGATGAGGATGTTGCGGGCGAGCATGCCGTCAATGAGTCGCTCGGTCTGTGCGATGGCTGGCTGCTTTGTTTGGCGATCCGTCACCAGTTCCACGCCGGTCATCATTCCAAGTCCGCGTACGTCGCCGATGATGGCGTGCCGTTCAGCCAGACGCCTAAGCCCCTGTCGCAGATAATCTCCGATGGCGGCGCTCCGCTTGATCAGGTCTTCTCGCTCGATGACGTCGAGCACGGCCATGCCGGCCGCGCACGCGACGGTGTTGCCGCCGAAGGTGCTGAACAGCAGCGGATAGGTGCCATTGAGGAACCGGTTCATGAGTGCGGAGCCGAGAATGACGACGCCGAGAGGGTGGCCATTTCCAACCGGCTTACCCATCGTTATGAAGTCAATATTGTCGTCCTTGAGCCCGTTTGCCGTGAACCCCCAAAAAGTTCCCATGCGGCCACAACCGGCCTGCACCTCGTCCGCGATGACGAATCCGCCCGCCGATCGGACCTTTTCGGCAACGAGATTGAAATAGTTTTCAGGCGCCCGCAGCACCCCGCTCGAACACAGGGCGGTGTCGACCATGAATGCCGCCGGCCCGTGGCCCCTTTCGCGCAGGGTGGCTATCGCCCGGTCGGCGTCGGCAGCGTATTTTTCCGCCGCTTGCGGGTCGTTGGCGAAAGGTCCCCTGTACATATCCGGGGCCATCAAGGTTTCAATTCGCTTGGGATGCTCGTCAGCGGGAAGGTGACGCCAGCTTTCATTGGAAAGCGCCGTCGTGAGCTCGGTGCAGCCATGGTAAGCTTGGTCGATGATCAACCCGCCGTCTTGTCTGCTGAGCGACATGGCTATCTGCATCGCCAGGTCGTTGGCTTCGCTGCCCGAGTTGACGAAGATGCAGGTGTCGAGGTGATCAGGCAGGTCGGCGGTCAGGCGCGCTGCATACTCGACCGCCACGTCGCACATGTACCGCGTATTGGTGTTTAGCGCGCTGGCCTGGCGGTAGATCGCTTTGGCCACGTGCGGGTGGCAATGTCCAATCTGAGGGACGTTGTTGTAGACATCCAGATAGGCGGTGCCATCGGCGGCATACATCCAAGCACCGTGGGCGCGCACGAGGTGCAGTGGCTTTTTGTAGAAATGCCAGATTGGTCCGAGGTGCGCTTCGCGCTCACGCCTGAGCGCCTCATAGTCATAAGCGAGGTGCCCGCCATCGTCGCTCAGAGCGCCATACACCGGAAACCGGCATGCCTGCCGAAGCCGACGAACCGCCTGTGCGCGACCCTGGCGGCTGAGCAACTCCATCATTCGAGGATAATGGCTGGCATTCTCGATATGCGGGATGCCGGATTCATCGCTGCCCTCTCTCGCGGCCACGATGACGGTGGCCATGGCGAGGCGCAGGAGCAGCGCGTCGAAAAGGAGATCAATCTCGATATCTTCAAGCGGGTATGTCGAATCGAATCCCGATGTCACGTCGCAAAGATAGGCGATCGGATCGTCATCATGGCTCGAGAATGTCTCGGAGGCGGTGGCGATGTCCGCAACAATGGAATTGTGGCCCATATCGCCAAAATCGATGATTCCAACCGGCGATGTGCTGTCATTGGGATCGACAAGGATATTGCCGCCATGCGAATCCTGATGCACGACTTGGCGACGCGTCTTCAGCAATTGGGGAAGGGTAAAGCGCTCGGCGCGCTCGAAAATCTCCTCGCACAATTGCCGAAGGCTGGCGTCGGAGATCTTTGCTATCTGCGGGCGCAAGGCTGCGGCACGTGAGATGTCCCAGAGGTGCGCATTGCTGCCCGCGTAAGGATGAAAAAAATCGCGCAACGCGTAGGCAAGCCGTCCTACCATTGCGCCTATGTTGAACCGGGTACGGGCGCAAAACGCTTCCTCAACCTGCTCCATCACCTTTCCCGGAAGGAAAGTAAGCACACGCATCATGTGCCGGGAGCCGCGCTCGTCGCCGATCCATTCATAGGGTTCGCCAGAGAGGGACGGAACAACGCGAGGCACGGGAAGGGCGGGATCGCGCTCGAAGATATGGTTCAGGGCTTTGACCTGCATATCCACGACGCCTTCAGGCTCGCTCGCATTCGATATCTTGACGACGACGTCGCGACCATCGGCGCGCTCGATCCGCCAGGATAGATCGCGCTCGGAAGCCAGTTGCCTGTACGTCCCCTCGATCCCGTAACGGGCCGCGACGACGCGCCTTGTCGCATCCAGCGAAAAATTGGGAAGGTTGCGAAGCAGCAGAGCGTCCGTGCTCATTCGATACCTGAAGCCAAAGATCAAAACGCTCGACGCGGCGGCCACGTCGCTGCTGCACATTTGGCAGGGAAGTCCGCAGATGGCGTTTTTGCCCTGCGCATCGCCAGCCGTGCTAGAGCCTAGACCTCTGCCGGCGTGGAAAGAATATCATTCAAAGAACCGATACATTGGTTTTTACAAATGCATCCGGTGTGCCTTGATGATCGTGTCGCGGACATAGGCGACGTTGGCAGCCTGTTCGCCTGCGCGCGTGGCGACCTCGATGTCGGCGAAATAGGCCTCATCTGCCATGGGAAGCCGGCGCAGACGCCCCTGCTGTTCGAACAAGCTTGCAAAATGTATCGGCAGGACCCCGAGGTAGGCGCCAGATAGAACCATCAAAAGCTGCGCCTCAATGTCAAAGGTTACGCGGTTTGCGGCCGGGTTGTCGAAGCAGTGTCGCCGAATACCATACCAATAACCTCTGTGTACCCAGGGATGACCGTAGCATTCCGTACTTGTAATCGCTTCGTCTTTTCGGTGAAACAGGGGATGCGCTGACCCGCAAAACACCGCATGCTCTTCTCGGTAGATGATCTGGTATTTCACGCTTGCGACTTTGATGTCGGAACCACCTATTCCAATGTCTATCTCGCTTTCGGCCACCGCCCTCGTTATGTCGTTGGGTCGCATGATCTTGAGATTCAACTCTATTTCCGGTGCTGTTGCGGAAAGCTCGGCGATTGCATCGGGAATCCGTAGATTCGGGTCGGTCGCCATGCAGTCGACAATACCGACGCCGACCTTTCCCGCCAAAGCGCTTCTGAGGCACGAAAGCCGGGCCGAGTTGGCGTCCAGCATCCCGGCGATTTCCGTGCTGATTTCGTAGACCCGACGCCCCTCCTCCGTTAGCGAAAACCCGCGACGTCCCCGTTCACACAACTTCACCCCGAGCCGCTGTTCAAGCGCGGTGAGATGGTTGGAGACCGTGGGTTGGCTAAGCGATAGTTCCATCTGCGCCGCAGACATGCCGCCATTGCGGGCCACGCTTTCAAAGACGCGAAACAGATGGAGATCGGACCCCGATATCTTCATGAAAGCAGATTGCACCAAATGCATCGGATGGCAATTCGAGGAGCCGTCCGCCGACGATACACCGTCAACGCGGTCGGCATCGAACGCTAGCAAATCGAAACGGCCACAAGCCCGCCAGGCGCGTCCGGATAGGTGCACTGCCGACCACTCTCCCGCCTAAGAATGCCCTAATCGGGTATTGACGCCGCCTCAATCCGGATTTTATGATACGTGGATACAAAAATACTTTCCGGGGGTGCCGAGTGCCAGCAGCCTTTTCCGTAGAGCCACCCACATCCGCGACTGCGGAGCAGGAAGCGTACAGGCATGTTCAGCGGGCCCTTCGCCTCGGTCGCTACAAACCGGGCGACCGGCTCATTCCCGAGGAGATCGCGGCCGAGATCGGCATGAGCCGCATGCCGGTGCGAGAAGCCTTTCGGCGTCTGGCTGCCGACGGGCTTGTGGTTCTGCGCCCCAACAGGGGCTGTGTCGTCGCCGGACTCACGGTTGATGAACTGTACGAGATCTTCGAGATACGTTCCGTTCTGGAGGGACTCGCCGTCAGGCTGGCGATGCCGCGGATCGATGAGGAGGAACTCGAAGAGTTCGAGCGCCTCCTCGAACGCATGGAGCGCGCCGGGCAGACTGGCGGCAGCGACTGGGTGGTCCGCCATCAGGAATTCCATGGCCGCATCTGTGCGCTCAGCAGGAGGCCCAAGCTCATCCACCAGATTTCGGCACTGCATGTGGTGATAGAGCCTTACATGCGCCTCTGGTTCGATGACGCCGACAAGCCGCTATCCGCACGCGAGGAGCATGCCACCGTGATCGCGGCCCTGCGATCGGGCGACGCTCTTCATGCGGAACAGGTCATGCAGGATCACATTCTCGGCACAGCACCGATGTTGGCCGAATTCGTGACTCCGAGTCCGGGATCAACCCGGGCAGGAGAAAAGGCCTAAGACCGGCAAAAAGACCGGAACCGGCCTCCAGATCAACATAAGAAAGGGGAACGTATATGAAAATTCATAGCCTGGCCGCCGTCGCGGCCGTATTCGGCATGCTTGGCTTTGTCCAGTCCACATTCGCTGAGGATGCTCCAAAGGCCATAACCATCGCGACCGAGGGTGCCTACGCACCCTGGAACTTCACCAACGCAGACGGCAAGCTCGACGGTCTGGAGATCGATCTCGCCAACGATCTTTGCGCACGGATGAAAATCAAATGCACCATCATCGCCCAGGACTGGGACGGTCTTATTCCATCGCTGAAGGTTGGCAAATTCGATGTGATCATGGCCGGCATGTTCATCACGCCGAAACGCCTGGAGACCATCGACTTCACGCAGCCTTATGCGATCGATCCGGGCGGGTTTGCAGTCGCCAAGGATAGCGATCTGGGGAAGCTCGGCGCTTCGGCCGAGAAATTCAAACTGGACGATGAGGCTGCTACCAAGGCCGCGGTCGACAAGTTGAAGCCGCTGCTGAAGGGCAAGGTGGTCGGTGTCCAGGCGGCCACGGCCATGCTCGAATTCGTCAAGAAATACTTCGGCGACACGGTGGAAATCCGCGAATACAAGACCACGGAACAGCATGATCTCGATCTGGCAGCGGGCCGCATCGATGCGATATTCGCTCAGAAGACAGCACTTGCCGCGACGCTCGCGAAACCTGAATTCTCCGGCTTCACGGTTGCAGGTCCGGGCTTTGTCGGCGGCCTGTTCGGCGCCGGAACGGGTGCGGGACTGCGCAAGGAAGACACCAAGCTCAAGGAGATGCTGAACGACGCGATCAGCGCCGCGATCGCTGACGGCACCATCAAACGCATCTCGGAAAAATGGGTGAAGACGGATGTGACGCCGGTCAAGTAGGCGCTGGCGGGCCTGTCTGGCGGATCGGCATTGATCGACCCGCCGGACGGCGCGCTGAAGCTTCGGTTCACATGATGGATACATTGCATATTCTTTCCCTGGGCAAGGGCGGCTGGGGCGGCGCCTTGTTGCTGGCGGCGGGCGTGACGTTTGCGCTTTCCGTCCTCGGTTTCCTGCTCGGCGCCGTCTTCGGCGCAGTGGCAGCAGGAGGCCGGCTCTCGACGAGAGCTCTCCCGTCATGGCTCGCCAAGGGCTATGGCACGGTGTTCAGGGGCGTGCCCGATCTGCTGACGATCTACCTGCTGTATTACGGCGGCAGCATTGCCCTGACGCAGCTCGGCAAATTCTTCGGCGGCGCCGGCTTTATCGGGCTGCCGGCATTTGCGACGGGCGTCCTGGCGATCGGCATCATTTCGGGCGCCTATCAGGCCGAGGTCTATCGCGGCGCGTATCTCGCCGTCGATCTCGGCCAGTTTGAGGCTTGCAAGGCGCTCGGCCTGTCCCGTTTCCAATCCCTGCGCCTCGTCATCGTGCCGCAACTGATGCGGCACGCCCTGCCGGGGCTCGGCAATGTTTGGCAACTCGTGCTCAAGGATTCGGCGTTGATCTCCGTGATCGGCTTGGTGGAGTTGATGCGGCAAGCCCAGATCGGCGCTGGATCGATGCGGGAGCCCTTCGTCTTTTATATAGCGGCCGCAATGCTTTACTTCCTCATCGCTGCCGTGACCGGTTCGGTCTTCCGCTACGGCGAGGCTCGGGCGTGGCGAGGCATGGTCCACGCATGATCGACTTCGCCTTCTTTGTGGAGATCATTCCCGCCCTTCTTTCAGGCTTGCCATTGACGTTGCAGCTTGCCGGCTCGTCGATCGCCATCGGCTTCGTCCTGGCCCTGCTGCTCGCACTGGCCCAACAGGGGAACCACCGGATACTGGTCTGGCCCATACGCTCCTTCGTGGCTGTCTTTCGCGGCACGCCGCTGCTCGTTCAGATCTTCCTCCTCTATTACGGCCTCGGCCAGTTCCGTCCGTCGCTCCAGGCGGCCGGGCTCTGGTGGCTGTTCCGCGAGCCCTACTGGTGCGCCATCATCGCGCTCAGCCTCAATACCGCGGCCTATGGAAGCGAGATCCTGCGCGGGGCGATACAGGGGGTGCCGCGCGGCTTGATCGAGGCAGCCTCCGCCTTCGGCATGTCACGCTTCCTGACATTGCGCCTCGTCGTTCTGCCCCTGGCGCTGCGCCAAGCCATCCCGAGCTACAGCAACGAGATCATCCTCATGATCAAGGGGACGTCGCTTGCATCGATCATCACGCTGATGGAGGTGACGGGCATCGCGCAGGGGCTTATTTCGCAGACATATCGGGCCGTCGAGGTCTTCGTGGCAGCCGGCGCGATCTATCTCACCATCAATTTCACAATCATCTCGGCACTGAACGCGCTGGAGACGTGGCTCACACCCTACCGGGCGCGGGCCTGAGACGTGCCTCTCGGCAAGGACGAGGAGAAATAAAGAGAAATGCGCAATTTCGAGAAGCCGACACGATCCGTTGCCGTGTCGCGCCATGCGATGGCGGCGACCTCGCACCCTTCCGCCACCCTCACGGCACTGCAGATCATGGAGGCAGGTGGCAATGCGATTGATGCCGCCATTGCAGCCTGCGCGGTGCAGTGCGTTGTGGAACCGGGTTCGACCGGCATCGGCGGCGACTGTTTTGTACTTTATGCGCCCAACGGCTCCGACAAGGTCATCGCCTATAACGGGTCCGGCCGCACGCCGGCGGCCCTCACTGCCGACTGGTTCAACGAGCGGGGACTGACGGAGGTACCACGCCAGTCGCCGGCATCAGTAACCATCCCAGGGGCGATCGACGCGTGGACACGCCTCCACGCCGATCACGGAACTCTCCCCTTCGCCGACGTGCTTGCACCCGCGATCCGTTTTGCCGAGGAGGGTTACGCCATCACTCCCCGTGTACATCGCGACTGGTCCCTTGAACAAAAGCTCCTGGCAACCGACGTCACGGCCGCGCGAATCTTCCTTCCCGGCGGACGGGCGCCAAGGATCGGAGAGGTTCATCGCCAACCAGAGCTGGCACACACGCTAAAACGCCTTGCTGCAGAGGGACGCGATGCATTCTACGAAGGCCCGGTCGCCGAGGACATGGTGTCCTATCTGAATTCGCTGGGCGGGCTCCATACGCTGGAAGATTTCGCACATGCACGCGGCGAGTATGTGACCCCAGTGACCACCGACTTTCGCGGCTACACAATCCATGAATGTCCCCCGAACGGTCAGGGCATCATCGCGCTCCTGATCCTCAACATCCTGAGTCGCTTCGGCGCCAAAGGGGATCCCCAGTCGTCCGACCGGCTGCATGTCGAGATCGAAGCAACGCGCCTTGCCTATGCCGCCCGTGACGCCTGGATCGCCGATCCAGAAAAGGCGGATGTCCCGGTTGACCACCTGCTGTCCGACGAACTGGCCGACAGGCTTGCGGGAATGATAGACCTGAGAAAGGCGCTGACCGACCTGCCGCCTTTCGAAATGCCGCTTCATCGCGACACCGTCTATATCTCGGTGGTCGACCGTAATCGGAACGCGGTAAGCTTCATCAACTCCATCTTCGACAGTTTCGGCACCGGCCTGGTCTCTCCTCGCTCGGGAGTGATCCTGCACAATCGCGGTCAAAGTTTCTCGCTCAAGCCCGGTCATGCCAACAGGATCGGGCCGTCAAAACGGCCGCTTCACACGATCATCCCAGGCATGGTGACGCGCAACGGCAGGGTGGAAATGTCGTTCGGCGTGATGGGCGGCTACTATCAGGCGCTCGGCCATGCCCATCTGATATCCAAGGTCCTCGACTACGGAATGGACCTCCAGGAAGCGATCGATCTGCCGCGTGTGATGCCGACATCCAACGGGACGAGAGTCGAGGCAGAGCACACGATTGACGGCTCGACCAAAGCCGAGCTCGAACGGCGAGGCTTCACCTTTACTCCGGCGGAAGATCCGATCGGCGGCGCTCAGGCGATCCGCATCGACTGGGAGAACGGCACTCTGACCGGCGCATCCGAGCCTAGGAAAGATGGGATCGCTCTGGGAATCTAGGGCTCGGGGGGCATAATCTGAACACTCTGCGTTCGCAGATGAAGAACGAGACGCTCCTCGCCGTCGGTGACTAAGCCGACTATCCGCGCGCAGCAGCCATGCAGCTTCGGTCGGGTCCGCGCAAGCAGCGCCTCGATATCGACGGCGGCCAGCGGGTCTGGCGCCATTGGTCCTCCGAACCGGCTGTTCAGGGCTCGTCCAGCATAGGGTAGTTGCCGACCAGCAGCTTGCCGAGGCTGGTCCGGCCCTCGGCGTGCCAACGCAATTGCTGGCATGAGGCGCGAAGCAGACCCGCCTTTGTGCACGCCTTTCTACCCCATAGCCCTCCCCCGTTCCGCCATCCATCACTGGCGACGAACGAGCGGCTTTACGGAGGAGGAAAGATGAGTTCTTGATGCTCGCAAAGCCGAGCGAAGGGTCAGACATCGACCTGCTCTGCGTCGAGGGGTAGGAATGGCCTGCGCAGCGGGCCGAGGTTTCATACCGATCGGCCACCGTCCTGAACCAGTTCGGCCAAATCTATTTGCTATGTGCGTCACTCCAACATTGCCGTCTGGAGTTGCCAACTCTACGAAAGGCGATCGCTTTGAACCCTTCCAACGTCCCGATGACCATCGCCATGCTTCCAGACGGCACGCGGCTTCCGGTCATCGACACGACCAATGCCGCCTTTCGCGTCGACGATAATCCCGCCGCTCTTGCCAACTGGCGAACTCAAATCGCGGACGCGCCTGCGTCTCGACCCCGAACTGCCGCAACCGAGTCTCTCGTGCCGATGCCGGACCTGCTCCGCCGGATGTTCGCTACCTCGTCCCCGTTTTTGGATGGCCTCGCAACCTACATTCTGAAACTCGGTCCGAATGCCCTGCCTGGCGCCTTCGACACCGAGATCGAGCGCCGCCTCATGTCCAGTCCAAATGCCTTCTCGTTGCGCGTCCGGCTGCAGCAGGTCGCGAACCTCATGGCCAGCGCGCTTTCGGACGTGGCTGGCGACCATCCCATCCGCCTGATCTCAATAGGAGGCGGCACTGGCATCGAGGCGGTGAACGCGATAATCGTTCATGCCAGCGCCAGTGCGACAATGGGCTGCCGATTCACGATCCAGGTGCTGGACCTGGAGGATGATGGGGTCCCATTCGGCCGCGCCGCCGTCGCGGCGCTTATCCGACCGGGCGGTCGGCTAGCCGGAGCGGTCGGCGACTTCGGCCACGCGCGCTACACGTGGGAGAAGCCCGAGCACCTAGCCTCGGCGACGGGGCGCGTCGACGGTGAGTTTCTACTCGCCTCTTCAGAGGGGGCGCTCTTCGAATACGCATCCGATGATGCAATTCTAGGCAATCTCAGAGCCCTGCGCGCGATTGGTGACATCGGCGTTGCAGGCAGCGTGATCCGCGACGATGGGGCAGGCCAGGCGATGGTGGCGCACAGTCCGTTCCCGCTTCATGCACGCGGGCTGCGGGGCCTGAGTAGGCTGGCCCGCCGGGTTGGCTACCGCGTCGCCGCCGCCAAGGAGGGCGTCGCCACCGATCAGTTCCTACTCGCCTTCTGACGACCCCCCAGTCGACTCCGCAAGCCCTCGTTGACTGGTACGCTGAGGCGGGCGGACTACCCTGCCTCCGGCGCGCCTGGGCCGACGGTCGCTCAGACTTGCAGAAGTTTGAACTTATTAGGGCTGACCGTTCTGCAGGATGTCTGCTCCTCCACTATCGTATCAGAGCGTACAAACGGATACCGAGCTAAGAATAGGTGGCATGTGCAATATTCCCTCAGGTCACAAACCCGCCCTGCGGGCCGAGGCTCATCGCTCTTTATGCAGAATTGATTATCAGAATTGAGCGGGAAAGGTGCTGCTGTCACCGTATCCTCGTTACGCGCGCCGCCCTTGACTCACTCCCACTCTATTATTCCGTTGCATGATAACGTATTGATTTGTCAGCACAAAGTTTTTCCGCACCTCTCAAAGAACCGTACTCTCGATCCGTCAGAAAATCGCGCTCTTGAATTCAAAGGAGAATTTCCACAATTCGAAATCTGCTCGGTTTCAGCAGCCATCGACATCGATTTTTGACGTCAGCGGCAACCAATGACTATCCGCTCGATAGTGGAAAAAGACCGTCATCGTCGGCGATTGCGACGGATCGTGACCTGGTTAGGTTGCGCCGATCGTCGCCAACGCCCGTTGATGCACATCCCCGATCGCTTCAACGACGCCGCGGGGATTATCGCGCTGAACGAAATGACCGCTGGTTCTTGAGGATCAATCGCTGATCTTTTCGGCTCCGACGAAACGCCAAACGCGAGCCGGCCAATCGAGGCGGCGGCTTTTCGCCGTCCTAGCGCGTAGCGACGATCACGTTCCATTTCGTAGATAAGCTGGGGCGCTCTACGCTCGTGCCCGAAAACCCAGCGTGGTGGAGCGCGGTCCTGACTTCATCGACGGCTCGCAATGTAAAGATGTCGACCGGCATATTCATCGGCGCCATGTATTCTTTCGGCAGAAAACCGATGATAGCGCGACCGCCAGGAGCAAGAACTCGATGGATCTCGCTGCAGCCGGCTCCAAGGGAAGTCCAGAAATAGACGGTATTTACCGTGATCACGTTGCTGAAGTTGGCGGCCTGGAATGGGAGTGCCTCGACGGTTCCGACACGAAAATCGGCTCGCCCGTTTTGGATCGATCGACGAAACTTCGCGCTGGCCTGACGGACCATTTGTTGCGACCGATCGATGCCCGTCACACACAGCGGCATTTCGAGCAAGCGCGGAAGCGTCAATCCGCCGCCAAAGCCGATTTCCAGAATCCGATCCCCGGGTTGCACATTCAACTGCCGAACGGCAAACGCGTTCATTTGCGCGTTATGACGATTCATTAGCAGTCCCATCATCCGGCCCAACAAGCCTTTTGGGTGCGAAAGCTGCCGTGCGATGAACCGGGGCGCCATGTGCTGTTTTTCCTTTTGATCGAGTGCCCGTAGTGCCGTCAATTCGGAAGCGACAGGAGGCCTCACAACATCAGAACGCTTCTCCAAAATAAATTGCATAAATCCGTTCTTTCGCTATACATTTATGCATGGGAAAAACGGAACCCTCCTGGGATCTCTACCGAACCTTTCTGGCGGTGGTCCGCGATGGAAGTTTTTCCAAAGCAGCGCAAAGGATCGGCGTCACTCAGCCGACTGCGGGCCGACACATCGAAGCGCTGGAAACCCTGATCGGCGCGCGGTTGTTCACTCGCCTGCCTAGCGGCCTCGTGCCGACCGAAGCGGCGCGCAGACTGCTTCCTCACGCCGAGACGATGGCCATCGCCGCTGGGGCCTTACAGCGTGCTTCGTCTGGTGAGACACGCGACGAGAGCGGCGTTGTCCGGCTCACCGCTGCTGAGCTTATCGGTCAGGAAGTTCTGCCGGAAATTCTGAGTCCGTTCTGCGCAAAATATCCGGGCATCGTGCTCGAACTCAAACTTTCCAATCGGAATGAAGACCTACTGCGCGGCAACGCCGATATTGCCGTTCGCATGGTCCGGCCGACGCAACAGGCGTTGATCGCGCGCCGCATTGGCGAGGTGAAGCTCGGACTGTTCGCGCATCGCAGCTACATTAATGTGTTCGGCGTGCCCAAGGCGCCGGCAGACATCAGTGGGCACCGTCTGATCGGCTTTGACGAAGACCAGCATATTCTGCGGCCTGCTGACGGTGGCGCGCCTCCGCCAAGCCGCACGCAGTTCGGTTTTCGCTGCGACAGCGCATCAATGCAGGCGGCGGCCCTTCGCGCCGGGATCGGCATTGGTTCCCTTCACGTAAATACGGCACGCCGAAACCCGGATCTCGTCCACATTTTGGAGAAGACCTTCACCTTCACGCGCGAAATGTGGCTTGTCATGCACGAAGATGCGAAGGCGACGCGCCGCATACGCTTGCTCTTCGACCATCTCGTGAAAGGTCTTACCGCTTATGTGAAAGAAAATTCGTGACTATCGAACCGATTGTCCGCGACGGTCCGAGAGCCTGACGGATTCAACCGCGTCAGCCTAAGGCCCCGGCGGAGACTATAATTCCGGCCATGATGCGGAACCTCGGATCGCGTCGCCCGTCTTTCGAGGATTTGTATCGCGCCGTCGATCGCCGACCCGATCTCCGGAAAAAGACCGTCATATCGGCAGTGTTTACCTGACGGTCTTATCCAAAAACCGCTTATCATCCTTGAGAAGGACCGTCGGAAACACCGTCATATGTGCGGAGCTGCATCAACGGATGGGGCGGTAGACCGCTTGAAAAAACAACAACTTAAAGCGATCGAAGTCTCAATCGATGATGGGGCTTGGATCATCAACAAAACCGTCAGCAACCCTCTAACTTTCCTACGTTATTCTACTCCAGCGCCCTCCACGATATCCCATACCCCTCACTCCCACTCGATTGTTCAAACAGCAGATAACTCATTGAAATTACTGTCAATTATTTTTTAGAATCCCGACAATGCCGACACTAGAACCGTCAAAAAACTACGCTTTTGATTTTAAAGGGAAAATCGTCGCAAAAAATATTTTGAGGTTTCACCAACTATCGGGACCAATCGGCAATTTTTGTGCCTTGGGGCGTTTGCTGGCACGCCTTAGCCCGCCTCGAAAAGTACCGTCATTGCTTCAAATAGATGCATTTTTTCGTTGCGAAATCAATGATCATGGTGGGCCGGGAGGACTTAGCAAGAGCGTTGATTTCATTGACATTTTCGTGGGCCAAAATCAGAAGTCTTTCCGTATGGTACCGTGACCGCCATACAGTCGACTTTAGCTAACAATACCTCGTTCGTGAACGTTCGAAGCCATGATCCAGCATGACCGCAATAAGGCGACCGCTTTCAGGGAATGCCAGCCTATAACCTGACCTTTCATTCGGACTCGGGTCACGGCTGGCTATCGGCCGATCAGCGTCAGCCCGAACAGGATGACGAGCCAAAGTCCGGAAGCCGGAACGGCGAGCCGCGGCAAGGTGCCGGTCAAGTGCATGAATCAGGCTCGCCTTCGCGGCGGCGATCGCCAGGTTGAGCGCGACGTTGAATCCGCCGAGAAACACCAGCCCTTCTCTTCAGTTCCCTGCGAAATCACCTCTGCCGGTGAACGCGACATCACGGCCGCGTGTCGAAATGCTTCACGTGCTCAGACCATCAGGACTTCTCGGGCGAGGATGGTGGCGAAAGGCTAAGCTCAAGTTGCTCTAAGGGTCGGCCTGGACCTGCGATCTGAAGACACGCTTAAACCAGAAAATAGACGGAAAACCTGTCTTGCGGGGGCATGCGCCTGCGGCATTTCGAGACATCCAAAACTTCCCCGGACAGCCCTTCGCTTGGTGGGAGACCTGTAGAGTTAAGACCTTTCTCGACATCGGCTGCGGATCAAACGCTCCTTATGCATACGACAAAGGCCTTTGAGCCGCTTCGATGGAACGTGACGACCGCGGCCGACGAACTTGACGTTTCGGTCGGCACGGTCAGCCAGCAGATCCGCTCAGGCGAACGACTCCCAATCAGGCTTCATCTACCAAACTAGCCTCAATCTTCCGCAGGTGCTCGCGCGCGATCTTCAACAGCGCTTCGGCGCTTTCATGCGGCGTCCACCCTTGTGCTTCTGCGGCAGTCACCAATTCCGCAAACGCGGGTTCCAACGCAACTTCACAGTTGACCGCCCGATCTGGATTGCCGTCAGGTAATATTGGTGGTTCGACGGATTGGGGCATCTCTTGCGTTACCGCAGTCCCAAAAAGCCCAGAATTGCAATGACTATGACAATGGCTCCAACGAGCCAAATAATCCTATTCATGGTCTCTCTCCCGGTTCGTGGAAGCCCGCGCCTCTGGCAAAGAACGCGGGCCGATCGGAGACCCGATCTTCGGCAGGGGATGGAGGGCATCACCCGCCGCCAACATCAACTTTTAGAGATGGCTAATGTTCCGTCTTGCCGGCTCAACGTCGATGAGGTCGTGTCTGGCGACAACGGCGTTTGCGAAGACACCTATCGCGTCACGGCAAGTCCGATGGAGACATCTTAGCGGAACCTAATGTTATCTCGTAAGTTAGGCGAGAAATCAGGAACGCGCGCCATGCGTAGTGACGACATCCGAACAGTGCTGGATTGGGCAACTTTATCGGCAAACGATCCGCTGATCGGAGGCAGTATCGCCAGCCGTGTCTCTCAGACGCATGCGCACAATGACAACGCATTGCGGAGCGCCGGGACTGTGCCAACGGAAACTGGCCCCGCTGCGGTACCCGCACGAAGGGACATGACCGCACCAAGATACAATGATGTTCTGCTGATCCGAATTCTTGTCGTGATTATCGGGATTTATGTATCCGCTGTTTTTGCGATAGCGGCGCTGCTCCTTCTATAATCCACGGATGGCCATGATCCCCTCGGGATGAGCGAACCAGCGGTGGAGCTCGATTTTGATGGCGGTCGCCTCACGCTGACACGAAAACGTGACGCCATCGTTCCGTCGACGGTAGGTCCGTGGCCCACCCGTCTTCAGGACGTCGGGCGATTGGCATGGCATAAATTACACATTGAACGCCGCAATGTCGCTTTGAGCCGGCTGCGCTGTCTTCCACACGCAAATCGCGCATGCGAAGGCGTCGATATGGCAATACAATCTCATCTTCATTCGAATGATGCGGTTCGTCCCACCGAAGTCCATGCTGAATCAGCCGGCGAACCCCTACCCAAACAAATGTCGGTTAGGCCCGGCCGCCTGGAGCCAGCCAAGTGGTCGGGCCGAGTGAACTGGCGGTGGACCCTGTCCGCATCAACGCTACTGTCCGCTACCGCATCGCATGACACCGACGACTAAGGTTCCGCCCTGCGTTGAAGTGATCGAAGCTTGCGACCAACTTCGCCCTCCTATTGGCGAAAAGCCCGGGACAGCTGATCGTTGAGAGGCTTCAGCAAGTAGGACCAGACACTGCGCTGGTCCGTTCTTATGTGGACCTCGGCGGGCATTCCCGGTTTGAGTACCTTTGCTCCCGTCAGGCAGTCCACCTTGTTTTCAACACTGATACGCGCCGAGAAATACGAGAGCTGGTGTTGCTGATCCTTGATCAGATCTGCCGAAACGCGCCGAACCTTGCCTTGGCAGGCAGGCGTCGTGCCGGCATCGAAGGCCGGAAAGCGGATAGACACGGACTGACCAGGACGAACATCATCGATGCGGGATGGCGGGACGAGCGCATCCACGACGAGATCGTCGGCATCGGGAACAACCATCATGAGCACTTCCCCGGCACCGATCACACCGCCGATCGTGTGGACGGACGATTCCTGTATTGTTCCCGACTGCGGAGCGCGGATGGTTGTCTTGGTCAACTCGTCCTGCGCCACAACTCTGCGCTCGTTAAGTTCCGTCACCTTGGCTTCCGTCTCGCGGAGCTCGCTCGTTACGTCGCTGCGTCTTTGCTCATCCAGTTGGAGGATTTGCAGCTCTGTCTCGCTGACCCGGGCTTCCGCCTCCGCGACAGCCGCCGCGAGGCGTCCGGATTCGCCGTGGGCTCGCGTCGCCTCCAGCCTGATGTTGCTCAACCTGTCCTTGGACACCAGCTTTTTCGAATAGAGCGCTTCGACGTCGGTCCGATCGTGATCCAGGAGGATCACGGACTCGTCTGTCGCGGCCTGTTGCGCTTTCAGTCCCTCAATCTGATTCTCGAGTTGCTTCGAGCGGCTTTGCAATTGTGCCTTCTGTCCGGCCAAAGCAGTCGCACGGCTTTCGAACACGGCACGCTCACCATTGACAAGCTCGGCCAGTCCCGGCTTGCCCCTCTCGGCCTCGAGACTGGCCGGAAGCATCATCTCCGGCAGCCCCTGACGCTCAGCCTCAAGTCGTGCAAGACGAACAGTCGCGCGGTCGAAGTCCTCATCGATTATCTGCAGGTTGGCCCGTGTCAGGGTATCGTCAAGCCTGACTACCACATCGCCAGCATGCACATGATCACCGTCTTGCACGAAAATACCGCCGATGGTGCCGCCGGTCTGATGTTGGATTTTCTTTATGTTGCTTTCGACCACCACCGTGGCGGGCGCGATCACAGCGCCGGCGATCTTGGTCCAACCGAGCCAAAGCCCTCCCCCGGCAACCAGCAGGATTATAGTCACCAGGCCCAGGATTAGATTAGCGCGGATGCCGTCCGATGCGTCGAGCGGATTGGTCCCCGCTACCCGGCTTGCACGACCGGCCGGGGCACGTGGCGACATGGCCGCATCAGACACAGGGCAAGACCTCACGCATGGCCGCCCATTCCTTTCTGCAACGGGACGACAGCGCCTTGTCGTTCCGCAACTGACGCGAAGGGCCGGACAACGTTCGCAAGGATGTCCTCGCGGGGGCCAAAAGAATGAAGTTGCCCATTCGACATTACGAGTACCGTGTCGATATTGGTGAGAGCGGAGGGTCGATGCGCAACAACGATGACAATGCCGCCACGCCGACGCACCGCCAGAATCGCCCCGGCCAACGCGGTATCGCCGTCGACGTCCAGGTTTGAATTCGGCTCGTCGAGAACGACCAGAAACGGATCACCGTAGAGTGCCCTGGCGAGCCCGATAAGTTGTCGCTGTCCGGCTGAAAGCTCGCTTCCTCCTTCCCCTACGCGTGTTTGGAAGCCTTGCGGCAAACGCATGATCATTTTGTCGATGCCGGTCGCTCCGGCAGCTGCCAGCACGCCTTTTGCGTCGCCCTTGCCGCCGAACCGGGAAATGTTATCGGCAACCGTGCCATCGAACAGTTCAACATCCTGTGGCAAATAGCCAATGTGGCCACCGAGCCGTTCCGAATCCCATTGATCGAGCGAGGCTCCATCCAACCTTACCGTTCCATGAAACGGCTTCCATACGCCGACCAAAGCGCGTACGAGCGTGGTTTTTCCGGATCCGCTGGGGCCGACGATGGCCAGTCCGGCGCCCGCTGACAGTTGGAAGCTTACGTTGACCACGGTCGGTTTTTGCCGGCCTGGCGGTACTATTGTCAGCTCTTCAACCGCCAACATGGCCAGGGGGCGTGGCAACTCCATAAACTCGTTCTGGCCACCAAAATTGTCCAACGCCGCCGCCAGTTGGGAATAGCTCTGCCGGAATGCCACGAACCCTCTCCAGTTTGCGATCGCCGCGTCGACGGGTGCCAGCGATCGGCCCAGCAAGATGGAGGATGCAATGATCACACCCGGTGAAGCCTCGCCCCCGATCACGAGATACGCGCCAAGCCCCAGAACGGAAGATTGCAACGCCATGCGAAGGGCCCTCGATAGCGAACCGGTTGCACCAACGATGTCGGAGAGCCGCTCCTGGTGCAGCAGATAGGCATGGTTGATCGCGCTCCAGCGCCGGCCGAGCCGCCCCGAAAGGCCCATGGCACGCACGACCTCTGCATAGCGGTAGCTGGAGTCGGCCAGATTACGCTGGATCAGAAGCGCTTCAGAAGCGCGCGCTGCCGTTCCACGGCCGAGGATTTCTGCGACCAGCGTCAACAGGACGACAACCACCGCCCCGATCGTTGCGAGTATACCCAGCGAGGGATGTAGCAGGTAGATGATGACCAGATAGAAAGGCATCCAGGGGGCGTCGAAGACGACGGTCGGCCCCAATCCTGAAAGAAATCCACGCACTTGATCCAGATCATGGAGCGGCCGCACCCGGCTCGCGCCCAGCCCGGCGATGAGCGGGAGGGAAAGTGAGACAGCGAAGACCCGCTGTTGGAGATTCTTGTGAAGACGATTGCCGATTCGAACCAGCAGGCGAAGGCGCACAAAGTCCAGCAGTCCATAGACCGCGTATAGACCCAGCATCCCTATGGTAAATCCGACAAGTGTGGGAACGCTCTGTGAGGGCAGAACGCGATCGTAGATTTGCAGCATGTAGATGGAGCCGGTCAGAGCGAGAATGTTGATGACCGCCGAGAACACCCCCACACCGACAAGCGCTGGCACACAGTCAAGTATGGCAGAACGGAGATCGAGCCGTTCCCCTTGGTTCATGGCCTACGGCCTTTCACGCCAAAGTGCCGTGTGGCAACATTGGCTCCTACGAAAACCGACAAGCTCCTACCTTCTGGAAGCAGATTGCTTCCCTCCACTGGCGAACATTACGTCCCGCTAACCTACGTGCCTTTGGCGCAAATGCAGCAAAATCGTGACGCGCCTCCTAGAAACCTCGAAATGAAGCATCAAATCGTGGGATAACGGTGGGGAAGCCTTCGCTTGCAAATTACCAGCATGATGATGTGATCTATCCGGCAGACGGCGTGGTGATTAGAACCGTCCCCCGTCTCGCTTATCCGGCAGTCAAGCATGGTTGATACAGCTATTGGTTTTGCTGGCTCGGCCGCGACCTTTTTATCGCTTTCTTGCAACAACCAAGAAGTGCTGTGCCAGCCGCCCTGGAAATCCCAATGCCTTGGAGGCGTTCTCAACCGGCAAGATCAACGCTTCGCAGAGTCGTGGCGAGAGGCGCCCCGGCCGCGGCAGATATCCGTACGGTATGACCGTCTCGGCAATGAAACCCGATGACGTCAGAAGCTGCTCGAATCGAGTGGTGCTTAGCGTATTGCGGATCGTGCGCCCAAGCAGCCAGTTTATGAGACGGCACGCTACGCCAACGGGCGAGGTCGAATTCATGTGAACGTTGCACACGAGCCGGCCGCTGTCGTTCAATTGCCGATGTATCGCCTTCAGTGCTTCAATCCGGAGTTGATCCTCGGCGTTCAGAAAAAAACGGAACGCTGTTGCGACATCGAAGGTTTCATCGAGAGGCCCAACTGTCAAATCCACGTGGAGCAATCTGACATTGGGAGGAACCCGAGCACAGTCAAGCATGGATTGAGAGACGTCGACGCCCACCACCTCACTGAAGCATTCGGCTGCGATGTTGGAAATGCGGCCTGTACCGCATGCGAAATCGAGGCACTTTCGGCCAACTCCCCCCATCGGACCAAGAACCTCAAGGACGAGCGGTTTTTCGACCTTTGCCCAAAGCGCGCCATAATAGCCTGACTCGTGCGTTTTGTTGTAATGTTCGCCATACCCAAGCCCACAATGGCTGGACCGATAATCGTCGGACACCCGGTCCCCTTCCGGAGCATCGTGCCGGCTCGACCTAAGCTTTTGCCAGATTCCGATCTCATCGGCTTGATGTTCCGGCACAGCAGTTGCAGACGAGGGTGTATCGAACGGGTAGATCGCTTCGGCGGCAACGGCGATCATATTCCTTGATCGCGTCGGTTTCGCCACACGCTTGGAATTGAGCCTCACGAAACTGTTCCTTTTGATTTGCTCAAGACACCATCCACGATGGGTTCAGCGAATCCCCCAAACGCCCGTTTGTAGGTGGCCCGCGATACAGGAGGCCTATTGGATCGCTACACCCTGGAGATCGCTGCTGAACCTTGCCTCGATGGTGTCTCCGGGCAGTACTACGGTGTCTTCCTCGGCCGATAATGTCCGCCACTCTTCGCCAACCTTCCGGACGATATTGACTTGAGCACGGATCGTTTCGCCGGCCACCGGCAACGGCTGGGCGGATGTCCCTGTCGGTTGCAACTTCTGGCTGGCCGCACGAAGCTTGGCAGTGACATCGGCCAGTCGTAGATTGGTATCCTTCAAATCCGTCAGCAGACCAATCCTTCGTTGATTGTCATTGCGTTCGTGCTGCCTGACATAGTCTTCCTGCTGGCGTCGCGCCCGCATCAGTTCCACCGATGTTTGAAGCGCTCCGCTCGAAGAGAGAAGCAAGGCGCGTCGTACGTCGGAGAGCCGGTTGTTGGTAAGATTGCCAGCCTCAAACACCTTCGTTACGCGCGCCAAATCCTCCTCATCCGCTTTCACGCCCTCGGCCTCAACCTGTTGGCGCTTGAGCAAAACCTCGATCTGAGCGGCCGTGTCGGTGTTGCCTTTCTCAAGATAGCTCTGTTCCTGCTGGAAATCGTTCAGGGCAATCTTCAGCGCGTCTGCTTCGGCTTGCGCGATCGCGGCCCCAACAGCTGGAGACAAAGGGGAGCCTTGTGGTGTCTGCTCGTCAAACGTCGGCTGGCCTTGAAGCTCGGCGCGAACGCGGGCGCCGTGAAAATAATCTTTGGTGTACTCACCCCACAGCGATTCATAGTCGCGCCGCAGGTCAACCGGGTCTGGGCCGTTCTGGACAGCCCGAGACCGCAACAGGCTGAGGCCGCCCGAGACGGCAATGGCTTGCCGCACCGTCATCAACGGGCGGTAGGCCTGCTGTCCTGGCGTAAGCACGTCGCCGGTCACATAGATTGGGCGGTATTCCGCGATGACGGCGCTAACGTCGCCCGGCCTGACAACGACCATTTGCTCTCGCCCGTCAGCCAGGCGCAGGTGGAAAATCTTGGTCGGCAGGATCGCTTCCATGCGTGCCTGCAATTCGGCCGAGGTCAGGCCTCCGACTGAGATCATCCCCACTTCAGGAAGCGCGATCGTGCCGTCCATTTGGATCACCGCACGCTGCGTTCGATCGGAGAGCGCGGCAACTCCTATCTCGACGGTGTCGCCAGGAGAAAGCCGATAGGGCTGTACATCCGCTGCGGAGGCGATCGGTATGACCGACATCGCGGCGAGCCAGGTCAGGACAATTCGACTGGTCAAGGCCATTTTGCGATCGTCTCCTTCTGGGTCAAAATTCGATCCCCGGGCCAATCCACACGCGCGACAAAATCGTAGACCGGTCCGCCCGGCACTCCCCAATTGCTCGACCAGACGACTTGTGAGCCATCTGGAGACGGGGAGGCATGCGTCTCGCTCCAATAGTCGAAAGGGATGTTCCGGGTGTTCACGATACGCCGGATCTCGCCGCTGCCATCGATGCGGAGTGCGATCACTTCCTGCGCATACGGCGCCCAATCCTGATGCTTCAATACCTGATCGGGATAACCGCCATAGCTCAGAAACACCCAGCCGGGTCTTGCCAGGGATCTGAGGGATGCATGCTGGGCTTCGCCATACCGCATCAACGAGGTGACCTTGCCGTCTGACAACCGCCGCTTGATGACTTGATATTTGTCCGGATACGATTTGCTGATCCCGACGTAGACTTCGCTCCCGTCGCTATCCACGGTCATGTCGCCATGACCGGGCCGGTGATGTTCCACCCATTTCTCATGCAACGTGCCGTCGATGGAGAAAATGAAGGACGGCTCGGTGCCGTCTGGCAGTTGCTGAGAACATAGGATGTTCGTGCCGAGCGGAGAAATCGAGCAGGAACTGTTGGCACCCGGAAGCAGGTCAAGCTCGATATCAGGGAATTTCCGCTTCAATTCGAGATCGTAACCAAAGACCACAACCTTGCCATCGTTGCGCGTCGCGCGCACGGCAATCCGGTTGCCGTCGCGGCTCGGGTTACCCTTATTCGGCCCGAACCCGAGATTGGTGTAGTCCGCCGACAGGAACCTGATGTCCTCATGGCCGCTGCGTGGCGCCCAAGTGGAGATTTCCCGACCCTGAACGCAGATCATCAGGTTAGGATCCTTGGGATGCCATTCGCACTCGGACGAACGGCTGCGGTGAAACAAAGGAACGTAGGTGTGGCCGTCGACAAAACACATGCCGCCACAGCCATTGCTGATGACAAGAAGACTCTGATCCGCATTCCAGGCTTGGGCACTTGAATAACGATGAGTGCAATACTGCGTTGAGCATACGATGCCGTTGCCAAGGCTCCCGGGTTTGGTAATGCGAACGAAAACCGTGCCCGACGCCGGATCCCTCGTGGGGTGCAAATAGTCCGGCAGGTTTTTCGTCACCGGTGCGATGAACTGCACTCGTTCGCTGTTCTCCCGCCCCCCCGCGCCATGCAAGCCCGCGGCCACGGCCACGATGCCGGCAATCACAATCGGCAGCAGCGCCAATGCACGCCGGCGGAGCGGGGTCATGTCATATAACCTTTTTCTCGGCGTACCCGGCCCTGACTGATCCGTGCCCGCCACCATGCGATGGTTCGCTCCAGGCCATCGCGCAAACTCGTGCGGGCCCGCCATCCGGTCTCGCCTTCAAAACACGAGGAATCCGCGAGCAAAGCGCGAACCTCAGAGTTTTGTGGCCGCAAGCGGCTTTCGTCGCGGTGCACAGGTTTCTGGGCGCTACTCAGCTCAAGTACGAGATCCAGCACATCAGAGATGGTCACCGCGCGCTGGCTGCCGGCATTGTAGGCACGGCCGAATTCCAATCCGGCGAGCCCCGCGCTTAGGAAGGCCGCTGCCGTGTCCTCGACAAAAGTGAGGTCACGAATAGGGCTAGTGTCCCCGACCATGATTGCAATGCAGTCTGGATCCAGAGCTTGCCTGATGATGGTCGGCACAATGGCCCTTTCACTTTGCCGTGGGCCATACGTATTGAAAGGTCGCATGATGACGACGGGGACATCGAACGACCTGGCGTAGGACACCGCCATCATGTCCGCCCCGATCTTCGATGCCGAGTATGGCGATTGCCCCTGAAATGGATGGGCTTCGGTGATGGGCATGGTCAGCGCGGTGCCATACACTTCGCTGGTCGAGGTGTGCACAATGCGCTCTGTCTCCCATTGACGAGCCGCTTCGAGAACGTTCACCGTGCCCAGAATGTTGGTCTCCACATATGACTGGGCGGCGGCGTACGAATAAGGAATCGCAATGAGCGCGGCGAGATGAAACACCACGGCCTGACCACGCATGATCCGGTTTACAAATGCGCTGTCACGAACGTCGCCGCGCACAAGTTTGAGCTGCGTTCGAATATTGTCGGGCAAATCATCCAGCCAGCCATGGCTATCGAAGGAATTGTAGAGGGCCAAGGCAGTGACATCCGCGCCCTGATGAACGAGGGCTTCGGTAAGATGCGATCCGATAAATCCATCCGCGCCCGTCACCAGAACTTTCTTGCCCTTGTAATTCATGACCGGCATTCCTTGATGGCTTAAGCCTGCACTCAGGCTTCAAACGGGCTCCGGCGGTGGAATCCGACCAAGCACACCGCCAGAAAGCCACGCCAAATCCAGACGATGTCGGAACGGATCGTACGCTTCGGATAGTAGGAGAGGTCGATCCGAGCCTTCGCTGGAAACAGGATCTCGCGGTAGAAGCGGACCGGATCCATCGATGGCGGAATGAAATGGGCTTCGTGCCGGAACAGCACCTGGGTCGGGCCGAGCAAACCGGGCCTGTATTGTAGAACGGCCTCAAGCCCGCCGCAGAAGCAATCCGCGAAAGCCATACTCTCCGGCCGCGGTCCGATGATCGCCATGTTGCCGATCAGCA
This sequence comes from Mesorhizobium sp. RCC_202, assembly GCF_041355295.1. Classification (NCBI taxonomy): domain Bacteria; kingdom Pseudomonadati; phylum Pseudomonadota; class Alphaproteobacteria; order Hyphomicrobiales; family Phyllobacteriaceae; genus Mesorhizobium; species Mesorhizobium sp. RCC_202. The sequence goes on from NZ_JBFUPO010000006.1 coordinate 72,284, forward strand.
CGTTCCATAGCTGTGGCAACTCGTCGAGCTTTGTCGCGGCCAGGAATCGGCCAACCGGCGTCAGTCGGCCGTCGCCCACAACGGTAAGCGCGAGACCGTCAGGATCGCATCTCACATCGAACTTGCGAAACTTGTACATGTGGAAGGGCTGAGCACCCGCGCCCAGGCGGGTCTGCACAAACAAAATGGGACGCCCTCCCTCCAGCAAGAGGGCCATGGCGATCACCAGCATCAGCGGTGCAAGTATGACGGCCGCGGCGCTGGCAACGACGAGATCGATCGTTCGTCTGACAAAGCCGTGGGACGCACTGGAGGCGAAACGCCGGTGAAGGGAAAGATCCAGTGCGTTCATGCAGCAGTTCCTGCTTGGGCGCAGCTGTCGAGCGCGGCTGCAAGAGCTGCCACGACGGCTTCGGCGACAGGTGAGGTGATTTGGGGATGCAGGGGAATTGTCAGCTCTCGCTGGGCAAAGTCCTCTGTCCGCGGCAGATGGGTGCCCGGAAAAAGCTCGCGATAGAGCGTCATCTGGTGCACCGGTGGATAATGGATCGTGGTTTGTATTCCCTGTGCGCGCAATTCGTCGATAACGTCTTGCCGCACCACGTAGCGCGGCAGGAGGATCGGCATAATGTGGTAGGCCGATCTGCGCGGCTCGCTGAAAGGGATTGTCACGGCCGGGCAGTGTGTTGCCATGAGCCGCCGATAAAGGACGACCACGATACGCCTGATCTCGTTCCATTCCTGCAGGTTCTGCAGCTGGACAAGCCCGATCGCCGCCCGCATTTCGTCCATGCGGTAATTGAATCCAAGCATGGTAACGTCATACTGCGGCGAACGACTGTTCAGTCGTTGATGTGTTCCAGTGGTCATCCCATGTCCGCGGGCCTGGCGGATCCTGTCACGCAGATCCGGGTCACGGGCAATCACCGCTCCACCTTCCGCCGTGGTCATGTTCTTGTTGCCGTAGAAGCTGAAGGCGGCCGCGGCGCCGAATTGTCCCACTTCCTTCAAGCCGGGAGCATGGGCGGCGTCCTCGACAATATGCAGCCCTCGAGCGCGAGCAAACCGCTGCCATTGCTCCGCGTTGGCGAGATAGCCCGCGAAGTGAACGAGAATTACGGCCTTGGTGCGCGACGTGCATCGCGCTTCGGCTTCGGCGATCGACATCAACGGCACGTCGGAAGACTCGATATCGACAAAGACCGGCGTCGCGCCGACATATAGCACCGCGTTTGCGGTCGCCACAAAAGTCAGCGCCGGCACCAGCACCTCATCGCCCGGCCCGATTCCCAGAGCGTGGAGAATGAGATGAAGCGCCGCTGTGCAAGAGCTCACTGCGACGCAATCGTCTGCCCCGTGCATAACTGCAAAGGCCTCCTCGAAGGCCCTCACCCGCTCGCCCATTGTCAGCCAACCGCTATCAATAACCTTCGATAGAGCTGCCTTCTCGGGGATGCCCAGGATCGGCGCACTTACCAGGAGCATCATGACCTCCTAACCAGGTGTTGAGGTTCAGGTGACATCTGGTTTTGTCATGCCGCCGCGGCAGCGACCTCGATCGAAGCCGACTGCTCTTCCCAGGAAATCGCCTGCGCGTTTTGAAAGTCGTCTACTCGGCCGATGTCGAGCCAGAGCCCATCATGCTTGTACACGTGCACGGTCGTGCCGCCCTGCATCATCTGCAACATCAAATCATCGAAACCGAATGGGATGCCGGAAGGGATGAACCGCAGAACATCCGGGTTCATGCAGTAAATCCCCATGCTGACGAGATGCGAAAGCGTCGGTTTCTCACGGAAGATCTGGACGGCATTGTTGATTTCGTCGATGACACCGAAGTCCATCTTGATCTGGCGGCAGGCGGTGGCGATCGTCACCGGGTCCGTGTGCATACGATGAGCGGCGACAAAACGACTGAGGCTCAGGTCGGTAAGGACGTCGCCGTTGAGCACGACAAAAGGTTCGGTCAGTTCATCCCTTATCAAGGAGAGTGGTCCGATGGTGCCGAGAGGCTCCATTTCCTGCGTGTAGCTGATTTTCAGATTCCATTGCGAGCCGTCGCCGCACACGCTTCGGATCAAGTGGCCGAGATAACCGGTCGTGATGTAGACGTCCTCGATTCCGTTGCGCCGCAGCCATTTCAGAAGCAGCTCCACAACCGGCCTGGCACCAATTGGCATGAGTGGCTTAGGCAAGACCGATGTGAAGGGCCGAAGGCGTGTTCCCATTCCGCCGCATTGAATCACAGCTTTCATGCAATCCTCCCAAACTCATTCCGCCCAAACGTCATCGTCCGGGGTCGACGTCGAATGGGCGCTCGGCGGGTCGCCGTCCTCATGCACCAATTCGAACCTTATATGCGGATGGTATGGGCACACCGGACGGGTGTCGTCGTGCATTCGAATGGTAAGTTTCGGACGTCTCGTGGAACGGCCACGCCCGTCCAAGACGACGGGCGTCAGAAATCAGGACCGTTGTGAATGCACACGCAGGTGCCAGCAGAAAGACGAGGAGCTGCCGGGTTGCGACACTGCCCAGCTGCCGCTTGGCAAAAGCGAGATTGTCACGCGTGCCTGGCCGCTCGGTCCCGAATGTTGGAAACGTACGCTCAATGTTGCCGGGAGCATATTTCGATATTTAGTATTATATTAGCCATAGGAGATTTGCCGGCAGGAGGTCGCGGATCTCGCTTGGGAGGCATCGACACGCGGTTGGCCACGCTTTCAAGCTCATCACGGTCATGCATCGCAGGAATAGAGTTGGTTAGGCTGGTTCTGGTCGTCGCGCCGCGAACCAGGTAAGCGTTGGGGTCGTGAAATGTATCGGATCGTCATCGCTGACGACCATGGTTTGTATCGCCGTGGCCTGCGATTGGCACTGACGGCGGGGATTCCAGGCATCGAAATATTTGACGCCGCATGTTTCGACGCCGTGATCGCTCTTCTGGAGGAGCAGGCGTCGATCGATCTTGCGATTCTGGACTTGAATATGCCGGGGCTGTTTGACCAGGGGATACTCGGCGACGTCCTGTCTGCCTATCCCAATACCCGCTTCGCCATTGTCTCCGCCGATGATTCGCGCGCCGAGATTCTCAAGGCACTTTCGATCGGGCTTCACGGCTACATTGTAAAATCGCAAAGGGATGACGAGGTTGTGCTGGCTGTAAACGAAATCCTCGCCGGCCGCATCTATGTTCCAGCACTGCTGTCTCGAACGTCTGCGCGATCGGGTTCCCATCCCCCGCTGCCTCCTGAGGAATCCCCGCCCCGCCGACATGTCGGCCCGGCCAATCTCAGCAGGCTCACGTTGAGGCAGACGCAGGTCCTGAAGCTGATGGCTGACGGCTACTCAAACAAGGAGATTGCCCGCAATTTGCGCATCGCGGAGGCAACGACGAAAATCCATGCTGCCGCCGTTTTGCGCGAGCTTGGAGCCCGAAACAGAACCGAAGCGGCGGTTCTTCTGCGGGGTTGGCTCTCAAAAAATGTCGGTTAGGACCTGACTTCGTTCCGCGATAACCGCAACGAATATCGCAGTCCTTGGTCAGATATTTCCAGTTTGGGGGAATGGCCGATAATCGGCGTGCCGTCGGCACCAATTATCATGGAACCGAACCCATGGCGCGCCACTCTTGAATTCTTCTTCCGCCCCCATTCAACCCAATCGAACACGACGTCGTCCCCTTCATCACTGGATGCAAACACCCAATTCACGTCGATCCGGCCTTGCGGGTCACCAAGGGCGCCGTACTTGACGGAGTTGGTGGTGAGTTCGTGAACAATCATCGCGAAACTTTCAGCGGCACTGGCTGACAGCGTCAGAGACGGGCCGCCAATCGTTACGCCCCGCGTCTCCACAAAAGGTTGCAACTCTCGAGCAACGAGATCCTGCAGCGTCCCTGAGGCGTTGGGGTGGTGTGAGAGGAGCAGATGTGTCTCCTCGAGCACGCGAATCCGATCGATCAGCATCTCCTTGTATTCTGCAACGCCGTCCTTGGGTACATCGATCATTGTCACCAGCGCCCGGATTACCGGGAAGAGGTTGCTGAAGCGGTGACGCTGTTCGCGCATGATACGCTCGCGCTTCTTTGCTGCGGCGCGCAGAAGCGTAGTCTGCCGACGCTCGGTCAGATCAGCCGCCACTCCGATGCGTAAAAGACGGTCATCGTGTTTTTCCTGACGCCCGCGCAGGGCAACCCACCGGACGTGACCATCCGTCCGCCGGACGCGAATCTCGGTGTCGAAATATGGTGTCGACGAAGGTCTTATCGAGGCCGCCAATTTTGGCCAGTCAGCCGGATGGACCACGGGCGACAGGTCTTCCAGCGGGCGCAGTGCAGCCGGAGCCACGCCGATAATCTCCCAGAACTTATTCGAGCCTGTGATTGTCCCGTCCTTCACGTCGGTTCGCCATGTCCCCAGGCGCCCAGCCGACAGGGCTAGATCGAGCCATTCCTTTTGCGCTTGGAGAACCTCGCGCGCCGTTCGTCGCTCAGAAATATCGTCGATCACCACAAAGACGCTCTCCGAAAGAACCCCCGCAGGCCGGGACGAAGACAAGGTCAACCGAGCCCATAGGACGGTGCCGTCCTTCCTAAGCAACCGGACCTCGGATCCGAACGACATTGCGTCATTGTCGAGACCGTCCAACAACTCCTGCACGACATCTCGATCGTCCGGATAAACGAGTGCCGCGAGCGGCATTTGGGCAAGCTCCTCTTCCTTGTAACCCGTCATGTCGCAAAGGCGCCTGTTGGATTGCAGCACCTCGCCCTTCCTGTTGGTGTTTGCGAAGCCCATCGCAGCGCGCTCGAAGGCCCATCGGTAGCGGCTCTCGGTGGCCTCCACGGCAGACAGCCTCGCCTCCGCCACATCGAGCGCCTGGCGCAAATCGTGTCGCAGGCGGTGGAAAATCATGGCAATTGCCGCCCCCGAGGCGAGCAGAAGGATGGCGCGCGTCCAATCCTCAGCGGTAATCTGGGTGTTCAGGGCGTACCGCGCCCATAGGCCGGCGGCCGCGGCCAGAAGCGTCGCCGCGATAGCGGCCAGACGATCTTCAAGATATGCGATGACGACAATGGCAGGAACAAACGCAATAAACGCAATGTCCCGACCGACGTAGATTGACGTTGCTGCTTCGACTGCCAGGGTGGCTGCCAGCACCGCTACCGAAGCCAGATGAGCTAATGGTCTGCCTGGGATATTCGAACCCGGCCAACGCAAATACAAACCCATGCATCAGACTACAACGTTCGGACTAGGCCGTCGAGACTAGGCCAAACGGGGGCAACCTAGTACCACTGCCGCCTTGCTTCGCCTTAGCCGACGAATAAAATCCAACCCGAAGGGGCTTTATCTGCAACCAGGTTTTACCGCCTTGCAGCGGGTCAGAAATCCGAAGCACGCACCTCCGGTCGAGTCGACATTCACGGTAGGAGACGCACGTATTCCAGAGGGATACCACAAGTAGCTCGCGAAGAGTTAAATCCTGGCGGCAGCAGTTACGGTTGGGATAGAGGCCATGAGTTTAGTTGACAGGCACAATGATACGATTGCGGGTCATCAATACATCGAGCCCGGAAATGTCTGCCGAACATATGCGCGACTTTCGTCACATGGCGCAGACCGCTCGATCGATGCGCCGCAACGACGTGGCTTGCAATCCATTACCGGTATGCTTGACCGCATCGGTTGTGGTTTTCTGGTGCTGAACCGGGAAAAGAAAGTCATCGAATGGAACGCGGCCGCTCAGAACACATTTGAGCGTCAGGGCGAAGCGGCTGACACGGCCGCCGAGCTCTCCACCGGGCTAAGGCATTTGATTGCGAATGTTCCGGTTCGTTTCCTGCCAGGCTCCCTCTCATGGATCGTGATCCGGTGCAGAGGCGACCGGCCGGTAATACTGAATGAGACGGGCGTGATCGCACCTGACTCGACAAGTATCGTCGCGCTGCTGGACCGCGACAACAGGTCGGCGACCAATCCTCAGACGCTGCAAAGGATGTTCGGGCTGACGAGCGCGGAAACGCAACTCGCGTTGCGGTTGGCGCAAGGCGACGCCCCCTTGGAGATCGCTCGCAGTTGGCATCTCAGCCGCACCACAATTCGCTCCCAACTCGCCTCACTGTTTGCCAAGACCGAGACGAAACGTCAGGCGGAGTTGGTGGCTCTTTTAGGGCGTATTTCGGTGTTGCCCTGAAAGGGTCGGCCCAGGCAGCGCGCGCCGGCGTCCGGCAGCGATTAGCGCCACCGAGCGCGTACTATCCAATGCAGCCGGTTGCACAATCGCAGAGCCGGCAGTCGTCATCCTAGGGCCAACTCCGATATATGGCGGATGTCGGCGGCGATTGGGGGCATAGCCTGCCTACGAAAGTCGAGCAGGGTCGAGGAGCCACGCGATCGATGATGGCGAGCCGACTTTCTGGTGGTGCCGAGTAGCCTGAATGGGATCGGAGCGCGCGGCGCTGGAACGTGAAAGGGCGGGGCTCGACCCGGACGGATCCCAAGTCCCGAAGGCATTGGTTCCTCCCTGATAGCAGGCACTTGCGGAAGGACCGGTGCAGTTACTGCGCATCCGTATTCATCCAAAGGAGGACTGGATTGATGAACAGCCAGGAGGTCGACCGGATCAAAGCGTTCTACAGACGCTGGGAGCCAACCTATGACCACGGAAACTCCGGTTATCTGAGATCCCTGGATGAGAGGAATATGCACTTGAAGCACCTCCTCGCCGGGTTTCCCGGGTTGGCACGATGTCGGATACTCGATGTGGGATGCGGTTATGGGGATCTTCTCAACCTGTTCCATCAGCAGGGCGTGTCGGCCGATGGCCTGGTCGGGATCGACTTGCTGCCAAATCGGATCGAGACTGCGCGGCAACGATATCCAGACTTCACTTTCAAAGAAGCAAACGCCGAAGAAATTGATTTTCCGGACAACTATTTTGACATCGTCACCGTCTTCACCGTCTTCTCTTCAATCCTTGATCGCAACATGGCCCACAACGTCGCGCGTGGCATAATGCGCGTTCTTGCAAGCGGCGGCGTTATCGTTTGGTACGACATGCGATATCCCAACCCGTGGAACAGAAATATCCGACCCATGACCAAAAGGCGGATCAGCGAGTTGTTTCCATCCTTTGAACTGCGGCTGAAGGCGCTCACGCTTTTGCCGCCGTTGGCACGCCACCTTGGACGCGGTGCCAATTCCATCCACCCTCTGCTCTCAACCGTGCCAATTCTTCGCTCCCACTATTTCGGGCTGCTGCGGCCTACAAGATAGAGCCGCAATGTAGTGGACGAGCGGCGCCGTTGAGAAGACTGGAGCGCTTCCAGGCTTCGTCGAACGACGAATGGTGCTGATCGTCTTGGGATGCTCATAGTGAAGCGAGCAAATACAGTCAGCGCAACCAATACCAATGCCTGCTCATGATCGTTGTCTCTCTAAGCGACTGCAACGCAAAAACCAAACCCGGCAGGATTTTCAGTCGTTTGCGAATGTAAATCGCCATCGCCACATTCCAGATTGCCAACGCCAGCGCGACACCCACGGCGGCCCCAATGAGGCCGTACAGAGCGACCCCCAGGGCGCAGGCTATGATGTTGGCCACTGCGCCGGCGATCATCGTTGTTGCCGCATCCCATTCGTTCCCCGTCATGGTCAAGAGGTTCTGCTGAGGTCCGCACAATGCGACAAAGACATAACCCAGAATGAGAACGCGCGCGATGGGCGCCCCAGCAGCGAAGCCCTCGCCGAAAAAGCTCAAAAAAGGCTCGACAATCACCAGCAATGGAATAGCAACCGCGATGCCGCCACCAAAGGAAAGCATCGTGGCTCTTGCGAACAGCTTTTGGAGCGCAATTCGGTCTCCTCTGGCATGGAGATCCGCTGCTGTCGGCGAAAACATCGTGCCAACGGCGATGCGGGAAAGCCCGACGAGGAGCGCCACGTTCAATGCCAATGCAAAGATCCCCGCTTCGCGAATGTGGCCGATCCAGCCAAGCACCATCACGCCGGCCCGGCTGACAAATACATCGAGGCCGGTGATGAGCATGAGGGGCGGAACCGCAAGCCACCATTCCTTTGATGCATAGCTGGTCCCAGCCTGCCGCAGGCCGGGCGGTTCAAGCCTCGCTGCGGTGGCGAATACCAGCCCGACGGTGATGGCAGAGCTTAGCAGCGCAGCCAGCATTACCATTGGCGCGTCCACAGCCCGAAGCCCGGAGACAGCAGCGATTGCCACCAATACCAGCAGGAGACCGTCCCGCACGATCCGCTCCGGCAACAGCGCCGAGACGACACCGCCGAAAGCCCGTACGAGCGTGGCGCCGAGGGCGTAGGCGGTAATCAATGGCACGGCCGCCATACCGAGCATGATGCTTATCTCAAGCCCTCTCTGCGCGTGATCCGAAAAGATCAGAAAAAAAGCAGCGCCCGCCATCCCGAACAGCGTCGCGGTCACCAGCGATCTTTGCAGAGCGAATTTTATGACCCCTCGAGCCAGATCAAGACGCCCGCTCGCCCTATAGGCGGGGACGAAACGCAACAGCGATACGTTGAAACCGAGTGTCGCCAGATAGGCAAGCATCGAGGTCCAAGCCAGGACGTAGGAGTAGATGCCGTAGTTGCGAGGGCCGATAAGACGCGCAATCAACAATTGCGCCAGGCTGGTCAGTCCCGCGCCGCCAATGTAGACCAAGAGGGCGAAGACGCTGGCCTGGACAAGGCGCCGGCCCATGTCTACCTTCCGCGGCGAAGCTGGATTGCCGCCTTCATTGATCGGCACAGGCGTTGCTGATGTGACACCGCCTGGCAACGTCGCATTCCCAAGATCGTCGATACTGGCTGAGTCGCGATTTGGCCCCTCGCCCGTTTGAGCCGCTGCCTCGCCATCTCTCGGCAAAATCGTCGAAATGATTCTCTCTTCGACTTGCAGAATACTTTTCAGTGTCGAATGGCCATCTTGAAATTCGACGGAAATAACCTCCCGACCTGAGTCTATGAGAATATCATTTATAGCCCCGAATACTCCAAAAGAGCGCATATTCGTATCGAGGTCGGCTTCGAAAATTCGTTCCGCCGGCGGCTCGTGTTCCATGCGTCGTCTCAGGCGGGTCTCGACGAGCGCATACGGCACCACAACCCGGATGGTGAAATCTGCTTTGGGCGCCAGGCCGAGCGCCTTGGCCAGCGCGGCTTTGTCCGTACATCCGTTGAACGTTGCCAGAGATCCAATTGATTGAACGTACCCTTGATCGAATATTATGATATCAGACGAGTTCTCGGCCTGTCCCCAGTAGCGGGAAAGCTGTAAAATATATTGCCAGATGCGAGCGCGCCACATTCTGCTTTTTGGTGGGACTAATCTTACTATGGAGAGCGACGTCGAAATATCGTCCGTCCCCCATGAAGAAAGCAGTATCTTTGACGTCGCTAATACAGCAGATACTATTTTTGATATAAACAAAAAAAACCCGAGATCGAAAATCCCAGCCCTTTTGCTTGGCCGGTAACTTAACGCAACCCTCGCATGGTGACCTCCCTCGTGCAGCCGTTGGGCGAGCGCGTGAGCAAAAGTTGTCTTGCCAGATCCCGGCGGTCCGAAGAGTTCAATGATCATCTTGGCTCAGACCAGAACGAGGAGTGCTCTTTCGTGGTTCCTGTAAGCGACCTTTGCGGACGGAGGTTATGCTTGTCATCAAGCCCTCTCGAGCAGAAGATCCACGCTATCCTCGAGATGATAGCCGGCGTGCTTTCTCAGGTTTACCTGTGTGAGAACGCTGCCGACAGGGATGGAGGTCGCGCCTCCACCTTGGAGCTGGTCGAGGACACTGCGCGCGACGCCGCGTCGGGTCCCGCCCCAACGAACTGCAAAGAGAATCGCGTCCGCCCAGTGCTTCAGCAATCTGGTCTCGGGCAGCGCGATCCCCAACGGTCCATTTATGATTACGGTCCCATACATGGAATGCAGTTCCTCCGTGAATTGGGAACTGTCCACCGAGGACAACAGGGTCAGCATATCATCCGCAGGCGCGGGAGGAGCCATCAGGTCGATGCCGATATCAGGCATTGTCGTAATCGCATCCCTCAAGGCGCAACGCTCACCCACGTAATCTCCAAAGGAATTGTGGGCTGCGACCGTTGTATGGTCAGCACGGAATTCATTCGTGAGCCGCGCGTCTTTGCGATCGAGGTCGAGGAAGAGCACCCTTCTGCGCCCCAGTCGTGTCGCCGCGAGCGCCAGGCTCCATGCCAGCTCGGTCTTGCCATCGTCCTGAACGCTGGACGTGACAAGGATGATGTGCGGCGCGCAATGCCTTCCCTGGGTAGGCGCGGCAGTAACCAGAAGCGACATCACGGCGCGACTGAATGCGGAATTCTGTTGACCCAGAACCAGGTGCCGCAAGTGCTTTGCATGCACCCGGCGGACCCTGGGAAGCAGTCCTATGCACGGAACGCCAAGCGAGGACTCGGCCTCGGCCTGGCTGCGCAACGTCTTGTTGAAGCGGTCGCGTACCATGACGAAGGCAGCCCCAAGGAGACCGAAGACGATCATCCCGGGCGGAACCACGAAAATCCACGGCAGCGTCTTGGGACTTGTCGGGGGCCATGCCGCCGAAAGAATCCAGACACCGGGAGAGGGACTGGCAACGCGCCGAATCAAATCCTGTTGCCGACCCAGAAGGTCATTGTACCGCTGCGTTACGATGGCGACCTGTGGCTCGAGCGCACGCAAGCCGGAAAGCCGGCTGGCTGTATCGGCGACAACCGCATCAAGGACATTCTTACGCTCCTCAAGTACCGCAACCTGCGCGCGGTAGATGTTTGCCTCGGCGTCCAGTCCGGCGATGCCCTGTTCGATTTGGAGATTGATCGCACTGGTCAGGTCCTTGTCCGTCGCGCCGGCATTGGATTGGCGAGTGACCAGTTCGGTGAGGACCGGCGACGCTAATTCGGCAGCGACCGCTGAAACCGGCGCATTCGCCTTTTGCAGATCCTGGAGACGTCCGCGGCGCGCTTCCGCGGCCGAGAGATCGGCTTTCGACAGGGAAATCTGTCGGTTGAGCCCAGCAGCCTCGTTGGCCGCGTTGTCCGCCGCGCTTTGATCGACGGCACCGTGGGTCAGTCTATATGTCTCCAGACGATCGGTGGCCGTGACCAGATTGCCTTGGACCTGCGGCAGGCTGGCGACCACAGCACCGAGTTCCTGCTGATCCGATGCGCGACGCGTTTGGGTCAGGTCATCGATGTAAACTTTCGCGAATGTGTTTGCGATCAGTGCGGCCCGGGCCGGATCGGAATCGGTGAAGCCGATGGTAATGACGCGCGACCGCAATTCCTGTCCGACCCGCATGCCATTCCGCAGCCTTTTCAGTCCTGCGCCATCCACATCGTTTTGCCCCGTCATGACGGGCCCGCTTTGTGGCCAAAACCTGTTCAGGAGATCATTCAAGAGCGTGCTTGTACTTCCCAGGTCGGCGGGGATGGGGCTGGTCTCGTTCTTTCCGGCCGCGTTGGTTTTCATTTCTCGCAACGCCGCCAGAACTCGACGCAGATGGGCCTGCGACGAAAGCATGGTCAGATGGTCGTCAATGCTCGAATCCAGCAGGTCTTGAGCAGACTCGGTACTGCCGGCGCTCCTGCTTGGCGCTTCGATGATTATCTGCGTCGTCGCTTCAAACAGTACAGGACGAGACAGCCCCGCAAGTCCACCCAGGATGCCACCGAGAAGGACCATGCTCAGCACGAACCATTTCCTTCTCGCAATGACGACGACGAGTTGATGAAAAGGCGTTGGCGTTTCCATGCGCTGACGCAGCGGTCGCCTGATACCGGCGCCGTTTTCGGGCACAGATACGGCGTTTTGCGTGATGCGCCGAGGTTTGGTGCGGCTGGCTACTGAACCTTCCATCTCATACCTCTGGGGAGTTCGATCTCGTGAGAAAGGCAGTTTGCAGGCCTCGATGGCCGCATGGCCTCGTTGTGCCATGCCTGGAACATCAACACCGGCCACAAATCGCGCGCACGGTCGTGGCCTCCATCGACGTGATCGCGCCAGCAGGCGTCGACCTTGGCAGAATCCAGGATCTCGTCGCCTGAGAGGCGTATTCCAGCAATGAGATCCGATGCCCATACGCGCAGAGGTCCCCTAAGCCAGCCTCCAACGGGAACGTCGAAACCCTGCTTTGGTCGATCGACCAGCCGTTGCGGCAAATAACGGCCGAGCAATTGGCGAAGAAGCCACTTGCCCTTGCCATTTCGCACCTTGGCATTCGTCGGCAAGCGCCAGGCAAATTCGACGACGCGATGATCGAGAATTGGGCAGCGACTCTCGAGGCCGTTGGCCATGCTGGCGCGATCGAGCTTCACCAGAATATCGCCGGGTAGATAGTCGCTCATGTCGTCGAACAGCAGACGGGATAGCAGGTCGTCGAGCTGTGGTGGCACGCCACGCGGTGCCGGCGCCTGGTGATAAAGAAGGTTCTCGGAGGAAACGCCGGCCAGCCGCCGAAACAGATCATCCTCATTTGTTGCCTCGAGCAATCGGCGGAGCCTGTCCAATCGGTCGCTTCGCAGTGCGTGCCGCATATTCGCTGAAAGCGGCAACCTGTCAGTGAGATCGTGCAACGGGGCTCGAGCCAGCAATCCCACACCCGCAGCCAACATTCGACGAAGTGACGTCGGAAGCTCAAGCTGCCTTCTCAGACGGGCGGCCAGGAAATGTCTGGAGTAGCCCGCGAAGCATTCGTCGCCGCCATCACCCGATAAAGCCACGGTGACGTGCTGGCGGGCGAGCCGCGAGACCATCAGTGTCGGGATTTGGGATTCATCGGCAAACGGCTCGTCCCACACCCGCGGCAGTTCCGGAATGACGTCGCGGGCGGCAGACGGTTCCAGGTAAAGTTCAGTGTGGTCGGTACCCAGCAGCCGCGCCACGGCCGCCGCATGTGGGGCTTCGTCGAACCCGAGCTCGCCGAATGCTATGGTGAAGGTGCGCACCGGCCTGGCGGACTGCGCCTGCATCAGGGCCACCACTGCGGAACTGTCTATCCCGCCCGACAGGAAGGCGCCAAGCGGCACGTCGGCAACCATTCGATCGCGCACGGCAAGGCGGAGCAGATCGTCAAGCTCGGCGGTCAGTTCCTCATCGCTGCCGGTCGCCTGTTCCCGCTGCGCTTTCGAGGCGACTTCGGCCAGTGACCACCAATACCGAATGCGATGCGCAAGGGAGCCGACGCTGCGCGCGCTGGCAAGATCCTCCGCCGCTATCGACATCATCGAACCAGGCGGCAACTTGAACGCTCTTTGCCAGATACAGCGATCGTCGGGCACCCACCCTTTCGAAAGCATCGCCGCGGCGGCGCCAATATCGAGTTCGACGGAGAAGGCCGGAAAGCAGTCGATCGCCTTCAACTCCGAGGCAAAAATCAACGCCTCGCGCGTCAGGCCGATATAAAGCGGCTTTTTACCCATCCTGTCGCGTGCAAGGTGAAGGGTCCGGGTCTGCAGATCCCACAGGCCGAACGCGAACATGCCAGCAAAGCGCGAGAGTGCTGCCTCAAGGCCCCAGCTCTCGATCGCGCACAGCATGACTTCCGTGTCGCCGGTGCCTCGGAAGCTATGGCCCGAACCTTCCAATTCGCGGCGCAGATCGGTGAAATTGTATATCTCGCCATTGAAGGTGATGACATACCGACCGCTCGCTGAGTGCATAGGCTGGTGCCCCACCTCCGACAGGTCGACAATGGCCAGGCGCCGATGACCGAAAGCCACACCGGCTTCACGATCTGTCCAGAGTCCCTGGCCATCCGGTCCACGGTGACGAAGGGCTGATGTCATTTGGCCAATTGCCCTTAATGACCCGGGATCGGCGGCCTCGTGCGCCAGAAGAATTCCAGCGATGCCACACATGGCTAATGCTCCCACTGGCGAACAGTCGCCGGAATCACCCGTGGAGTGCCGGCGACAAGGCAGATAGCCAGCGAAAACCACACAATCGGATGTCGAATGATAAGATGCGGAATCCCGAAGACGACAATCGACGCAACGAGCGCCAGGAGGGCGTCCAGCTTCGCTCGCCATGCGGACATGGTGGCCGAGCCAACGATCCACGCCAAAGCCACAACTGCGATCAGCCCACCTTGGGTGTATAGATCGAGGATCGTGCTGTGGGCCTCGAAAGGCCGCGGCAGGAACTGCAGATCGGTGATCGGGGGACGTTCGAGATGCGGACCTGGGCCAAGGCCCAGCGATCCCGATCGCACGCCTTTATCGAACGCCTCGTCCCACAGATACAGGCGAAGTGCGGCGGTTTCCGCCGTCGCCTCCCCGCCCTTGTCCTTTGTCAGGCTCTTGGCGAACGCTTCGGCACTGCTGACTTCCGTCAGGGCGTAAGGCGTCATGGATATCGCGAGCGGCAGGCAGCCGATTACCAACAGCAGGTTCATTTGCCTGGAAAGTCTGGACCTTTCAGGACCGGCGCTCAGCCAGGTCCGAAATCGTAGACCGAGGAAGATCAGCCCGGTCAGGATGGTTGCGTAGAGATAGGTGTCGCTCTTTGTGAGCCTTCCAAGATAAAAGGTCGGAATCAGGCTGCAGAGCCCGAGAAATTTCGCCCAACGATTGGCACTGGTCGTTACAAGGTGAAGGGCCAGGGGTCCGATGACCGCGCAATAAAGCGCAAGCTGGTTTGGATTGTCGGACCAGCCACAGAAGCGATCCCAGTACCATGGATCGACACCGGGCTGACGAACCCACCCCCACGCCAGCCCCACCTGCCAGGCAAAGCCGGCATTCGCCATTGCGATCACCAACCAGCCAATGCGGCGCAAGCGCCGATCAGCATCCGGCTCGGCAACGCTCAGGCAAGTGATCCCGACCAACAGCATGTAGGCGAAAGTGTCGTGCAACACAGGGTCCAGCAAAAGGACCTTCGTCACGTAGCCGACAATCGCACCTAACGCTAAAGTTAGCGCCAAGATCAGCCAGAAAGCGGCGAACCGGGCCAGCGCCGATGAAACCTCCAGGCGACCGCCGGCGAGGACTCGTCCGATCGACAGCATGATCCAGAGCGTGAGGAACAATTCGGTATAGCCGATCGGCAATCCCGGAACGGCGAGTTGCGTCGCATAAGCCATCACGAGGCCACAGGCCAATAATGCGTCGCGGATCATTGCCGCGCCTCATCCAGCCGTCGGTTCGCCTCATGCTGCGCGCCAAAGAAGGGCGGCGCCGATGGTGAACGACCGTCCGGAGTTTGGCCCTTTAGGATATTTTTGTAGAGATCGCAGTACTGGTCGACCACGCCCGACAATGCAAATTGCCTGCGCACATATTCGATCGAACGTTCTCCCATGCGTTTTGCGCTGGCGCGATCGGACAGCACCTCGATAATTCCTGATGCGAGGGCGCGTGGATCGCGCGGCGGGACGAGATAGCCGTTCCACCCGTTTTCAACCACGTCGTTGCAGCCGGGCATCCTCGACGCCACGATCGGCAATCCAGCCAGGCCGGCCTCCAGCAGGACGCGCGGAACACCTTCGCGATACTGGGTGGGGAAGGCGAACACGTCAGCCATAGCAAGGAGCGATGGAACGTCCCGCCTCGGCCCCAAAGCGACTACATGTGGAATATGTCGGTCGATATCGGCCTGCTCTATAGCAAATGGCCCTTCGGATTCTCGGGGGCCGACAAGCACAAAGCGAGCGTTGGGTCTGTCGCGAAGGATGAGAGGGATGGCTTCGAGGAGAGTCCGTATGCCCTTGTGCCGGGTGAGCCGACCGACAAAGATCACGACCTCGGCCGCCTGAAGCCCGAGTTCTTCACGCAGCGCCGTCGATGAAACGCCCCGACGCACCGTCGTTGCAAACGCGTCCGCGTCGATTCCGGAACTGCGGATCAGTCGGCTTTTGCCCCGTTCGACCAGTCGATAGCGCTGGAAGAAATGCTGGTCTTCCACGTTTTGGAAAACCGTTGCAGCTGTCCACAACGAGGCCAGCCCCTGAAGACAGCAAAAAATCGGACGCAGGGCCAAGGCCCTCAGCTGCAGCGAGGAAAACGTCCAGCCAAGGCCGTTGATCGTTCGGATCACCGGAACCCGCCCGCAGGCCGCCAGCGGTGTCAACAAGTTCGGTTTGGTGTCGAAACTC
This sequence comes from Mesorhizobium sp. RCC_202, assembly GCF_041355295.1. Classification (NCBI taxonomy): domain Bacteria; kingdom Pseudomonadati; phylum Pseudomonadota; class Alphaproteobacteria; order Hyphomicrobiales; family Phyllobacteriaceae; genus Mesorhizobium; species Mesorhizobium sp. RCC_202. Next base: position 88,431 of record NZ_JBFUPO010000006.1, read on the forward strand.
TGAACGATGTCAGGTTGGATTTCGGTCAGCAATCTGCGCATGGCGCACAAAGCGTCCCACTCTGCGCGGCCGCTCCCGAAGCGGTCAAAAGTCAATCGGCGATGAGGAATACCGTGGGGCGAAAAGGCCACTCCATCATCGCTCGAAACCGCAGTGACGCGGAAGCCCCTTTCGCGCAGCGCAAGCAGGAAAGGAATTCTGAGGCGATGATCCTCTCCTCCAACGCAAACCAGGTGCGGCCTCATCCCGTCGCTCCTGGATGCCGGCAATGGTCCGATCGCGTGGAATGATTGTTCTGTATCTATTCTCATCGTCCGGCTTCATTGCCCTTTGCGCACGACCCCAGGCCGACGCTACGGGCAGGCCTTCCCGCTGTCCTCGTCTGTTTGAATGAAGCGACGTCGGCTGGAATAGGCGGCCATGCAGGCAAAAGCAGATAGTCGCACCCCCGCCTGGTACGAGTGCTCACCGTTCTTGCTCACCCAAAGGCCATGCGGATGATGAGAAACCGGGGATGATTTGCGTATTGTCTCCTGGATATCCACAGCAAATTTGGCAAGAGCGCGATCCTGCACGACAGCGTCAAAATTGACTTACCTAGTGATTTACGTGCGGTATGTCTTCTATTTAGAATATAATTCTAATCTAATTCGCACTAAAATATATATTCGAATAGAAAACATGAGCAGAATTAATTTATAAATACGTTGATTTGAAGGCCATTTTCATTAAATCAGAAAATATATACATTCAGAAATTACCGAGTACGCCATATTTCATGTCACCTATTTTCGATGATCAACCATTTTATCAGAGCGTCCCGCTACTTGATTTGTGCCTAATATACGCTTCGACTAGCCAGAGACGGGGGTGCCGACTCAGACGCAGGGACGCGCATGACAACTCTCCATTATTCATCGGGTGGATCTGGCACAGATATAGCAACCGCCGGGTTCAATCTGGCTGACGTCTCATCCGTGGACCAGCTCAACGCGCTTCCGGCCGGTATGAAAGGTCTGGTCTGGCTCGACGAGGTCAACGGGGCCTCGACGTCCTTCGTCCAGAAAGTCACACCCTTCATCGGTAATCCGAAGGTATTCGGGTTCTTCCTTGTTGACGAACCGGATCCGACGGGGAAATGGGGGACTTACGCCACGGCTGCCAACCTGAAGGCGGAATCCGACTGGATTCACTCCAATTTGCCAGGCGCCAAAACCTTCATCACCATGATGAACATGGGATCGTCCGCGAATCCGGATTTTTCGAACACGTTCAATCCTGCCAACACCCATATCGACTACTTTGGGCTGGATCCCTATCCTGTACGCACCGGAATAAGCGCTGTCGACTACAACATGATCGACAGAACAGTAACTGCTGCCGTCGCTTCGGGCGTTCCACTTAGCCAGATCGTTCCGGTTTATCAAACTTTCGGAGGGGGAGATTTTACGACCGATACAGGCGGCAAATATGTGCTTCCCAGTGCCGCTCAGGAACAGACCATGTTGGACCATTGGGCCAAGCTGGTGCCATCACCCGCATTCGACTACGCGTATGCTTGGGGTTCCCAGCAAGGCGATACGCCGCTTGGAAACTCCCCCGCGCTCCAGGCCCTCTTCCTTCAACATAACAATAGCACCGCCAACCTGCCCCTGCCCAGCAACGTACCTCCGTCCAGCGATCACGTCTTTTACGGAACTGGCGGTGCGGACGTGTTTCATGGAACCATCGGCGCAGACACCATGATTGGTCGCGGCTACAACGACACCTACTATGTCAACAACCCTGGCGACAAAGTGGTGGAACTAGCCGGCGGTGGCAACGATTCGGTGTTGGCATCGGTGAGCTATGCGCTTTCGGCTGGGTCGGAAATCGAGCATTTCGCCACCACGAATCCGTCCGGCAAAAGCCCGATCGATCTGACCGGCAACAGTTTCGCGCAAACCATCCAGGGCAATGCCGGCAATAACGTCATCAGTGGCGACGGCGGCAGGGATGTCTTGACGGGGCACGGAGGCAACGACGTTTTCGTTTTCAGCGCCACTCTTAGCGCCAACAATGTCGCCAGGATTACCGACTTCAACGCCACTCACGACAAGATCCTGCTCGACCACGCAGTGTTCGCTGGGCTTCAGTCGGGAGCTCTGCCGGTAAGCGCTTTCCATACCGGCACTGGCGCACACCACAATGCCGACCACGTCATCTACAACAGTTCGACTGGAGCGCTTTCATTCGATAGCGACGGGGTCGGTGGCGCACATCAGATCCAGTTTGCGACCCTGGCTCCGCACCTGTCGCTGACTGCATCGTCATTCCTTGTGACTTGAGACGCGGGTAGCCATCGCGAGATGGTGAACATCGGACGCGGAACGAAAATGTCCGATGGACATTGGTTTTCCCATGAGCGCCCGTGGAATCGATTTCCTGCACAAATGGATGGAAGACAATCTTCCACATCACTCGGCGTCCGATCCCGCTTTTGCGGCAAAGCTCGCTCAGCAGGCAACCATGGATGCCATCAGGGCGGGAATTCAACCCGAGGAAATCAGCGAGGAAGTTGGCAGTTTGTTGACGACCATGCGGGAGGTTCTCGAAAAACGCGATAGCGGACTAGCTGATTGATTTATCGGCCATGGCCATGGTTTTTACTGCCGCCGGTTGGGCATGTCGAAGCCCTCATGATCCAGGGGCGCTCGGCATTTGCGGTGAACTCGACCGTCCTTCATTTGCATGCTTCGGTTACATCAGCAGAAGCGCATAAAGCTCCCAGCCGGCGGCCCGGTCGCTCACAAACCGCCTGCCGGTTAGGCCCGGTATTCACCTTGATCCCAACGAGGATGCCGGGCCGCCGCTATCTTTGTCGACATCACCAGCACGGGCTCGTCGCTGTGAGGTTGCGATCCCGGGTGCACAAGCCATCGGTGGCTGATGTGAGTTGCTTACCTTCGCGATAGGCGCCCGTGATGTGAAGTTGGGCTCTCTCCGGCAGTCGACCATTTTCAGGAAACGATCAACCTGACATCCACCTAGCAATGTGAAGGCCGGTTTGTTTTTGGAGCCTGTTCTGATTTCCAATGTTCACAAAACCTGCAATCGCACAGGTTTGTCGATGCGCTGCACACGACTCCAAAGCAGTCGTTTTGGTGGGCCCGGAGGGCGATGGTTGATTTTGTTGAGTTTTTCGTGGGCCAAAATCAGAGATCTTCCCGTACCGCTCCGTATGCTCCCGCGACGCCATACAGTTGGCCCTAGATGTTTAGTCCCGGCATTTGCTGGAGCGGATCACGCTTGAAGCGTTCGGGCTGATCGGCCCAAGCCTTGCAGATCGACTCATAGGGTGTGAGGCCTTTGAGAGTCTTGAGCCTGCGACCGAAGTTGTAGGCCGAGATGAAGTCGGCAAGGTGCTGGCGGAGCTGGTCGTGGCTCTCATAGTAGAAGCGCTTGACGGTCGCATCCTTAATGGTCCGGTTCATCCTCTCGACCTGGCCGTTGGTCCACGGGTGCCTTGCCTTGGTCGTCCGGTGCTCGATGTCGTTCGTGGCGCACGCGTATTCGAACGCATGGGCCCAGAAGCGTTCGCCGTTTGCGATGGCCTCTTTGATTAATGGCACGGCCGACCCACCGGCGCCGGGCGTCGTGAACTGGATGCCGTCGTCGGTGAGCACGGTGTGGATCTTGTAGGGGACGGCCGCGATCAGGCGCAGCAGGAAGTCTCTTGAGACGGCGGTGGTGGCCTTCTCATGCAGCTCAACGAAGGCGAACTTCGAGGTTCGGTCAATGGCGACGAACATGTGCAACTTGCCCTGTTCGGTGCGCACCTCAGCGACGTCGATGTGGAAGTAGCCGATCGGATAGCTTTTGAATTTCTTCTTCGCCGGCTTGTCGCCCTCTACGTCCGACAAGCGACCGATGCCGTGGCGCTGCAGGCAACGATGCAATGACGAACGCGTCAGGTGCGGGATCGTCGGCTGCAAGGCATAGAGGCAATCGTCTAGCGGCAGCAGCGTATACCGGCGGAAGGCGACGATGACGGCCTCTTCCTCGACAGACAGAACCGTCGATCTCGGCTCTCTCGGACCGGTCGGCAGATCGGTCACCGAAGTCCGCTCCCGCCATTTGGCGACAGTCTTCTGGTTGATCCCGTACCGTTTGGCGAGCGCCCTCAGGCTCTCTTGACTATGTTGTATCGCTCGACGGACCGCCTCTGTCGTCGTGGCGCTCCCATGAAGAACCTGGCCCATAGTGCATCCCTCGATTCGGAGGATAAGGATGCCCCATCAAAGTCCGGGATCAAACAGGGTCTTCATCGTCCCGATGTCGTGGCCCACGACTTCGGCGGGTCGAACGCCTTACGTGGGCACCTTCTGAATGGCTTGGAATATCGCTCGCTCGTCTTGATCGATCCGGTTGCGATCAGCCCTCAAGGCTCGCCCTTGGTGCAGGCGGCCAAAGGGCATGAAGAGGTGTTTGCGGCCTTACCGGCCTATATCCACGAGGCGATGCTGCGGGCGTATATCGGCGCCGCGGTCGGGAACACACTGCGAGACGACGAGATGCAACTCTACCTCGAGCCCTGGCTTGGCGGCGAAGGGCAAAGAGCGTTCTGGCGGCAGATTGCCCAGATGGACGACAAGTACAGTCAGGACGTTGAATGGCGATACGGCGAGATGCGCTGCCCGGTGACAATCCTGTGGGGCGAAAACGACGAATGGATACCAATCGCAGACGGACGAGAGTTAGCCCGGCGCATGTCCGATGCGCCATTTACGCCGGTACCAAATGCCAAGCACTTGATGCAGGAAGACGCGCCGGAAGCGATTGTTGCGACGACGTTGCGGTTTTGGGATTCACTTCACGAATAGCTCGTCAAGTCTGACATATCGGCACCGCTCAGAGGTCAGCCTTACGCCGCAACGTCCAACACGATTTTCCCGCGCACATGCTCGTTTTCAAGCATGCGCTCTGCCGCTGCCGCGTCGGCGAGCGGGAAGACGCTACCAACCTCCACGCGCACTCGACCGGCATCGATCAGACGGCCGATCTCCGCAAGCTGATCGCTGTTCGGCTCGGCCATGTAGTGAACCCCGCGTGCGTTGTGCCTGGCCGCCTTCTCCTTTGACGGCTCCTTCAAAGTCGAGACGATGATCCCGCCGTCTCTCAGCACCGACCATGAGCGGTCCTGCGTCTCACCGGCAATGAGGTCGAAAACAATGTCGATGTCGTTGGCGATCTCTTCGAAACGCTGGTTCTTGTAGTCGATCGCTTCGTCAGCGCCGAGGCCGCGAACGAAGTCGATATCGTCATTGGAGCAGGTGGCATAGACCGTAGCGCCATGCGCCTTGGCCAGCTGCACCGCGAAGTGCCCGACGCCGCCCGCAGCGCCATGGATCAAGATACTCTGACCATCGACCAGCCCGCCATGATCGAAGATGCCTTGCCAGGCCGTGATCGCCGCCAATGGGACGGCGGCGGCATGGACATGATCGAGCTGCCGGGGCTTGGCCGCGCATCCGGCGACACCCACGGCGACGAACTCCGCGTAGCCACCACGGTCGCGCGGCAACATCGCATAGACGGCATCGCTGGCCTGGAACTCCCGCACATTTGAACCGACGCCTTCGACGACGCCGGAAATATCCCGACCGAGCGTGAGCGGAAGTTGGTCCGGCGGCACGTAGCCGCCATTGCGCATCTTGTAGTCGACAGGGTTGACGCTCGCCGCGTGGACACGGATCAAGACTTCGTCGGCCTTTGGCTCCGGCACCGGCTGCTCCTCGAGTTTCAGCACATCGGGACCGCCAAATTCATGAATGCGAATGCTGTGCATCGTTGTCTCCTATGAGTCATTGGCCGGGTGTGATCGCCGTCCTGCGCGATCAATCGGATTCCATCGCTAACCATGAGGATTGGCGATGGTTCCCTTAGGCGTCGCAATGGCTTTGAATTTCAACCGTATTCGGACCGCGATAGGTCTGCATCTCCATGTGCTCGTCGAGGGCTTCGTAAAGGGAAACCACCCTCGGTCTTGCCATCGGCAATCTGATGCAGCTCGCCGCCGTGGCCGCGGACCAGCTTCTGATCGTGGATGGCAGCAGTTGGCTGCTCGTCGGTCCGGCTGGCTTTCCTGGGCATTCGCATCTCCGTCAGGATGGTTCCGAACCTTCGACATGGAGGAATGTTCCGGCCGGATTCATTGGAGCGTTTGCAGGCAAAGCCGAGCCGACCTCAGGAAATTATTGAGGGCCGTTTTGAATGCTGTTGCGTCCTGCGAACGCATTTAGAAATTTTCCGAGCGCCTGGCGCACTTGCTCCGGCGCCTCGCGCGTCGGGAAGTGTCCGACGCCGGGCAGCAACTGCCGCTCATAGCCAGCTCTGAAATAGCGCTCCTTGCCCTCCGATGATTTGGCCGGCACGACGCGGTCGCTCTCGCCGTGTAGCAGAAAGGTCGGTACCGCAATGTTTTGGGCCTCTGTCTGCTTGCGCGCCAGTTCAGCGTAACGCGGATCAGGGTCGGCCTCGCCCCACCGCACGCGATAGGAATGCAGCGTAACGTCCGCCCAGTCGGGATTTTCAAAGGACTTGGCCACTCGATCGAAAAGTTCGTCGTCGAACCAGCCGGGAGGGCTCCAATTGTCCCATTGGAAGCGGGTAAAGGCGCGACCGTTTTGTCGAACGCTCTCCTCGCCGCGTTTCGTGGCCATGAACCACTGGTACCAGAATGCCTTCACCTGTTCCAAAGGCGGTGTCGACAGTTTGCCGGGCTGCCAGCCGAGTGACATCGCTGCACAGCATACGAGGCGCTCTGGATGGACCGAGGCGAGCAGATAGGCGATGCGTGCGCCCCAATCGTGGCCCACCACGGCAAATCGCTCAAGGCTGAGCGCGTCGGCAAAATCAAGCGCGTCCTGCGCCATCGCGGCGATCTCGCCTGAACGGGTCGTTTTATCCGAAAGGAAGGTCGTCGGCCCGAACCCTCGCAGCCACGGCGAGAAGGTGCGAAAGCCGGCAGCGTGCAGGAAAGACGCGACGTCCGCGAACGTCGTTGCATCGTCAGGCCAACCATGGAGAAGGAGGACCGGGGGGCCGTCCTTCGGGCCGTCGGTCAAATAGCCGATGCGCAGCAGCGATGTCTCGCAAAAGGAAGGTGCTTGCATTGGCGACCTCGGTTGCAGCGCCCGGTTCGAGCTTCGAACGCTTAGGCTGTTGGCTACCTGGCAGCCCAAACCTATTAAGGCCGGGATTGTTCCGCCGGCCGTTTTTCTCGCAAGGTCCGGCCCGGGCGCCTGCGATGCCAAACTCGATCACGCGCCATGCTCGCCATCATCGGAATGCAGTTCACAAGCTCATAGAGATATCCACCCCGATAGGGCTTGGATCTGACCCGCATTCTCAACGACGATTCCGGCGATCGCGAAATCTGTTTGGAACGCCTGGCGATTGGGAACATCTCAAACGTCTGGAGGTTTGGGTCGTATCGCAATCAGGCGATCAATCTAGGAGACTTCAATGATCAAACTTCTCACGGCATCGGTTCTCGCGCTGGCTTTGACAGGCTCGGCCATGGCACAGTCCGGCTCCGGGACCGGCAGCGGCAATACCGGGAGCGGCGCAACCACAGGCACCGGCACGTCGACAGGAGCCGGCAACGGCGGCGCCGCAGGAGGCACCAACAACGGCACCGTCGATCCGAACGCCACCAACAGCACGACCAATTCGAATGGGATGAACGACCGCTGCAAGGATGCAGCCAGCAACGATACCGACAACAACACAGCGAGTGGCACCACGACGTCCAACACGCAGAACTGCAACAAGTAGGCCTCTGCCTAAGGTCGCCACGAAAATTGGCCCGCCGATCTGGCGGGCCTTATGTTGCAGGCCGACCGCGCGTAAGCGGTCCAGCCCTTCTTAGTCCTCTATATAAGCCCCTGGCTGGCGGGCGCGCGCCTCATGCTTCCGGAGGCCAGGGCTGGAGACCGGCTGATCGAAATGACGCTGGAGCTAGCCATTCGCGACGTGATCGTCCTGTCGGCATTTCCACCGAGCAACGGCTGAACTCCATCCTGAAACGGGTCGCAACAAACTCGGCAAGAAACTCGGCCGGCCTGCTACATTGATTTTCAGCCCTTGGTCGCGCAGCCTAAGCAATTTCGCAGTCCGGATAATCGGGGCAAGCGCTATATTCAGTGCGCCATGAATCCTTTTCTCAACCAAGCTAATATCTTGCTTCCGTTGATGATCCTGCGGACACGTCCAGCGGCCCAGCCGGCCTGCATCGTGGCGCCGGTATGGCAACTGCACACGATCTCATGCAATTGCCAATCGGAGAGTTCGAAGAAGCGTTTGGCTTCGCCGTAGGAGTCCGATTGCATGCCCGATGCACGCAGCAGTGGATCGTCGAAGGCGACGGTGATCGCCGATCCCGCCGCTCGTGCTTCTGCACGGACAGAGGGGTGCAGATGCTCTGTGCCGGTAAGCGCGGCAAGACAGCGCGTCGGATTTCTGTCGAGCAGTTGCGCCCACCGCTCTATCCGTTGTGCCCTTGTCGCGAGCGGAGTTGGCGTTAGCGGATTGATGTCCGCGACTGATTGCAGTTGATCGAGTGTCTGGTACTTCATGACTCACTCCCGTTCGCCGTTCGAATACCAATCCTCAGGCCTTCGCTGCAGTACCGAGCGACGCGCAAGCCCGCGCCCTTGAGGGCATGGGCGCGGGCCGATCAGGTGTTGCCCACCGATCTTCAACAGACACCACGCGGAGGCATATGCATCGATACCAAACTGAATTCCTTCGCCAATGTTCCAAGGGCACAAAAAAACTGTTTGGCCGGAACGAGTGAGATGTAGCCGCTTCTTGCTCTTCGAGCTCCCGGCTGCAGCTTCATCTTCTTCGCGCCACCCCCGGGCGACCAGTCGCTGCGAAACGCTGTGCCCCTTGCCGCTCACCAAACCGTAACCCGGCGGAAACGAGGTGGAACCAGGGAACAAGGTCCGGAATCGCGGGTTGGATAGCAACTCCAACTGCTTAGAGCATCGCGATGAAGCCCTCCGTCACCGACCACGTCGACATCCATCCGTACAAGCGTCCAACCGGCGGCTGGGGGTCGCTGAAGTCGCTAATACGCAAGGCAGCCAGCGAGGGTCTTCTTGCCTCGGGCATCTGGAGCACGCTGATGCGCCAGAACAAATCCGACGGCTACATGTGCGTTTCATGCTCATGGGCGAAGCCCGCCGATCCGCGTCCATTCGAGTTTTGTGAAAATGGCGCCAAAGCGACGATCTGGGACCAGACCAAGCACCGCTGCGGCCCGGAGTTCTTTGCCATGCACCCGGTCAACGCGTTGCTCGACTGGCCGGACCATGATCTCGAGAAACAAGGCCGGCTTGTCGAACCGATGCGCTACAATGAAGTCACCGACAAATACGAGCCGGTCTCGTGGGAAACAGCGTTCCGCGATATCGGCGACGAACTGAGAAAGCTCGACCCAAAATCGGTGGTGTTCTACACTTCCGGCCGCGCCTCGCTCGAAGCCTCGTTCATGTACCAGCTTTTTGCTCGGATCTATGGTTCGAGCAATCTGCCGGACTCTTCCAACATGTGCCACGAATCGACATCCGTCGGGTTGCCGGAATCCATCGGTTCGCCGGTGGGGACCGTCCAACTCGAGGATTTCAATCATTGCGACATGATGTTCTTTTTCGGACACAACACCGGCGTGACCGCGCCGCGGCTGCTGCATCCGATTGAAGAGGCGCGCCAGCGCGGCGTACCCGTCATAACCTTCAATCCGCTGCCGGAGCGAGGGCTCAAACGCTTCAAGAACCCGCAAAGCCCGGTCGAAATGCTATCGCCCGGCCCCGGGACCAAGATGTCCAGCGACTTCTACCAGGTCCGCGGCGGCGGCGACATCGCCGCCATGACGGGCATCGCCAAGGCCGTGCTGGCGCTGGACGATGCCGCGTTGCAGGCTGGCGCTCAGCGCGTCCTCGACACCGCGTTCATTGCCGAGCACACGCATGGCTTCGATGAATTCGAGACCTATCTGCGCCGCACGCCTTGGGACAAGATCGTCGAGCGATCCGGCATCACGCGCGCCGATCTGGAGCATGTCGGCGAGATCTATTCAAAGGCCACGGCGGTCATCGGGAACTACGGCATGGGCCTGACGCAGCACCGGCACGGCACGGAAAACGTCCATATGCTGTGCAATCTGCTGCTCATGCGTGGGAACATCGGCAAACCCGGCGCTGGCGTGTCGCCCTTGCGCGGCCACTCCAATGTCCAGGGCCAGCGCACAGTCGGAATCTCGGAAAAGCCTGAGCTCGTTCCGCTCGACAAGCTTGCCGAGTTCTACCATTTCGAACCGCCGCGCGAGAAAGGCCGTGATACGGTCGAGACGTGCGAAAGCGTGATCGACGGCTCGGTCAAAGCCTTTATCGGGCTTGGCGGCAATTTCGTTCGCGCCGTGCCCGAAACAGGGCTGGTCGAAGAGGCATGGCGACACCTCAGGCTCCATGTCGAGATCGCGACGAAACTCAACCGCAGCCATCTCCTGTGTGGAGCAGTTACCTATCTGCTGCCCTGCCTGTCGCGGATTGAAAAGGATGTTCAGGCAAGCGGCGAGCAGCATGTCTCGATGGAGGACTCAACCGCGTGTATTCACGGCTCCTTCGGCTATCGCCAGCCGGCCGGACCGCATCTGCTTTCCGAGCCGAAGATCGTGGCGGAACTGGCGAAAGCAACCGTGGCGGACCGCAGCTCTGTACCCTGGGACGACTGGGTTGCGGACTACTCGCGGATCAGGGACGAAATCGAGCGCTGCTACCCTGCTCATTTCAAGGACTTCAACAATCGCTTCCTTACGCCCGGCGGCTTCCATCGCGACATCAAAGCATCCAAACGCGTGTGGGAGACATCGAACAAGAAGGCCAATTTCAAGCCGCCGACGATGCTGGAAACCGATCCCGATATCAATGTCTCCAAGCCGGACGTGCTGACATTGATAACGATCCGCTCGAACGACCAGTTCAACACGACGGTGTACGGCTACCGCGACCGCCTGCGCGGCATCAACGGAACCCGGATGGTGCTGCTGATGAACGAGCGGGACATTGCAAGGTTCGGACTGTCCGAAGGCGACGAAGTCGACCTGGAAACGGCCGCAGACGATGGTGTCGAGCGGCGCGTTCGCGGGCTAAGGGTGACGCCCTATTCGATCCCGGCCGGAAACTGTGCCGGCTATTATCCCGAACTCAACCCCCTGATTCCATTGTGGCATCGGGCCGAGAAGGCGCACGTTCCCGCTGCCAAGTCCGTTCCGGTCCGGCTGGCGGCACGCCAAGCAGAGCAACGCCGGGCTGATCGCATCTAGGCCGGTGTAGCAACTGGCCTTTATGCTTCGCTTTGCGCGGGTACCACGAACGCGAGTAAAGGTTCTGGCGACGGTATTTACCCTCCCTCGTCAACAACACGAGCTATCAAACTACGCATCACCAAGGAGCGAGCGCGGCGGAAGCGGTCCTTGCCTCAGTTGGGATAGCAGCCGAACTGGTTGCCGTGAATGTTCGCGCTAGAAGGCTGGGGCGACGCCAGCTTGCCGACGATGAAGGGCCGACCGAAGATGAATACGATGCGACAGCAAGCCTAACGCCCTGATCGCGCCCGACCAGGTGAGGTGATGCTGGTTATCCTGACACCCAGAATGAAATCGAGACTTTTCTTACGGCGCCTTGATTGGGAAGCGTCTTCAGCAGGCCGCTGGTCGTGGTCGACGAGCTCGCGAGGCAGATCAAATTCCCGCAGGCGACGGCACATGGACGCTCCTGTAAAGCGACGCGCAGGCGCGATTTTGGCGAATTGGCGGGCTACACGAGCACCCGGCGCTCGCCGTGATCGGGCTGCCAAGCGATTCAGACGACCAGCCTCGCAATTGCGACCGAAGTCCGACGTTGCCGCGCATTGGTCCCTAAGCTGAAACATATAGCCTGCTATCCCATTAGGCATCTCAGACTGACGGGCATGAGGCCCTTCATCGTCAGTCGCGATTGCAAGACGAACACCTGCCGGGACCTGCGAAACGGCAGGTGTTCGTTTGTCGCGGAAGTGCTGCATGCAGCTTGGTGAAATGGTCGCAAACTTATTTGCAGCCCCTACTTCTGCCGGAAGGCGGTATGCAGCGAGGTCGACAGCGGGCCAAGGATGTAATCCAGTGCGGTGCGTTCCTCGGTCACAATCATCACTGAGGCCGGCATGCCTGGATAGAGCTGGATCTGCGGAGCGGCGGCGAGTTCCTGCTGATCCACCGCGATGTCGGCGACATAATAGGGAAAGCCGGTCTTTGGATCGGTGACGCGGTCCGCCGAGATGCGGGTGACGCGGCCGTGGATGACTGGTGTGGTGCGCTGCTTGTAGGAAGTGAAGCGGACCTCGGCCGTCATGTCGGCGCGCAGGCTGGATATGTCCTCGACCTTGACCTGTGCCTGGACGATGAGCGAATTTTTGGTTGGCACGATATCGAGGATGGTCTGGCCAGGGGCGACGATCGCGCCGGTCGAGAAGACGGTGAGGTCCATCACCTGGCCGTCATAGGGCGCGTGCACCTCGGCGCGGTCCACTGTGGCTTGCGCGGCGAACATCTTCGGCACCAGATCGGCGAGGCTCGACTGGGTGTCGATCAGCATGGCCGAGAGCTTTGCGCGTCGCTCATTGGTGAGCTGCGCAATCTGGCTTTCGAGCTCGGCCTTGCTCTGGCGGTTTCCCGCGATCTCCCCGAGGGCCTGGTCGATGAGGCCCTGCAAATCAGAGGCGGAGCGGTCGAGTTCCAGAATACGCGTGCGCGTTGTCAGCCCGGCCTTCAGAAGCTTGTTGAGGCCTATTTTTTCGTCGATGGTCGACTTGAGCTGGGCACGAAAAGACTCGACGCGCGCCTGCTTGCCGTCGATCTGCTCGTCGAGTTCGGCGATCCGTTTCTGCAGGATCTGCCTGGCGCCGGCCATCGAGGCACGCTGGCTCTCGAGGTCGGCAATCTGGTTGGCCATGGCGTCCTTCAGATAAGCCTGGTGCTCGGCGGTGATGTCCTTCGGGAAGGCTACAGCCTCATGGCCCTCGAGCTCCGCACGGATGCGGGCATCGGTAGCGCGCAGCAGCGCATATTGCTGGGAATAGAGGTTGAATTCGGAACGAGCGCGGGTGTCGTCGAGCACTACCACCACATCGCCTGTTTTGACGATGTCGCCGTCCTTGACCCGGACTTCCTTCACCGTGCCGCCGTCGAAATGCTGGACGCTCTTGCGGTTGCCCTCGACCTTCACAATCGCGTCGGCAAGCACCGCGCCATTGAGCGGCGCGATCGCCGCCCAGCCGCCGAACACCCCGAAGAAGGCAACAATGATGAGCACGCCGACCCAGACCGGTCCTCGAATCGAATCCGGGTTGGCGTCTGCACCTTCGGCGCTGGACAAGCTGCGATAGGTGGCGGCAATCTCGGTCATTGGGTTGCCACCGCCATGGGTGCTGCGCGCTGGTTGAGCAGCGCCACGATCTCGTTCCTCATGCCGAAGGCTTCGACCGCGCCATCCCGCAGAAGCAGGATCTTGTCGACATTGGCCAAAGTCGATGGCCGGTGCGAGACAATGATGACCGTGCTGCCGCGGCGCTTGAGCTCGAGCGCGCACTCGGCGAGCGCGCGGTCACCGTCGGCATCAAGATTGGAGCTCGGTTCGTCGAGCACGATGAGGTTCGGCATGCCGAATACGGCGCGGGCAAGCGCGATGCGCTGCCGGTAGCCGCCGGACAGCACCGCGCCGCCCTCCCCGATCTGCGTCTCGTAGCCTTGCGGCAGGCGGATGATCATCTCATGTACGCCGGCCAGCCGCGCTGCCTCGATCACTTCGCGGTCGACATCGGTCTTGAAGCGGCCGATGTTGGCGGCGACGGTGTCGGCAAACAGCTCGATGTCCTGCGGCAGGTAGCCGATATGGTCGCCGAGCGCCTCGCGTCCCCATTGCGTCAGATCGGCGCCGTCCAGCCTGACGGTGCCGCGGCTCGGCTGCATAATGCCGGCGAGATGGCGCGCGAGCGTCGACTTGCCGGCGCCGGAAGGGCCGACGATGCCAAGCGCCTCGCCGGCATCGAGCCTGAACGACACATCGCGCAGCAGCAGCTTCTGCAGGCTGGGGATGGCGTAGCTGAGTTGCTCGACCGCGATCTTGCCCGTCGGGTTGGGCAGGTTGAACGAGCGCTCGCCCTGTGCGCCGCCGTCGAGCAGCTTCTCGACCCTGCCAAGCGCGGCCCGCGCGAGTATCAGGCTGCGCCAGAGACCGACGATCTGCTCGACCGGTTGCAACCCCCTGCCCAGAAGAAGGCTCGCCGCGAACATCGAGCCGCCGGTGATCTGCCGCTCGATGACCAGATAGGCGCCGAGGCCGAGGATCAGCGACTGCATGGTGAGGCGCATGAAGCGGATCAGCCCGGACATCAGCGCTGCCCGGTCGCTGGCCTGTCCCTGCTGCCGGAGCGCCAGGCCGCGGTCGCGGCCCCAGCGGCGGACAAGGCCGTCGATCATGCCCATGGCGCGGACGACTTCGGCGTTTCTCAGGCTCATTTCGGTGAAATTGTAATTGGCGGTGGCAAGGTCGTTGGCTTGCTTCAGCGGCACCCGCACGATGTATTCGTTGAGCACTGCCATGGTGACGAGAAGCAGCGATGAGCCGAGCGCAAAGAAGCCGAGCCAGGGATGCAGGAGGAAGATGATGCCGATGTAAATCGGCGACCATGGCAGGTCGAACAGGGCATGGACGCCGCTGCCGGTGATCACCTGCCGGAACGTGTCGAAATCCCGGATCGGCTGGCTTTGCGAGGTGCCCAGCGACGGGGTTTCGACGGAGGCTGCGAGGATCTTGGCCGAAAGCAGCCGGTCGAGCCGCGCGCTGGCCCGCGTCAGGATGGCAGCCCGTACGAGATCGAGGCCGGCAAGTGCCAGGAAAGCCGCAAGCAAAACCAGCGTCAGCATCACCAGTGTGGTCTCGCTGCCGCTGGTGACCACCCGGTCGTAGATCTGCAGCATGTAGAGCGGGGATGCGAGGTAGAGCAGATTGATGGCCAGGCTGAATGCCGCCGCAAAGAGGAAATAGCGGCGGCAGGCGCGAAGCGCTTCCCTCACAATTCTAGGCTTTCCGTTCAATTCCAAACCCCACTCGATACGCGTCAGGTTAGACGTTTACGTGGTGAGCCGCCTCGGAAGGCGGCCCACCATTTTTAGCTCACACGAATTCGCTCGTCCCGGCGGCCACGCCAGTCAGCGTGAACTCCGGATTGTAGGTGATGACGGTATGGCCCTCGCCATCATCGGCGAGCTTGAAGCCGTTCGCATCATAGGTGCCGAGCAGATGCAGCGCGGCATTGTGCGCGCCGTCCGAAACAGTCAACGTGCCGCCGCTGCCATCCTGGCTCGCGTGATAGGCGACCGTTGTACCGGCGCCGAACGAGATATCGTTGAGGTCCAGTTTGTCGTCGTTGGTGATGCCGCCGATACGCCCGCTGTAGTCGAATGAGTCGTCCAGTTCCAGCGTGCCGGCCGCGTCATGCGCGAAGGTGACATCCGTCGATGAAGCGCCGCCGAATTCCAGCTTCGACAGGTTGCCGATCGTGGCATCGCCCTCGCCGGTGACCGCGCCGTGGATGGTGATGTTGCCGCCATTGGCCAACAGCATGCCGGAATTCGCAACCCCGCCGGCGACGACCAAGCCGCCCGAGCCGGTCGCTTCCAGCGTGCCGGAATTGGCCACGACGCTGCCGCCGGTGTCGATAACGAGCGCATTGGTGCCGGAGGCGATGATGGTGCCCCTGTTGTCGAGGCTGAGCATGCCATCGCCCAGCTGGCCGGCGCCCGAGATCGTGTTGTCGACATTGACCAGCGTGACGTCCGGACCGGTGCCGGAGATGATGTTGAAGGCACTGTCGGACAGATCGATCTGCCCGCCGCCCTGCAGCGTCACGCCATGCTGGATGACCTGCAGCAGCGTTTCACTGCCGGTCGAGTCCAGCGAGATGAGGCCGCTGTTGTTGACGGTGCCGCTCAGCGGCAGCAGCGCGCCGTCGCCGATTGTCATGGTGCCCGTATTGTTCACCACAGGCGTCTGGTCGAAGGCGAAATTGCCGGCCCCGAGCGCTGACGAATGCACGCCGTCGAGCGTGATCGACTGCCCGTCGCCCAGCGTGATCACCGCATTGCCGTTGGCGTCGTCGGCGGTATGCGCCTGGACGTCGGCAAAGCTCTGGAAGCCGGAGAAACCGACGAGATCGATCTGGTCGGCCGCCGCGTCGAAGCTGTGCACGGTATCGTTGCCGATCGGCTGCGAGAACACGAACAGATCGTTGCCGCCGGAGCCAGTGAGCACGTCGTCGCCCGACCAGGCGAAGATAGGCGAACCGGGTGCATAGGCCTCGACGTTGTCGGCGATCGAAGCACTGCCGGTCGTGCCGTCGGCGTTGGTCCAGGTCAGGTGGATGTCGAGCACCGCGGCGCCCGCGAAGTCGCCCGGCGTGGTGACGGTCAGTTCGTGGACGGCATTGGACTGCACTGTCCAGGACCCGTCGGCATTCTGCGACGCGCCGTCGATGGTCCAGTCGGAGGGCACATCCTTGACGGTGACGGTGACGGATCGGCCGTCCGACGGATCGGTCAGCGCAAGGTTGATCGGCTCGCCGGCGATGCCGGCGGGAGCAGAGAATTTGGTGCTGTTCCCATTGCCGCCGTCGGTCCTGAACGTTGTCCCATCCGTCGCTGTGGCAGAATTATGTGCCGAGCTATTGTCGGTAACCACTGCACTTACATGATGAACAGAGGAGCTGACCAGGAACGGAGCCACGCCGTCATCAAAGGTATGGACATAGTTGCCGCTCGCAGATCCAGCTGCCAGTTCTGCGGCGGTCATCGTGTAAATGAGAACGGGCGCGGCGGCGCCTACGCTGTCATACAGTTGAACGCTTTGAATCCCGCTCGCATCTGTTGCGTGGACAGTGAAGGTGGCCTGCTGCTGGCTTGGGTTCAGTGCGTGACTGATCGAAACACTCGGAGGCGTGACATCGCTGCCCGCTACGTTGATCGTCGCC
This sequence comes from Mesorhizobium sp. RCC_202, assembly GCF_041355295.1. Lineage (NCBI taxonomy): Bacteria > Pseudomonadati > Pseudomonadota > Alphaproteobacteria > Hyphomicrobiales > Phyllobacteriaceae > Mesorhizobium > Mesorhizobium sp. RCC_202. Next base: position 105,543 of record NZ_JBFUPO010000006.1, read on the forward strand.
GTGGCTGAGCCGGTGTCTGTGCCGCCGTTGGCTATGCCGTCGCCGTCCACCAGAGTGTACGTCACCGTCTTGGTAGTGGTGGGGCTGACCGCGTTGGAATAGAGAATGTGATCCACCAAGGCCTGTGCCGCGACTTGCGTGGCACTGGCGTTGAAGGTGATGACGAGGTTGGTTCCGTTTGCTCCGCCGGTGAACGTGCCAATGAACACGCCGCCATAACTCACATTGCTACCGCTGACGGTGATCTGGCCGGCCCCCGGGACCTGATTCTGGATCGTTAATTGATCCGCTGCTGAACTTGCCGTGATTGCGACGGTCAGCGAGCCTCCGCCGAAATTGGCCGAGTCAATGTCCGCGATCGTCGCAGTTGGGGCGATGGCCGTGGCCGCCGATCCGGCGGTGTAGTTCAAGGTAGTTGGCCCTGGCGACGGCCCATTGAGATCGATGACCGGCGCGTCGTTGGTGCCGGTGATGGTGATGACGACATTCTGGCTGGTCGAACCGCCGTGATTATCCGTAACCGTGACCTGGTAGGTCTCCTGGATCGTCTGGCCGGCAGCCAGGAACTGGATCGCGGAATTGTTGACGCTGTAGTTCCACATCCCGGTCCCACCGGTGCCACCGGACGTGTCCAACGTCTCAGTGGCAACGAGCGAACCGAGTTTGATGCCGCCCGCATTGGTCGACGACAGGAAGCTCGCACTCAAAGTGTGGCTGTCTGCCACGTCCACGTCCGCAAAGCTGATCGTGCCGGAGGCGGTCTCGGTCGCGCCCGCGGGGCTGTCTTCCGTCACCGCGCCAGTCGGAGTCGCCACAATCGTCGGCGCATCATTGGTGCCGGTGATGGTGATGCTCACCGTCTCGGTCGCCGTCGCGCCCTTGTCGTCCGTCACCGTGGCGGTGAAGGACT